>NZ_CP020880.1:2444334-3055417 GCF_002157855.1 Sutcliffiella horikoshii | reverse complement strand
TATGACAGATGAAAATACGGAGCCACCTAACCGATTTGAAAATTGGGATTTCTTGAAGCATCGTAAAAAGTTCTTTATGCTTTCAGGTGCTTTGATTGTTGCCGGGATTATAGTGCTTGCTGTCTTCCGCTTGAACCTTGGAATTGATTTTGCTAGTGGAACAAGGGTAGAAATTTTAAGTGAGACAAGCCTGACAGCTGAGGAAATTACAGAAGAACTGGCTTCCATTGGTTTAGAACCAAAAGATGTGGTTCTTGCAGGAAATGATAATGAAATTGCTGTTGCAAGATATGTGGATGATTTTTCACAAACAGAGATAGCGGAAGTTAAAGAGTATGTGCAAAATAAATACGGCTCGGAACCAAGTGTTAGCACGGTTTCTCCAACTGTTGGTCAAGAACTTGCAAGGAATGCTTTCTTTGCCATTCTGATAGCGGCTGTTGGAATCATCATCTATGTAACCATCCGATTTGAATGGATGTTTGCACTTGCTGCCATTGTGGCATTGTTCCATGACGCTTTCTTTATTGTATCGTTCTTCAGTTTAACAAGACTAGAAGTGGATATCACCTTCATTGCAGCCCTGTTGACCATTGTCGGTTACTCGATCAATGATACGATAGTTACGTTTGACCGAATCCGTGAGAATCTGAAAAAGAAAAAGCGGGTTAAAACATATGAAGACCTTGAAGAAATCGTGAATAAGAGTTTGCAACAAACCTTCGTTAGATCTATCAATACCGTAGGGACTGTTGTAATTGCGGTTATCGCTTTGCTTATTTTCGGCAGTGAGTCGATTACCAACTTCTCCATCGCGTTATTGGTAGGGTTGATTGTCGGTACGTATTCTTCTTTATTCATTGCAGCACAGCTATGGATGAAATGGAAATACAAACAAATTAGTAGACCTAAAAAAGCTTCTGTAGAAGATCCGGAGCCAGAAGTATAATGAGAGTTGTCACAGCGTAAGATACATGCGCTGTGACATTTTTATTTCTATGTTTTTTAGAAGGATTTGCCTTATTTCGGGTACAATAGAAAGTAGAGAATGCAAAGGGGTGTCGTAATGGAACATAATGAGCGATTTAAGAAGGCCGAATTTGCAGCATTGGTCGGGGTGGTCGGTAACATTGTATTGGCCGGATTAAAAGCTTGGGCTGGAGTAGTTGCCAACAGTCGGGCACTTGTTGCGGACGCGGTTCACTCTGCATCTGATGTTGCAGGATCTTTGGCAGTATACATAGGTTTAAGGGCAGCCAAGCAACCACCTGATGAAGATCATCCATATGGACATGGCAAGGCGGAGAATATTGCTGCCATTATTGTCGCGGTTCTTTTATTGATTGTCGGGTTTGAAATTGGTAAATCGTCTTTTCAGGCTTTTTTTGAACCAATCCAGGCACCAAAAGTTTTAGCTATTTATGTCGTTGTCTTTTCCATCATCGTTAAAGAAATAATGTTTCGATATAAGTACAATTTGGGAAAAAGAATAAAGAGTGACGCCATCATCGTCAATGCATATGAACATAGATCAGATGTCTTCTCCTCCATCGCAGCTCTAATAGGTATTGCCGGTGCTGTCTTGGGAGGGTATATCGGAGTTGATTGGTTAGTATATCTTGACCCGGTTGCCGGGATAGTGGTAGCTATCATGATTATAAAGATTTCCTGGCAGCTTGGTTCGGAATCTATTCACAATACGATGGACCATGTCATGCATGAGGAAGATACAGAAGAATTTCGTGAAGTTGTTTTAACTGTACCTGGTGTGATGAAAATTGACAGCCTTCATGCAAGGGAACATGGTCACTATGTCATCATTGATTTAAAAATTTCCGTTGATCCATACATTACGGTGGAAGATGGTCATAAAATAGGTAAAAACGTGAAGGCGAAACTCGTTGAAAATAGAGAAGTTCAGGATGTGTTCGTGCATATCAATCCATACTATGAATAATTTCAGAAGGGGGAGTTTAAATTGAAGACACAATGGTATCTTTTAGCAGGTGTTCTTTTCACAATCGTAGTCGCCATTTTTGCGGTATTGAATGTAGCGCCTGTCGAAGTGAATTACTTATTCGGTACAGCGGAATGGCCGTTGGTGTTAGTCATTTTATTTTCGACTTTGATGGGTATTGTGATTGCCGGGTCTATCGGGATCTATCAGGTGATCAAAGTTAAACGGCAGATGCAGCAGAAGCATGTTGGTGTTTCTGGGGAAACAGCTGCGGGCGAACATGTGGTTGAGGATAAGGAAAATACGTTAGGTTCAGTTGGGGAGAGACGCAGGTCGAGATAGTGGACCTGTGTTTTTTTGTTGAGTGTATAGAAGAGATTAAGGGTGGTACCAAGAGCTTAAGGGCGGTACCAGACCCCAGCAGTGTGTGTAGAAAGAATCTTCAATGCTTGTTTTTGGGGTCAGGTACCTTTTTTACACCCATTGAAGCTAATACAACTCTCTTGTATAATTAGATAGGCTAAGGGAGGAATTAGTGTGTTAGCTTCTAAATCGAGATGGAATGTAAGTGAATCGAATACAGAGCTGGTTGATCAACTAGCAGAATCTTTGGATATTGCCCCTCTTATTGCTACCCTTTTGGTAAACAGAGGGTTTGACACGATAGATGCAGCAAAAGAATTTTTATATACAAATGATCAAGAGTTTCATGATCCTTTTTTAATGGAAGATATGGACAAGCTTGTAGAAAGAGTAAATCAAGCGATTGCAAAAGAAGAGAAGATCCTTGTGTTTGGCGACTATGACGCAGATGGAGTCAGCTCTACCACCGTCATGGTGACTGCTTTGCGAGAAGTCGGTGCACTGGTTGATTTTTATATCCCAAACCGCTTTACAGAAGGATACGGACCAAATGAAAATGCCTTCAAGCAAGCAAAAGAAAACGGATATTCTGTCATTATCACAGTCGACACAGGAATCTCCGCCCTCTATGAGGCTAAAGTGGCGAAAGAACTAGGGGTGGATCTTATCATCACCGATCACCATGAGCCAGGACCCGAATTGCCTGATGCTTATGCAATCATTCACCCTAAAAAAGAAACATGCTCCTATCCATTTGATGATCTGGCTGGCGTTGGGGTTGCCTACAAGGTAGCACATGCACTACTAGGGAAAAACCCGGAGCACCTTCTTGATGTGGCGGCCATCGGAACTATTGCTGATTTGGTCCCGTTAGTCGGCGAGAATAGATTACTAGCGTCTAAAGGTATCAAAAAGATGCAACAGACCACACGTGTCGGACTGAAGGCGCTTCTTCAAAAATGCGGAGTGGAATTGCATACGGTAACAGAAGAGACAGTAGGGTTTTCGATCGGACCGAGAATCAATGCGGTGGGACGCCTGGATAATGCAGACCCGGCAGTTCATCTTCTCATGACAAATGATCTGGAAGAAGCCAAAATGCTTGCGGAGGAAATGGAAAGTTACAACAAAGAGAGACAGCAAATTGTGACCCAAATTACCGAAGAAGCCATTCAACAGGTGGAAGAGAAATACCCGCCTGAAGATAATGGTTTTATTATTGTGGAGGGAACTAATTGGAATGCGGGAGTGATCGGGATTGTCGCATCACGCCTTGTGGATCGCTTTTACAGACCGACCATCGTACTTAGCTTTGATGAGGATAAAGGGTTGGCAAAAGGTTCTGCCCGTTCCATCGCAGGCTTTGATCTCTTTGAAAACCTTTCGGAATGCCGGGATATTTTGCCTCATTTTGGAGGACATCCAATGGCAGCCGGGATGACTGTGAAAATAGAAGATGTAAATGATCTCAGACAAAGAATGAATCAAAAGGCATTAGAAATCCTGACAGAAGAAGATTTTACGCCTATTACTGAAGTGGATATCGAATGCACGGTGGGTGAGGTAACACTTGCTACAATAGAGCAGTTGGAAATGCTTGCCCCATTCGGTGTGGCCAATCCGAAACCGAAAGTGCTAGTAAAAGGTGTACTGCCACAGCAAATTCGTCAGATTGGAAACAAAAGCAATCACCTGAAATTAGTTATCGAACAGGAAGGAAGTTCCCTTGATTGCGTAGGTTTTGGCTTTGGGGAAACCTATCACCATGTCTCTCCAGGGGCATCCCTTGACGTTTTAGGAGAGCTTTCTATAAATGAGTGGAACAATTTTCGTAAGCCGCAACTATTTTTAAAAGATATCAGAGTGACAGATTGGCAGCTTTTTGATATCCGTTCCATTAAACAGTTAAATCAAACATTAAATGGAATAGATAAGGAAAAACTCCACATCCTATATTTTAATGAAAATACTTTGGAAGAAATAAATCTCCATGATGAGTTACGACCATATGCAAGTATGTTTATAGAGAATGCTGATATGGATTTGACAGGGAAGTATGTTGTAATCCTTGATATTCCATCTGAGGAAGAGCACCTGTCCACTTTATTACAAACCAGTACACCTGAGCGAATCTATGCTTCCTTCTATCAAAAGGAGAATCATTTCTTTTCTACCATCCCGACGAGGGAACACTTTAAATGGTTTTACGCATTACTTGCCAAAAAAGGATCATTTGATCTTAGAAAACATGCAGAAGATATTGCCAAGCATCGAGGCTGGTCAAAAGAAACGGTAGATTTCATATCACAGGTGTTTTTTGACTTAGAATTTGTTACAATAGACAAGGGTTTTATCGCATTAAACCATGCAGCGAAAAAAAGGGACTTTGAAGAGTCTCCAACTTATCGTAAAAAGCAACAGCAAGTGATGCTTGAAAACTTGTTTTTATATTCTTCATATAAACAATTAAAAGTGTGGTTTGATCAGCATCTAACCAAGCAATGCACTGTTCATTCATAGGAGGAAAATAGAAGATGGATTTAAAGAAATTCGTAACAATCGTTCCTGATTGGCCAAAACCTGGTATACAGTTCAAGGATATTACAACGTTAATGGACAATGGTGATGCATACCGTTATGCAACAGACCAAATCGTTGAATATGCTCGCGATAAAGAGGTAGATCTAATTGTTGGACCGGAAGCACGTGGATTTATCATCGGTTGTCCGGTAGCGTATTCTTTAGGAGTTGGCTTTGCGCCGGTTCGTAAAGAAGGAAAGCTTCCACGTGAAGTAGCTCGTGTGGAATACGGTTTGGAGTACGGTAAAGATGTACTGACTATCCATAGAGATGCGATCAAGCCTGGTCAACGCGTTTTGATTACAGATGATCTACTGGCTACAGGTGGTACAATCGAAGCGACAATCAAGCTTGTTGAAGAGCTTGGCGGAGTAGTTGCAGGTATTGCATTCCTTATCGAGCTATCCTACTTGGATGGACGCAGCAAATTAGACGGATTCGATATTCTTACATTAATGAAATACTAATTTTAAAAAAGAACTAGGGCAATCGGATTGCTCTAGTTTTTTTCATATATAATGATAAGGGCCTAGTACTATTTCCTGTTAACATAAATAAAATGAAATGATAGGTAAAAAGACTGCTTTTATTAGAAAAGTATATTTTTTACACCAATTCCTGAAAAATCTGTCGACAAATCTTTATTTTTCCCTCATAATCTCTTTACATCTACATAAAATTTCACGATAATAAAAACAATATACTTTTTTGTTCTATTCAAGTAAAGAACGAAAGATTTCTGTCCATAATGGTAAGAAATTAAGATGAATATAATAGGCGCTTGCGCTTTTTTAATAGGATACGTCTAGTAAAATAAAAAAAGAAAGTCAAAAAGGTGAGTAGAAATATGGCAAATGAGCAAGTATTAACTGCAGACCAGGTGATAGATAATGCGAGGCGCTATCTAAAGGGTGAGGACATTGCCTTTTTGGAAAGAGCGTATGAGTTTGCGAAAAACGCTCATGCAGAACAGTATCGAAAATCCGGTGAGCCTTATATCATACATCCAATACAGGTCGCAGGAATCCTTGTGGACCTTGATCTAGATCCATCCACCATTGCGGCTGGGTTTCTTCATGATGTGGTAGAAGATACGTCCGTTACCTTGGAGGAGATCAAGGAAGCCTTTAATGCCGAAGTGGCTATGCTTGTGGACGGTGTGACGAAACTCGGTAAAATTAAGTACAAGTCCCAAGAAGAGCAACAAGCGGAAAACCATCGAAAAATGTTCGTTGCAATGGCTCAGGATATCCGTGTCATTTTAATTAAGCTTGCAGACCGACTTCATAATATGAGGACTTTAAAGCATCTTCCACAAGAAAAGCAACGCCGGATTTCAAACGAAACCCTTGAAATTTTTGCGCCGCTTGCCCATCGATTGGGAATCAGTAAAATTAAGTGGGAGCTTGAAGATACAGCCTTACGTTATCTGAATCCACAACAATACTACCGAATCGTTAACCTGATGAAACGAAAACGAGCAGAGCGTGAAGAGTATATTTCCGAGGTTATGAATGAAGTAAACGACCGTCTGGAAGAAGTGGAAATTACTGCGGAGCTTTCCGGTCGCCCTAAGCATATATATAGCATCTATCGTAAAATGGCTAAACAGAACAAGCAGTTTAGCGAGATTTACGATCTATTAGCTGTCCGCATCATCGTGAATAGCATTAAGGACTGTTATGCCGTCCTTGGAATCATTCACACATGCTGGAAACCGATGCCTGGCCGCTTCAAAGATTATATTGCCATGCCAAAGCCTAATATGTACCAGTCCTTGCATACAACTGTAATCGGACCAAAGGGAGATCCTTTGGAAGTGCAGATCCGTACAAGCGACATGCATCAGATAGCAGAGTACGGAATTGCTGCACACTGGGCGTACAAAGAGGACAAAGAAGCCGATGACCGCGCATCTTTTGAGGAAAAATTAACATGGTTCCGCGAAATTCTCGAGTGGCAAAATGATGCGACAAATGCTGAAGAATTCATGGAGTCGTTAAAAATTGACCTTTTCTCTGATATGGTGTTTGTATTCACACCTAAAGGCGATGTTATAGAGCTTCCTAGCGGATCTGTGCCGATTGATTTCTCTTATCGTATTCACTCTGAGATCGGAAATAAAACGATTGGTGCCAAAGTGAACGGCAAGATGGTTACATTGGATTATAAATTGAAAACTGGTGACATCATTGAGATTCTGACTTCTAAGCATTCCTACGGACCAAGTCAGGACTGGTTAAAGCTTGCTCAAACTTCCCAGGCGAAGAATAGAATCCGTCAGTTTTTCAAGAAACAACGTCGTGAGGAAAATGTGGAAAAAGGCCGTGACCTTGTTGAAAAAGAAATCAAGGGAATGGACTTTGACCTGAAGGAAATCTTGAATTCAGAAAACATTAACCGTGTTTCGGAAAAGTTCAACTTTATGACTGCAGATGATATGTTTGCCGCAGTCGGCTATAACGGAATCACTGCGCTTCAAGTGGCAAACCGTTTGACTGAAAAGCAGCGTCGTCAGCGTGATAAAGAACAACAAATCACAGATATCACGGAAAATGCCGAGAAAAAGAAAACAGCACCAGTCAAAAAACGCAAAGACGCAGGTGTGGTCGTGCAAGGAATCGACAGCTTGCTTGTTCGCCTTTCTAAGTGCTGTAATCCTGTACCTGGGGATGAGATTGTAGGTTTCATCACAAGAGGGCGTGGTGTGTCCGTTCACCGTGCAGACTGTGCAAACGTTGAAGCGGAAGGCACGACCGACCGACTCATTGATGTGGACTGGGAAAGCGATGTGAAAGACAACCGCGAGTACAATGTGGAAATAGAAATAACAGGCTACGACCGCAGAGGCCTGTTGAATGAAGTGTTGCAGGCGGTTAACGAGACGAAGACTGATATTACAGCAGTTTCCGGCCGTTCTGATCGAAATAAAATGGCAACGATCCACATGGCTATTGCGATTCATAATATCAACCATTTGCATAAAGTTGTGGAGCGGATTAAACAGATTTCCGATATTTATGCTGTACGCAGAATAATGCAGTAAGTTAGTGAGGTTTTGTTAGAATGAGGGTTGTTTTGCAAAGAGCAAAAAGAGCAGAAGTACGTGTGGACGGCGATGTAGTAGGAAAAATCGATCGTGGATTGATGCTACTCGTTGGCGTTACGCATGAGGATAGTACGGAAGATGCAGCATATGTTGCGGAAAAAGTGGCAAACCTCCGTATTTTTGAAGACGAGCAGGATAAAATGAATCTTTCATTACTTGACGTGAAAGGTCAAATACTGTCCGTTTCTCAGTTCACCTTATATGGCGACTGCCGAAAGGGGCGCCGTCCTAATTTCATGGACGCGGCAAGGCCCGACCACGCAGAAACTATCTATGAAGCGTTTAACGAAGAGTTGCGCGGAAAAGGTATAACGGTTGAGACTGGTCGATTCGGTGCTATGATGGACGTGGATTTCGTCAATGACGGACCGGTTACGTTAATTGTGGAAAGTAAATGATTTTGAAGCTGGTTACGTGCCTTAGTAGGTATGCGACCGGCTTTTTTTGTGGGCTGGTGGGGAGGAGAGTTGGTCAAATTGTAATATTGTTACAATAACCGATCGAAAAGTCACAATAAGCCTTGAAAAAGTTACAATAGCTTTTCTAAAAGTCACAATAACCTCCGAAGAAGTTACAATAACAAAAAAGAGGACCTCTAAATCCAAAGGTCCTCTTCCATTCATTTTTCACACCTGTTTAATTCCCTCTAAAATATTGAGCCAATCCCTGATAAATTGCAGTAGATGCCCGCTCTTGGAAATCACCTGTAAGGACGGTAATTTCCTCTCCGCGGTTACTGATATATCCCAGTTCTAAAAGCAGGGAAGGTTGCATGCTTTCTCTTAATACTAAGTAGTTTTCTTGGCGCACTTCTCTGTCTCGTAGATTCGTAAATTGTACTAGGGAAGAATGCACACTGTCCGCCAGGTCTTGATCTGAAGAGCCATAATAGTAAGTAGTGGTCCCAGTGACGCTCGAATCATCAATACTATCATAATGGATGCTTAGAAAGGCATCTGCACCGTGATAGTTCGCCATTTGAGGTCTAGATTGTAAAGGAACCGAAGTATCAGACATTCTAGTCATGTAAACTGTCGCACCGGCAGCTTTCAATTTGTCTTGTAAAAGCAAGGAAGTTCTAAGTGTTAGATCTTTTTCAAAGGTTCCTTGTGCACCGATTGCTCCAACATCTCGGCCACCATGACCAGGGTCGATGACAATTACCTTATTAGTTAAATATTGTTCTGCACCAGCTCTTTTTATGCTGGTCGCGTTTCCTTTCGTCGCAACAATCCATCCAGCAACAAAACCTTCTGATCCGTCATGAAGCTTTATTTTATACCAGTTGTCTTCCACAGCAACAATAGAGAATTCTTCTCCTTCGTCTGCACGTAATATCACGTTGGAATCGGTGGAAGGTGCACTTCTGATATTGGTGGCATCATCAACGATTATAATGGTTCCATCACTGCTTTGGGATGGAGCTGGTGATGATACACCGCTTTTTTCAAGAAACCATCCAGCAATCCAGCCCGTTTTGCCATTGTCATATTGTATTTCACACCAGTTGTTTCTCTCGCTGATAATACTGACTGTTGTACCCTGTGGTAGTTGCTCCAATACTTTTCCATTCAGAGTTGGTTCACTTCTTACATTCAGACCTGCCACTTTGATGGTTGCCTCCGTTTTTGGTGAACCTGAGCCTTGTGTGCCAGAATCAGATGAGGGTTGGCTAATATTTGCATAATCACTATGTATCCAGCCGACTGTCCCGTTAAAAGAAATATTCAACCATTCTCCACGGATTGCAAGAACTTCTACTTGCTGACCACTTGATAAAGTACCCAGCACCTCGCTTTGTGTAGAAGGTTCACTCCTGATGTTCAACCCATCTGTTGTGATAGTGGCAGTTTGTCCTTCGGTTTCTTCGATTGACTCTTCTGTTTCAGTCTGTTGTTCTTCCTTCTTTTTGGCCAGAATCGTCACAAACTCTTTGGCGACCCAACCTTCTACTCCGTCGAAATGAACTTTTACCCAGTTTTCATTTTCCTCTAGGTATTGCACGGATGTCGCGTTTGCATGAAGAAAACCGACTACAGAAAAGTTTGTACCAGGTCCTGAGCGAACACGAAGGTCATCGGTTAGAACTTGTACATTGGCACCCTCGCTTGATCTTGATGCCGTGGAACGGGCACCATCGCTGCTTTCGGTGACAAGAAACGACGCCACCCATCCGGACTTTGAGGAAGTGACTTGAATCTTCAACCATTCTCCCTGGCTGTCTACAACCGGGTAGGATTCACCTCGTTGTACTTTCGAAATGATGATGCCATTTGCATCCGGGGTCTCCCTCACGTTCAATACATCGGTTGCCACAACGACCGTTCTGTTAGCCTGCACGGTGGAAGGATCTAAAAAAGAAAAAATGGTAGAAAATAATAAAAGGGCAATAAGAAAAATATGTACTTTGTGAACCAAGTTTTGTCCTCCTTATTTTTTTGATCAAACTTTCTTTTTCTACAAAAGTGAAAAAAATTCCTGCTATTTTTGAAAGAAACAGGCAAAAAAGGGACAGGATAGATACTAGTGTAGCAAAAAAGGAGCGTAAAAAGATGAAATTTAGTGATAAACATAATCGTGCATATGGAAGTAGAGATGTATTTGGGGTAAGTTTTCATGATTTCATTGAAAAAGAGAAGGATTCCACCTACGTAGAATTGGCATCTGAGTTCGGAATTACAATGCGTGATGTGAAATCGTTAAAAAAACAATTGAATCGAATTCAATAAAGCCTTGACAATTAGATTTGAAAGTATATATACTAGCAAGTATCTTACATAACAACTAGTCGCGTTAATGGACTAAAATACAAGATACCGATGATGGAGAACAGTAGTTGAGAACCACATGGAAAGAGAAGAAATGCCCTGGGCTGAAAGCATTTCCCCTTGATGACTCAATGAATGAACACTCCGTAGGATCCGCTCTGAAAAAGCAATATTTCACTTGTTTGCCGCTGGGTTAAAGCCGCAAGCCTTGAAAATGCTCTACTAGGAGATGGACGTTGCAGGCGTTAACTGCTTGAGTGGAAGTAACCAAAGGCAAAAAGCATCTCAATTAACATGCCAAGCCTTCAAACTACTTCAATTAGGGTGGCACCACGGGACATACAACTCCCGTCCCTTGTTTAGTTAATAAACAAGGGACGGGAGTTTTTTATATGTAAAAAAGGTGATTTACTTTAACGAATTAACGTAGAGAGGGTCAGACCCCTCTTTACCACTTTAAATAACGAAAGAGGGGTCTGACCCCTTTAGAAGGAGGAACCGTAAATGGCGATTCAGATACCGCGTGGTACGCAGGATATTTTACCTGGTACGGTGGAGAAGTGGCAGTATATTGAGGCGAAGGCGAAGGAGATTTGTGAGTTATATAATTATAAGGAGATCCGGACGCCGATTTTTGAGAGCACGGAGTTGTTTTTAAGAGGTGTGGGGGATACAACCGATGTGGTGCAGAAGGAGATGTACACATTTGAGGACCGTGGTGGAAGAAGCCTTACCCTTCGCCCGGAAGGAACAGCTTCCGTAGCGCGTTCTTACGTAAATAACAAAATGTTCGGTTCACCGACGCAACCGACAAAACTCTACTATATCGGCCAGATGTTCCGTTATGAACGTCCACAGGCAGGGCGCTTCCGCCAGTTTGTACAATTCGGAATCGAAGCACTAGGAAGCAATGATCCTTCCATTGATGCAGAAGTAATTGCTTTGGCAGTGGAATTATATAAAAGCTTAGGGCTCAATAATTTAAAAGTTGTCATCAACAGCTTAGGGGACAAGGAAAGCCGTCAAGCACACAGAGATGCGTTGATCAATCACTTCCAACCGAGAATCAACGAGTTCTGCGGTGATTGCCAAGGACGTCTAGAAAAAAACCCTCTCAGAATACTTGATTGTAAGAAAGACCGTGATCATGAGTTGATGGCAACAGCACCATCTATATTGGATTACTTGAATGAAGAATCCAAGGTTTATTTTGATAAAGTGGTAGCTTATCTTTCCACACTAGGCATTCAATATGAAATTGATCCGAACTTGGTGCGTGGACTAGATTACTATTATCACACAGCATTTGAGATCATGAGCACGTCTGAAGGTTTCGGTGCGATAACAACCCTATGTGGTGGAGGACGCTACAACGGACTTGTCCAAGAAATCGGAGGGCCGGAAACACCTGGTATCGGATTTGCACTAAGCATTGAGCGTCTAATATCGGCTATGGAAGCAGAAAATGTAAAGTTTCCATTCGAAGATTCCATCGATTGTTATGTGGTCGCGCTTGGTGACAAAGCGAAAGAAACAGCAGTAAAATTACTTTTCGACCTTAGAAAAGCAGGAATTGTAGCAGAAAAAGATTACCAAGATAAAAAAATGAAAGCCCAGTTCAAAGCAGCTGACCGCCTGCAAGCAAAATACACCATCGTATTTGGTGATGATGAGTTAGAAAAAGGCGTCGTCTCTATTAAAGAAATGGAAACAGGCGAACAACAGGAAGTTGCATTTGAAGATGCAGTAGCATTCATAACAGCAAAGAAAAGTGGGGAGAGATAAATGATGCAAGGTAGAACATATAACTGTGGCGAAGTCCCACAATCATCCATCGGAGAAACAATTGAGTTAAAAGGCTGGGTGCAAAAGCGCCGTGACCTTGGAGGGCTTATCTTCTTAGACCTTCGTGACCGTACAGGACTTGTGCAGATTGTCTTCAATCCAGACGTGTCCGCAGAAGCTTTAAAAACAGCAGAAAGTGTACGTAACGAATACGTTTTATATATTAAAGGAAAAGTGGTTGCGCGTGACGAGGCAACAGTCAACCCTAACCTGAAAACAGGTGCAATCGAGGTGCAGGCAGAGGCAATTGAGGTTTTGAATGCTGCGAAAACACCACCATTCGTATTGGACAGCAAGACAGAAGTAAATGAAGACATTCGATTAAAATACCGTTACTTGGACCTTCGCCGTCCGGTTATGTTTGATACATTGAAAATGCGTCATGACGTAACACGCTCCATCCGTGAATTCCTGAATGACCAGCAATTCATGGAAGTGGAAACGCCTATTTTGACTAAAAGCACGCCAGAAGGTGCACGCGACTATCTAGTACCAAGCCGTGTACACCCAGGTGAATTTTACGCATTGCCACAGTCTCCGCAAATCTTCAAGCAACTATTGATGGTTTCCGGTGTGGAGCGCTATTATCAGATCGCTCGTTGCTTCCGTGACGAAGACCTTCGTGCAGACAGACAGCCTGAATTCACACAAGTCGACATTGAGACTTCTTTCTTATCACAAGAAGAGATCATCGGCATGATGGAAGACATGATGAGAATGGTCATGAAAAATACGAAGAATGTGGATGTACCAGAAACATTCCCGCGTATTACGTATCAAGATGCCATGAACAGATACGGTTCCGACAAGCCAGACACTCGCTTTGAAATGGAACTTGTGAATCTATCCGAGCAGGTAGCTGACTGCGGATTTAAAGTATTCAGCGCAGCCGTTAATAATGGCGGTCAAGTAAAAGCCATTAATGTAAAAGGTGCGGCAAGCAAATACTCCCGCAAAGACATCGATGCATTGACTGAATTTGTTGCTGTTTACGGAGCAAAAGGTCTAGCTTGGTTAAAAGTAGAAGCAGAAGGATTGAAAGGTCCTATCGCAAAATTCTTCAATGAAGAAGAACAACAAGGATTCATCCAATCTTTAGATGCTGCAGAAGGGGACTTGATCCTATTTGTGGCAGATAAAAAATCTGTTGTTGCAGATGCTCTAGGTGCTCTACGTTTAAAACTTGGAAAAGAACTTGGTCTGATTGACGAAAGCAAGTTCAACTTCTTATGGGTAACGGACTGGCCATTACTTGAGTACGATGAGGAAGCAGGCCGCTACTTTGCCGCTCACCACCCATTCACAATGCCGGTTCGAGAAGACCTTCCATTACTGGAAACAAACCCAGGTGAAGTTCGTGCTCAAGCCTACGATTTAGTATTGAACGGTTATGAGCTAGGCGGAGGTTCATTGCGTATTTACGAACGTGATATCCAAGAAAAAATGTTTGCAGTACTTGGTTTCAGTAAAGAAGAGGCAACAGAGCAATTCGGTTTCTTACTTGAAGCATTCGAATACGGAACTCCTCCACATGGTGGAATCGCGCTTGGTTTGGACCGTTTGGTTATGTTGTTGGCAGGCAGAACGAATCTACGTGACACCATTGCATTCCCGAAAACGGCAAGTGCAAGCTGCATCCTGACAGAAGCACCAAGTCCAGTTGCCGGTGGGCAATTAGACGAGTTACACTTGTCGTTAGCTGTCAAAAAAGAGTAGATTTTCCTATACGGTGAGAGTTGAAAATATATACTCCCGTGTGTTAAGATTACTTCAAGAAGTCGCAAGTCCTGATGTGTTCGTCGTATAACCTATTGTTTTGACCGAACAATAGATTATACGGGAGCTCAGAGTTTTCGTTGCTGCGTACATGCCTTCCTCGTGAGGACTTACTATATGCATGAAACAGAGCACCCACCTGCTGTGAGCGGGGATCAAAACGAAGGCATCGACGACGGCACGATTGGGACTTGCCTACATACGAATCAAAAACCGGTATTTCGCATTATTGCGGGATACCGGTTTTTTTTAGTGATCTTAAAACTTAGTGTATGACTTCATGAGAAGGTGTAAAACTATCAACATTGTCCTCGTAGGTAGCGTATGACTCCCTGAGAAGGTGAAACTGCGCCAACACTGTCCTCATTTCACCTTCGCATGCCTCAATGAACACAAAAAAACAACCCTCACGCAAAATGAAGGTTGTACGATAATTAACCCTTACCTCGCAGACTTCCGGTAGCCCTTTGCCTGCGCCTCTTCCTCCGTATGAAACCATTCCACCGGAGTCGTCCGATTATAGAAAACACCACCCGGAACATGATAAATATATTCACCACGAGCATTCTTGTTAGCTTTTATTAAAGGTTTTTCCTGGGGAGCTTCTTGACTATTCTCCTCAACTTCCAATTCCGAAGTCATCGCGCTCGAATCTCCACTTTCAGCAAGCTCTAATGTTTGCTGCTTGCTTTCTGACGGGGTAGAACGCTCACTTTCTTGTGTCTGCTGCAATGTGGCAGCAATCGCTTCAAGCGTCTGTCTCACCTGGAATGAAGTTGTTTCCCGTGCCATTAACTGTTTATTCGTTTTGTTTAAGCGAAAGATTGTTACTAAACCACTGCCAATAACTAAGAAGAAAGATAAGGCCTTTAATAGATTTTTCAATACAAACTCCCCGCTTTCAATAAAAAAATAATATTCAGTTACTATTCCCTTCATTATAAGGCATTGAAACCCAATTCGTAAAAAAGAAAAATTCCTATCCGACTACTTGCTTTTCACCCAAAGTATGTTATATTCGATTTCGGGTACAATCTTTAAAAGACATTAAAAATGAAACAAGCGATAAATGGAGTTGATATGCAGTGTTACACCAATTTTCACGAAACGAATTGGCTATAGGTAAAGAAGGTTTAGAAACCCTTAAAAATAGCACGGTTGCAGTATTAGGAATAGGCGGAGTAGGATCGTTTTCAGCAGAAGCATTAGCACGTTCTGGCGTTGGCCGCCTTATTTTAGTAGATAAAGATGATGTCGATATTACAAATGTTAACCGTCAGATTCATGCACTTATGTCCACAGTGGGTCAACCAAAAGCTGACCTGATGAAAGCACGAATCCAGGACATCAATCCTGACTGTGAAGTAATTGCACTTAAAATGTTCTATACAGAAGAAACGTACGAAGAGTTCTTCAGCTATGGCCTCGATTATGTTATTGATGCATCAGATACAATTTCCTATAAAATTCATTTAATGAAAGAGTGTCTAAAGCGCAAAATTCCGATGGTTTCCAGTATGGGAGCGGCAAATAAGATGGATCCAACCCGTTTCAAAATGGCGGACATCTCCAAAACTCACACAGATCCTATCGCTAAAGTCATCCGAACTCGCCTTCGTAAAGAAGGGATTCACAAAGGCATCAAAGTAGTATTCTCTGATGAGAGCCCAATTGTCATTCGTGAGGATGTTCGGAAAACGGTCGGTAATGATAATGCAGAAATTCGTAAAGCAAAAATGCCACCTTCCTCCAATGCATTCGTTCCTTCAGTAGCGGGACTTATCCTTGGTGGTTATGTCATCAATGATATATTAAAGGATATAAAAATACAGCGTGTTGGTGGACAACAATAATAAAAAGAAGGCCTCGTCAATCGGTGACGAGGCCTTCTTTACAGTTTTACATCACTTCATCCTGCATGCTGCTGCCGGTCAATCTTCTGGCACGGTCCATGATTTGGACGAGCATTTCATAGTCTTCGTTTATCGCAACTTGTTGTTCTTCTAAATTCTTAAGCTGCTTTTCAAGGGATTGATTTTTTTGCTTCAACAATTGATTTTCTTTTAGAAGCCTATCACTTTCCAACTGCAAACGATAATCGGAATTCTGGTTTTGTTGGAAGTTTTGCAAAAAGTGAATGCAGTCGTCAAGGGTAATAGTAGACGCAGCAGACGGTGCTGAAAAAGTCGTTGCTGCATTTCGCACTGGAAGTGGTGCGTACTCTTCATCTTCCATATCATATTCAAACGGCAGGCTGACTTTTTCGTCAGAAGCAACTTTTGGTGCAGGTGCAGGTAGCCATTCCATCTCCAATGGTTGATTGGTAGCTTTCTTTGTTGGAGCTGACTCGCTTTTTTGTTGCATTTTTGCTATCTTTTCTTGCGCTCGCTTTTTCTCTTTTCGTTGCTTCTTGGCTATGGCGACGGCAGGTTCATACTTTTTCCTCACTTCTGCATTCCACCTGAATCCACATGCAGCTGATGTGCGATTTAGTGCATCTCCGACTTCTTCAAAGGCAGCAAGCTGGGTGCCACCATCTCTTATGTATCGTAAAACAGTCTCTGCAAGTAATAGATCATCTTCGTGAGACCATGCATCTTGTCTAACTTTCATTCAAATCCACTCCTTAAAACGGTCGTTTTCTACCATCTTTTCCAGAAAAGCGAAAGAGTATACGAAAGTTTGCTAGATTAACATAAAAAAAATAAGGAGAAACAGTTCCCCTTATCTTTTCTTCTTCGTTTTTTCATATATTTGCCCAAGGGCTGATTCGAATTTACTAGTATCTTTGGGCTTATAATAGGATTTGTGCTTCAATTTGTCGGGCAAGTATTGCTGAGCTACCCATCCGCTTGGGTAGTCATGTGGATATTTATATTCAATGCCTCGGCCAAGTGCGGAGGCACCTTTATAATGTGCGTCCTTCAAATGGGCAGGAACTTCGCCGACAAGTCCTTTTCTGATGTCAGCCAATGCTTCGTCTAATGCTTTATAGGCGGAGTTGGACTTAGGAGACAGACAAAGTTCAATAACGGCATTAGCTAAAGGAATGCGTGCTTCAGGAAACCCTAGTCTTTCTGCGGCTTCAATGGCAGAAAGGGTCCGTGCACCTGCTTGTGGATTGGCCAGGCTGATATCTTCATAGGCGATAACAAGCAGACGTCTACCTATGCTCACAAGGTCTCCTGCTTCAATCAAGCGTCCTAAATAATGCAAAGCGGCATCCACGTCACTGCCTCGAATGGACTTTTGGAACGCGGACAGTACGTCATAATGACCATCACCGTCCTTGTCATGATAAAAGCTTTTCTTTTGCAGGCATTCTTCAGCCGTTTCAACCCCAATCACTATTTTTCCATCTTCATTTGGAGTAGTGGATAGTACCGCAAGTTCCAATGAATTTAAAGCAGAACGAACATCCCCGCCGCACCCATTTGCAAAGTGCTCCAAAGCGCCTACAGCTAAATCGACTGGATATTCTCCTAAACCACGTTCCTCATCTTCCAATGCTTGCATGATGACATGTTTAATTTCCGATACTGACAAAGGATGCAGCTCGAAAATTTGGCATCTGCTCCGAATGGCCGGGTTGATTGCATGATAAGGGTTGCTTGTGGTAGCCCCAATCAGAACAATTCGTCCATTTTCAAGGTGAGGCAACAGAAAGTCCTGTTTCGCCTTATCAAGTCGGTGCACTTCATCCAAAATAAGAATCACCTTGCCTGACATCTTCGCTTCTTCTGCTACTATTTCCATATCCTTTTTATTGTGTACCACAGCATTCAATGTCCGGAATGCATATTGTGTACTGCCGGCAATGGCAGTGGCGATGGACGTTTTTCCTATACCCGGTGGACCGTAAAGAATCATAGAGGAGAGGTGTTTTGCTTTTACCATTCTATGAATGATTTTACCTTCTCCTACAAGATGTTCCTGACCCACCATTTCATCTATTGTGCGTGGCCTCATACGAAAGGCCAATGGTTTATTGTTCATTTAAACACCTTCCTGCATGCAATGACATCTAGTGTCCCATACCCACTGTACCACAATTATCATCATGCATTAAAACAAAACAGACAAAATGTAAATCCTTTGAAATTATGCTATAATAGGATAGATTTAAATCAGAGACAGAAACGAGTAAAGACAGAAGGGTAGAGGCTGCATGCAAGGAGAGCGGAGTATAGACAGAAGGTTTTTTTTGACAAAATGGTCCATCTATTTTATCGGACTGTTGATTATGGCCTTTGGCATTGTTTTAATGATACGTGCTGACTTGGGCAGTGCGCCATGGGATGTCTTTCATATCGGACTTTTCTACCAAATTGGATTGACGATTGGTACCTGGTCCATCATTGTGGGCTTTTTTATTTTGATGATCTCTTCCATGATTACCAAAAAGCTTCCTCCATTAGGTGCTTTTTTGAATATGCTAATGGTCGGAATCTTCATTGATTTGTATATGATGATCCCACAGTTACACACACCGGACCTGTTTATTTTAAAACTGATTATGCTCCTAATAGGTGTATTGGTGATCGGAATCGGAATAGGAGTCTACATTTCCTCACGATGTGGTGCAGGGCCAAGGGATAGCTTGATGATTGCCTTGACGGAAGTGACAGGATGGAAAGTGCAATATATTAGATTAGGAATGGAATTAGTAGTATTATGTTTAGGTTGGCTTTTAGGTGGACCTATCTTTATCGGTACCATTCTATTCAGTCTTACCATCGGAAGCATCGTCGGCCTGACGCTGCCTGCCTGTCAAAGGGCAACGGACTCATTACTTGATAAGATTCAACATAAAAAAGAAAAAAAGGTAACCTTTCAAATATAGAATCAGAATAGAAAAAGTAGAGGTGTTCGTGGATGAAAATTTCAACTAAAGGACGATACGGATTGACCATAATGATTGAACTTGCAAAAAATGTGGGGGAAGGTCCACTTTCGTTAAAAACGATTGCACAAACACATGACCTCTCTGAGCATTATTTGGAGCAATTAATTGCACCTCTTCGTAATGCAGGGCTTGTAAAAAGTATAAGAGGCGCATATGGTGGTTATATTTTAGCAGATGAACCAGCGAAAATTACAGCTGGTGATATCATTCGTGTACTAGAAGGACCAATCAGTCCGGTTGAAGTGATTGATGATGAGGAACCAGCAAAACGTGAACTGTGGATCAGAATTCGTGATGCGGTTAAAGACGTATTGGATAGTACAACACTTGATGATTTGGCCAATTATGAAGGCGGAGATCAAGAAGCATATATGTTCTACATCTAAGGGGAAGAACAGGGAATATTAATTAGTTAGAAAGGAGGCGTCCTCATTGAAACAGATTTATTTAGATCATGCAGCAACCTCCCCCATGCATCCAGCTGTCCTCGATAGTATGCTTCCTGTTATGAGAGAGGATTTCGGAAATCCTTCAAGCATCCATGGATTTGGTAGAAAAACAAGGCATCTCGTGGATGAAGCAAGGCACGTTGCAGCCAATTCCATTGGTGCGAAAGAAACAGAAATCATTTTTACAAGCGGCGGGACAGAAGCAGACAACTTAGCCATTATCGGGGTCGCGCGCGCCAATAAATCACGTGGAAATCATATCATTACAACGCAAATAGAGCACCATGCTGTCCTTCATACATGTGAACAACTAGAAAAAGAAGGCTTTGAAGTAACCTATTTGCCTGTTGATGAACACGGTCAGATTAAACTGGCTGATTTAAAGGATGCACTTACAGACAAAACCATTCTTGTCACCATCATGTATGGCAATAATGAGGTAGGAACGGTTCAGCCTATCAAGGGAATTGGGGAAATTGTTAAAGAACATCAAGCTTATTTTCATACGGATGCTGTACAAGCTTTCGGACTTCTGCCAATCAATGTGAAGGAACAAGGCATTGATTTTCTATCTATGTCTTCCCATAAAATCAATGGGCCTAAGGGAGTTGGCTTCTTATATGCAAGAGCGGGAGTCTCCTTCTCTACCTTGACATATGGCGGCGAACAAGAACGGAAACGCCGGGCAGGTACAGAAAATGTCGCTGGAATCGTCGGATTGAAAACAGCGATTGAATTAAGCTTGGAGCAAGCAAAAGAAAAAGTGGCATTGTATAAGAATTTTAAAGAAACGATGCTTCAAATTTGGCAGGAAGAAGATGTTACGTTTCAGATTAACAGCGGAACAGAAGAAACATTGCCGCATGTGCTGAACGTTTATTTTCCAGGAACGAATGTTGAGTCCTTATTGGTCAACATGGATTTGGCAGGTATAGCAGTCTCAAGCGGATCTGCTTGCACAGCAGGATCCATCGACCCGTCCCATGTCCTTGTTGCCATGTTCGGAAAAGACTCAGACAAAACTGCTTCCTCCATCCGCTTTAGCTTCGGACTGGGAAACACACTAGAAGACATCACACACGCTGCCAAAGAAACAGCCAAAGTCGTAAAAAGACTAACACGAAAGAGTTAATGAAAATTCCCTGTAGATTGTAGTGCAAGGTGTGAAACTCCTCGAAAATGCTAGCGCATTTTCTTCGTGCGATGAGTCGCTGCCGAAGCGTTCCTTGTCCTGAGGGAGATAGCGGTAGGTTGAGACCCCGCAGCGCAGCGAGGAGGCTCAAGCACCGCCCAAAGGATAAGCGAACACCTGGAACGGAAATCTACAGAAGGTAAACGGAAAAGATAAATTATATAAATACGGGGTGATCAAGATGACAAAAGCACCAAAAGATACCCGTGTAGTAATAGGAATGTCCGGTGGAGTAGATTCATCCGTAGCAGCCCTTCTTCTCAAAGAACAAGGCTACGATGTAATCGGTATTTTCATGAAAAACTGGGACGACACCGATGAATTTGGAGTATGCACGGCAACGGAAGACTACAACGATGTCATCCGTGTCTGCAACCAAATCGGAATCCCTTATTACGCGGTCAATTTCGAAAAACAATACTGGGACAAAGTATTCCAATATTTCTTAGATGAATACAAAGCAGGACGTACACCAAATCCTGACGTTATGTGTAACAAAGAAATCAAATTCAAGGCTTTCCTTGAGCATGCATTGGATCTAGGCGCAGACTATTTGGCAACAGGCCACTATGCACAAGTGGAATTCCGCGATGGCGAATACAAAATGCTTCGCGGTCTTGATGAAAACAAAGACCAAACCTATTTCTTGAATCAACTGGGACAAGAGCAACTGTCTAAAGTAATGTTCCCAATCGGCAATATTGAAAAATCCGAAGTACGTGAAATTGCCAAACGTGCAGGTCTTGCAACAGCAACGAAAAAAGATAGCACGGGAATCTGCTTTATAGGAGAACGTAATTTCAAAGAATTCCTGAGCGGTTACCTTCCAGCGCAACCTGGAAACATGTTGACCATGGACGGGGAAGTGAAAGGGAAGCACGACGGATTGATGTATTATACAATCGGTCAGCGTCACGGGCTTGGAATTGGAGGAAGCGGGGATCCTTGGTTTGTTATCGGAAAAGATCTAAAAAAGAATGTCCTTTATGTGGGACAAAGCTTCCATAACGAATTATTATACTCAGATTCCATCACTGCTACAGATATCAGCTGGGTGTCTGAAAATCCGCCAGCCGATGGTACAGTATGCACGGCTAAATTCCGTTATCGTCAAGCAGATAACAAGGTGAAAATTCAGCATCTTGAAGATAATAAAGTGAAGGTTATTTTTGATGAGCCGGTTCGAGCGATTACTCCTGGACAAGCTGTTGTATTTTATAATGGTGATGAATGTCTTGGTGGGGGAACAATTGATCATGTGTTCAAAAACAACGAAAAACTTTGGTATGTAGGATAAAAGTGAAAACCTCGATTCCATAAGGAATGGAGGTTTTCTCTATGATATACTAAAAAGACTGATGAAATGGATGAGGTGTACGTACAAATGAAAGATAATAATGCATTAGGTATTCAATACCTTCAAGAAGGAAAATACGAAGAGGCACTTGCCGCTTTTTCAAAAGAAATTGAAGAGAATCCGGAGAATGCGGTAGCATATGTAAACTTTGGAAATGTACTCAGTGCTGTCGGGGAGCTAGAAAAAGCCATGAAGTTTTTCGAACGTGCGTTGGAAAAAGACGACGCCATCGGAACAGCGCACTACGGTCTTGGTAATGTCTATTATCAGCTTGAAAAATGGAATGAAGCAAAAGATCAGTTTGAACTTGCGATGAAGAAAGGTGTTAATGACAGTGATATCTTTTTTATGCTGGGGATGACTCTATTGCAATTTGAACAGCCAAAGCTTTCCCTTCCATATTTTCAACGTGCAGTCGAATTAAAGCCTGAAGATGCAGAAGCAAGATTTCAATACGGAATGTGTTTAGCTGGACTGGGGCTCATAAAAGAAGCGACAGCGGAGTTTGAAATGGTAGTAGAGGAAGATTCAATGCACGCAGATGCTTATTATAATTTAGGCGTTGCATATGCATACCAAGAAAATAGGGAAAAAGCATTGGAGAATCTGGATAAGGCATTGGACGTACAGGCAGATCATATGCTGGCGGCCCATGCGAAAAAAATTCTCACAGAAGAAAACTAGGGAACGGAGGGAAATCCCATGAAGGACCAAAAGCAGCAATCCTCCCTCGATTTGTTTGAGGAACATGAAAAGTTTATTAAAGGGTCGCATCTCGTCACCATCTTCCATAATGAATCCAATATGTATTCAGTAGTGCGAATCAGAGTGACGGAGACGAATGTTGCGTATGATGAAAAAGAAGCGGTCGTCACTGGTTATTTCCCTCGCATTCATGAAGACGAGACTTACATATTTTTTGGTCAAATGAAGGAACATCCCAGGTTTGGCCTTCAATTTCATGTAGAGCACTTTCGGAAGGACATTCCTCAAACACGACACGGTATTGTCCAATATCTTTCAAGCGATCTGTTTTCAGGTATCGGAAGAAAAACTGCCGAGAAAATTGCAGATGCACTTGGTGAAAATGCCATTTCCAAAATACTTGAGAATCCTTCTGTACTGGATACCATTCCCAAGCTTGCTGGTGATAAAGCCAAACTGCTTTATGACACGTTGATGGAACATCAAGGATTGGAACAGGTCATGATTGCCCTGTCCCAGTTTGGTTTTGGCCCGCAATTGTCCATGAAAATTTATCAAGCTTATAAAGATCAAACGATTGAAACCCTTCAAAAAAATCCGTACGAGCTGGTGGAAACAGTAGAAGGTATTGGCTTTGCCAGAGCAGATGAGCTTGGAAATCATTTCGGAATATCCGGAAATCATCCAGACCGCATCAGAGCAGGCTGCCTGTATATGCTCGAACAGCATTCTATGCAGGAAGGTCACTGTTATGTGCTTGAGGAACAACTTACAGAAGCGGTCGTCAGACTTTTGAATGAAAAGCAGCATGGCCTTGTCGCAGAGTCTGACATTTCTCGGGAAATTATGCAACTGACGGAAGAAGGAAAGCTTAAAGCAGAAGAAGGGAAAGTATATTTACCTAGCCTCTATTTTTCAGAGCAAGGTGTGGTTACCAATATCAAAAGGGTACTGGAGCAGACCCAATATGCCGACCAGTTCCCTGAGTCAGAGTTCCTCCTTGCATTAGGTGAACTAGAAGACAGATTGAAGGTACAGTATGCTCCTTCGCAAAAAGAAGCCATTCAGCAAGCATTAATGACTCCCATGCTTCTTTTGACAGGTGGGCCTGGGACAGGTAAAACGACCGTGATTAAGGGAATCGTAGAACTATACGCAGACCTTCATGGTTGTTCATTGGAACCTAATGATTACAGCAAGGATGATCCTTTTCCTATTATGCTTGTCGCCCCAACAGGTCGTGCTGCCAAACGCATGAGCGAAGCAACTGGGCTGCCTTCTCTGACTATACATAGGCTACTCGGTTGGAATGGTTCGGAAGGGTTTCAGCATGATGAAGAAAACCCCATACCAGGTAAGCTTTTGATTGTTGATGAGGTTTCGATGGTTGATATTTGGCTTGCGAATCAACTGTTTAAGTCTCTCCCTGAGGATATCCAAGTTGTATTAGTGGGAGATGAAGATCAACTTCCTTCCGTTGGTCCAGGTCAAGTATTAAAAGACTTACTCGCGTCCAGTGTGATTCCTACTGTTCAATTGACCGATATCTACAGACAGGCAGATGGTTCCTCAATCATTGAATTGGCACACGATATGAAAGACGGGGTTGTGCCGGCAGATATTTCATCTGGACAGAAGGACCGTTCTTTTATCAAATGCGGACAATCACAAATATTGGATGTAGTAAAAAAAGTATGTGCAAACGCGCAAAGTAAAGGCTATACTGCTCGGGATATCCAGGTGCTTGCACCAATGTATAGAGGGACAGCTGGGATAGATAAACTTAATGAAATGCTCCAAGAACTTTTCAATCCCAAAAGTGAGCAGCGGCGTGAGTTAAGTTTTGGGGATGTGGTGTACCGGACAGGTGATAAAGTCTTGCAGCTTGTCAATCAACCGGAAAGTCATGTTTTTAACGGTGACATCGGTGAAGTGGTTTCCATCTTTTACGCGAAGGAAAATACAGAAAAACAAGATATGGTCATCGTTTCTTTTGATGGCAATGAAGTTACTTATACCAAGCAGGATCTTGGGCAGATAACTCACGCATATTGTTGTTCCATACATAAGTCCCAAGGAAGTGAATTTCCGATTGTCGTATTGCCTGTAGTGAAAAGTTATTACAGGATGCTCAGGCGTAATCTACTGTATACTGCTGTGACACGTGCCAAGCGTTTTTTAATTCTTTGCGGCGAAGAAGAAGCCTTAAAACTTGGTGTGCAACGGGCCGATGAAATGGCAAGGCAAACATCGTTAAAAGACAGACTTCAAATGAAGCAGTCTGAAGCTTTACCAGATGATGAAGTCATTGATCCTGTTCTTCAAGAGGTCCCTTTCTGGAAAGACGCCAACATCGGCATGGAAAACGTCAGTCCATATGACTTTATGGATGAAGAATAATGAATGTAATCAATAGGGTAAATACCAATGGGAAAGAAGCTTGTCCACCAATGGGCAAGCTTCTTTCGGTTATAACTTGTTCATCTTACTGTTTGATTTCTGCAGCAGTAAAAGTGATAGGGCCGTAGGCAAAGACGCTTAAGTCGTCAGAAAACGGACCTTTTTGAGCTGTCAGATAATAGGTCACATTCTTTGCATCAGTAGGAACCACATCCACAAACTGAGTAACTGATTCTGTTGCGTCATCGTTTCCTTCTGCGTCAACTTCTACAATGCTTTGATAAATTAGATTTGCTGGAGAGATGTTCCCCCGATAAATTCTTGTAAATACATCTGCAAATTCCGGCGAGTTGTTGTTTACATGGTAAAGGCCATTTAGCCATACGACATTCCCTTTTTCGACATCCTTCAGAGTGGCTGTAGCAATGACTTGTGGTTGCGTACTTAGGGGGAACGTTAGAGGTAACGGTAGTTCTGTAATGGGGTCGGATGTTTCATAAGCAAATTCCACTAATTTTGAACTTTCCTTTTTGTGGTCTTTTTTGTCATGCTTGTCACAATGCTCCTTCTTGTCATGCTTCTTATCATGCTTGTCACAATGGTCCTTTTTATCATGCTTATTGTAGTCGAATTCTGCTGCGTCATCTTCCATAACCACTTTGTGTTCATTTTTGTAGTAATAATAATATTTAGGCATATATTTTCACCTCCTTTAATTGAATTCTATACATACTATTCGACTTACGAAATACTGCTTGGTCAAAGGTGGAATAAATTGGCCTGTTTTTGAATTGAAACACCTATTTTAAAATGGAAAACCTTTCGCGGTATGAGGAGAATCAATCAGACAAAAGCTAGTAATGTTCGAAAAGAGGTGGATTCTTTGAGAACATTTTCTCGAGTGATTGGGATGCTAATTTACGATATGGCATCAGGGAATAAGATTGGCCGGGTAAAAGATCTTTGTATAGAAGAACCAGGGCACATTAATGGACTGATCATCGATGGAAAAGGCCTGTTCCAACGAGCCAAGTTTCTACCCTTTGAATACATTCATTCGTTTGGCGAGGAAGCAATCATGGTGGGAGAACATGCTCTTACACCCATTGCCAAAAAGGACGGACAAGTGTATTATCACCATTTTCACGGGATAAAAGGGAAGTCTTTTATAACCGGAGAAGGGGATAAGCTCGGGCTGTTGGATGATGTATATTTCGAAGAGGAAACGGGCACAATCGTAGGATATGAGGTAACGGACGGTTTTTTCGCAGATTTGTCGGAGGGAAAGAAAATTGTAAAGAATCCTTCAGATCTTATCATCGGAAAAGATACCGTCGTCGTTTCTGTACTATCCTAACGCGAGGTGTCAATGATGGTCCTTAGTTGTCCTAATTGCAAAAGTAAAGATATCGGTAAAATCGGTGTGAATCAGTATTATTGTTGGGGTTGTTTTATTGAGCTTTCCGTATCCAAAGGAATGGTCCATACTCATCAGGTGGAAGAGGATGGAACGTTGAGTTCTTTGGATGATTTGTTTCATGAAGACGATCGACAAATTAGTATGTAACTAAAACTTGGGAGTGAGTCGCATGAACAGAGCTATGACATCCTTGTTAATGATCGGCCTTGGAGCCGCTGCCACTCGACTTAGCCGAAATAATGACGTGCAAAACTTTTTGGGAGATATGACTTCCAAACGTAATATGAAGAAGATGAGAAAGCAAGCAAAGAAATTGTTTTCTTAATGTGAAGCCCGTTCCTTTTATAGGAGCGGGTTTTTTACTTAATTTCTAGCTGTTGATTGGAGCAAAAGGCGAAGACTCCTGAGGGAGATAGCGCTAGGTGGAGACCCCGCAGGCTTGCCGAGGAGGCTCCAGCAGCGCCCCTAGGAAAGCAAAGCCATTTGCGGAAATCAACAGCGGAGTTAAAGCAACACTTAATTACATTTCCGCTGACTTCTGCGCGCCTTCCACTCCAATCAACTAGGTTACTGCCATTTTACATTGTGGACAGTCTTGCCCTTGTATCATTTAACATTATGTATAGTGAAAAACAAGCCTAAAGACAGTAGAATATACATAAAGTTCTAATTATTCTAATAATTTATTTTTCGCATGCAATCATCAAAGGGAGGTTCTTATATGTCCGACAAAGTGATGATAGGTTTAATTCAAGCATCCAATGATGTGGATGGTTCGGAGGCCGTTGCGGTCCATAAAAAGGCGGCTATCGAAAAGCATATCAACCTTGTTAGAGATGCAAAAGCGAAGGGCGCGCAGATTATCTGTCTTCAGGAAATCTTTTATGGTCCATACTTTTGCAGTGAACAGAATGCCAAGTGGTACGAGGCTGCCGAGGAAATACCGAATGGTCCTACAACAAAACTATTCCAAGACCTTGCAAAGGAGCTTGGTGTAGTAATAGTCCTTCCAATCTATGAGCGAGAAGGCATTGCCACGTATTACAACACGGCAGCAGTAATTGATGCAGATGGCAAGTATCTCGGAAAATACCGTAAACAACATATTCCTCAAGTTGGGGTAGGAGATCAAGGCCACGGCTTCTGGGAAAAATTTTATTTCAAACCGGGCAACCTTGGATATCCGATTTTTGATACAGCATATGCAAAAGTTGGTGTGTACATATGCTATGACAGACATTTTCCTGAGGGTGCAAGACTGCTTGGTTTAAAAGGTGCTGAAATCGTCTTTAACCCTTCCGCTACAGTGGCCGGTCTCTCAGAATACTTATGGAAATTGGAGCAACCTGCACATGCAGTGGCAAATGGCTATTATGTCGGTGCCATCAACAGGGTTGGGGTGGAAGGTCCATGGAAAATGGGCGAGTTTTATGGACAGTCCTATCTGGTTGACCCAAGAGGATCCTTCGTTTCCATCGGCAGCAGAGATCAAGACGAAGTAATCATTGGTGAAATGAACAAAAAATTAATCCGTGAAGTGAGAGATGTGTGGCAATTTTACCGTGACAGAAGACCGGAGACATATGAAGAAATGACCGCACTTTTGCCGTAAAGGACAAGAGGTAATTCATTCGCAGTTTGTGAACCTGATTCCAGTAGTTAATATTGGGCACATCCGTCGATATGAGTTGCCTTTTTTTCTTGCGAGAATGGATAAAGGGGAGTGGGTATGTGAAAGGGGCAATGAAACGAATTGATTTAGAAGATTTAACGGTGAATTTTATGGAAGCAAAACCTGGTCTAACAGATCGGGAAGCGTTGGAGGAGGCTAACCGCTGTTTATATTGCTACGATGCACCTTGTATTGTAGCGTGCCCGACAAGTATTGATATTCCTTCTTTTATCAAAAAAATTGCTTCAGGTAACTTAAAAGGTTCCGCCAAAACAATTATGAGTGCCAATCCTGTCGGAGCAAGCTGTTCGAGGGTATGCCCGACGGAGGAGTTGTGTGAAGGGGCATGCGTTCTTAATCATCATACAAAACCAATTGCAATAGGCGATCTTCAACGCTATGCAACAGACTGGGCCATTCGAAACGAGCAGGTTCTTTTCCAAAAAGGGAAATCCAACGGAAAAAAAGTAGCGATTGTCGGTGGGGGGCCAGCGGGGCTTTCTGCAGCTCGTGAACTGGCTCTACTTGGATTTCAAGTCACTATTTTTGAAGCAGAGAAAGAAGCAGGAGGCCTGAATACGTATGGAATTGTTTCCTTCCGCCTACCTAAAAGTGTTTCTTTTTGGGAAGTGGAACAGGTTAAAAGCTTAGATGTGGAGATACGAACCAATACAAGAGTGGGAGTGGACATATCAGTAGATGATATTCTGACTCACTATGATGGTGTTATTTTAGCTGTCGGCATGGCCAGTGTCCCGATGCTAGGTATTGACGGCGAAAATCTAAATGGAGTGTATGATGCCATTGATTTTGTAAAAGAAACAAAAACCACTAGCATTACAGATAAATTCAAAGGGAAAAATGTCGTGGTCATTGGTGCCGGAAATACTGCAATCGATGGTGCGACATGTTCAGTTCGGCTTGGTGCAGAAAATGTAAAAATTCTTTATCGCAGGACGCAAGAAGAGATGACTGCTTATGACTTTGAGTATGAGTTTGCAAAGCAGGATGGTGTAGAATTCCGCTGGCTTACAGCGCCAAGTAAAATTATCGGAAACGAAAAAGGCGAAGTCACGGCCATTGAATGCGTAAGAATGGAGCTTGGGGCGCCTGGGGCTGACGGTAGAAGAAGACCAATGAAAGTGGATGGTTCCGAATTCACATTGCAAGTTGATGCTGTCATTAAGGCAATCGGTCAGACCAGATACACCAATCTTATAGAGCAATTCGGTCTCATTCATGACGATGGAGTAGTGAAGATAGACAAACGTACCCATCAAACCTCTAATGATAAAATATTTGCCTGTGGCGATGTCGTTTTCGGTAAGGGCCAAGGAGAGGCAATGGTGGTAACTGCTGCGGAACAAGGAAAACTCACAGCATATGCTCTGTATGAAAAATTTGTAAAAAACAAGGTGGAGACGGCCTGAAAAATAGTGTGAGGGGGAAAGCATTTGGCAGATCTATCAATAAATTTGGCAGGTATTAAAGCACCTAATCCATTCTGGCTCGCTTCAGCACCGCCAACTAATTCGGGATATCAGGTGCAGCGTGCTTTTGAAGCAGGGTGGGGAGGCGCTGTATGGAAGACGCTTGGTGATCCGATTATTAATGTGTCTTCTCGGTTTGCTGCAGTCAGTTTTAATGGACAGAGAGTAGCGGGTTTCAACAATATTGAGCTCATTACCGACAGACCTTTAGAAGTGAACTTAAGAGAAATAGAAGAAACCAAAAAGAAGTTTCCAGATCGAGCGGTCATTGCCTCTTTGATGGTAGAACCAAAACAAGAAAAATGGCATGAAATTGTGAAAAAGGTGGAAGCGGTAGGAGTGGATGGACTGGAGTTGAACTTCGGCTGTCCGCACGGAATGGCTGAAAGGGGAATGGGTTCTGCATCCGGTCAGGTTCCGGACCTTGTCGAAAAGCAAACCTATTGGGCAAAAGAAGCAGCAAATACACCTGTCATCGTTAAATTGACACCAAACATCACCGACATCACAGTGACGGCAGAGGCAGCAGTTAGAGGAGGAGCGGACGCTGTCAGTATGATCAATACAATCAACAGCCTCGCTGGTGTGGATCTTGATAGTTGGAACACTATACCTCATGTGGGCGGTAAAGGGGCCCATGGCGGGTATTGCGGGCCAGCTGTAAAACCAATCGCACTGAATATGGTGGGGGAATGTGCAAGAAACCCAAGAATAAATGTTCCGATCTCCGGAATGGGCGGTGTCTCTAACTGGCAAAATGCGGTGGAGTTTATGCTAATGGGGGCAACTGGTGTTCAAATCTGTACCGCAGCTATGCATCATGGATTCCGAATTGTGGAAGACATGTTGGATGGGCTGAATAATTACCTAGATGAAAAAGGAATTGCCAGGGTGATGGACCTTGTAGGAAAATCTGTACCGAAATATTCGGACTGGGGAAATCTTGATTTGAACTACAAGATTGTGGCAAGAATCAATCAGGATACCTGTATTAACTGCAATAAATGCCATATCGCCTGTGAAGATACTTCCCACCAGTGTATTGATATGTTGAAGGATTCCTCAGGAAAATCATATTTGCAAGTAAGAGAAGAAGATTGTGTAGGGTGTAACCTTTGCTCTATTGTCTGCCCGGTGGAAGACGCTATCACCATGGTGGAGCTGCCACATGAACAACCGCCAATGACATGGAATGACAGGCAATCTGCTCTTGGTTTATTGAAACAATGCGAAGTGGATACGGTTAAATAAGGGGGAATGAATAAAATGGCAGCAAAAAAACTAATAAAGAACGGAATCATTGTGACAGCAAGCGACCAGTATGAAGCAGATATTTTAATTGACGGGGAAACGATCTCTTCTATCGGACTCAACCTTTCCTCAGCGGATGCGGAAGTGATTGATGCGAAAGGCTGTTATATCTTTCCTGGTGCGATTGATCCTCATACACACTTGGATATGCCCTTTGGGGGAACTGTTACAAAAGATGATTTTGAAAGTGGAACAATGGCCGCAGCTTTTGGAGGAACGACATCCATCATTGATTTTTGCCTTACAGAAAAGGGTCGTCCACTTAAAGATGCGATTAAAACTTGGCATGAGAAGTCAAAGGATAAAGCGGTTATCGACTATAGCTTTCATTTAATGATTGGTGAAATGAATGAAACGGTCATGAAGGAGCTTCCACAAGTAATTGAAAAAGAAGGCATCACTTCTTTTAAAGTATTTATGGCTTATAAAAATGTGTTCCAGGCAGATGATGCAACCCTCTTTCATACGTTAAAGGCGGCGAAGGACCTTGGTGCTCTTGTCATGGTTCACGCAGAAAATGGAGATGTTATTGATTACTTAACAAAGGAAGCATTGGAAAACGGAAATACAGACCCAATTTACCATGCCTTAACAAGGCCTCCTGAAGTGGAAGGGGAAGCAACTGGAAGGGCTGCCCAACTTACTTCGCTTGCAGATTCTCAGCTTTATGTGGTTCATGTGTCCTGTGCTGAAGCGGTAGAGAAGATTGCCGAAGCAAGAAACAAAGGGGTGGAAATCTGGGGAGAAACCTGTCCGCAATACTTGGCTCTTGATAAAAGCTATTTAGAAAAACCGAACTTTGAAGGTGCCAAATATGTCTGGTCCCCTCCTTTGCGTGATAAATGGCATCAAGAAGTTTTATGGAATGCCTTAAAAAGCGGTCAGCTTCAGACACTTGGCTCTGATCAATGCTCGTTTGACTTTGAAGGACAAAAAACGCTAGGAAAAGGTGACTTTACAAAAATACCAAATGGAGGGCCGATGATCGAAGACAGGGTCAGCATTCTGTTTTCAGAAGGTGTGAAAAAAGGGCGGATATCCATCAATCAGTTCGTCGACATTGTTTCCACAAGAGTCGCAAAGCTTTTTGGAATGTTTCCAAAAAAAGGCACCATTTCCGTTGGAGCTGATGCCGATATCGTCATTTTTGACCCGAACCATGAAAGGGTGATATCCGCTACGACCCACCATATGGCTGTTGATTATAATGCATTTGAAGGAATGAAAATCACCGGTGAACCTGTTTCTGTACTCGTGCGAGGTGACTTTGTCGTTCGAGATAAGCAATTTGTCGGTAAAGCAGGAAGCGGGCAATATATTAAACGCAACAGATATGGAGCAGCATCCCAACTGAAACAGAACGAGACCTTGTCCATCTAACCCAACTAACCTAACAATTCTATTCAACCAACCTCCGTATGCTTGACCTACACAATCACCCTAGGTCAAGCATTTGTTATATAACAAAAAAGATTTCCTTGCAGTTCGAAGTGCAGGGTGAGAGACTCTCTCCGGCGGGAGGTAGCGGTAGGTTGAGACCCCTGAAGCGTTGGGAGGAGGCTCAAGCACACGCCCCCCGTGGAAAGCGATCACCCGGAACGCAGAACTGCAAGAGTTGAAAGATACTTTAAATTTTAAAATGGGGTGTTGTTATGAAAAAGAATGAAAGTTACTTAAAATCGCCAGACCTACTCCCAATCTCTCACGCAAACAGAAAAATCGGCACAGTCGGATTTGCAGTCATGTGGGTCGGGATGGCAGTCGTACTCGCTGCCTTTGCAATAGGAGGAGCAGGCGTACAAAGCTTATCGCTTGGCTGGGTAATCGTTGCTACCATCATCGGTAGCGTAGCCATTGGATTGTTCATGACCATTACAGGGGATATAGGAATTGAACACGGACTCTCTTTCCCGGTTTATATGCGGGCACCATTCGGAACGATAGGAACACATATCCCTTCTATCATCCGTGGCTTGGCGGCATCCTTTTGGTTTGGTATCAACACCTACTTTGGCGCCACCGCCATGAATGCCATACTATTTACACTAACAGGATTTGATAACTGGTTTGTGTGTTTTCTCATTTTTGCAGCTGTTCAACTACTTAATACCGCACTTGGCATTAAAGCGGTTGAGCGCTTTGCTGATCTTGCAGCACCAATCATAATCATCATTTCTGCCTGGATGTACACCACCCTATCTGATAGAGCACTGGATCAAGGCAGGGAAGTATGGTCGTGGATCGAAAGCCCGGTAACAGGAGGAGCTGCCGTAACAGCTTTCCTGATAGTCATATTCAGTAACATGGGATTCTGGGCAACATTGGCAGCAGATATTCCATCTATCTCGCGTTTCATTAAAGCACCTAAATATGAACGAAACTGGTTAAAACGAAACAAATCCAGCATTGTCGGAAGCGTCATTGCCTTGCCGATTACACAAACATTCATGGTAGCCATCGGCGGTGTTTCATATATTGCCGTATCAAACTATGATCCTGTTGTCGCGTTGCAGGAGGCAGCCAGTGGAATTGTTCTAGGTGTTCTTTTATTAATGATTATTTTTGCCCAATGGTCTACCAATGCTTCAGCCAACCTTATCCCGGCTGCAACCATTTTTTCCAATGTTGGAGGTCCAAAAGTTCCGTTCTGGGCTGGTGTTGTCATCGCTGGGATAGTAGGTTCTGTTGTTCAACCTTGGAACCTTTTTGGAATATTAATTCCGGTTTTATTGGTTGTTGGGGGAATTCTTTCAGCAATCGTGGGGATTCTGTTTGCGGATTACTATTTATTGAGGAAACGCCGCGTGAACGTGCATGATCTTTATGAAAACAATGGTCAGTTCAAATATACAAAAGGCTTTAATCTAGCAGGATTTATTTCTTGGTTTGTAGGAGGAGCGGCAGCATACTATCTTGCAAACTATTCGTTTATTGTCGGTTTTGTAGTGGGTGGGGGTCTATATTATATTCTTGCAAAATATTGGTACTTTAAAAAGTATCAGCAGGCTGAAATTGAGGATCCTGATGATGAGAAGTATCTTGGAATTACAGTTGGTAGAGACTGGGTTATCTTGGACGAAGCGGAAACTTATGACGAACCAAAAGAACTTTCAAGTTAACCTGTTAGGAGGAATATAATTTGAGTGATTATCAACAATATATAGCAGAAAAAGAAAAGATAGATTTTTTCATAAATAAAGGGTTTCGTATTAAAGATGTAGAAGAGAACTTAGAAGGCTCCTTTCTTGTTCTGGAACGAAACGATGGTAAGAAAGAGATTTCCCATGAAGAGACCCTACACATTAAGCATGCAGATTCAAGGAAGTACTTTGCCTCCCTATTGATTAAGCAACAACGGCAAGAAAATTAACGAAACCTTCATAGTTTGATCTTGCTGCGAATAAAATCATGCAAACTGCATCGTGAAAGGAGTATTCTTTATATGGAGTATCAATTGAAATGCAAAGAGAGCGCCTACCCTTGCGAGGTAACAATTGATGAAGACAACAACAGGTTCACCATCCGCAAAGCAGATTCTAGTGGCGAGTTTTTTAATTCACCTGAAGAACTTGTCAATTGGATTTTGGAAAACTGGGATTCAAGCGACTTTAATGATGAAGGTGAATTTCAAGAAATGGTCCAGGAGATTCAGTTATATTTTCCGATAAATAATTAAGAGACAAAAGATGACATGTGGAGAAAAGGCCAACATGTCATCTTTTGTGTATTTTTGTCAGAATATTTAATTAAATAACACCCTTGATTACGTTATAATTAAAGTATCGTTTTAGGACCTAGTCATACATAAAGGTAGCAACCATTTTAGAAAAAGAGGTGAATACATGAAAACCATGTTGTCCCTACAGGAGATCATGAAGCGGAAGCAATTTGAAAAATCTGAGGTAGTCGCAGGGAAACAAGGCATCCACCGTCAAGTAAAATGGGTGCATGTCGTGGAAATCACCAATATAGAAAAGTTGTTGAATGGACAAGAACTAATTTTATCCACTGGGGTTTCTTTTGGAAATAATATGGAGAAATTTAAGTCGTTTGTTCAGCAGCTTATAAACTGTCAGGCTGCCGGATTGTGTATTGAAAAAGGTGCCTATATCCCCTCCATCCCACAAGAAATCATTAACTTAGCTAATGCACAAGCATTCCCTCTCATCCTCTTTCATCAGGAAGTGTCATTTGTAGATATTACGCAAGATATTCATTCTGTGTTGATTAACCAGCAATATCAAATGATCTCTCAACTCGAAAGTTACTCTCAAACGTTGAACAAGAAACTTTTGACCATTACCCATGAAATGCAAATACTACATTATTTGCAAGAACATTTGGAAACTCAAATTATATATGAAAATAAATCGGGAGAAAGGTTCTTCATACCGGACGTTCCTATTCACGAGCGGAAAAAAATCGTATGCTCGATGAATGCTGATCTTTTGAAAGAAAGGTACTTAAGGGAGTCTGTTCAAGTAATGGACAAGCAACATGGCATCATACATATTCTTTCTCACGACCGTGTGTTGAGCGAGTTCGATCATTTACTATTAGATCGAACCATCACAGCGCTTGCTCAGCATATTTTAAGAGGATTGTATGTGGAGGAGAAAAGAAGACTTGAAGAAAGCGAGTGGCTTCGCAGTTGGCTTGAAGGTGGTCAGAGCAAAGAATCCATCCGGGATTTCCTTGGTCGAAATGAGGCTGTTTTTCATAAAGGCGGAGTGGTACTTCTTTGTAAAAAGAAAAACCAACATGCCCCGGCGCTGGACAAAACTTATTTAACCCTTTTATTTCGCTCCATCTTTGAACAACAAGGTTTCTCTGTGTTCTTTACAGAAATGAAAAATACGCTAACGGTCATTCTTATAAACAGAAGAGAGGAGAAAGGTTGGAAGGATAGGCTATCTGAAGGAGTAGCCAACATTCTCGGCAAACAAAAGGACTCCAAAGGAAATTATTCACTCCGTTTTGCTGTTGGGAAATATGTTCTGCCTCTTGATCAACTATCCAAAAGTTATCAGTCTTCATGGGAGGCTATGCAAATTCAGGAGCAACTGTTGAAGGATGAATATTTCTCCTTTTTTGAGGACCTTCATATTTACCGCTTGATTTCTTTCATGCAAAAACATCATGATCTTCGTGATTTTGTCATGGAATATTTGGAGCCTGTCATTATTTATGATCAAAAGCATAATGGGAAGCTTCTTGAGACGTTGAAGATCTATCTCTCCTGCAATGGTTCTAAAAAAGAGACGGCAAGTAAGCTCTATATTGTTAGACAGACTCTCTATCATCGGATCCAAAAACTTGAAAGCTTACTTGGGGAGGACTTCATGACTTCTGAAAAAAGGCTTGTGATTGAGTTCATGGTAATGGTATATGAATATTTGAACACAACCAATTCGTATTTAGACGGAGATAGTAAAACATTTAGTTTTTAAAATGCTGACAAAGTTGGTTTCCTGAAGGGACCAACTTTTTTTCTGCCAAAATGTCAGGAACGAAACCTTATCCATTTTACATTTTGTCTAATGAAAGCCTTTCTATTTTGTCAGATAATAGTCATAAGTTCTAAATATTCTATTAACGAATGAGGAGGACAATATTATGGCAATTACTTCAAAAGACACAAGGGTATTGCAAAATTTCATAGATGGAAAATGGGTGGATTCCAAAGGTTCAGAGAAGATGGAAGTCATCAATCCCGCAACAAAAGAATGTTTGGTAAAGGTGCCGATATCTACCAAAGAAGATGTAGAGGAGGCAGTGAAGGCAGCCAAGCTGGCATTTAAAACATGGAAGGATATGCCTGTACCTAAACGTGCACGCATCATGTATGCCTACCATCACCTATTAACAAAAAATCATGACGAACTGGCAAAGTTAATTGTTCTTGAAAACGGAAAAGCGTTCAAAGAAGCACATGGAGAAGTGCAGAGAGGGTTGGAGTGTGTAGAGTTTGCAGCTGGTGCACCAACATTGATGATGGGGGAGACCTTATCCAATATTGCGGAAGATATTGATTCTAGCATGTACAGATACCCGCTGGGAGTTGTAGGCGGAATAACGCCTTTTAACTTTCCAATGATGGTTCCGCTATGGATGTTCCCGCTTGCCATCGCTTGTGGTAATACATTTGTTTTGAAGCCTTCAGAACGGACCCCGATGCTTGCCAATCGATTGGTCGAGTTGTTTACAGAAGCAGGAGCACCAGACGGAGTGTTGAATATTGTCCACGGTGCACATGATGTAGTCAATGGGCTGTTAGATCATGAGGATGTTAAAGCTATATCCTTTGTAGGATCCCAGCCGGTTGCAAAATATGTGTTTGAAACTGCCGCCAAAAATGGGAAGCGGGTTCAGGCATTATCTGGTGCGAAAAACCACCATGTCGTCATGCCGGATGCCAACATAGAAAAAGCTGCTCAACATATTTTAACCTCTGCATTTGGAAGTGCTGGGCAGCGTTGCATGGCATGCAGTGCAGTAGTGGTGGTCGGTGATAATGATTCATTTGTGGAAGAGCTGAAAAACAAATCAAATTCCCTGACAATCGGTAATGGTATGGATGAAGACGTATTGCTGACACCGGTTATTAGGGAAAGTCACAGAGAAAAAGTACTAGGCTATATTAAAAAGGGCGTTTCCGAAGGAGCTTCTCTGATTCGCGATGGGCGGAAAGAAATGGATGAAATGACAGAAGGAAATTACCTTGGGCCAACCATCTTTGATCATGTGACCCCAGAAATGACGATTGCCAAGGAAGAGATCTTTGCTCCTGTACTTAGTCTCTTGCGGGCAAAAGACCTTGACGAGGCGCTTGCTCATATCGAAAAATCCCGATTCGGAAATGGCGCAACCATCTACACAAAAGATGCCAAGGCTGTAAGGCAGTTCAGGGAAGAAGCGGATGCTGGAATGATCGGTGTCAATGTAGGAGTTCCTGCAACCATGGCATTTTTCCCATTCTCCGGCTGGAAAGATTCGTTTTACGGCGACCTACATGTAAACGGAAAAGACGGCGTCAACTTCTTCACCCGTAAAAAAATGATCACATCAAGATACGATTTTTAAAATAAGGTGTAGAGTATAGAAAAGTTTTCTAGCTGGTGATTGGAGCAAAAGGCGTAGACTCCTCGAAAATGCTACGCATTTTCTTCGTGCGATGCATCGCTGTCGAAGCTTTCCTTGTCCTGCGGGGGAGTAGCGACAATGTTGAGACTCCGCAGGGAACCGAGGAGGCTCAAGGTCGCCCCGCGGAAAGCGAAGCCATTTGGGGAAATCACCAGCGGTGTAATGAAGATAGAAAGGGTGTTTCCGTTGGCTAAAATAAATCAAACGCAAGAACAAAGTTTATTGGCTCAAGATGACCGCTATCTATGGCATTCCATGAAACCCTATAGTCCCTCCTCCACCATGGTAGTAAAAGAAGCAAAAGGCGCTTGGATCACCGATATCGATGGAAACCGTTATTTGGACGGGATGTCAGGGCTTTGGTGTGTCAACGTCGGCTATGGCAGAACGGAACTTGCAGAAGCGGCGTACGAACAGCTGAAAGAACTCGCTTATTTTCCACTAACACAAAGTCACGTCCCGGCAATAAAACTTGCTGAAAAACTTAACGAGTGGCTTGGAGAAGATTATGTCATTTTCTTTTCCAACAGCGGATCGGAAGCAAATGAAACAGCCTTTAAAATTGCAAGACAATATCATGCTCAGCGCGGTGAGAGCAACCGCTATAAAATTGTATCCAGATACCGTTCTTATCACGGAAACACCATGGGTTCATTAGCAGCAACAGGCCAGGCGCAACGAAAATATAAATATGAACCACTGGCACCAGGGTTTGTACACATCCCTCCTCCCGACACGTATAGAATGGAAGATGCGCAAACAGGAGATCCCATGAGGATGAGATGCGTAAAAGACGTGGATCAAGTGATGACTTGGGAGCTCAGCGAGACCATTGCAGCAATGATCATGGAACCAATCATTACAGGCGGAGGAATCCTCACTCCACCAGACAGCTACATGGGAGCAGTCTCTGAAATCTGTAAAAAGCATGGTGCCCTTTTGATTGTAGATGAAGTGATTTGCGGTTTTGGAAGAACAGGAAAGCCATTTGGATTCATGAATTATGGCGTGAAACCAGACATCATCACCATGGCCAAAGGCATTACAAGTGCCTATCTGCCCCTTTCGGCCACTGCAGTGAAAAAAGAAATCTATGACCAATTCAAAGGATCTGAGGAATATGACTACCTGCGCCATGTGAATACTTTTGGGGGCAGTCCGGCATCATGTGCTTTGGCATTAAAAAACCTTGAAATAATGGAAAATGAAAAGCTGATAGAGCGCTCTGCAGAAAAAGGGGCAATATTATTAAGCGAACTCAAATCCCGCCTGTCTGATCATCCCTTTGTTGGAGATGTCCGGGGAAAAGGGCTGTTAATAGGATTGGAACTTGTTAAAAACAAGGAAACAAAAGAGCCGATTGAAATAGACAAGATTAACGGAGTCATTGCCGCATGTAAAAAGAGGGGCTTAATAGTTGGAAAAAACGGAGCGACCGTGGCTGGATTTAATAATGTCCTTACTCTGTCACCACCTCTGTCCATCAGTGATGAAGACCTGCAATTTATTATGAAAACGGTGGCCGATTCTATTTCAGAGTTGAAGTAAATAACGTATAAATACCTTTAACTAAATAGAGAATAACGAGTAGGAGGCGTTTCTCTTGGAAAATCAGAAGAAATGGCTGTTACGCCTAGGTACACTTCTACTCGTTATGATCATTTTGTATGTTTTTATGAAACTGAGTCCATTGTGGGCGCCCGTTTTGAAGGTTATCTTCATCATCAGCATCCCATTTTTCATCAGTATTTTCATTACATACCTGCTGCATCCCGTTGTAGAATACACTCACAACAGAGGGATGCCTAGACCAATTGCTATCTTAATCATTTACCTATTATTTTTTGGTGGAATCGGTCTCATAGCTTATAAAGGGATACCTGTCATCATTGACCAGCTTTGGGAGCTTTCAGAAAACTTCCCGCGACTGTCTCAAACATATAGCGGTTGGATCAAGCAGATTCATAGTTCCACTTCTAGTTGGCCGGACGGAATCCACGATAGAGTGGATCAAACCTTTAGTGAATTTGAAGCAATGCTCTCCAATCTCTTGACAAAAGTTGTAGCCGGATTAAAAGGGGTATTAAACTCCTTTTTTATATTGATTGTCATTCCTTTCATAGTGTTTTACCTGTTGAAGGATTATGATCAAGTGAAAAAAACGGTCTGGTACTTGACCCCTCGAAAATGGAGGGAACCGGGAATTGCCTTTTTGAAGGACGTAGACATCTCACTAGGCAGCTATATAAGAGGACAGTTGACGGTATGTTTGATCATAGGCATACTTGCAACCGCAAGTCTCTGGCTGACTGGCATGAAATACCCACTCGTGCTTGGTGTGATAATAGGAATCACGAACATCATCCCTTATTTTGGACCGATTATCGGAGCTTTTCCGGCAGTTATCATCGCTGCGACTATTTCTGTGAAGATGGTACTATGGGTAATCGTCATTATTTTTGGTCTGCAATTTATAGAAGGGAACATTTTATCGCCATTAATCGTGGGCAAAAGTCTTCATATTCACCCGGTATTCATCATTTTGGCTCTATTAATTGGAGGAGAGGTCGCAGGGGTGGTAGGATTGATTTTGGCAGTACCTGTATTCGCTGTGCTGAAGGTTACTTTAACACATCTTACTGCTCATTTCATCAAACATTGACAACGGTCTTTCTGTTGCATATAATCGAAGCATACTAGCTACATAAACCAATTCAAAGAAGGATCTGAGTACATTACAGACCATCCTGAAAGAGAGGAATTCCACGGCTGAAAGGATTCCAGGGTGAAGGGTAATGGAAAGCTAATCCGGAGAGCAGGGTAAAATCCTGCCGGCTTGCACCGTTAAAGCAATCTGAGAGATGACAGAACCATTCTGTCATAATCAGGGTGGTACCGCGAGAACACTCTCGTCCCTGTTATTAGGGACGGGAGTTTTTTGTTTTCTTCAAATTTCCCTGTTGACTGAAGTGCAAGGTGTGAGACTCCGGCGGGAGGTAGCGGTAGGTTGAGACCCCACAGCGCAGCGAGGAGGCTCAAGCACCGCCCTCTGGATAAGCGACCACCTGGAACGAAAGGAAACAGGAGTTTAATCAGTAACACCTAAAGGAGGAAAATCAAATGAAACATCTAACATCTGCTCAAGTACGACAAATGTTCCTAGACTTCTTTAAAGAAAAAGGACATGCTGTTGAACCTAGCGCATCCCTTGTCCCACACGAAGACCCATCCCTATTATGGATCAACAGTGGCGTGGCAACCCTAAAAAAATACTTTGATGGCCGTGTCATCCCAGCAAATCCCCGTATTTGCAATGCACAAAAATCCATCCGTACCAATGATATTGAAAACGTAGGAAAAACAGCACGCCACCATACATTCTTTGAAATGCTTGGTAACTTCTCCATTGGAGAGTACTTCAAAAAAGAAGCGATCGACTGGGCTTGGGAATTCCTTACGAGCGAAAAATGGATTGGTTTTGAAGCGGAAAAGCTATCCGTCACCATTCATCCAGAAGATGAAGAAGCATATAAGTACTGGAATGAAGTAATTGGCGTTCCTGCTGAAAGAATTATCCGCCTAGAGGGTAACTTCTGGGATATTGGAGAAGGCCCAAGTGGACCAAACACAGAAATTTTCTATGACCGTGGTGAAAGCTATGGCAATGACCTGAATGATCCAGAACTATATCCAGGTGGAGAGAACGAACGCTACCTTGAAATTTGGAATCTTGTATTTTCTGAGTTCAATCACAACCCAGACCATACATACACACCGCTTCCAAAGAAGAATATTGATACAGGTATGGGCCTTGAGCGTATGGTAGCTGTTATCCAAGACGTACCAACAAACTTTGATACAGATCTTTTTATTCCTATTATCGAAGCGACTGAAAATGTGTCCGGTGAAAAATATCGCACAAATGCTGAAAAAGATACGGCATTCAAAGTAATCGCTGACCATATCCGTACCGTGACATTTGCAGTAGGTGATGGAGCCCTGCCTTCTAATGAAGGACGTGGCTATGTACTTCGCCGTTTACTAAGAAGAGCTGTTCGTTACGCAAAACAACTTGGCATCAACCGCCCATTTATGTATGAGCTTGTACCGGTTGTAGCGGAAATCATGGTCGATTTCTACCCAGAGGTAAAAGAAAAACAAGACTTCATTCAGCGTGTAGTGAAAACCGAAGAAGAGCGTTTCCATGAAACATTGAATGACGGGTTGGCGATCCTTTCCACTGTCATAGCAAAGGCTAAAGAAGATGGAAGTACGGTGGTTTCTGGTTCAGACGCATTCCGACTGTATGATACGTATGGCTTCCCTGTTGAACTGACAGAAGAATATGTGGAAGAACAGGGTATGACGCTTGATCACGAAGGTTTCGAAAAGGAAATGGAAATGCAACGTGATCGTGCTCGTTCCGCCCGTCAAGACTCTAATTCCATGCAAGTTCAATCAGGTGTGCTTGGGGAAATCCGTACAGAAAGCAGTTTCGTCGGATATGACCAGCTTACTGCAGAAACGACTTTATCTATTATTGTTAAAGACGGCGAGCTAGCAGATTCAGCTGTAACAGGTGATGAGGTTCAAGTAATTTTGGCGGAAACACCTTTTTACGCGGAAAGCGGAGGCCAGATTGCTGACCACGGCTACATCGTAACCGAATCTGGCAGAGGATTTGTAAAGGATGTTCAAAAAGCTCCAAACGGCCAAAACCTTCATACCATCGTAGTGGAAGAAGGCGTGTTAAATAGAGAACAGGCCGTTAAAGCAGAAGTACATGCGAAAAACCGTGCACAAATTATTAAAAATCACACAGCTACACATATTTTGCATCAAGCATTAAAAGACGTGCTTGGGACTCATGTAAACCAAGCGGGATCACAAGTGACGGCAGATCGTCTTCGCTTTGACTTCTCTCATTTTGGTCAAGTGACACAAGAGGAAATCGAGAAAATCGAAGCGATTGTTAATGAAAAAATCTGGGCTAGCATCAATGTTGTCATTGAAAACAAATCCATCTCAGAAGCAAAAGCAATGGGTGCCATGGCATTGTTCGGTGAAAAGTACGGAGATATTGTCCGTGTTGTCCAAGTTGGAGAATACAGCCTTGAGCTATGCGGTGGTTGCCATGTTCCAAATACATCTGAAATTGGTTTATTCAAGATTGTTTCTGAATCTGGAATAGGAGCAGGAACACGCCGTATGGAAGCTGTCACAGGTGAAGGGGCTTACCGTTTACTAAATGATCAAGTACAACTGTTAAAAGATGCAGCGGCGAAGCTGAAAACGAAACCACAGGAAGTTGGAACAAGAATCGATGTTCTTTTATCTGATATGAAAGAACTGCAAAGAGAAAACCAATCCTTGGCTTCGAAGCTTGGAAACATTGAAGCATCCAGCCTTTCTTCCAAAGCGAAAGACGTTAATGGCGTAACAATGCTAGTGAGCAAGGTAGCAGGAACAGACATGAATAATCTGCGTACGATGGTGGATGATTTAAAAAATAAGCTTGGTTCTGGTATCATAGTACTTGCAAGCGTCCAAGATGGTAAAGTGAATATTTCTGCAGGGGTAACAAAAGATCTAATTGAAAAAGGTTACCATGCCGGCAAGGTTGTAAAAGAAGTGGCTACACGTTGCGGTGGCGGCGGCGGAGGTCGTCCTGACATGGCACAAGCAGGCGGTAAAAACCCGGAACAAGTCGATTCTGCATTACAATCTGTTGAAGATTGGATAAAATCCGTTTAACATTGCCGACATTTGGTGTACAATATAGGTAACAATTGACAAGCAGATAGAAAAAAAGAAGTCTAAGAGAGAGGTGCAAATGATGAGCTCCTTTGACAAAACAATGAAGTTTAACTTTCCGGAAGATGCATTGGAAGCTAATGTGGATGACGTATTAATAACAGTTTATGAGGCGTTGCAGGAAAAAGGGTACAACCCCATCAACCAGATTGTCGGTTACTTGCTATCTGGAGACCCAGCATACATTCCGCGTCATAAAGAAGCAAGAACGCTTATTCGGAAAATTGAAAGGGACGAGCTAATTGAAGAATTAGTGAAGTCTTACCTAGAACAGCACCGCAAGGAGTAGTACATGCGCATTTTGGGCTTAGACGTCGGTTCCAAAACAGTCGGTGTTGCCATCAGTGATGAAATGGGATGGACAGCACAGGGCTTGGAAACGATAAAAATTGATGAAGCAATAAAAAATTTAGGGTTTAAGCGATTGAAGCAGATCATCGCTGAATATAAGCCTGAGAAAGTCGTAGTTGGCTTACCAAAGAATATGAACGGTTCTATCGGTCCCCGCGGCGAAGCCAGTCAGCATTATGGTGAAATGCTGACTGCTAAAACGGGACTGCCGGTCATCTATTGGGATGAAAGGCTTTCTACTGTAGCAGCAGAAAGAATTCTGCTTTCTGCTGACGTAAGTAGAAAAAAAAGAAAGCAAGTAATAGACAAGATGGCTGCCGTTGTCATTTTACAAGGATATCTTGACAGCCAACAATAAATTAGAGGTGAGCATAATGGAACACGGAGAACAAAATATTACAGTAGTAGACGAAAACGGGAATGAGCAATTATGTGAGGTGCTTTTCACATTTGATTCTGAGGAATTTGGAAAGTCCTATGTACTTTATTACCCAGTAGGTGCGGAAAATGATGACCAGGATGACATCGAAATCCATGCATCAAGCTTCGTTCCTAGCGAATCAGAAGAAGGTGGCGACCTTCAACCGGTTGAAACGGATGAAGAGTGGGACATGATTGAAGAAATGTTAAACACTTTCTTGGCTGAAGAAGAAGAGTAAGAAAAAAGAGAGCAAGCAGGTTACTCCTGTTTGCTCTCTTTATTTTTGTCCATGTTTTTTTCTTCTGTAAACAATAGAGTGGTCAATTGCTCTTTGTTTGTTATCAGATCAGCTAAAGTGTATTGATCCAAGACAGATATGAACGCTTGTGTCGCCTGATATAATACGCCTTTTAACTTACAATGTGGCGATATGATACAAGACGCATTATCTTGAAAACACTCAACAATATGAAAGTCTTCCTCCGTTTGCCGTACCAATTCACCAATATTCAATTCCTTTGGTTCCTTGGCTAACAATAATCCCCCATTACGGCCGCGGATAGTCTCCACATAGCCTAACTTTCCAAGATGAAAGGTAACCTTCATAAGATGATTTTTCGAAATGCCATAAGCTTCTGCTATTTCTTTTATTTGGATTAGTTTGTTGTTTTGAGGTGCGCTTGCTAAATATAATAGAACTCGTAATGAGTAGTCAGTGTATAGTGTAAGTTTCATATTCTACCTCCAATTTTATTTTACCATACCCTTTATTCTCAATGAAAATGGTAAAACTACTAAATGACTGTATGTTGTTCACCCTAATAAATTCAAAATATTTAGGAAAAAAGTAATGAATAATGCGAAAAAAATGGTAAAATATGATGTGGGAATGTGTCGGAAAAGAGAAAATACATGCTTTTTTGTCAAAAAATTAATGAATTTGTTGTATAATTGTTAGTTGTACGAGAGGGGGTATTTTTTTGTCTGAAAAAAACAACAAAGACTATATTCAAGAAAAATTGAAAGAAAAACATTTTGAAGCAAAGATTGTGCGCCGCATTGTCTTTACAGTATTTGTCTTACTTATGCTAGCCCTGACTGGTATTATTGGCGGCGGTTATTTTTATATAAAAAATGCATTGCAGCCTGTGAATGAAGAAGATACCAAAACAGAAAAAGTGGAAATTCCTATAGGATCCTCTCCGACATCCATCGGTCGTATTTTAGAGGAAAATGGTATCATTAATAATGGTAAAGTATTCCGATACTATGTAAAGTTTAAAAATGAATCAGGATTTATGGCGGGAGAATACGAGCTAAGTCCTTCCATGAACCTTGATGAGATCATAGGTTTCTTAAAAGAAGGTAAAGTTCAACAGGAAGTCCTCTTCCAGATTACCATTCCTGAAGGTCGTCAATTGGAGCAAATTGCTGTCATCCTGGAAAATAGAATGGGGCTTTCGGAAAAAGAATTCCTCGAAAAAGCAAATGACAAGGATTTCCTCGAAAAGATGAGGGAGAAATATCCAAAAGTTATTACAGATGAAATGTTCGATGAAGATGTTAAGTATGCTTTGGAAGGCTATCTATTCCCTGCAACCTATCCTTTCTATGTAGAAAATCCGACGGCAGAAGAAGTGATTGATATCATGCTTCAAAAGACTGATGAGATTCTACAGTATGACGAAGTAAGAATAGGGATGGGCAATATGGATTTAACTCCACATGAATTGCTGACGATGGCAAGTTTGATAGAAGCAGAAGCAACTGTTCAAACAGACCGTGATTACATTTCAAGTGTATTCTATAATCGACTTGACGTAGGAATGCCGCTTCAAACAGATCCAACTGTGTTATATGCGCTTGGTGAACATAAAGAGCGGACATTATATGAGCATCTTGAAGTGGACTCACCTTACAATACGTATAAGAACCAAGGTCTACCACCGGGACCTATCGCCAATGCCGGTCTTACATCCATTCAAGCTGCATTGAAGCCTGCTGAAACTGAGTATTACTACTTTTTGGCAACACCAGATGGCGAAGTCCTATTCAACGAAACGCTAGAAGAGCACAACATCGATAAAAATGAACATATCACAAGTCAGGACAACGGATAAGTCTGATAGGGAAGTGCGAAATTAATTCGCATTCCCTATTTTTTTGTGGTAAAATATATCGAGTTGTTTTGAACTAAAATGTTTTAACGTAAAAAGAGGGTTCCTCCGTTGAGGTCACCTCTATTTTCTTTGTTTTTAGCAAGATTAAAGGAGGCGTCCACCGTTGGAAGCCAATGAAAATAAAGTAATATCCTACTTAAATACACTCACTCCCCAAAGGAATGAATTAGTCAGCAACATGGAAAAGCTTGCTGAAAAAGAAAATGTCCCAATTATGGACCTGGTCGGAATGGAAACACTCCTTCAGCTCCTAAGGCTTTCCGCACCAAAAAGAATTCTGGAAATAGGCGCAGCTATCGGATACTCCGCTATCAGAATGGCACAAGCTTTACCAGAAGCGACCATTGTAACAATAGAGCGTGACGAACACAGATACCTGCAAGCAAAATCACATATAGAACAAGCCGGGCTCCAAGATAGAATTCATTTGATATTCGGGGACGCATTGGAAGTGCTCGATCAAGTGAAAAAAGAAGCACCGTTTGATTTCATTTTTGTTGATGCAGCAAAAGGGCAATACGAACGGTTCTTTACGATGTATGAAACCCTGTTAAACGAAATGGGCATCATCATCACCGATAACGTCCTCTTTCGGGGGATGGTAGCAGAGGACCACGAATTGATTGAACCAAAAAGAATCAGAAACCTGGTCAAAAAGATTGACCGATACAATAGATGGTTGATGGAACACCCAGACTATATCACCACGATCTTGCCTGTTGGTGATGGGATCGCAATCAGTAAAAAAAGAGGTGAAGAACGTTGAAAAAACCTGAGTTATTAGTGACACCGCTAGACTTAACGAATTTAAAAGACTTAATAGACGCCGGTGCAGATGCATTTGTTGTCGGAGAAGAGCGCTACGGCTTGCGCTTGGCTGGAGAATTCAAAAAGGACGAAGTGAAGGCAGCCATTGATCTTGCTCATGAGAACGGGAAAAAAGTGTATGTGGCAATGAATGCCCTTTTCCATAATGAAAAAGTGGACGAGTTGTCCGACTATCTTCAAATCTTGAATGAAGCAGGTGCAGATGGGGTTATCTTCGGAGATCCGGCTGTATTAATGGCAGCAAAAGAAGTTGCTCCAAACATGCCGCTGCATTGGAATACAGAGACCACAGCAACCAACTACTACACCTGTAATTACTGGGGCAGAAAAGGCTCCAAACGTGCCGTATTGGCCCGCGAACTCAACATGGATGCCATTGTTGAAATCAAGGAAAACGCAGAAGTGGAAATAGAAGTTCAAGTCCATGGCATGACATGTATGTTCCAATCCAAGCGTTCATTGCTTGGGCATTATTTTGAATACCAGGGCAAACAAATGGAAGTGGAAAAAGGCAAGGAACGCGCCATGCTTCTCCATGACAAGGAACGAAGCAATAAATATCCTGTCTATGAAGACGAAAACGGCACCCATATCATGAGTCCAAATGACATGTGCATCATTGACGAACTGGAAGAAATGATGGATGCAGAAGTGGACAGCTTTAAAATTGACGGTGTACTTCAAACACCGGAATATATCGTTGAAGTAACAAAGAGATATAGAAAAGCAATAGACCTTTGTGCAGATGACAGAGAAGCCTATGAAGATATCAAAGATGATCTGTTAAATGAAATGGAAGAACTTCAACAAGACCACCGTCCACTCGACACAGGGTTCTTCTTTAAAGAAACAGTCTATTAATGTGAAAAGGAGGTAGCCTTTTATGACAACCTATGTAAATGATAAGATTTCTAAGATAGTTGACGGAAAACGGGTAATTGTTAAAAAACCAGAACTACTTGCCCCGGCAGGAAACCTAGAGAAATTAAAAATAGCTGTTCAATATGGTGCAGATGCTGTTTTCATCGGTGGTCAAGAATACGGACTTCGTTCCAATGCTGGAAATTTCACCTTTGAAGAAATGGCAGAAGGTGTTCAATTTGCTGAAAAATTTGGCGCGCGCATCTACGTTACCACCAATATTTTTGCTCACAATGAAAACATGGACGGGTTGGATGATTACCTTCGCGGCATTGAAGGCGCTGGAGTTCATGGAATCATCGTTGCTGACCCGCTCATCATTGAAACATGCAGAAGAGTGGCACCTAAGCTTGAAGTTCACTTAAGTACCCAACAATCCTTGTCCAACTGGAAAGCAGTTCAGTTTTGGAAAGAGGAGGGCCTAGAGCGTGTCGTGCTTGCTCGTGAAACAAGCGCGGAAGAAATCCGTGAGATGAAAGAGAAAGTGGACATCGAAATTGAGACCTTCATTCACGGTGCCATGTGTATCGCATACTCTGGACGCTGTACGCTAAGTAATCATATGACCGCACGAGATTCTAACCGCGGAGGCTGCTGTCAGTCTTGCCGTTGGGATTACGACTTATATGAATTGAACGGCGGAGAAGAAAAACCGTTATTTGCAGAAGGTGATTCACCATTTGCTATGAGTCCTAAAGATTTAAAGTTAATCGAATCTATTCCTAGAATGATTGAACTTGGAATTGACAGTTTGAAAATTGAAGGCCGCATGAAATCCATTCACTATGTAGCAACAGTAGTAAGTGTATACCGCAAAGTAATCGACGCTTATTGTGCCGATCCTGAGAACTTCACGATTCAACAAGAATGGTTGGAAGAACTTGATAAATGTGCAAACCGCGAGACGGCACCTGCTTTCTTTGAAGGTGTTCCGGGGTATAAAGAGCAAATGTTTGGCAACCATAGCAAGAAGACAGACTTTGACTTCGTTGGATTGGTGCTTGATTATGATAAGGAAACTCAAATGGTGACCTTACAGCAACGAAACTTTTTTAAACCAGGCGATGAAGTGGAATTTTTTGGTCCGGAAATTGAAAACTTCACACAAAAAATAGAGAAGGTTTGGGATGAAAAAGGCAATGAACTAGATGCTGCCCGCCATCCATTACAAATCGTGAAATTTAAAGTGGAAAAGCCGATTTATCCGAACAACATGATGCGAAAGGGGCAGTAATACCATGGGGAAAAAACCGATCGTAATCGGTGTAGCCGGAGGATCTGGCTCAGGGAAAACGAGTGTAACAAAAGCTATCTTTGATCATTTTACAGAGAAGTCCATCCTAATGCTTGAGCAAGATTATTACTATAAAGACCAGACAGACGTGCCGATGGAGGAAAGATTAAAAACAAATTATGACCATCCTTTGGCATTCGATAATGATTTATTGATTGAACACATTAAGCATTTATTAAACTATGATAACGTCAATAAACCTGTCTATGATTACACGCTTCATACAAGATCCACACAAGTCATCGAAGTAGAACCGAAAGATGTTATCATTGTGGAAGGAATTTTGGTATTAGAAGACGAACGTTTGCGTAACTTAATGGATATAAAGCTTTTTGTAGATACAGATGCAGATTTACGCATTATCCGCCGCATGTTGCGTGACATTAAAGAACGCGGACGTACGATTGATTCTGTCATCGAACAATATGTGACCGTTGTCCGCCCAATGCACAATCAATTCATTGAACCAACAAAGCGATACGCAGATATTATCATCCCTGAAGGTGGACAAAATCATGTTGCCATCGACCTGATGGTAACAAAAATTCAAACAATTCTTGAACAAAAAGAGATTTTGTAATAACATATGATAAGCTAGAGAATTTTCCAATTGTGGAAGGAGCGACGATGTATTCCATTTAATGGGTACATCTTTTTCCGCATTTACATAGGCTTTGAACTTTATTGCCATAAAGATACAACGTAAATTGGGGAATGCAATTACTAGAAGGAGTGAAAAGTCATGGCACAAGAGAAAGTATATCCAATGACACAAGCAGGGAAAGACAAGCTTGTGCAAGAATTAGAGAATTTAAAATCCGTAAGACGTAAAGAAGTGGTAGAGCGTATTAAAATAGCACGTAGTTTCGGAGACCTTTCTGAGAACTCTGAGTACGATTCTGCAAAAGAAGAGCAAGCATTCGTAGAAGGACGCATCACGCTTCTTGAACAAATGGTCCGTAACGCAAAAATCATCCAAGAAGACAAGGATACAGACGCAGTCGGCCTTGGTAAAACTGTAACGTTTGTGGAGCTGCCAGACGGCGAAGAAGAAACTTACACAATCGTAGGAAGCGCTGAAGCTGATCCGTTCGAAGGCAACATCTCCAACGAATCTCCAATGGGAAGCTCCCTAATGGGCAAACGCGTAAACGATGAAGTAACCATCCAAACTCCAGGTGGAGAAATGAACGTGAAGATTGTTTCCGTAAAATAAGCAAGGCTGTTTATGAAAGATTCTTGCAATCTAAAAGATAGATGGAAGAGTGGATTGTAGCGAAAGGCACTCGACTCCGGCGGGAGGTAGCGGTAGACTTGAGACCCCGCAACGAAGTGAGGAGGCTCAAGCACCGCCCCGCGGAAAGCGAGTGACTGAAGCGAAAAGAAACGGTCAACCTTACAAGCCGATAACATCAGTTTCTATAGAAAACAGCCGACTTGATTAAAAAGAACGCACCTCGTCAACAATGTTGATGAGGTGTTTTTTTATGCAACGGTTAATAAAAGGGAGAATTAATAAACTCGGAATCTGTGTCGTACTGCTCTTAAGCCTGCTTGTCGGAAGGCTTGTTCAAGTGCAGCTCATCAGCACAGAATCCTTCACAGATCAACATATAAACTTAATTGAAGCAAGCGTCAAACAACGAACACAATCACTTGTGATTGATGAAGGCCGTGGAAGATTCATTGATCGGAATGGCTTGCCATTAACGCATGACTATTTTCCAAGTGTCATCTTATTTCCTTTCCTGAACGGTCTTGATTGGCCGAAAGAGAAGCTCGCTGGCATCTTGCAGATGAATGCATCTGAGATTGACAGCCTGCTTGCTGATGCGGATAAACCAGTCGTGTTATCAGAAAGTTTAACAGATGAGAAAATGGAACAAATTAACGAGCTTGATTATCCTGGAATTGTCGCCTTGTATCGTCAGTTTGAACTTGATGAAAAAATAGCAGAACACGTCATAGGTTTGACTGGGGAAGATGTTGATACATTTATGAAACGTTATGCTGATAAAGTCGAGAAAGAAAACTATTCGCCACATACGCCGATTGGAGTATCCGGATTAGAAGAAGCGTTCGATGAAATTATTTTACCGGAAGGCTCAACAAAATTGCTCTACCATGTTGACCGTTTTGGCGGTCCATTATTCGGAATCGATGTTCGGTATATGTCGCCGTCCAATCCCTATTACCCTCTTACTGTCCAAACAACCCTTGATAGAAACATCCAGCAACTGGCAGAGAAAACCCTTAATGAATATCAAGTTAAAAAGGGTGGGCTTGTCGTCATTGATATTGAAACAAATGAAGTGGTCGCGATGGTATCCAAACCATCCATGGACCCTGAGAACCCTTCAAAGGGAGCGGGTGCACATAATTATTTGCTAGAACCCCATTTTCCTGGCTCTGTGTTTAAAACGGTTGTAACGGCAGCAGCAATCGAGGAAAACGTTGTGGACAATGAAATGATGTTCAACTGTGATTTGGATATAAGGGGAAATCTGCACGAGGATGTAAAGAAGCGTATGGGTACGATCAACCTCGAAAAAAGCTTTGCCCAAAGTTGTAACTATACGTTTGGTGAGATTGGTAAACAGTTGGCTCAAAAAGATAAGGGCGCATTGGATAAGTATGCAGCTATGCTCGGGTTAACGGGAACTGTTGGATGGAAGGGGGATATGTTTGGTTTTGATGATTTTGTTCAGATCCCTCATGAAAAAGAAAATGTGGTGTGGGATAACGATGAAGATAAAGGGGTGCCTCTTGCTATAGCGCAGACATCAATCGGACAAAAAGATGTAAAAGTAACGCCACTTGCCGTCGCGAATATGATGGCCACGATAGCGCGGGGTGGAGAGTCGAAAGAAGTTAAGTTGGTCAGTGACATCCTATACAAAAACGGGACGACCTTGTTTACATTTCCTGAGCATGAAAGAGATGTTGAAAAGCTTTCATCCTACACGGTCATGCAGCTTCAACATCTTTTAAGAGAAGTAGTGGAAGGTGATACTGGGACCGGATGGAGAATGAAAGGCCTCTCTTATGAAGTTGCAGGAAAAAGCGGTACGGCGCAGACAGGAAAATTTACCGATGACGGTCGAGAGTTATACAATAGATGGTTTGCAGGTTATTTTCCAATCCAAAGTCCTAAATATGCTATGGTTATGGTGGAATTAGATGTTGTGGATGAGAACAATGTCTCATCAGTTTACTCAAAAATGGTTCAAGAAATATACAACTGGGAAAACCAAGAAAGATAATGGCAATCCTTTTCACTGTGCTTTTTATAGTATTGATGGTACAATAAGCTATTGTAATTATACTATATATGGCTTTGACTAGGAGGGACTGTCGTGTCTTTAGACTTTAACAAAGGTGGCTCACGTTACGGCCGAACAACCAAACGCAAAAAAACAAACATGATTTTGAACATCCTGATTGGTGTTGTATTCATATTTATCGTCGTTCTTGCTTCTTCCTTGTTCTTTGGAAAGAATGACCCAGCCACAGATAACGAAAATCAGCTGGCTACAGGGGAACAGGAATTAAGTGAAACAGAAGAGAACGCAGCAGAACAAGAATCCGAGGAAGCTGCTCCTACTGACGAGGAAGAAGCTGAATCTGAGGAAGCGGAAGAATCCGCTGAGCAAGACGCGGAAGAAGAAAAAGAAAAAGAAGAAAAAGATAAAGATAAAGAAGAGGAAAAAGAAGAAGATTCCAACGAAGCGGACGATTCCGAAACAGAGGTTTCCGAAAACTCCGATGACCCTAATGTCATCAAAACAATGACTAACCCAGGCTGGGGACCTGGTGGAACTTCTCAATCCGAGCCACATACATCCGTCTATGACGAAGGCCATGTTGACTGGGATGAAAAATTAAAAGCCGTGGAAGCAGCTACCCGTTTGAGCAGCAGCGACTACACATTGATTTTCTTAGGCAATGGCGGCAGTGAGCACTCATCCATAGCGTCCATCAAAAATAAATCAACGGGCGAAAACTTCAAAGTCTATCTGGAATGGGTGACCAACAAAGGTTGGAAACCAACAAAGGTGGAGCAGGTTAAGTCGTTGTAAAGTGTGTGAATTAAATAGTGGTGCGGACCTATCCCATTGGGGGTGGGTCTTTTTTATTGTGGTTATGGTGTTCGACTTTTGGGAAGGTCAAGGGATTGAAGTGTTGAAGGGCTTTTGGTGGGGGGAGGCTGGTTGGCATGAGGTTTTGGGGTGGGGTTTTTGGAAATAGGTAACTGAGGGGTTTGGTTGGAGCAAAGACAGGAGTGTCGAATGTTGATGTATTTTGTCGAACGGCTCGTAAGTGACGTGTTTCGGCTCGTATTTATGAATAACGGAAAATAAAATGTGCGTTTCGGCTCGTATTTTTACGTAAATGAAAATAAAATTAGGAGTTTGGAAAATAACCAATTTAGAGAGGTTACTTTAAATGGTCACTCAAAACAAATACATAGAAAAAAGATACTTTAGAGCAGGGAATTAAGTGAGATAAAGAGAATATAGTTAAGAATGAAAAAGCGGAGGTGGAAAATGATCAAAAAGCAAAGGGAAAAGTCGCATAGGCTTCTAACTCACGAGGCAGCAATGCGAAGGATCCCCAAAAATCACTCTAAATACCCAATGTTAGAAAAAGAACATGGCAAATTGTTCTACGGTCATAAAGGGGAAGAAGCAATGGATTACTTTTTAACCTTTCTCCCTGATAATGAGTATTTAATTCTAAATAGTCTCAGGCTTGAAGATCCAAAAGGTAGATATTTTCAAATGGACACTGTACTTCTCTCCCAGACCCACTGCATTATAGTTGATTCAAAGTATATAAATGGAGTTTTAGAGTTTGATGAACAAGCAAATCAACTATTAAGGCACTTACCTGATAATGGCGGTATAGAAAAGTTAAGTGATCCAATCTCTCAAATGGCACGGCAAAGACATCAGCTTGCACTTTGGTTTGATAAGCATGGTTTTCCCCCCATCCCAATCGCAAGTCTCATCGCTTTAACTCATACTAGTGCTACTCTTATTAAGACCACACCCTCCATTATGAAAAAAGTCACTTTTCAAACGAATCTTCCAAACAGAATAAAAGAAATTAACGGTATACATACCCATGAAAAACTTTGTAAGAAAAATCTTCAAAAACTCTCAAAACTGATGATTAAAAAGCATACTCCTGATAAGTTCAATCTTCTTGTCAACTACAAAATTCCACCTCAAGAACTTATACTTGGAGTAATTTGCACTTCTTGTACAAGTGCCCCAATGCAAAAGAAAAGATCAACATGGTACTGCTTTAAATGTGGAGCATCTTCTAAAGTTACACATCTAGAAGCACTTTTAGATCACAAATTATTGTTAGGAGAAATCGTTACAAATAAAGAAATAAGGTGGTTTCTTCAACTACCTTCTCCAACAGCTACTTCCAAATACTTATCCTCATTAAACCTTAGATTTGAAGGGGATTATAAAGGTCGAAAGTATTTCTTAAAGTGATAACCAAACAAAAAAACGCCCCCTCCCGAGCGTTCTCGCACAACCTATTCATTTCCCCTTCAACCTAAAATGCACCACGGCACTGTAAAAGCGTCTGCCTTCCTCATCTACATGCATTTGATGAGATACGGAGTGGACTCCGAGCATGATGGCGCGGTTGTGATCAATCTGTTCATTTATTTTCTTTTCTAACGTTTTCAAGTCAAGTGCTTCAAAAAACTCTACTTTATCTTCTAATAAACTAAATTCAAAGTTCCTCATTAATAATTCCTAGTCCTTTCATCGGGTTTATTTTGCAGAAAAATCAGAACGTTTGCAACCGCTCTCAACCTTCTCCTATAAGGGTCCCATGTATATTCTACCAAACATTTTCATTGAAGAAAATAGAAAGATGTGTTAGATTGAGAACAGTTATTTTATTAAAGCATACTATACTGATAGGAATTATATAAATTATAAGTGGAGTGATCATTAATGGGACGTGAATTCGTCGAACTGTTTAATGACTGGGCAAACTATTATGATGCGACGGTAAGCGGCAAAGACCAGGAATATGCAGAGGTTTTTCGTGGCTATGATGATATCTTGAAAGATGTAGCCTCTAAAGCTTTAAGTCCTGTCGTTGAATTTGGAGTGGGGACAGGGAATCTCACAGCCGAGCTGTTGAAACAAGGTAAAAAAGTGTATGCCATTGAGCCTTCTAAAACTATGAGGGAAAAGGCGGCAGAAAAGCTGCCACAGACCGTCAGTATCGAGGATGGGGACTTTTTGAGCTTTTCTGAACCGTCAGATCAGGTTCAATCCATTGTAAGCACCTATGCGTTTCATCATTTGACAGATGTTGAAAAAGAAGAAGCGGTGGCGCACTATGGAAAGTTGCTTGATAAAGGTGGTAAAATAGTATTTGCTGATACGGTCTTTGAAAATGATGATGCGTACAGAGCGACAATTGAACAGGCAAAAAAGCATACGTTTTTGAATTTGGCGAACGACTTGAAAACGGAATACTATACAACGATAAGGGTACTCACTGATATTTTCGAAAAGCATGGATTTGAAGTGGAGTACCAGCGTTTTAACCATTTTGTCTGGGTAATGGAAGCAACAAAACAATAGTAGGCGGGCAATCACATTCTCTCTTTTTTTGAAAAAGTGAGTCGATCCGTCCACTAATTTTATGAAAAGAGGGATTCTCATAATGAAAGTAGCAATTATCGGAGCAATGGAAGAAGAAGTAACAATCATGCGTGAAAAAATTGAAGGTATGGAGACAACAACTGTTGCAGGTTGTGAATATTATACAGGAACATTGAATGGCGTGGATGTTATTCTTTCTAAATCAGGGATTGGTAAAGTGAATGCGGCACTCAGCACGTCTTTACTTTTAGAACGTTTCAAACCGGAAGTAGTGATTAATACTGGTTCCGCTGGTGGGTTCTCGCCGTCCTTAAATGTTGGAGATGTTGTTATTTCTACAGAAGTTCGTCACCATGATGTGGATGTGACGGCTTTTGGATATGAATACGGACAAGTTCCGGGTTTGCCGGCAGCATTTGAAGCAGATGCAAAGCTTATGGCTGTTGCGAAAAAAGCGGCGGAAAATGTGAGCGGGATGCAGGTTGTGGAAGGACTTATCGCAACAGGTGATTCCTTTATGAATGATCCGGTCCGTGTGGAAGCGGTGCGTGAAAAGATGCCTGAACTGCAGGCTGCGGAAATGGAAGCGGCGGCAATTGCACAGGTATGCCATGCGTTTGAGGTGCCGTTTGTGGTAATTCGTGCACTATCTGATATCGCAGGGAAAGAGTCCAACATCAGTTTCGATCAATTCTTAAGCAAAGCAGCATTGCATTCTTCCATGTTAATTGAAAATATGCTAAGTGAGCTAAGAAACGCTTAACACATAGAAGGAATGTCTGCGGGGGGATAAAGGATGAACGTTTTTAAAAATGTCCATGGCTTGATTGGCAATACGCCTGTCGTGGAATTGAGTAATTTTGAGGTGCCAGAAGGGGTGCGCCTCTTTGCAAAGCTTGAGTTTTATAATCCTGGCGGAAGTATAAAAGACCGTTTGGGGAAAGAGTTACTCGAGGATGCGGTTCGTTCCGGCAAGCTGAAAGAAGGCGGAACCATCATTGAACCAACAGCTGGCAATACTGGTATCGGACTTGCGCTTGCTGCGGTTGGTACTAGTTACAAGGTAATGGTATGTATGCCGGAGAAGTTCAGTGTGGAAAAACAGGATCTGATGAAGGCGCTTGGTGCTACGATTGTTCACACTCCAACGCCGCTTGGGATGAAGGGGGCAATTCAAAAAGCCAAAGAGCTTAACGAGGAGATTCCTAATTCTTATTGTCCGCAGCAGTTCGGAAACCCTGCCAATCCAGAAACCTATTACAAAACACTGGGACCTGAGCTTTGGGAACAGTTGGATGGACAGGTGGATGTGTTTGTAGCCGGAGCGGGAACAGGTGGAACCTTCATGGGAACTGCCAAGTTTTTAAAAGAAAAGAACCCAGAAGTGAAAACGGTCATCGTGGAACCAGAAGGATCTATTTTAAACGGCGGCGAGTCTGGCCCGCATAAAACAGAAGGCATTGGGATGGAGTTCCTCCCAGGATATATGGATGAGACATATTTCAACGCCATCCACACGGTATATGATGTGGATGCATTTGACCGCGTCAAGGAATTGGCACAAAAAGAAGGTCTGTTGGTAGGAAGCTCTTCAGGTGCTGCGTTGCATGCGGCTTTGAAAGAAGCAAAAATAGCCCAACCGGGAACCAACATTGTGATGATTTTTGCTGATAGCAGTGAACGCTATTTAAGCAAAAAGATTTATGAAGGAGGAATTTGAAATGCATAAGAAAACTAAACTGATTCATGGTGGAATCTTCGGTGACCCACATACAGGTGCCGTTTCTACACCTATCTATCAAGTAAGCACATATAAACAGGAGAGTGTAGGGAATTTCAAAGGGTATGAGTATTCCAGAACTGGAAACCCTACGCGTCATGCATTGGAAGAATTGATAAAAGACTTGGAAAATGGAAAAGCAGGCTTTGCTTTTGGTTCTGGTATGGCGGCCATTACAGCCGTTATGATGTTGTTTGACAGCGGAGACCATGTGGTTTTAACCGATGATGTGTACGGTGGGACATACCGTGTCATGACAAAGGTGTTAAACAGAATGGGAATTAGCTCCACTTTTGTGGATACTAGCAAGGTGGAAAATATAGAGGCAGCCATTCAAGAAAATACGAAGGCGCTTTTCATTGAAACACCGACAAATCCATTGCTAAAAGTGACGGATATTCAAAAAGCTAGTTTAGTTGCGAAAAAGCATAATCTCTTAACAATCGTTGATAACACATTCAGCACTCCATATTGGCAGACGCCAATTAATCTTGGTGCAGACATTGTCCTTCATAGTGCGACCAAGTACATTGGTGGTCACAGTGATGTGGTGGCAGGTCTTGTTGTTGTTAATTCAGAGAAACTGGCAGAAAAGTTGCATTTCGTTCAGAACTCAACCGGGGGTATCTTAGGGCCGCAAGATTCTTGGCTATTGATGCGAGGAATCAAGACGCTTGGGCTTCGTATGGAGGCGACGGAAAAGAACACTCGCCGCATCGTTGAGTTCCTAGAAAGCCATCCTTTTGTTGGAAAAGTATACTATCCTGGATTAGAAGAACATCCGAACCATGAGGTTGCCAAGCAACAAGCCGACGGTTTTGGTGGCATGGTGTCCTTTGACATCGGAAGTGCCGAGAAAGCGGATCAGCTGTTAGCAAGAATTAAATACTTCACGTTAGCGGAAAGCCTAGGAGCAGTGGAAAGTTTAATTTCTGTTCCTGCACGAATGACACATGCATCCATTCCGGCTGAGCGACGTGCAGAACTCGGAATTGTGGATGGTTTAGTTCGTATTTCCGTCGGTATTGAAGATGTAGAAGATCTTATTGCTGATTTGAAGCAGGCAATTGAAGGTTAATTCAAGATTAAAGGTCCTATGAGAGAACAACTCTTATAGGGCTTTTTTTTTGTAACAGTTGCTTAGCGTTCCGGTGGAAATCTGATATAATATAAAGATAATACATAATTTTCATACTATTTTTACTAGGAGGATTATCATGTCTACAGTACCTGTATTAGAAAAGAATGTTCAAGAAAAAGTGGATGCCTTCAATAGATTGGATGAGAAGCTTTGCCATTATAATGATGTGTTGGGTCTTCTTAGCTGGGATTCTAAAACGAAAGCTCCTAAAAAAGGACGTTCCTTGTTTGGAAAAGCTAGAGGAACATTGTCGACAGAAGCTTTCAAGCTGGCAATCTCGGAAGAAATGGGAGAGTTGCTTACTTTCTTGACTGAAGAGAAGGTATGGGAGCAGTTGGATGAAGCGACAAAGGCGTGTGTGGCCGAGAGGAAAAAGAACTATGACAAGTCCATCAAAATCCCGGCAGAAGAGTATCAAGAATATGTCATTCTTGTTAATGATGCGAATGAGGCATGGGAAGAAGCGCGTGAGAAGAATGATTTCGCATCTTACGCACCTGTACTGGAAAAAGTATTGGCGTTCAAGAAGAAGTTTGGTGAATATTATGGTTATGAAGGGCACCCATACAATGCGATGTTAAATGAGTTTGAGCCTGGATTGACTGTAGAAAAGCTAGATCCATTGTTTAAGGAGCTTCGAGAAAAAAGTGTAGAGCTCTTGAATAAAATAAAAGCTTCACAGTCCCAACCGCGTGAGGATATTTTCGCGCAGGAATATGATGTAGAAGCTCAAAAGAAATTCAATCAATATATTCTGCCTCTAATCGGTTTTGATATGGAAGGTGGTCGCTTAGACGAAACGGTGCACCCTTTTGCTTCTTCTGTCAATACGGGCGACGTTCGTATCACGACCCGTTACTTAAAAGATAATGTCCGTTCTGCCATTTTTGGCACCATCCATGAGGCAGGCCACGGAATGTATGAACAGGGAGTCAATCCTGCATTTGAAGGAAGAGTGATTCGTCGAGGGACATCCTTTGGTATCCATGAATCTCAATCCCGTTTCTTAGAAAACATGGTGGGGCGCAGTAAGGAATTTTGGACTTATTTTTATAAAGATTTACAAGAACATTTTCCAGAACAGCTGCAAAATGTTTCACTCGAAGATTTCTATGCTGCTACAAACAGGGTGGATCCATCTTTCATTAGGGTGGAAGCAGATGAGCTGACATATAATCTTCATATCATGATTCGCTATGAAATCGAGAAAGGTTTATTTGCCGGGGAATATGAAGTGAAGGATCTTCCAAAGGTTTGGAATGAAAAGATAGAGGAATACCTGGGAATTACACCACCAACAGACACGCTCGGTGTCCTTCAGGATGTGCACTGGTCCTTTGGCGGGTTCGGTTATTTCCCTTCTTATTCATTGGGCAATCTTTACGCAGCGCAAATCCTTTATACTTTTATCAAGGAAATGCCAGATTTCTATGACAAAATCGAACAGGGTGACTTCATGGCAATCCGTGGGTGGTTAAGAGAGAATATCCATCAATATGGAAAACTTTATTCTCCAAACGAATTGATTGTAAATGTGACAGGAGAAGAACTGGATGCAAAATATTTGGTGAGATACTTAGAAGAAAAGTATTCCGCAATCTATCAATTTTAATAAAAGGAAAAGCCTTCTGTTTAGCTGCAGAAGGCTTTTTACGTGGTCATTCGTTATTTTTTTTCGTCCTCATCCTTCTTGGTATAAAGAGTGCCATCTTTTACATTTTCATCGGTATTGTTAGAAGTGCTTGGATTATCAACAATGATGATTTCCTCTGTGCTCTCGCTTCCAGAGGAACAGGCTGTCAGAAAGGTTAAAAGGCAAAAGGCTGTGACTAATTTCTTCATTTAGTTCCTCCTCGCTCACAATTTATTGTTCCATTATAACGGGATATCCTTTAGGAAAAAAGTTTAGGGGGCGAAAAAAAGTATATTGATAGGAAGTGCCTATATGGTTAATGATGTGTAATAGGGAATATGGTCGCCGTACAGGAATAATACGGCAATAGCTAGCTACTTTCTTCACCGTAAGGAAGAAATTACATACCGGCAAACCTAGGAATCTATGTTAAAGTGAATAATAGATGGGGGGAGTCTAGATGAATACGAAGGCTTTACAAGCGAAGATTCAGGATTATACTAGATATGCCATAATATTAACGACCGTCAGTGTGTTTTTATATATAGGAGTTGCTTTTCAGCATGCAGGGAAAGAGGCTTTACAGATTTTTACGATGATGGGTGCCACTGTTGTTTTACTTGGTGGGGCAGTGTTTTTTGTTTTGAGAGCCAGAAAGTTGAAAAGGTTGTTGCAAGAACAGGATGAACAATAAGAAGAGGAACCCTCATGTTCCTCTTCTTTTAATTTGTTGATTTCCGTTCCAGCGCTTCGCTTACCTGCGGGCGTCTGCGCGCCTTCCACTCCAATCAACAAGGGACTACTTTAACCTTAGCATCTTATCTCATAGACTTTCGGTAGCCGGCTTTTTGTGCTTCTTGTTCGGTGTTAAAGCATTCTTCTGGAATGGTCCGGTCATAGTAGGCACCTGTCTCCACGTGATAGATTTTTTCTCCGCTTGAGCTGATATTCCCTTTTACTGTACAATTGTCCGTCACAGGATTTTCCTCGGTAGGAGCTTTAAGATCAGGATCCTCCACGTATTCAGGATAAAAGCCATCTTCCTGTGCATAGTTCTCCACACTCCAAATGCCTATACCTTCAGCTTGAGCCTTCTCTTGAATGGCTTGATAAGTATCTACATAGCGGGTATTAGGTGGGAAAATATAAGCTACACGTGCCAACCCGCGCTTTAGAAGCTCCTCCTGTGCTGACACACCATTCACATATACATATGCTAAAATTCGTCCATAGTGGTCGCGCTCACTTACATCCAGTTCTATTTCTATTTTTCCGCCTTCCATGAACTCTTCCATGAATTCTTTCGCTTCAGGTCCAAACGGTTGGGGACCGTCCATTCTAGGGTGATTCGTTTCAGGAGTATCTACAAGTAAAAACCGGATATTCTCTTCTTTATTATTAATTATCACCTTTATCGTATCGCCGTCTATGACACGAACGAGAGGAACCTCCGTTCTTTCATATTCAGGTTCGGTATCTTCAAGGCTCTCTATCTCTGTTTCGGAAGAACTCTCATCAGGTGATTCAACTTGCTCTTGAACTGACTCAGGTATATCGTTCTTTGTTGCAGTGGATGAACTCTCATCCAAAGAACAGCCTGTTAAAATAAGAACAAGAATCAAGCACCATGTATATAATTTAATTCTCATAGGTGTCTCCTTTCGGTGCAAAAAAGTATTCCTCATTATACCACGCAATAAGCTATGTACTGGGGCATTTTCTAAAACAAAGTTTAACACTGTTAGAAGTGGGGTATTTATAGTTTGTGCTTTTAGGAAATACTGTAGAGAAATAATTAATTGTATGGGGAGTGAGAAGGTTTTGATAACCTTTCAAGATGTAACAAAAACATATGAAGACGGAACGACCGCCGTCCAATCCTTTAATTTGGAAATAAAAGAAGGAGAATTCTTTGTTCTGATAGGACCAAGTGGATGCGGAAAAACAACTACATTAAAAATGATCAATCGATTACATAATGTAACAAATGGGGATATCCTCATTGATGGAAAGAGTATCTCAGACCATAATATCCACGAACTTCGCTGGAATATTGGCTATGTTCTTCAACAAATAGCTCTTTTTCCACATATGACCATTGAAGAGAACATATCCATCGTCCCAGAGCTTAAATCCTGGAAAAAAGGAGACATCTCCAAAAGAGTGGACGAATTGCTCGATCTTGTTGGTTTAGAACCGTCTACGTATAAAAAACGAAAGCCATCTGAATTATCGGGAGGCCAACAACAAAGAGTGGGAGTAGCTAGAGCTCTAGCTGCCAATCCTCCTATCATCCTTATGGACGAGCCATTTAGTGCACTTGATCCGATTAGTAGGGAACAGTTGCAACAAGATTTCCTGAGCTTAAAAAAGAAAATCCAAAAAACGATCGTGTTTGTTACACATGATATGAACGAAGCCTTAACGCTTGGCGACCGAATTTGTTTAATGAAAGATGGGGAGGCAGTACAAGTAGGAACCCCGGAAGAGTTTGTAAATAACCCAAAGAACGATTTTGTGAAGAGTTTTATAGGTAATAGACGCAGCATTCTTCAAAAAACCATTGAAGAATTATTAGAGGATTTAACAATGAATTCTCCTGTTACGCCTTTCCGAGAAGTGGACAGTAACTTGACGATTGGTGAACTTCTTGCAATCTTGGCCGAAGAAGAGGCCGTTACCGTCATGCAAGCTAATGAACCTTTGGGCGTCCTATCTCGAAAAGATGTCCTTCACTTCCTTCATGAGCAAAGTGTAGAAGGGAGGCTTGCATAATGACATTCCTTCAAGAACTATATGCAGCCCGAGGCGATCAACTTTGGACAGCGCTATTAGAACATATACAAATCTCGGTCATTGCACTGGCGATAGCAGTCTTTATATCTGTTCCACTTGGCGTGCTATTAACGAGAAAAGAACGAATTGCTGAGCCGATAATTGGAATAACGGCTGTCATGCAGACCATTCCATCCCTTGCATTACTTGGACTGTTAATTCCTCTTGTAGGAATTGGATTCGTTCCGGCTGTCATTGCACTATTTCTTTATGCTTTACTTCCAATATTAAGAAATACCTATACAGGAATAAAAGAAGTAGATCCATCCTTGCGTGAAGCGGCGAAAGCAATGGGAATGACTTCGATGAAAAGATTATTTCGAGTGGAACTCCCGCTTGCGTTGCCGGTTATCATGGCTGGTATAAGAACAGCGATGGTATTGATTATCGGTACCGCAACCATTGTGGCTTTAATTGGAGCAGGAGGATTAGGTAGCCTCATTCTTCTAGGGATTGACCGAAACGACAATGCATTAATTTTGCTAGGAGCAATTCCTGCAGCACTTCTTGCCATTTTATTTGATATCATTTTACGTATGATTGAAACGGCAGCTAGAAAAGGATCTGGCAAAAAAGCCCTTATCATTGGGATTGTTGTGGTTCTTCTTTTCCTATCTCCTTTTGCGGTGATGAAAGCAACAGAAGCGGATCTTGTTATCAGTGGGAAAATAGGTGCAGAGCCTGACATTATCATTAACATGTATAAACTCTTGATCGAAGAAGAAACGGATTTGAAAGTTGAATTACGTCCATCGCTTGGAAACACGAGCTTTGTGTACCGAGCCCTGAAAAATAAAGACATCGACATCTATCCGGAGTATTCGGGAACTGCCATTGTCACCTTACTGGAAGAAGAACCTGTCAGCATTGATGATGAGGAAGTATTTGAACAGGCGAAAAAAGGCCTGATGGAACAGGATGAGCTTGTGTTCCTACAGCCTATGGGCTTTAACAATACATATGCCCTGGCAATCCCGGAAGATTTTGCTGAACAAAATGAAATTAATACGATATCTGATCTGAATGGTGCCAAAAATGAAATAAAGGCAGGATTCACCCTAGAGTTCTCCGATCGTCAAGACGGATATCTAGGCATTCAAGAAGTGTACGGCATCACGTTCCCTAACCTGACTACCATGCAGGCCAAACTGCGCTATCAGGCAGTGGAAAATGGAGATGTAAACCTAGTGGACGCCTACTCCACAGATGCAGAAATCAAACAATTTGATTTACGAGTGTTGGAAGATGACAAAAACCTTTTCCCTCCATATCAAGGAGCGGCATTGCTCAGAAAAGAAACCCTTGATGAGCATCCAGAACTAGAAGAAATCCTAAATCAATTGGAAAACCTAATAAATGATGACGAAATGCGTGACATGAACTATCAGGTAACCGTTGAAGGAAAGACCACATATGAAGTGGCCAAGGACTTTTTGGAGAAGAAAGGGTTGTTGGGGGAATAGACACGAAAAAACTAGGCTGCGAGGCCTAGTTTTTTTGTTAGTCAAGTAAGACAGAAAGTTCATCTATTTTTTCTTTAATATGCTTAACGAAAACCTTGTTCTCTTGAATCATGAAGATTTGAATGGATTTATTGTAATATTCGATGGCTATGTCGTGACTGTGCAATAGGCTGTAATTGTAGCCTATATGATAGTAAAGGCTGCCAAGAGCAAACATACTATTATGTTTAACACACCACTTTATTGCTTCTTTACATGCTTGAGTAGATTCTTCTAACATATTTAACCTGGTGAGAGTTTTAGATTTGTTATACAAAATTTTTATCTTAATAGTGGGGTCCTGATGATATGGGATTTTCATGTAATTTTTTATTGCATAGTTGTAAATTTCTAAAGCATCTTCATATGCTTTAGTTTCAAAATGAATAATAGCAATGCTATTAAGTATTTCTATTTCTCTTTCTCCCATCAGTTTAGAGGTCATTTTAGTTAATTCAAGAGCAGTTTGTAAAAGTTTTAAGGCATCTCGTTTATTTCGTTTAAGATGGTAGATGCATATACCTTCAGTCCATAGGAGAAATTGCTTATTCTTGCGATTATTTATAAACAAAGGATTTTTCTTTTCATTTTCAACAATATTAAAAACTTCCTCGTACTCATTACGATGTAACAACTCTCTTACTTGTGTAAAGACCTCTTCAATATAGGATAGTTGGGGGTTAGTTGCTAAGTCATAAAAATAATTTATATCCACACCTAGTCTTTCTGCTATATAATATAAAGTGTTAGCAAGAGGAAATACCTCTCCTTTTTCAATTTTACTGATTTGTGATTGTGTACAAATCCCTTCACTCAGCTCCGCCTGTGATAAGTTTAGTGCAGATCGTAGGATTTTTATCTCTTTTCCGATTAAAGAAAAATCCACAATATATCACATCCTATCTAATAAAATATTCCTAGAGTTATAATTTGAATTAAAATACGTAGAAAACAGAAGGAAAACGTGTCTTTCTTACAGTAAACCTTAAATATTGAGGAAATACTGTTTTTTTTTAATAGTGTAAAATACTTATATAAGCATAGTTTGATAATAACAGAAAAAATAATAGAAAGAGGTTATGATGATGAAAAGATTTATTATCACATTTTTAGTCGTTACTATCACTTTATTCGGAGCTAATACAGTATCTTCTCATGTAACCACTTTGGATGATGTAAAAACAAATGAATTACCATCAATACATTAATTTTAGGCTTTGATGTTAATATATTGTCAGTCTTTTGTAAGAGTAACTTTATTAGTAATCTAATTAAATAAAATTAGAAAGAGGTAATGAAGATGAAAAAGTATTTTATTTCCTTATTAGCATTCTCTGTAGTTAGCCTAGGAGCAAGTGCAGTATCTCATGCAGAAAATTCTAATGCTAAAGAGCTACCACCAATTCATATGAGTGAATTACCACCGATTCATATGGAATTGCCACCAATTCATATGAGCGAGCTACCGCCCATTCACATGGAACTACCACCAATTCATATGAAAGAGTTGACAGCTGAATTACCTTCTATTCACATGAAGGAACTGCCACCTATTCATATGTGAGTCTAAATAATTTAATGAGTAATACATCCTAATATAAAAAGGAAGGTTGATACCATGTCAGCTGCTAGTACAAACACTTTTGAGCTTACATGCTTTTGGTTTATCGTTGTTGATCGTGAGCAAAAGGCGCGTAGGCGTTACCGTGTTGCCCAGCTTGTAGATTACAAGAATAAAACATATGCAGAAGTTTCTAGGTGGTTTGAAACATTGTTTCAAGAGTACAGTGTGGTGAAAGTCGGCAAAGGTACTATACCTTCCAAGTTGAAAAAGTATCCTTATATTAAGTATTAAGATCTCCCTAATTACTGGGGAGGTCTTTTTTCTATTTATTGAACATTTGTTCTTCTAAATGAAATTGTACCATTAATCGTCAGAATTGTAACATAAATATAACATTTTGATGACGAGTTGATATGACATTTTTATTTGGATTAATTTTGAAGTGTACTTGCACATGAATGCCTTTTCCTACATAAGAATTATTACTAGGCTCTTGCCTAAGCATTTCTATGGAGGTGAAAGTGTGTCAAGCATATTAGCATCGGTAGGATACTTAATCAAAGAACTTGTTTTCCTAGTTTCTTACGTCAAGAACAATGCATTTCCACAACCATTGTCATCAGGGGATGAAGCGAAATACCTGAAATTGATGGCAGAAGGGAATGAAGAGGCAAGGAATCTACTTATTGAGCATAACCTGAGACTTGTGGCGCATATTGTGAAAAAGTTCGAGAATACAGGAGAAGATTCAGAAGATCTGATTTCGATCGGGACGATTGGGTTGATAAAAGCGATTGAAAGCTTCCACTCCGGAAAGGGGACGAAGCTAGCAACCTATGCTGCTCGTTGTATTGAGAATGAAATACTGATGCATTTAAGGGCGCTTAAGAAAACAAAAAAAGATGTTTCTTTACACGATCCCATTGGTCAAGATAAGGAAGGGAACGAAATCAGTTTAATAGATGTGCTTAAATCCGAATCTGAGGATGTCATCGATACCATCCAGCTAAATATGGAATTGGAAAAGATAAAGGTATACATTGATGTGCTGGATGAAAGGGAACGAGAGGTCATTGTCGGCCGATTTGGACTTGATCTTAAAGATGAAAAAACGCAACGTGAAATAGCAAAAGAACTAGGCATTTCCAGAAGCTATGTATCACGGATCGAAAAGCGTGCCCTCATGAAAATGTTCCACGAATTCTACCGAGCCGAAAAGGAAAAGAAAAAACAATAAAACAAACGAACCCCTTGGCTAACAAACCTGCCAGGGGGTTTCGACGTGAAGGGGGAAAATCCTGTGGGGGTCTGACCCCCACACAGAATTTTAATCTTCCTGTAACAAAAATATAATGAACTTTCCCGAAATTAATTGGGGTTTTCTCCGCGTTTGCCCTGTCTCTTTTGTGGGATGTGCATATGGTAGTAGTGTAGATACCTAGTTTGAGAAGGGGGTTGTTGGTATGTACGGGTACCCTGGAGGTTTTGGGTGTTGTCCTCCTCCTTATCCTGGGCCATATGGACCTGGATATTATGGTGGATGGTTATATGGGCTTCTAGTAATTTTGTTTATCTTGTTGCTTATTGGCGGCGCTTATTATTGCAAAAACCACTTATACAGATAAGCTTATGCTATCGGCATAGGCTTTTTTTTTGAGTGATGGCAAATAAATTTCGAGATGCGAAAATTACGTAAATCAAATAGTTTGGAATTGTAGAAATATTTACACTCTTCGTATATAATAGATTCATAATGCTAAAAGGGGGAATTACAACGTGACAACAAAAACATACAGTGAAACTTGGGATTTAGATGTATTTTTCCAAGGAGGAAGCAATTCAGAAGAATTCCATACATATTTAATAGAAATACACACAGAACTTGGTAAGTTTGAAAAGCAAATAGAATCATTCTCGACTGATAATCTTGAGGAAATCTTGGTTTCTTATGAAAATGTCGTTAAAAAAGTAGTACAAGCTTCCGCATTCATCAGCTGTTTGCTTGCACAGGACGTTAAGGACAAAGCTGCTTCACAACTTCAAGGTAAAGTAGCACAACTGCATGCCAAGTTACAGGTTCAGCTAGGTGCATTGGATGAGAAGCTAGTTGAAGTGGATGGAGCGACATGGGCAAGTCTTATTCAAAGAGAAGTCTTCCAACCATTAGAATATGTTTTAAATGAGAGAAGAAGAAGAGCTAGTGACAAACTACCTGCAGCACAAGAGAAGCTGGTAACTTCGTTAGCTGTAGACGGTTATCATGCTTGGGGGAAATTATACAACTCCATCGTTGGTACTATTAAGATACCGGTTGAGGAAAATGGAGAAGTGAAAGAGCTATCTGTCGGCCAAGCACATAATCGTTTTTCAAATGGTGATCGCAGTGTTCGAAAGAAAGTTTCGGATGCATGGAAAAAAGCGTGGGAAGGCCAAGCAGAAACAATCGCCGCTGCTTTAAACCATCTTGCAGGATTCCGCCTGCAGGTATATGAACAAAGAGGCTGGGACTCTGTGCTGAAGGAACCGCTTGAGAACAATAGAATGAAGCAAGAAACGCTAGATACGATGTGGCAAGTGATCACCGACCATAAAGGCACATTGAAAAAGTACCTAGAACGCAAGGCGGAGCTTTTAGGACTTGAAAAATTGAATATGTATGATGTTTCTGCGCCATTATCTTCAGAAGAGACGATTCTTTCTTATCAAGAGGGAGCAGAGTTCATCATTGAACAGTTCTCCAAGTTCGGACCAGAACTTACGGAATTTACAAAGAAATCATTCGAAGACAGCTGGATTGAGGCAGAAGATAGAGCAGGAAAGCGACCGGGTGGATTCTGCACAAGTTTCCCAGTATCCGGTCAATCAAGAATTTTCATGACATACTCTGGTACTCTTTCAAATGTCTCCACTTTGGCTCATGAATTGGGACACGCTTTCCACCAGCATGCTATGCACGGAGTTCCAACCTTGAACCGTTTTTACGCAAGTAATGTGGCAGAGACGGCTTCTACGTTTGCAGAAATGATTGTAGCGGATGCTGCAGTTAAATATGCGAAGGATGAGCAAGAAAAAATCTCTCTTCTAGAAGACAAGATTCAACGCAGTGTTGCATTCTACATGAATATCCATGCTCGCTTCCTTTTCGAGACAAGATTCTATGACGAACGCAAAAACGGATTGGTAAGTGTGGAAAAGTTAAACGAACTTATGGTAGAAGCGCAAAAAGAAGCATATTGCGACGCACTAGGGGAGTACGATCCAACATTCTGGGCATCCAAAATGCACTTCTTTATCACACAAGTTCCTTTTTATAACTTCCCTTATACGTTTGGTTATTTGTTCTCATTGGGCATCTATTCCCAAGCATTAGAAGAAGGAACGAACTATGAAGAAAAATACATTGCACTATTGAAAGATACAGCTTCCATGACAGTGGAAGATTTAGCGATGAAGCATTTGGGTGTCGATTTGACACAAAGAGACTTCTGGGAAAAGGCTGTCAAAAAATCGCTTGAAGATGTGGAAGAATTCTTACAACTTACAAGCAAATAGGTAGAAGAAAAGGCATTCCTGAATATAGGGATGCCTTTTCTTATGTTCAAATGTTATAATATCACTCATGGAGTTTAATAGACTATCACACACAACAGATTATCTTGTTTATATAGAAGAAATATTAGCTTGGAGGAATGCAATTTGTTGAAAAGTATATACAGACTTGCTATTGAATTGACCAATCATAAGTTCTCTTCCATGGCTGTTAAGCATTTTGCCAGTTCGAAACTTAGCAAGCGGTTTATCCCGTCGTTTGCCAAGGTATACAATATTAATATAGAGGAAATGCAGGAAAAGATTGATACGTTCCCTACTCTGCAACAATTCTTCATCCGAAACTTAAAGCCTCATGTTAGGCCGATAGATTCTGGGAAAAACTCGATAGTAAGCCCAGTTGATGCCGTCATTGAAAAGAAAGGTACAATTACCGATGCTCTTCAACTGAGAGCAAAAGGGATCGATTATTCTGTTGGGGAAATGCTTTCAGATCCGGAATTAGCAAAAAAATATATGGGTGGTTCCTATATGGTCCTTTATTTAAGTCCAAGCCACTACCATAAAATTCATACACCTATTTCCGGGAATGTTACAAAACAATGGACGTTAGGTGGAAAATCCTATCCTGTTAATCAGATGGGATTAAAGTACGGAAAGGAACCGCTTGCCAAAAACTATCGCAGGTTAACGGAAATCGAACACAATGGGAAACACGTGGTGGTGGTGAAAGTTGGGGCGATGTTTGTTAATAGTATCGAGTTGACGCACGAAAGTGAGCAGCTTGTAAAAGGGGAAGAAATGGCGTATTTCTCTTTTGGCTCCACAGTTATTTTGTTGTTTGAGAAAGACGGTTTTATGATGGAGGATACATTGAAAGAGAAGGAAGAGGTAAGGGTCGGTCAAAGAATCGGTACTTGGCTAAGCTAGTGAGAGCACTAGCTTTCTTTCTTTTTATACGGCTGTTGATTTCCGCAAATGGCTTTGCTTTCCGCGGGGTGACCTTGAGCCTCTTCACAACGCTTCAGGGGTCTCAACATTGTCGCTACTCCCCCGCAGGAGTCTTCGGCTTTTGCTCCAATCAACAGCTAGAAACTTATTAATACAAAAAAGAGCCAGATGACCGGCTCATTTAAGATGTTGCTTTTATTTTGTAGCTTAGGGAACGGCGTTTAATTTCTAACTCGATCAGTAGAATAAAATCTGTGCTTAATTTTAATTCGGTCGCTTTGTGATAGGATTCTAGTAAAAGTTCATCGGAAAGTTTTCTCATCAGATTGGCCTCTGCCCTACACCTCCTATAATTACGTCACTATGTATGGTTGTATGCATTATGTTTTATGGTAAGTTCTATTCTCTATATGTTGCGCATATAATTGTAAGTTCTGTTAGGTTGTACGATTACTCTACCACGTATTTTTTTTTAGAACAACCGTTCTGTTATCCACAGTTAACAGTGGATAACATGTGGGTATATTGTTTATAATTACCAGTAAACGTTGCAGGGCACAATGTATAATGTAGATAAGTTTATCCACAGGTGTTGAAAGTGACGAGAAATTGTCGAAAAATTTTTATTTTCGTTACTTTTTATTAGAAAATAGAAGCATGCTAACACTAGAAATATCAATAATATGCTTAACACGGAGAAGATATTTAGGTAAGATGGTAAAGTGTTAATTTTGACCGTAAAACGTCTATTTAAATATGTTAACAATACCAACTATAGAAACAAATTGAGGGTGATTAAATGATTAAGTATTTTCTACCTGCACAACACGTAAAGAGCGTGTTTGAAATAAAGCCAATGGATTTGAAAGAAAAGGGAATCAAAGGGATCATTACAGATCTAGACAATACGCTTGTCGAATGGGATCGACCGGAAGCGACTCCTGCATTGATTAAATGGTTTAAAGAAATGCAAGAGGTAGGCATCTTAGTGACGATTGTTTCCAATAATAAGTTAAAAAGAGTAAAGATGTTTTCTGACCCGCTTGGTATCAACTATATTTATGGAGCAAGAAAGCCAATGCGCCGTGCGTTTCGAAGAGCGTTGAAAGATATGAAACTTCAAAAAGAAGAAGTGGTAGTGATTGGAGACCAGCTTCTAACAGACGTGCTCGGAGGCAATAGGATTGGGTTACATACAATCCTTGTTGTTCCTGTTGCTCAAACGGACGGTTTTATTACAAAGTTCAACCGACGTCTAGAAAGACGAATCCTATCGTGGATGAAACGAAAAGGTATGATTAATTGGGAGGATTAACGAATATGGAAGAACAAATAGTATGTTACGGGTGTGGAGTCGCTATTCAGACAGAAAACCCAGAAGGTTTGGGTTATGCGCCACCTTCCTCATTAGATAAGGAAGCGGTTATCTGTAAAAGGTGCTTTCGCCTGAAGCATTACAATGAAATTCAAGATGTTTCCCTGACAGATGATGATTTTATCCGCATTTTAAATTCCATCGGTCAAACACAAGGCTTAGTGGTCAAGATTGTCGATATATTCGATTTTGACGGCAGTTGGTTGCCTGGTTTACACCGATTTGTCGGAAACAACAAAGTATTGCTCGTTGGTAATAAAGTGGACTTACTGCCAAAGTCAGTTAAGCCAAATAAAGTAATCAATTGGATGAAGCAAGCAGCAAAAGAGCTCGGCCTGAAACCCGAGGATGTTTTCCTGATTAGTGCGGATAAAGGAACTGGTGTGAAAGAGCTGGCTCAGGCCATTGAAGATTATCGCGAAGAGAAAGATGTATATGTTGTTGGTTGTACAAACGTAGGAAAATCGACCTTTATCAACCGCATCATCCGTGAATTCTCTGGCGAAGAAGATGTCATCACAACATCCCAGTTCCCTGGTACGACGCTTGATATGATAGACATTCCATTGGATAATGGAGCATCACTGTTTGATACACCTGGGATTATCAATCGTCATCAGATGGCGCATTTTATTGATAAAAAAGAACTGAAAATCATTTCGCCTAAAAAAGAAATCAAACCAAAGATTTTTCAATTAAATGAAGGTCAAACATTATTCTTTGGCGGATTAGCACGATTTGATTATGTAAAAGGCGGGCGTAATTCTTTTACATGCTACGTTTCAAATGACCTTTATATTCATCGTACAAAGCTTGAAAATGCTGACAATGTTTATAAAGAACACTTAGGTGATTTACTGCAGCCACCTGGAAAAGACGTTGTAGAATCATTCCCTGAACTGGTCGCACATGAGTTTACAATTAAAGAGGAGAAAACGGATATTGTCTTCTCTGGACTCGGTTGGGTTACCATCAATGAACCTGGAATTAAAGTGGTAGCTCACGTACCAAAAGGGGTAGGGGTCATGGTAAGAAAATCGTTGATCTAAAAGGGAGGAAAGACTGATGAAGAGTCTTTACGGAGTGATCGGGTCTCCCATCGCACATTCCATGTCTCCACTCATCCATAATGATGCCTTTCTTCAAAAAGGGGTGGACGCCTATTATCATGCTTTTCATGTGGATCCTGAGGAGTTAGAGACGGCGGTAGCAGGTATGCGTGCCCTTGGTGTCAATGGATTCAATGTAACCATCCCTCATAAAGAAGCGATTATACCTTTGTTAGATAGAGTGGAAGATGCAGCTCTTCAAATTGGCGCTGTTAACACGGTGGTAAATAGAAATGGCGAGCTCATCGGTTACAATACTGACGGCAGAGGGTTCGTGGAGGCTTTAAAAGAAGTGGTGAAGCTTAAGGATAAGCATGTACTTATTATCGGTGCCGGTGGGGCTGCCAGGGCCATATTTTATACATTGGCATTGGAAGAAGGGGTGCAAATCGATATTTGTAATCGGACCGTATCCAAGGCAGAGGATTTAATTAAAGAATTCTCATTGGAGCGGATTGCACGAAGTATAACTGTCGATCAAGCCGCAAGGGAGATCCAACGTTATGATGTGGTAGTTCAGACCACTTCGGTGGGAATGCACCCGAAGATCAATGACATTCCATTGCCACTAAAATCGATTAAACACCATGCAGTATTTAGTGATATCATTTATAACCCGATAGAAACGAAGTTATTGCAAGAAGCAAAATCTATTGGTGCTATTACACAAAATGGGATTCATATGTTTGCCTATCAGGCAGCTTTAGCATTTGAAATTTGGACAGGGAAGTTCCCGGATACAGTTAGAATGAAAAAATTAGTAGAAGAACATCTAGGAGGAAAAACATGTTAACAGGTAAACAAAAGAGATTTTTACGAGCAGAAGCACATCATCTTGATCCGATTTTTCAAGTAGGAAAAGGCGGAGTAAATGAGAATATGACAAAGCAGATTTCAGAAGCTTTAGAAGTAAGAGAGCTATTGAAGGTCAGTGTGCTGCAAAACTGTGATGAAGACCGTAAAGATGTGGCCCAAGAACTTGTTGCCGGTACGAAGGCTGAACTAGTACAAGTTATCGGAAGTACAATCATACTTTATAAAGAATCAAAAGAAAACAAACAAATCGTTTTACCAAGATAAATGGATGGAGGGATCATCATGAATAAAGTGGGCATAATCGGCGGAACATTTGATCCACCACATGTCGGTCATCTTCTTATTGCAAACGATGTACGGCAGAAGCTGTCATTAGATGAAATCTGGTTTATGCCAAATCATATTCCTCCCCATAAGCAAAATAAATCCGTAACCCCGACGCCCATTAGGGTTAAAATGATCGAAGCTGCTGTCGCGTCAAATAGCAGCTTTCGGGTGGAAACCATTGAGCTTCAAAGGGAGGGTCCCTCCTATACATATGATACAATAATGTTATTAGCAAAAAAGTATCCCGATACCCGCTTCTATTTTATAATTGGGGCAGATATGGTGGAATACCTGCCTAAATGGCACAACATAGAAAAACTGCTACAAATCATCACATTTATTGGGGTAAAACGCCCTGGCTATACTTTCTCATCAGAATACCCAGTGCTAGAGGTGGAAACCCCTCAAATGGACATTAGTTCGACCTTAATAAGGAAGCGTGTGCAAGAAGGATGGACTTCTCAATACTTAGTGCCTGATAATGTAAAAGAAATCATAGAGGAGAAACGCCTATATGAATAGAGAGAAAGCGTTAAGACTGGTGAAAGAGCAATTAACAGAGCGGCGTTATGTTCATACAATTGGAGTCATGGAAGCTGCGATAGAACTTGCGGAGCGATATGGCGTTGATAAAGACAAAGCAGAGCTTGCTGCCATTTTCCATGATTACGCCAAGTTTCGCGATAAAGAGGAAATGCGCAGGATCATCATCGATCAAAAGATGCCCCAGGATTTGTTGCAGTTTCATGATGAACTATGGCATGCCCCTGTTGGTGCGTATCTTGTGGAAAAAGAAGCTGGGGTTTCAGATGACGAAGTTCTTGAAGCGATACGATGCCATACTTCGGGTAAAATAAACATGAGTACGTTGGATAAGGTTTTGTATGTAGCCGATTATATCGAACCTGGGCGGGACTTTCCCGGAGTTGAACAAGTTAGGGAATCTGCTAAGTCCTCGCTTGATATTGCCGTTATCCAGGCTATGAAGAATACGATTACATACTTATTAACGCGTAATCAACCAGTCTATCCCGATACATTCCATGCTTATAACGATATGACTATGAAGGTAAAAGAAAGGAAGTTAACATAAATGTCAAACGAATTATTACAGCTCGCAGCAAAGGCTGCAGATGATAAACGTGCAGAAGAATTGGTTGCATTAAATATGCAGGGGATTTCCCTTGTTTCAGATTATTTCTTGATTTGCCACGGTAACTCAGACAAACAAGTCCAGGCTATTGCCCGTGCGATTAAAGAAGTGGCAGAAGAAAACGGTCAACATGTACGCAGAATGGAAGGCTTTGATGAAGCTCGCTGGATCCTTGTGGACCTAGGTGATGTCGTTGCCCATGTGTTCCATAAAGATGAGCGAGGCTATTACAACCTAGAACGTCTTTGGGGAGACGCTCCTCGAGAAGATATTCAAATAGAGTTAACGTAACATGGCTTACGGTCAATTTGCCTATATTTATGATCAATTAATGCAGGACGTTCCTTATGACGAGTGGGTCTCCTTTGTCCAAACCGTTAAACAAAAGTATATGGCTGATGATTCTGATCGCTTTTGTGTCGTAGATGTTGGTTGTGGGACAGGAGAGCTTGCTATTCGCTTTGCTCAAGCAGGATGGGAAGTGTCAGGTGTTGACCTTTCGGAAAGCATGTTGGCCATTGCTCATGAAAAAGCTTCGGCTTCAGGACTATCCATCCCTCTTTTTGAGCAAAACATGGCAGAACTTGAAGGCTTTAAGGATGTGGATTGTATCACGATTTTTTGTGACTCGTTAAATTACTTGGAGTCAGAAGAAGACGTGAAAAACACCTTTAAATCCGCCTTCAACCAGCTGAAAGTGGGCGGACTGCTGCTTTTTGATGTTCACTCCCTTTATAAAATGACACAAGTGTTTATGAACAATACTTTTACGAGTGTCGAAGAAGATGTGTCATATATTTGGAACAGTTTTCCTGGAGAACATCCAAATAGTGTGGAACATGAGCTGTCCTTTTTTGTAAAAGAAGATGAATCAGACCGCTATTTGCGTTTTGACGAACTGCATTTCCAACGGACTTTCAATGTGGAAACATATAAAAAGTGGTTAGAAGAAGCAGGATTTTCCGTCAAGTCCATAACTGGCGATTATTCAACCGACCATATGGCTGACCATGCAGAAAGAGTGTTCTTTGTTGCACAAAAATAGGCGTCCTTTTATAGGGCGCCTTTTTGGTGAAGAAATTTATAAAAACTTAAAGGATTTTGTCGAGTAATAGCGAATACCTTTATTAGTGAAACTGTTTTTTAACCTCTGTAATATCTTCATCAAACTTCTCATGCGTCTTCTGTATAACATGATGGAACACATCACCAAGCTCGTTTTCTAACACCTTGATACCTTCTCCGGTGACACCACCCTTAACACATACCTTTTCTTGTAAAGTCTGTAATGTATAAATATCCTTTTCAATTAATTTCCCCATGCCGATGATCATCTGGCTTGCCAGATCTGTCGCCTGTTCCTTGGAAATGGCCGTCTCACTTACCGCTCCGTCTATGAACCTTTGTAAAATATAGCTGAAAAATGCAGGTCCGCAGCTCACTATATCAGAGGCAACTCTCGTAACGTTTTCCTTAATATGAATCGGTGTAGAGATTTTCGAACAAATGGAAAGCAGGAATTCTCGGTAGTCCTCCTCAACATTATCTCCGAATGTGACTAAAGTGACTCCCGCTAGTGCACGGTTGGTAATGCTCGGGATAATTCTAGCCACTTGGCACGTGACCAAAGTTTGAAGTTGTGTGACAGAAACTGGGCTTGTGATGGAAATGACACATTTATCAGACGTAAGGTTTTTATTTATCTTTGTTAAAAGGGGGTGAATATCCAATGGCTTTACACATAAAAAAATAATATCAGAAGCTCTAACCACCTCTTCGGCAGTCTCCGCAACATGTAGATCAGGGTATTTACTTTGTATTTTAAACGCCTTTTCTATTGAGCGATTAGTTATGGTGATATTTTCAGGAGGTACTGCTTTCGAGTCGACAAATGATTCAACCAAGATTCTCCCCATGTTGCCTGTGCCGATCATTCCAATCTTCATGTTTATTCCCTCCTCCATCCAAAAAAGTTTCTCATACACTATATGTTTTCAGGCTTACTAATATGAATAGAAGGTGAAATCAATGAAAGAAATATGGTCTGTCCATAAAATGAAAGTATTGGTATCGATCAGCGTATTGGCGCTGATCTCCGTCCTTGGCTGGTCTAGTCTAAATGAAAGTAAATCTGACTCTTCCATGCAGCAGATAAGCTTTATCGAGGAAGTGCAAGGGGAGGAAGTGGGAGGAAACAACTCTGAAGAAATAGAAGAGCCTGAGGAAGGAGAGGTTGTCACTCAAGAAGTTCTTATTGATATAAAAGGTCATGTCATGCAGCCCGGCGTCTATCGAATGAAAATAGGGGACAGGATTATCGATGCGGTAGAAAAAGCAGGAGGGTTTATGGAGGGAGCCGACTCAGATAAAGTGAACTTGGCTGCGTTGTTAGCCGATGAAATGGTGATTATTGTTCCAAAAGAGGGCGAAGTGATTGATGAAGTCGTTCAGCAACCGGTGACAAATGAAAGCGATCTTACTGGAAACTCTGGCGGGCTAGTCAATATTAATACAGCATCTGAGGAAGAGCTGACAAGCTTAACTGGAATTGGCCCTTCAAAAGCAAAAGCGATTGTAGACTATAGAAAAGAAAATGGGCTGTTTAAGAAAGAAGAAGATATCATGCAGGTTTCTGGCATCGGTCAAAAGTCTTTTGAAAAATTAAGAAATGAAATAACGGTTGCAAATTGAATTGACGAAATGAAAGGATAGCCGATACACTAGAGGTATTGTAAATGTTTTAGAAACTGGGAGGACAGATGGATGACGACGAGAATCTCATGGGATCAATATTTTATGGCACAAAGCCATTTGCTTGCATTACGCAGTACATGTACAAGACTTGCCGTTGGAGCTACAATTGTCCGCGACAAACGAATTATCGCAGGTGGTTATAACGGCTCCATAGCAGGTGGTGTTCATTGCATCGATGAAGGATGTTATGTCATTGACAACCATTGTGTACGCACCATTCATGCAGAAATGAATGCGTTGCTTCAATGCTCCAAGTTTGGTGTACCTACAACTGGTGCAGAAATTTATGTTACACATTTTCCCTGCCTGCACTGTTGTAAAGCCATCATTCAGGCGGGAATCAAAACCGTTTACTACGCAATGGAATACAAGAACCATCCATATGCTTTGGAGATGTTTGAGCAAGCCGATGTGAGAGTGGAACAGGTGGAACTTGTTGAGATGGCAGTTAGTTTGAATGACCCTGAGAAAATAGGATTCATAAACAATCTGATTGAAAGGCTGGAGGAGTCCGGTGCAAGTGATGAAGAAATAAAGAGCTGGTACGAGCGTTCTACCGATTTATTCAGTAAAAAAGGATAGCACGTAATGAAACTTAGGACAGGCTTTTATGCCTATTTAGCTATTGCAAGCTGTTTGGGCGTTGCAGTCTCCAGGTCAAACTTCCATTGGGGGCTGCTCACCCTTTCTCTGGTGTATCTTTATATGATTTACCGTCTTAACGACAAATCAGGAAAGTTGTTTTATCTAACTATTCTCTTCACAGCAGGCTTCTCCGGCTATATGACGTATGTAGAAAATAATAATGTCTCCTTGCATCATGAAAGTGAATCTCAATTTTCAGCCACTGTTCATTCTCCCGTAATCATAGATGGAAATAAGGCAAGCTTTCAAATAAAAAGCCTGAAAAATGAAGTGTTAATGGTGGAATATTATATGAAGTTGGAAGAAGAAGCACTTCAGCTTAGAGAACTAACTCTTGGCGACAGCTGTAATTGGTCTGGAAGCTTAAAACAGCCTCAACAAGCAAGCAACCCTCACGCTTTTGACTACAAAAATTATTTATATGAACAGAAAATCCACTGGATATTTTCGCTGAATTCACTTCCACAAGCGTGCCTCTCCCCATCCCAAACAACTTTCTTAACATCCATAAAACATTACAGACAAAAAGGAATAAATTTAATCAATCAGTATGTAGATCAGCCAACTTCAAGTTTTATGATCTCTTTAATTTTTGGAGATCGGAGCAAGCTTGATCGTGACATTCTGGATGCTTATCAGCAGTTGGGGCTTGTGCATCTGTTGGCAATATCCGGGCTGCATGTCGGAATCATCACTGCGGCGACATTTTACATAGGAATAAGGATCGGTTTAACAAGGCAGTGGATGAATGTAATATTGATCGGCCTATTGCCTTTTTATGTCTTACTTGCAGGAGGTGCTCCTTCTGTGATGAGAGCAGCAACGATGACAGGTGTGGCACTCACCTTAATGTTGATGAAAAAGAAAGTTTTCTCTATCGATACAATTGGTTTGGCGTGCATTTTTGTTTTGCTTCTTAACCCATATTACCTTTATCATATCGGTTTTCAGCTCTCCTTTTCTGTCAGCCTGTCCTTGCTATTAGCTTCAGGTATCCTTCAAAAAATGCAAAATGGAATTGCTCAACTATTTATCGTCTCCATGATTGCTCAAGTTGCCTCTTTGCCTTTACTTCTTCATCATTTTTATCAGTTCTCTTTCTGGAGTCCACTTCTTAATGTCATTTTTGTTCCCTTCTATTCCCTTTATGTACTGCCCATTTCTTTTCTGCTCTTTTTTGTCCTATTCCTTTCTCCTGACCATGTAATGTTATTTGTTCCGCTTCTAACCTACCCGTTGGAATGTATGAACTTCTTAGCCCTTAAAATTGCTGAATTTCCAATAGGGACATTAGTGTTTGGAAAACCTAATACCCTTTTAATGGCGGCCTATGGTTTAGCTGTCATCTTCTTTTTTTACATGTGGGAAATAAATAAACGATGGTTAGGAACAATAGTTCTACTTACGTGCTTGGTTTTTCAATGGAATATTGATTACGTTAATCCTTATGGAAAAGTAGTGGTGTTGGATATTGGTCAGGGTGATGCGATTTATATAAGCCTGCCATTTAACAAAGGGGATTATTTAATTGATACTGGCGGTGCATTTACATTTCAACAAGAAGAGTGGAAGGACAGGGAGAAGGAATTTCATAGCGGTTCAGATGTATTGGTGCCGTTTTTAAAAGCAGAAGGAGTCAGGCGGCTTGATAAGTTGGTTCTTACACATGGAGATTTTGATCATATTGGAAATGTGGAAAGTCTTTGGGGGGAAGTGGATATAGGAGAGGTCATTGTGCCGCAAGGGTTTGGTGTGAGTGAATATGAGAAAGAGATATTGAAGGTAGAGAAAAAGAGGGGAGCAAGTATCAACGTTGCAGTTTCTAACGCCGGTTGGAATGCAGGGAAGGCGAGCTTTTTATATCTGCATCCAACTAAATTTTATGAGAATAAAAATGAGGGCTCCATTGTGCTTTTTGCCGAATTGGGTAATAAGAAATGGCTGTTCACAGGAGACATAGAAGAGGAAGGGGAACGTGATTTATTGCACCACTACCCAAACCTGAATGTGGATGTATTGAAAGTCGGTCATCATGGAAGTAAGACATCGTCTACTGGTAGTTTTCTTAGGAAAATAAGGCCCGATGTTGCCATTATCTCAGCAGGAAGGAACAATCGCTTTGGACACCCTCATCAAGAAGTATTGGAACGTTTATCGCAAGTTGAAGCAGAAGTTTACAGAACAGACATACAAGGAGCAATAATCTATAGATTTACACATCGGGGAGGAACGTTTTCCACCATAATCCCATAGGATACAGTATCAAAAATGAAAAAGAGACTGCACCATGTAGACGCAGTCTCTTTTATAGCGAAGCTTTTTGAGTTATCCTCATTCTTTTCACAACTGGCTTTGGAAAAGAATCACGACGGTATGTATCATTATGCCGTCATTAAGATCCTAGGTACTGAATCAATGTTGCCATTGCAAAGATTGTTGCGAAAAAACCGAAGGATACGATAAAACCGACACCAGAATCTACTGCATCGTTACGTTTACTTTGGACGCTTTTCTCAAATTCGTTCATAAGTATCCCTCCTATCACACATTAGTATAAGCTATACAGCAAAAAAAATCCACCAGTCATTTTTGCTTTTCCTCCATTGACAAGAGTTGTCACAAATAGTTCGGAAATTCAAGGAGAACATAGTATTACACCCAAACGGGGCAATCGTTGACGGGCGAGTTACCTGGGGCTTGCATCGTTAACGTTTATATAAAATGGAGATTAGTTCTTTGTAGGTGAGAACTAGTCTCCTTTGCATTTTACTGCTGTTTTGATGCTTGTCAATCTACATAATTCTCATGTACGATAAGGGTGTACAGAAACAGATGACGGGAGCAAAAAAATGGGAATCGAAGCATTGAAAAAAATAAAGGCCAAGCACTTTGCGCCAATATACTTACTATTGGGAACGGAAGCATTTCTAATGAAAGAAATTAGAAATTCCATCATAGAGCATGCACTCGATGAAGAGGAACATGATTTCAATCTTTCCTTTTATGATATGGAAGAACAACCAGTGGATGTAGCCATTGAAGATGCAGAAACATTGCCCTTTATGGGAGAAAGAAGAGTAGTGGTTCTATCCAATCCATTCTTTCTGACTGCAGAAAAAAGTAAAAGTAAAGTCGAACATAATACAGACCGATTTCTTTCCTACATACAAGAAGCTGCCCCATATACCATATTTGTCATTCAGGCCTCTTATGAAAAGCTGGATGAGCGGAAAAAGATAGTGAAACAGTTAAAAAAACAGGCAGAGGTCATTGAAGTTCAGCCCTTGGGTGAACGGGATCTTAAGATGTGGATGAAGGAAAAAGCATTGCAAAACGGAGCTGATTTAAGTGATGCCGCTTCGGAAGAACTGCTGAAAATAGCAGGTGTAAACCTGTCCGTCCTTTCACAGGAAATTAATAAAATGGCGATGTATATCGGCGTTTCTGAACCGGAAATTACCGTTGAGACTGTCAAACTGCTGGCAGCGAAATCCATTGAACATTCGGTATTTGAATTGATTGAAAAAATGGTGCATAGACGGGTGGACGAAGCTTTGGAGTTGTTTTATGATTTGGTGCGTAACAATGAAGAGCCGATCAAATTACACGCGTTGATTGCTAATCAATTTCGCTTGTTGTATCAGGTAAAAGACTTGAGTGAGCAAGGATATAGTCAGCAAAAGATGGCAGGTATTTTGAGGGTGCATCCTTACCGAGTGAAATTAGCGTCCCAGCAGGGCGGGTATTTTGAGCGAGCGGAACTCATGAAAATGGTGGATGACCTTGCAGAGGCTGATTATTTAATGAAGAGCGGGAAAATAGATAAACAGCTGGCGATGGAGATGCTGCTGATTAAACTTGCGCCGGTGAAATGAATGGAAGAAAAAAATAAGAAGACTTTCTAGCCGCCGAACATATAAGGTTCGGTGGTTTTTTATATTAGTATTCGACATTAATCAAAAAAATCCTTTGGGGGTCTGACCCCCAAAGGACAAAAAATAAAAAAACGACCCATCCGGATCGCCCTTTTATTATGCAGTAGCTCCGTTTACTTTTTTCGCTAGGCGAGATTTTTGACGGTTTGCTGCATTTTTGTGGATGATACCGTTTTGCGCAGCTTTGTCTAAACGTTTAGCAGCTTCTAGGTAAGCAGTTTTTGCACCTTCAACATCGTTGTTAGCAACAAAAGCTTCTACTTTCTTCACAGCAGTACGCATAGAAGACTTGATAGTAGCGTTATGAGCACGACGTACATCGTTAGTTTTTACACGTTTGATAGCAGATTTAATGTTTGGCATATCTTTCACCTCCATACAATTCAACGATCGAGAATATATAAAACTCGACATTTCTTTACTTATGAGAACAAGTGATATTTTATCAAATCCGTCATGATTATGCAATAGGGAGTCAAGGGAATTTTCTTGAATGTTAATTCTAGAGGTTTTCCTATGCATGAAAAAAGATTGGTAGGTCAAAATAAAACTAAAATTTGGCAATGCTGGAGGCGTTTATAGATGACCCAACCAAAGTCGCAACAACCGTTGGATTTAAGTAAATATGAAGTAAGGACCGATTTGGCAGTAGAAGCCCATCAAATGGCGATTGAAAAACAAAATCGCCAAAATGGAACGAATCAGAATGCACAAAATCAAACAAACGAAAACACTGAAACAAACCCAAACACTCAAACCAATCCAAACCAAACATCAGCACAACCAGTTTCATCTATCGAAGGCGTAGTGGTAAAGGAACGACAAACAGACGGAGTTAATATTACCACTGTCACTATCTCTGAAAAAGGAGCAGAGATGACTGGTAAGAAGCCGGGAAACTACCTCACACTTGAAACAGTAGGGATCCGCCAGAAGGACAGCGATCTCCAAAAGAAAGTGGAAGAAGTTTTCGCTAAAGAATTTAGTGCGTTTTTGAACTCGCTTAATATTTCCAAGGATGCAAGCTGTTTAGTAGTGGGACTTGGAAATACCAATGTAACGCCAGATGCACTTGGTCCTTTAGTTTGTGAAAATTTATTGATAACCAGACATCTGTTCAAGCTTCAGCCGGAGTCGGTACAAGATGGATTTAGGCCTGTTAGTGCTATTATTCCTGGTGTAATGGGGATAACAGGGATTGAAACAAGTGACATCATTGTCGGAGTGGTGGAAAAAACAAAACCTGATTTTGTCATTGCGATTGATGCATTGGCTGCAAGGTCGATCGAAAGGGTAAATGCAACCATCCAGATTTCGGATTCTGGCATTCATCCTGGATCCGGTGTGGGCAACAAACGTAAAGAGCTTAGTATGGAAACGCTCGGCATTCCGGTCATTGCCATTGGGATTCCGACTGTGGTGGATGCGGTTTCGATGGCAAGTGATACGATTGATTTCATCTTGAAGCATTTTGGTAAAGAGATGAGAGAGGGAGACAGTCCTTCCAGGTCCCTTGCCCCAGCAGGGATGACGTTCGGTGAAAAAAGGACGCTTACGGAAGAGGACCTACCAGGGGAGGAGCATCGCAAAAATTTCCTTGGAATCGTAGGGACGCTAGAAGAAGAGGAGAAGCGGAAATTAATTCATGAAGTTCTCTCTCCGCTAGGTCATAATCTGATGGTAACACCAAAAGAAGTAGATGATTTTATAGAAGATATGGCCAATGTCGTTGCTGCAGGTTTGAATGCTGCCCTGCATTATCATGTAAACCAGGATAATGTAGACGCATATACACACTAAGAGTCATAGTTCTACTTTTCGCCCTTTCGCATACATATAGTAGCAACAAGTATGTGAAAGGGTGAGAAAATGAAGGGCTACCGCTCCTCACGCATCGTAATATTAAATGGGACAAGCTTAAAAAAATCAGTCGTAGCAATAATCTTAGGATTTATTCTCGTCTTTGCGGTATCCGGTGTCATGACCTCTCTAAAACCAGAATATAGAGTCAGCTCAAGCTCCATCCATGAGTTCTCCAAACGTTTCTCAGGGGAGTCGCTGTTACATATATTCGGTTATACTAATGCCTATTTTACCCAAGGTCTTTCAAGTGAGGCTAAGGCGCCGAACTATGCTTCTGCTTTGTTTGAATTGACGACAAGCCTCAACCTAGATGATCCGCGAAGTCTTATTCGTAATGAAATTCCAGGTTTTGCACATTACGATGGAGAAATTCTCGTAGCGGGGTCTGGTGTCAATTATACAGATATGCCGGTGGAATCTTCCCCTCCCATGGAAGTGTTGCTAGAAGAGAGACAAGCTTCCATTATTGAATTAGAGGAGGAAGAAGAGGGGGAGAATGCACCACCTCCCGCTCAGACAACTGGAGATAAGCGAACCGTTTTTATCTATCATTCACACTCGAGGGAATCCTTTTTGCCATATTTGGAAGGCGTGACAAGTCCTAATGCTGCAAGTCACCCTGAAGTCAATGTCACACGTCTCGGTAAAAAGCTTCAGGGAGAATTGATTCAGCGCGGAATCGGCACAGATATAGATACTACTGATACAGCTTTGGCATTGAAAAATAGAGGTTGGGTATATGGGCAATCCTATGATGTTACCCGTCCGATTGTGGAAGAGGCCATGGCAGGCAATCAAGACTTGAATTATTTGATCGATATTCACCGAGATTCCGGTAGAAGAAAAAGTACTACAATGGATATTAACGGTGTCCCGCATGCTCGTCTGTATTTTGTTATCGGAAAGAAAAATCAAAACTATGAAAAGAACCAATACTTAGCTGAGCAGATTCACAATAAGTTAGAGAAGCTGCATCCTGGTTTAAGTAAAGGTATATTTGTACCGCCTGCTGTCGAAACTCGTAATGGCATATACAATCAAGACCTTTCTCCTAACTCGATGCTGATTGAAGTAGGGGGAGTCGATAATACGTTTGAAGAAATGAATCGTACCCTTGAAATCTTTGCAGAAGTTTTTGGTGAAATCTACTGGCAGGCAGAAAAGGTGGATGGAGAGCCTGAAGGGGACGCACAATGATAAATAGATAGGAGCTGAAAGTACGATGAAGAGGTTTATGGTAAAATGCTTATTCATTTCCCTGGTGTTATTTCTTGGAGTGCTTTTGGGAATGCAACAGGCCAATGATGGGATGCGAAAAATGAAGGGATATGATGATCCGGCCTTTCAAGGAGAAGCATTTCATGTAGCGGAAACGGCAGAAGGATACAATGGAACGATCTTGGGTCGACAACTCGATTCACAGGACATGAAAGAGAAACAAGAAAAACTGGAAGGCATCAAAGCCTACAATGTTTTCTCATCTGCTGGCAAAAAGTTGGCAGATGGAGTCTCTGGGCTGATGGGCGGACTCTTCAACAAAGTCCAAGACACCGTAGAAGAGAAAACGGGATAATATAAAATATATAGCTTCCAACTTCAGGAGTCCTCAAACCTCCTGGGTGGAAGCTTCTTTTTTGCAGTCAAAACCCAAACCCTTCAAATATCATTGAATCTTCTTGTCCGTATTGATATAATCAGAAATAGTGTACGTTGCCGAAAGTGTAGGAGTGAAACAGATAATGAACAGAGAAGAACGGTTAAAACGACAATCAAAGATAAGAAACTTTTCCATCATCGCCCATATTGACCATGGGAAATCAACATTAGCAGACCGTATTTTAGAAAAAACGTCTGCATTGACACAAAGGGAAATGAAGAATCAATTGCTTGATTCCATGGACCTTGAACGTGAACGCGGGATTACCATTAAATTGAATGCCGTTCAATTACGATATAAAGCAAACGATGGCGAAGAATATATTTTCCACCTTATTGATACGCCTGGACACGTCGATTTTACATATGAGGTTTCCCGTAGTTTAGCCGCATGTGAAGGTGCCATTCTAGTGGTAGATGCAGCGCAAGGTATTGAAGCCCAAACGCTTGCAAACGTTTATTTGGCATTAGACAACAATCTGGAAATTATGCCAGTTATTAATAAGATAGACTTGCCTAGTGCAGAGCCAGAGCGTGTTCGCCAAGAAATAGAGGATGTAATTGGCTTGGATGCATCTGATGCAGTTTTAGCTAGTGCGAAGGCAGGCATTGGTATTGAAGATATTTTAGAGCAGGCTGTCGAGAGGATTCCTGCGCCACAAGGTGACCCTGATGCACCTTTGCAAGCACTTATTTTTGATAGTTTATTTGACCCATACCGTGGAGTTGTCGCTTACATTAGGGTAATGCATGGTACAGTTAAGGTTGGCGATAAAATCAAAATGATGGCAACGGGAAAAGAGTTCGAGGTTAACGAAGTAGGTGTATTCACACCGAAAGCGGTGATGCTGGATGAACTGACAGTCGGTGATGTAGGCTTCTTAACTGCTGCTATCAAAAACGTTGGCGATACTCGTGTTGGTGATACAATCACGAGTGCGAAGAATGGTGCTGTTACACCGCTTCCAGGTTACCGAAAATTAAATCCAATGGTATACTGCGGACTTTACCCAATTGATTCAGCTAAATTCAATGATCTTCGTGATGCATTGGAAAAACTGGAACTTAATGATTCTGCACTACAATACGAACCTGAAACATCACAAGCGTTAGGCTTTGGTTTCCGTTGTGGCTTCTTGGGATTGCTTCATATGGAAATCATTCAGGAACGTATCGAGCGAGAATTTAATATTGATTTAATTACGACAGCCCCGTCTGTTATTTACCAGGTACATTTAACGGATGGAACAGAGCTGAGTGTAGATAATCCATCAAATATGCCTGATCCACAAACGATTGATCGTGTGGAAGAGCCTTATGTGAAAGCAACAGTGATGGTTCCAAACGAATATGTTGGAGCAGTTATGGAGCTTTGCCAGGATAAGCGTGGAAACTTTATTGATATGCAATATCTCGATGATATTCGAGTGAGTATCGTTTATGAAATTCCTTTAGCTGAAATCGTATATGACTTTTTTGACCAATTAAAATCGAATACAAAAGGGTATGCCTCCTTTGATTATGAGTTGATAGGGTACAAGCCTTCCAAACTTGTGAAGATGGATATTCTTCTAAATGCTGAAAAAGTGGATGCACTATCCTTTATTGTTCATAACGATTCTGCTTACGACCGCGGAAAAATAATCGTGGAGAAATTAAAGGAACTTATTCCAAGACAACAGTTTGAGGTTCCAATCCAAGCTGCAGTAGGTCAAAAAATTATCGCTAGGTCAACGATTAAATCAATGGGGAAGAACGTTCTTGCCAAATGTTACGGTGGAGATATTTCACGTAAACGTAAGCTTTTAGATAAGCAAAAAGAAGGTAAAAAACGTATGAAACAGGTTGGTTCTGTTGAAGTGCCACAAGAAGCGTTCATGGCGGTACTGAAGATGGACGATGCAGCGAAGAAAAAGTGATAGATTAATTAAGCTATAGTAGAAAAATACCGCAGAGATGCGGTATTTTTTCATAATGGAAATGCCTGTGCTATAGTTTAGATACTATTTAATGAAAGTGTGATTGTTGTGATTAAATCAGCCTATATCCATATTCCATTTTGTGAGCATATTTGTCATTATTGCGATTTTAATAAAGTTTTTCTAAAAAATCAGCCAGTGGATGCCTATTTGGAGTTCATGGATGTGGAAATGAAAAATACAATAGACCGTTTTCCGACTCAACATTTGGAAACCATCTTTGTTGGAGGTGGAACTCCGACGGCTTTAAACCAAAAGCAGTTATCCTACCTATTGGAATCCATTCAACGAAACTTTGATGTGGTGCCTGACATTGAATATACCTTTGAAGCAAATCCTGGAGATTTATCTCTTGAGAAGCTGCGGTTATTAAAAGAGGGCGGGGTAAATCGACTAAGTTTTGGCGTTCAAAGCTTTAATGATGACCTCTTGAAAAGAATAGGAAGATCTCATCGTAAAACGGATGTTTTTAAATCGATCGAGCATGCCAGAGAGGCAGGCTTTGATAATATTAGTGTGGATCTCATATACAGCCTTCCCGATCAAACGGTGGAGGATTTTCAGGATACCCTTCATACGGCATTTTCCCTTGGAATGGAACACTACTCTGCCTACTCATTGATTATTGAACCGAAAACGGTGTTCTATAATCTGATGAGTAAGGGGAAACTCCCGCTTCCGACTCAAGAGGAAGAAACCAGCATGTATGATGTTCTTTTGAATGAAATGGAAAAGCATGGGTACCACCAGTATGAAATATCAAATTTTGCTAAGGAAGGTTATGAGAGCAAGCACAATCTCACATACTGGGATAATGAGTCCTATTACGGAATCGGAGCGGGTGCTCACAGTTATACAGAAGGTGTTCGCCGTGCAAACCATGGACCACTGAAGAAATATATGGATTCCATCAGGGAGACTGGATTTCCTTATAAAGAGGAACATGTGGTGACAAGAGAAGAAAGAATCGAAGAAGAGATGTTCTTAGGCTTACGCAAGACACAGGGAGTTTCTATCTCTAGATTTGAACGAAAATTCGACGCAGAGATGCTAAATATTCTTAAAGGGCCAATTGAAGAAAACATTCAAAAAGGGCTTTTGGAACAGCAAGGAGACTTTATCCGTTTAACAAAAAAAGGGAAATTTCTCGGTAATGAAGTTTTTCAAGCTTTTATTGGTGCGATCTGATTGACATGTGAATAGGTATTTGGTAATTTATTTATAGAATTAGCACTCGATGAATAGGAGTGCTAACAGAGGTGATGCTGAGTGCTTACAGAACGACAGTTGTTAGTCTTGCAAGTCATAATTGACGACTTTATCCGATCTGCACAACCTGTTGGCTCCAGAACGCTCTCAAAGAAAGATGAAATCTCGTTCAGTTCAGCCACCATCCGAAACGAGATGGCAGATTTGGAGGAATTGGGATTTATTGAAAAAACACATACGTCCTCAGGAAGAGTCCCTTCAGAAAAAGGGTATCGCTATTATGTCGATCACCTGCTTTCACCTGAAAGGCTGACCAAAAGGGATGTATTTGAAATTAAATCCATCTTTCGCGAGCAAATATATGAACTTGAAAAAACAGTTCAAAAATCAGCACAGATTCTTTCTGATCTGACCAAATATACATCCATCGTCCTTGGACCGGGTGTAAGGGATCACAGGCTCAAAAACCTGCAAATCATCCCGATTAATGCAGAACAGGCAGTTGCCATCATTGTAACGGATACAGGACATGTGGAAAATCGAATGTTTTCGTTTCCTGCCACCATGGACACATCCGATATACAAAAAATGGTCAATATTCTAAATGAACGTTTAGTCGGAGTTCCTCTCTCAGAGCTTATAAACAAGCTTTATAAAGAAGTGGCAACCCTTTTAAGATCTCATATCGGAAACTACGAAAATATACTGCAATCCTTGAGTTCCACTCTTTACATGGAAGAAAAGGATAAGGTGTTTTTTGGCGGCAAGACGAACATGCTTGCCCAACCCGAATTCAATGATATCAATAAAATCCGTTCATTAATGTTATTGATAGACCAAGGCAAGGACCTGTCTCAGCATATTCGTGCAAAAGAAGCTGGCATCCATATAAAGATAGGCAGCGAAAATAATATACCTGGTATGGAAGGCTGTAGCATTATTTCAGCCAGTTATTCCATCGGACCAGAACAGCTTGGAACCATCGCATTGCTCGGTCCGACCAGAATGGAATATTCCCGTGTCGTCAGTCTCTTGCAACTTATCAGTTCCGACCTTTCACAGGCGGTCAATAAACTGTATCAAAAAGACTGAGCATGGAAATATTGTTAGAGGATGGAGTTCCTGCTCCGTCCTATCACCATGGAAAAAACATCATGATTTCGACACTTTGAGGGAGGTGAAACCATTGGTAAACGAGAACAACGAACAAGCAACAGTTGAAAATGAAGAAGTATCAACAGAAGAAACAGAAGAAACGACGGAAAAAGTCGAAGAAGTGGAAGTTTCTGCAGAACAGCAAAAAATTTCTGAATTAGAAGCTAAGCTTGAGGAGTCGGAAAACCGCCTGCTTCGCTTACAAGCCGATTTTGATAACTACCGTCGTCGTGTGAGACTTGACCAAGAGGCTGCACAGAAATACCGTGCACAAAATCTTGTTACAGATATACTTCCTGCTCTTGATAACTTTGAGCGTGCGCTTAAAGTAGAATCAGAGGATGAGAAAATCAAAACATTTTTACAAGGCATGGAAATGGTGCACCGTCAGTTAGTGGAAGCACTAAAATCTGAAGGGCTAGAATCCATCGAAGCAGTTGGACAGTCATTCGACCCACACCTACACCAGGCAGTCATGCAGGTGGAAGAGGGAGAAGAGGAATCTAACACTGTTTTGGAAGAGTTCCAAAAAGGGTATAAGCTCAAAGACCGCGTCATCCGCCCATCTATGGTAAAAGTAAAACAATAAAAATAATTTCGTTGATTGTAGTGGAAGGCACGAGACTCCTGCGGGGGAGTAGCGACATTGTTGAGACCCCGCAACGAAGTGAGGAGGCTCAAGGTCGCCCCGCGGAAAGCGAGTGCCTGCAACGGAAATCAACAGTTAAAGCAAAAACAAAAAACTACATATTAATGTAAGTTGCAATAGGAGGAAAAACAAAATGAGTAAAATCATCGGTATTGACTTAGGTACAACAAACTCATGTGTAGCTGTGCTTGAAGGCGGCGAACCAAAAGTAATCCCTAACCCAGAAGGTAACAGAACAACTCCATCTGTTGTTGCTTTCAAAAACGGCGAACGCCAAGTAGGGGAAGTGGCAAAACGCCAATCCATCACAAACCCTAACACCATTATGTCAGTTAAACGTCATATGGGTACAGATTATAAAGTAGAAGTAGAAGGTAAAGAGTACTCTCCACAAGAAGTATCTGCTATCATCCTTCAACACTTAAAAGGTTATGCAGAAGAATATCTTGGTGAAACAGTTACAAAAGCTGTTATCACAGTTCCTGCATACTTCAATGATGCAGAGCGTCAAGCGACAAAAGATGCTGGTAAAATCGCTGGTCTTGAAGTAGAACGTATCATCAACGAGCCAACTGCAGCAGCATTAGCATACGGTCTAGACAAAATGGACGAAGATCAAACAGTCCTTGTTTATGACCTTGGTGGCGGAACGTTTGACGTTTCTGTACTAGAGCTTGGAGATGGCGTATTCGAAGTACGTTCTACAGCTGGTGACAACCGTCTTGGTGGAGATGACTTTGACCAAGTGATCATTGACTACCTTGTAGCAGAATTCAAAAAAGAGAACGGTATCGACCTTTCTAAAGATAAAATGGCATTACAACGCTTGAAAGATGCAGCGGAAAAAGCGAAAAAAGACCTTTCCGGTGTAACAAGCACCCAAATTTCTCTACCATTCATCACAGCAGGAGAAGCTGGACCGCTTCACTTGGAAGTAAGTATGTCCCGTGCGAAATTTGATGATCTTACTGCTGGACTTGTAGAACGTACAATGGGTCCTGTTCGTCAAGCATTACAAGATGCAGGTATCTCTGCTTCTGAGCTTGACAAAGTAATCCTTGTAGGTGGATCTACTCGTATCCCTGCTGTACAAGATGCGATCAAAAAAGAAACTGGTAAAGATCCACATAAAGGGGTTAACCCAGATGAAGTAGTTGCACTAGGTGCAGCAATTCAAGGTGGAGTTTTAACAGGTGATGTGAAAGATGTAGTACTTCTTGACGTAACACCACTTTCTTTAGGAATTGAAACAATGGGCAGCGTGTTCACAAAGCTTATTGAAAGAAATACGACGATTCCTACAAGTAAGTCCCAAGTGTTCTCTACGGCTGCTGACAATCAAACAGCGGTAGACATTCACGTGCTTCAAGGGGAGCGCCCAATGGCAAGCGACAACAAAACTCTAGGTCGTTTCCAATTAACGGACATTCCACCAGCTCCACGTGGCGTACCGCAAATCGAGGTTTCTTTTGACATCGACAAAAACGGTATCGTAAACGTTCGTGCAAAAGACCTTGGAACAAACAAAGAACAAACAATCACTATCAAATCTTCTTCTGGTCTATCCGAGGACGAAATCAACCGCATGGTTCAAGAAGCGGAATTGAACGCAGATGCGGACAAAAAGCGTAAAGAGGAAGTAGAATTACGCAACGAAGCAGATCAGCTTGTATTCACAACTGAAAAAACACTTAAAGAAGTAGAAGGCAAAGTGGAAGAAGCAGAAGTGAAGAAAGCGGAAGATGCTAAAGAAGAATTGAAAGCTGCTATCGAAAAAGGCGACCTTGAAGAAATCCGCACGAAAAAGGATGCGCTTCAAGAAATCGTTCAACAGCTTTCCATGAAGCTTTACGAGCAGGCTGCTCAAGCACAACAAGCCGCTCAAGGAGCAGAAGGAACAGAAGGCGCAGCAAACAACGACGACAACGTAGTCGACGCAGAATACGAAGAAGTAAACGACGATAAAAAGTAAGATAAAGTCCTAGGGCTTTTCTGATAAAGATAAAAAGAAAGTCGAAGCCATGGCTTTGGCTTTCTTTTTATGTAAATAAGAATTTCCCTTGGAGCCTGGAGTGGAAGGTGGTCGACTCCTGCGGGGGAGTAGCGGTAGCTTGAGACCCCGCAGGCTTGCCGAGGAGGCTCAAGCACCGCCCCGCGGAAAGCGACCACCTGAAACGGAAGGCTCCGAGGAGTTAACCAGATAGGGATTAAGCACATAACTTTTATTGCTTTTTCCCTCTTTCAGGTGATACAATAACCTTTATGTGAATGAAACGGGAGTGGGTATTTAATGAGTAAACGCGATTACTATGAAGTGCTTGGCGTCAGTAAAAGCGCGTCGAAAGATGAAATAAAGAAAGCTTACAGAAAGCTATCCAAACAATACCATCCGGACATCAATAAAGCAGACGATGCAGCGGACAAATTTAAAGAAATCAAAGAAGCTTACGAAGTACTAAGCGACGACCAAAAGAAAGCGCACTATGACCAATTTGGACATACAGACCCTAACCAAGGATTTGGAGGCGGCGCTGGATTTGACGGTGGCTTTGGCTTTGAAGATATTTTTGAAACATTTTTCGGCGGTCAAGGCGGCGGACGTAGACGTCGTGATCCAAACGCTCCAAGACAAGGGGCAGATCTTCAATATACAATGACCCTTTCTTTTGAAGAAGCAGCCTTCGGAAAAGAAACAACCATTGAGATCCCTGTGGAAGAAACATGTGATACTTGTTCAGGAACAGGTGCAAAACCTGGTACAAAAGTGGAAACATGTTCTCAATGTCGTGGAACAGGTCAGGAAAGTGTCGAACAAAACACTCCATTTGGACGAATTGTTAATAGAAGAACTTGTTCTAAATGTAACGGGTCCGGAAAATCTATTCCAAACAAATGTACAACATGCCATGGCGCAGGCCGAGTGAAAAAACGCAATAAGATCAAAGTCAACATTCCTGCAGGTGTGGATGAAGGACAACAATTGCGCGTACCAGGTAAAGGGGAAGCTGGCGTGAACGGCGGTCCTGCTGGAGACTTGTATGTAGTCTTCCATGTTCGCAGACACGAATTCTTTGAGCGTGACGGCGATGATGTATATTGCGAAATGCCGATTACTTTTGCACAAGCAGCACTTGGAGATGAAGTAGAAGTTCCAACGTTGCATGGTAAGGTGAAGCTGAAAGTACCTGCTGGAACACAAACTGGCACTAACTTCCGCCTAAAAGGCAAGGGAATTGCCAATGTTCGTGGTTATGGTCAAGGAGATCAACATATCAAGATTAGAGTGATCACCCCTACAAAACTCTCAGAAAAACAAAAGCAATTAATCCGTGAATTTGCTGAAACAAGCGGGCAAGCTCCGGACGAACAAGAAGATAGCTTTTTCTCAAAAGTGAAACGTGTCCTAAAAGGTGAATAAAAAGTATCAATAGCTTTCAGTAAGCTAGGATTGGAGTTGGTATGTATGAAATGGTCAGAAATTAGTATCCATACAACAAATGAGGCGGTGGAACCGATATCCCATATACTTCACGAAGCAGGTGCAAGCGGTGTGGTAATAGAGGATCCATTTGAACTAACTAAAGAACGAGAAGATCAATTCGGGGAGATATACCAACTCAATCCAGATGATTACCCGGAAGAAGGCGTTGTAATGAAAGCCTACCTCCCTGTTAACAGCTTTTTAGGTGAAACGGTGGAAGGTATAAAGGATGCAATCAATAACCTTTTGGTCTATGATATCGATCTTGGTTTGAACAATATTTCCATCAGTGAAGTGAACGAGGAAGAATGGGCAACGGCATGGAAAAAGTACTACAATCCTGTAAAAATTTCCGAAAAGTTCACGATCGTACCAACTTGGGAAACGTATGAACCAGTGAGTTCTGATGAGAAAATCATTGAACTTGACCCTGGTATGGCGTTTGGAACAGGTACCCATCCAACAACGGTACTCTGTATTCAAGCAATTGAAAGAACAGTCAAACCTCAAGATAAAGTGATTGATGTAGGTACTGGTTCTGGAGTGTTAAGTATCGCAGCAGCCATGCTTGATGCAAAGGAAGTATTGGCACTTGATTTAGATGATGTGGCAGTGGAATCTGCAAAACTAAATATCAAGCTCAACAAAGTACATCCAACAGTGACGGTGAAACAGAACAACTTGCTTAAAAATGTAGAAGGTCCAGTGGACGTGGTTGTGGCTAATATTTTGGCAGAAGTTATCGTCCGTTTTACAGATGATGTTTACCGCGTGTTGGAAAACGGCGGGACATTCATTTCTTCCGGAATTATCAGCATGAAAAAGCAAGAAGTGAAAGACGCCCTTATCAAATCTGGCTTCAAGATTGAAGAAACGATGATGATGGAAGACTGGGTGGCATTTATCGCCAAAAAAGAAGAATAAGCGAGGGTGAAGATCGTGCAACGTTATTTTATTGACTCCAATCAAATAGATGAATCATCCATCACCATAACAGGGGAAGATGTTCATCATATAGTTCGGGTTATGAGGATGAACGAGGACGATCAACTCCTATGCAGCTGTTCGGAAACGAGGCAAACGGCCCTTTGCAAAATTGCTGAAATTACCAATGATATGGTAGTAACAGATATTGTAGAATGGATAAAGGCTGAAACAGAAATTCCGGTTCGTGTTACGATTGCGAACGGGTTGCCTAAAGGGGATAAATTAGAGTTAGTGATACAAAAGGGAACAGAACTCGGTGCAGAGTCGTTTATCCCTTTTAATGCTGCTCGTTCGATTGTGAAGTGGGACGAAAAGAAGGGCAAAAAGAAAGTAGAACGATGGAATAAGATTGCCAAGGAAGCAGCAGAGCAATCTCATCGTTCGATGGTGCCTGTAGTAGAAGAACCTGCTACATTAGCACAACTATTAGAAAAAAGCAGAGACTATACCTATAAAATTGTGGCCTATGAAGAGAGCGCTAAAGAAGGGGAAAGTTCCGCATTTGCGAACACCTTAAAAAACATGAAGCCCGGTGAATCGATTCTTTGTGTGTTCGGTCCTGAAGGGGGCCTCGCCGAAAAAGAAATCGACAAACTGGTGGAACATGGTTTTGTTCCTTGCGCGCTTGGGCCAAGAATATTAAGAACGGAAACGGCACCGCTATATGTGCTTGCCGCAATTTCGTATCATTTTGAATTAATGTGAGGTGGAAAACATGCCAACTGTTGCCTTTCACACACTAGGGTGTAAAGTGAACCATTATGAAACAGAAGCGATCTGGCAGCTTTTCAAAGCAAATAATTATGAACGTACAGAATTTGAGGGTACGGCAGATGTGTATGTCATCAATACCTGTACCGTTACAAATACCGGAGATAAAAAGAGTCGTCAGGTGATCCGTCGTGCGATCCGTAAAAATCCTGACGCTGTTATTTGTGTAACTGGTTGTTACGCACAAACTTCTCCTGCAGAAATTATGGCGATTCCCGGAGTGGATGTCGTAGTTGGAACACAGGATCGCGTAAAAATGCTTGATTATATCGAGCAGTTCAAGCAGGAACGTCAGCCAATTAACGGCGTCGGCAACATCATGAAGGCTCGTGTCTATGAAGAGTTGGACGTACCGGCATTTACTGACCGCACACGTGCTTCTTTAAAGATCCAAGAAGGCTGTAATAATTTCTGCACATTCTGTATCATCCCTTGGGCCCGCGGACTTATGCGTTCCCGTGACCCGCAAGAAGTTGTGACACAAGCACAACAATTGGTAGATGCAGGATATAAAGAAATTGTCTTAACTGGAATTCACACAGGCGGTTATGGTGAGGACATGAAGGATTACAACTTTGCCATGCTTCTTCGTGAATTGGATGAAAAAGTGGAAGGCTTAAAGCGTATCCGTATCTCATCCATTGAGGCAAGCCAAATCACAGATGAAGTAATTGAAGTGCTGAACAACTCCGATAAAATTGTTCGCCATTTGCATATTCCAATCCAATCCGCTTCCAACACTGTTTTGAAAAGAATGCGTCGTAAATATACGATGGAATTCTTCGCAGAGCGTTTGGACCGATTGAAAGAAGCTTTGCCTGGACTTGCGATTACTTCCGATGTGATAGTTGGATTCCCAGGTGAAACTGAAGAAGAGTTCATGGAAACGTACAACTTCATTAAAGAACATAAATTCTCCGAGCTGCATGTATTCCCGTACTCCAAACGTACAGGAACTCCAGCGGCAAGAATGACGGACCAAGTGGATGAAGAAGTGAAAAATGAACGAGTTCATCGTCTAATCGCTCTTTCTGATCAACTGGCAAAAGAATATGCTTCCATTTTTGAAGAAGAAGTATTAGAAGTCATTCCGGAAGAAATCTACAAAGAAGCACCAGACCAAGGCTTATATGTAGGCTACACAGACAACTATCTAAAGGTTGTTTTCCCTGCAACAGAAGAAATGGTCGGAAAGCTTGTAAAAGTAAAAATTGCTAAAGCTGGATATCCTTACAACGAAGGGCAATTCGTTCGTGTACTTGAAGATGCGCCACGACTTGAAGAAGAGAATATTCGTTTAAGTTCATAAGAAAATAAAGAGAGTGATTCCATTATTATGGAGTCACTTTTTTGTCGTGAAGAAAAAGTTGCAGGTAATACTAACATTGTACTCGCCAAAATAATGGAATCATGTTATGATGTTAGAGGTCAGACCTCTTAACTTGAAAGGAGTATGAACATGCATACAAACATTGGAGAAATGATTGATCATACATTATTGAAAGCCGATACAAAAAAAGAACAAATAGAAGTACTTTGCCAAGAAGCTAGAGAATATAACTTTGCATCTGTTTGTGTTAACCCGACTTGGGTAAAAACATCTGCTGAACTTTTAAAAGGAAGCGATGTAAAAGTTTGTACAGTAATTGGTTTCCCTCTAGGAGCAAACACTCCAGAAGTAAAAGCATTCGAAACGACGAATGCCATTGAAAACGGTGCCACTGAAGTGGACATGGTTATCAACATCAGCGCACTTAAAGACGGTGACGATGAGCTAGTGGAACGTGACATCCGTGCAGTGGTAGAAGCAGCAAAAGGTCGCGCATTGACTAAAGTCATCATCGAAACTTGCCTGCTAACAAACGAAGAAAAAGTAAGAGCATGCCAGTTGGCTGTAAAAGCTGGAGCAGACTATGTTAAAACTTCTACTGGTTTCTCTACAGGAGGAGCAACTGTTGCAGACATCGCTCTAATGAGACAAACAGTAGGACCTGAAATTGGAGTAAAAGCTTCCGGTGGAGTTCGTGATGCAAAAGGTGCAGAAGAAATGATCGCAGCTGGAGCAACACGTATCGGAGCAAGTTCTGGTATAGCTATCGTTAAAGGATTAACAGCTGATACGGATTACTAAGATGTAATATATGAAAAGCACTCTCTCGAGCAATTTTTGCTTGAGGGAGTGCTTTTTTAGGTTGTTCTTGTGTGGGCTGAAGGTTGACATTGCAATTGTATTGGGGAAGGCTGTCAAAAAGGGAATAAAAGGATTCTATACGACCGAACAGGTTAGGCATCTTTGAAGAGGGTCGTATAGGACGGCTCTATACGCCCGAACGGGGAGCGAAACCTGGGAAACGGTCGTATAGAAGGAAATAATAGGAATCTCAAAGCCCGAACAGCAAGCCAACTTCATCAAACGGTCACAGAGAGCGCCCCTCAACGCCCGAACAGCCAGCCAATCTCACCAAACGGTCACAGAGAGCGCCTCTCAACGCCCGAACAGCAAGCCAATCTCACCAAACGGTCACAGAGAGCGCCCCTCAAAGCCCAAACAGCAAGCCAATCTCACCAAACGGTCACAGAGAGCGCCTCTCAACGCCCGAACAGACCACAAACCTCACCAAACGGTCACAGATGACAGAAGGTATACGCTCCTCCTCAATTGCCACGGCAACCACCGGACCAAGACCAACCAGCCCCCTTAACAAACCCTGTCACCCATGCAACCTCTCCACAAACCGCGCAAACGGCCGCACAAACGGCAACGCCAAAGCAGAACTTATCACATTAAAAATCAAACTCGAGTGAGCCAACTGAACATCAGCACTAGAAGCAAGCATGGACACTAATCCACTCAACCATGGAATCAAAGGGAAAAACACCGCCACACCAATCACATTCAACCAAATATGCGCATACGCGGTTAACTTAGCTTCACGAATTGAACCAATACTAGCCAAAAAGGCAGTCACACACGTTCCGATATTAGCACCAAGCATAATCGCTATCCCTGCAGGTAGAGATAACAGGTCATTATTTAAAAAGCTCATGCTGATCCCCGTAGTAGCTGAGCTTGACTGGATGACTGCTGTAAGAAGCGTTCCGATTCCTACCCCGAATAGATGGTGGTCATTTGTCATTGCCAACATATCCTGCACGGACGGAAACCCTGCCAAAGGTATAGCGAGGGACTCAAATCCATTCATTGCAACAAACAAACAGCCAAGCCCAAATATGCTGGATCCGAAACTAAATGGTAATTTCTTTTTAGAAAATAAAAATAAAAATCCAATAATCAACATAGGAAAAATCAGCTGTGAAATATCTATAGTAATAAGCTCTGTAATAAAAGTAGATCCGATGTTGCTGCCGAGCATGATGCCAATAGACTGATAAAAGGTTAGATAGCCTGCCGCCACCAAACCGACAGTGATGACCATCACAGCAGAACTACTCTGCAATAGTCCGGTAATCAAAATTCCAATCAACAATCCTTTCCAAGGCATATCTGTAAATTTGGTGAGGTACCCCTTTGTCCTCTCTTCGGACAATTGAAGCAACCCGGACCTCATGACAGTCATCCCAATTAAAAAAATCGCTAAATATACAGCTAATAACGTTATAATAGAAAACAAGCCCATCACCTCTATCTCAATATATGGCAGGCGGTGGACAAGAATGACAAGTCATGCAAAGAAAAGGGGAGATCACACACAATGAGGGAGTGGACGACCAATACTGTTATGCACAGCTACCCAGGGATGGTTGCCCTGGTAACTGCTAAATGGAACGGAGAACAGAACATAATGGCCGCAGGGTGGCATAGTTACATTTCATATGAACCGCCTATCTATGGGGTGGCGATTGCAAAAGAAAGATATACCCATCATTTGATTCAAAACTCCAAAGAATTCGCGATAAACTTTGTTCCCGAAAAGTTCGCACATTACATACAACAGTCTGGTATGCTAACGGGAAAAGAGCATAATAAATTCGAAGAACTGAATATAGAATACGAACAAGGAAAAACAGTTTCCTCGCCTATCTTAAAAGAAGCGTATATTGCCTATGAATGCAAATTGATGGACCAGCAAACATATGGAGATCATGATTGGTTTGTTGGGGAGATGAGCGGATTTTATAAGGATAAAGGGGTATTTGCGGAAAATGGATTGCCTAACTGGGAGAAACTTTCTATTCCCCTGTACCTCGGCAGGTCTCAATACATGCTGGCAAATAAGGATTCTAAGGTAATAAACCTATATCGAAATAATAGTTGAACAAGATTGTTTTAAAGCATTTCCTTATAATTGTTGACCAGCAATAGTGAATATATTATAATTGGTAAGTACATGTTCTATACATGCTTTTTTGCATTTATGGAATCATGTTTTTTCTGAAAATGTTAGTGGTTGTTCTGGAGGGAGGGAATTAGAATGTCAAAAACAGTTGTTCGTAAAAACGAATCGCTTGAAGATGCTCTTCGCCGTTTCAAACGTTCAGTTTCAAAGACTGGAACGTTGCAAGAAGCAAGAAAGCGTGAATTCTATGAAAAACCAAGCGTAAGACGCAAGAAGAAGTCTGAAGCTGCTAGAAAGCGTAAATTTTAACAAGAGGGTGTAAGAATGAGTCTTCTCGAGCGTTTAAATACCGATATTAAGCAAGCTATGAAGGATAAGGACAAAGAGAAGCTTTCCGTACTCCGAATGGTTAAGTCTTCGATTCAAAACGAATCGATCAAGCACGGCAGAGACTTATCCGAGGAGGAAGAACTTACCGTATTGTCTCGTGAATTAAAGCAACGTAAAGACTCCCTCCAAGAATTTGATAAAGCCGGTCGTGAAGACTTGGTTCATAAATTACAGGGTGAAATTGCAATAGTTGAACATTATATGCCTGAGCAGTTATCAGAAGACGAACTATCAGCAATTGTCCAACAGACGATTGCTGATGTGAACGCTACTTCAAAAGCTGACATGGGTAAGGTAATGGGAGCACTTATGCCTAAAGTTAAAGGCAAAGCGGACGGTAGCCTTGTTAACAAACTTGTACAACAACATCTTTCATAAAAACCCAAAATAGCACCTTACCTATGTAAGGTGCTATTTTTTAAGTAAGTTGACTAAAAAATGCCTTTCATCCCCTTCACTTTCATTTTTGTTCACATATCCGCCACACTTTTAACATTACATTCAAAAAAATTCACCATAGTGAAACTTTTAGGTTTTTCGTGCGTATTACATACTGGATACGGTGATTATAAAAAATGAAAAGGTTTGGAGAGGAGGACATGATGAAAAAAGTTCTTCGAATTAGTTATGTTAGCGCGTTTGTTCTTGCACTTATTTTATCGGCATTACCGCTTTTGCCTACGCACACAAGCAGTGCCGAGAAGCTTGTTCATGTTATACCGGTAAATGGAACAGTTGAAAAGGGACTCTTGTCTTTTATTAACAGGTCCATACAAACTGCTGAGGACGATGGAGCGGACTTGATAGTCTTTGATATCCACACACCAGGTGGATTGGTGGATGCAGCCACTGAAATTGCGAATAAATTCGAAGGGGCATCCGTCCCGACCGTTGCGTTTGTCAACAGTCAAGCATTGTCTGCAGGAGCATATTTGGCTTTGTATGCTGACCAAATCTACATGACACCGAACGCTTCCATGGGAGCAGCGGCTGTTATTACTGGAGATGGAAGTGCAGCAGAAGATAAAGCTCAATCCTTTTGGTTAAGAGAAATGCAAAATGCAGCAGAATCTAATGGTCGTGATCCCAAATATGCGATTGGAATGGCGGATAAAGACGTAGATCTTCCTGACGTTGGGGCACCTAAAGGGGACCTTGTAACGCTTGGAGCGTCTTCTGCGCTTGAAGTTGGATATTCAGAAGGAACTGTAGCCAATCTGGAAGCTTTGTTAAGTGAATTAGGTTATGAGGATGCCGAGGTTGTTACCTCGGAAGTTACATTTGCCGAAAATGTAGCAAGATTTTTAACCAATCCTGTTGTTGTTCCTATTCTTTTATCAATAGGATCGCTTGGATTGGTACTTGAACTATACTCCCCAGGATTTGGCATTCCTGGTGCGATGGGAATCAGTGCCTTATTGTTGTTCTTTTACGGACATTTGGTGGCAGGGCTCGCTGGAATGGAAACAATAATTCTATTTGTAGTAGGAGTCGTGCTCATTGTCTTAGAGCTCTTTGTGCCGGGAGGGATACTTGGTATACTTGGCCTTGGGGCTGTGGTGACAAGTTTCTTTTTGGCAACAGATGATATTGCAGGAATGGGGTTATCCTTATTGATTGCTATGCTTGTAACGATTATTGCGATGGTATTGTTGTTTACGGTATTTGGTAAGAAGATTCGATTGTTTGACCGGATTGTACTCCGTGATTCCACCAATACAGAGCAAGGATATGTATCAAATGTATCTCGAATTGAATTGGTAGGCCAGGAAGGAGTCACCATGACACCACTGCGTCCTGCAGGAACCGCTGTGATCAACGAAGAGCGTATTGACGTTGTCACAGAGGGGAACTTTATTGGAGCAAACAAAAAAGTGAGAATTGTAAAAGCGGAAGGCTCTCGTATTGTCGTACGGGAAATCCATTCTGTTGAATAATATTTAGGAGGAATTAGAATATGGATCCAACTACTTTAGTAATATTGTTAGCCGTTGTTCTAGGAATTATCTTTTTATCAGTACTATTGACATTTGTACCAGTAATGCTGTGGATTTCCGCACTTGCAGCTGGTGTCAGAGTAAGTATCTTTACACTTGTAGGGATGAGATTACGACGTGTTATTCCAAGTCGTGTAATCAATCCTTTAATCAAGGCTCATAAAGCGGGTTTAGATGTTTCAACTAATCAATTAGAGAGTCACTACTTAGCTGGAGGTAATGTGGACCGTGTAGTAAATGCACTTATCGCGGCACAACGTGCGAACATCGAATTGACTTTCGAGCGTGCGGCAGCGATTGACTTAGCAGGTCGAGACGTACTAGAAGCAGTACAGATGTCCGTTAATCCAAAAGTTATCGAAACGCCATTCATCGCCGGTGTTGCGATGGATGGAATTGAAGTAAAAGCGAAAGCTCGTATCACGGTTCGTGCAAACATCGAACGCCTTGTCGGTGGTGCTGGTGAAGAAACAGTTATCGCGCGTGTAGGTGAAGGTATTGTAAGTACAATCGGTTCTGCAACAGACCACAAGAAAGTGCTTGAAAATCCAGACATGATTTCTCAAACCGTTTTATCTAAAGGGTTGGATGCAGGTACTGCGTTTGAAATCTTATCTATTGATATTGCCGACATTGATATCGGGAAAAACATCGGGGCAGAATTACAAACTGACCAAGCAGAAGCAGATAAAAAGATTGCACAAGCAAAAGCTGAAGAACGTCGTGCAATGGCCGTGGCACAAGAACAAGAAATGCGCGCTCGCGTAGAAGAAATGCGTGCAAAAGTTGTGGAAGCAGAAGCAGAAGTACCACTTGCGATGGCAGAAGCATTGCGTTCTGGCAACATCGGAGTAATGGATTATATGAATATCAAGAACATTACGGCTGATACGGATATGAGAGATTCTATCGGCAAACTGACAGATAGCCCTGAAGACGGAGAAAAATAAGCAAGAATAACTAAACAGGGGAAGAATAAACGCTTCTCCTGCCACTCCTTTTAAGGAAGGGAGGATGATGTGCAAATGGAATGGATTTTTGATATCCTGCAGCAGGCGCCTTGGTTAATTTTTGTGTTGCTTGGTATCTTCTCAACCCTTTTCAAAGGGGGCAAACAAGAAGAACAACAGAAAAAGCAACAACAGCAAAGGCAACAACGCCAACGCCAACAAACTGCCACGCAGGCATCCCAAAGGCAAGAAGATTATGAGGATTATCGTCGGGAGAGTGCTCCAGCCCCAAAGCGGGAAGATAAGCCTCGTTTCGATTGGGATATTGACATCTTTGGAGAAGGGAAGCTTGAAGAACTGGAGCAAAAGGTCCGGGAAAAAGTGAACCCATATCTCGAAAAAGTTGAGAAAAAGAAAGAACAGGTTACAACTATTCAGCAACAAATGAAGGATGAAGTAAAGGAGCTGTCCATTAAAGGACAAGAAATTTCCAAGGACAGTCCGATCCTAAAACAGGAACTTCAACTTTCAGAAGGGAAAGTGGTTTCTTCCCGTCACCGCATAAAGCCAAACAGAGTGGTGGAAGGGGTTATGTGGTCTGAAATCCTTGGGCAACCACGCTCAAGGAATCCACATCGTCCTGTTTATACCGAACATTTTTCAAAAAGAAAATAACCGATTTGCTAATCCCTGCCCCAAGTCTCCATTGGGCAGGGATTTTTTTTTATTCTCCCCCTCCCCCTTTCTCCCCCTGAAAAATTCTGTATTAAACCCTCAAATTCTTTCATACATATGAAAGGAAAGGGGGTTTTTCCATGCTCAAGAAATTTCGTTCCCGCATGAATAATTGGATCACCAACAATATGGAATTACCCGCAGATGTCATGATGGATCTGCCGAGAATTACAATGATTGGACAAATACATATATATATTGAAAATCACCGAGGTTTATTAACGTTTAGCGATAAGGAAATTCGATTGCTTTTAAAGCAGGGGCAGTTGCTTGTTAAAGGAGATTCCTTTGTGATCAGAACCATCTTACCAGAAGAAATTTTACTTGAAGGAAAAATAAGTCAAGTGATGTATCTGGAAGAATAAATTAGGAGGATACGCATGAAAAATCAATGGATGAACTTTTTTTCTGGTACCGTAAAAATTATTATTCATGGTAATGGTGTAGAGAGATTCCTTAATGACTGCAGCAGAAACGGCATACAGGTATGGCAAGTGAAAAAGATGGGAGAAGAGGCATATACTTGCCATGTGCTTCTAAAGGATGTCCGAAGACTAAGGCAATTGATTAAAAAGCAGGATTGCAAATTTCGTTTTCTTACAAGAAAAGGATTACCTTTTCTAACACAATATTCACTAAAAAACAGTGGATTAATCGTTGGGATTATCGCAGCATTCCTTACCGTTTTTCTATTGTCTAATATGGTCTGGAGTATTGAAATTAAAGGGGCTGAGCCTGCTACTGAGCATAAGATTATGCAAGAATTAGACAAGCTTGGTGTCAAAAAAGGGAAATTTCAATTTTTCATTCAAGATGTGGAAAGTATTCAACGTTATTTAACGGACACAATAAGTGAAATTACTTGGATTGGTGTTGTTTTAAATGGGACATCCTACCATTTCGAAGTGGTAGAGAAAAATGAACCGGAAAAGTTGGAATCATTGTCCCCAAGAAGCTTAGTTGCAAAGAAAAAAGCGATGGTGGCAAAAATATATGTGGAAAAAGGACAACCCCTCGTTCAGGTAAATGACTATGTAGATAAAGGACAAGTCTTGGTTTCGGGATTGATTGGAAGGGAAGATAATAAAAGATCGATAGCCGCTATAGGGGAGGTCCTCGGTGAGACGTGGTACCTTACCAGTGTGGATGTACCAATAAAGACCACTCTTCCAGTATTGACCGGAGAAGCTAACAATAAGCATTTTTTGAAAGTTGGCAGTGTGAATATTCCGGTATGGGGTTTCTTCCAAGAAGATTTTGAACGACAAGAGGAATATGAAGCAGAGCGACCTTTTTATTTCTGGAAATGGAAACTGCCTGTCTCCTATGTCGGAAAGACCATACATGAACAAGAAATAGTGGAGCGGATTTACGATGATGAGGAAGTTATTGAGCAGGCTTTAGAGATAGGAAGAGATCAGGTACTTTCGAATCTGGGTGAAGATGCGGAGATAAAAGGTGAAAAAGTTTTGCGCACCTCTAAGGAGAATGGTAAAGTAAGTGTAGATATACATTACCAAGTCATTGAAAATATTGTCAAAATCGAACCAATTATTCAAGGAGACTAATGAATGTCAGAAGAACTAGTGATGATGAATCAACAACTAAATAATCCAAATGAAGCAATTGCTCTTTTTGGGAACCAAGATGTCAACCTGAAGAGAATTGAAGATGAATTGAACGTATCCATTGTAACACGCGGAGAAACAGTCAATGTATCCGGTGATGTCAAACAGGTGGAAATGGTGGATAGCGTCATTCAGAATTTACTAGAAGTTATACGAAGAGGCATCACAATCAGTGAAAGAGATGTCATCTATGCAATACAACTTGCTAAAGAAGACAAGATGCACTCTTTCCAAGAGTTATACGATGAAGAGTTAACAAAGAATGTTAAAGGTAAATCTATTCGAGTTAAGACATTAGGACAAAGACAGTATGTTTCTGCAATAAGGAAAAAAGATCTTGTTTTCGGGATTGGACCTGCAGGAACCGGCAAAACATATTTAGCCGTTGTGATGGCCGTTACTGCGTTGAAAAATGGGCAGGTGAAACGGATTATCCTTACTCGCCCGGCTGTAGAAGCTGGAGAAAGTTTAGGTTTTCTACCTGGAGACTTGAAAGAGAAAGTCGACCCGTATTTACGACCGTTATATGACGCGCTGCACGATGTATTTGGTTCTGAACATACCCAAAGGTTGATTGAAAGAGGGACAATTGAGATTGCTCCTTTAGCCTATATGAGGGGACGTACATTGGACGATGCATTTGTCATTTTGGATGAAGCGCAGAATACAACGGCCGCCCAGATGAAGATGTTCCTGACAAGGCTTGGGTTTGGCTCGAAAATGGTCATTACCGGTGACATTTCTCAAGTTGATTTGCCAAAAGGAATGAAATCAGGTCTGGCGGTAGTTCGGGATATTTTGAAAGATACATCAGGCATTCAGTTTATTGAACTCGAACAATCAGATGTCGTCCGTCATCCGTTAGTTGCGAGAATTATTAATGCCTACGAAAAGCTTGAATCAAAATAAAGCCCCTTTAATGGGGCTCTTTCACTTGTAGAGGATTATATTTTTGGGGATGTCTTTTAAGGAGGGAGCCAATTAACAGTGAAAAAGAAATCGAAATCCTGGAAAATTTCTTTTCAACACTTGAAGGCCTTTAAGTTTTACCATGTCATCATCTATGTGCTGTTGGGGTTTATCATGTTTGGCATTATGTTCAGTAACGTGAAGCCAGAGAAGGTAAATGTACAACTATTCAGCAATGCGGAAAAAACAATTGTGGCGCCTCATAGTTTTGAAGATAGAGAAGCCACGGAACTGCTAAGAAAAGAAGCGGCAGATAAAGTGCCTGACCAATTTATCAGGGACAAGGATAAAGCATATCAGCAAATTGCAAGGGTGGAAAACCTCTTTGAAGTGCTGATTGAAACTAAAAATAAAATAGCGGAACTCGAAAAAGTTCCGGAAACCTCACCTCCCGCTGAGGAAGAAGCGGACTCCTCGCAGTCACAAGAAGAACCCGAGCCTATAATGCTTACAGATGCGGAAAAATTGAAACTCCTAGAAGAAGCCCTTGAAGGCCAAGTTCCAGACCGTTGGGAAAATGAATTAAAAGAAGAAAATCTGCTCTTTTTACTTGGTTCAAAGGAAGCAGACCTCACACGCTATAAAAATGCATCAGTTACAGCAATTAATAACGCGATGTCTAGGGATATACATACAATCGAAGATGCGAGTGAAGCAAAGAATCTTGCAAGAACAGAGCTTTCTCAATCAGGAAATGTCCCAAGTGTTATCATTAATATTTCGAGCATTTCTGTAATCCAAAATGTTATTTATGATTCCGCTCTAACGCAGGAAAAGAGGCAACAGGCAATCGATACTGTGGAGCCTGTACGGATATCACAGGGTGATACACTTGTTAAGGCTGGCCAATTTATTGATAGAGAAACTTATAGGCTTCTTACTATAGCTGGATTTGTCAACCAATCAGACAATCTTGCACCGTATGCAGGTTTATTGATCATCATTGGGTTAATGATTTTTGCTTTGGTTTACTTATTTAAAAACATTGATACAACGATACACAGTAAAAATACGTATTTGACCATGTATTTATTAATCTTTTCTATTACTTTAATCTTATTGAAAATCTTTAGTTTCTTTCAAACCTTAAATACGACGGAAATCGGCTATATTGCCCCGGTTGCGATGGGTGCCATGCTTATAAAAATGCTGATTAATGATCGTATTGCCATATTTTCAAGTATTATATTTGGGATTTGTGGAAGTTTTATATTTAATATGGTTCCAGGTGCTATGAACTATACAGTGGGGTCTTACTTGATTATATCAGCTGTAGCGTCGGTACTATTTTTGAATCAGCATAACAGACGACTTACGATTCTTCAGACGGGCCTATTTGTATCCTTCATTAACGTGGTGACGGTCATTGCGTTGGTGTTATTGACCAACAGGGACCTTACTGGTATGAATGAGTTGTTGGACCTAGGTATCAATGGGACGATGGCGATTGGATCTGGAGTTGTCTCGGCCGTGCTTACTATTGGGATCCTTCCTTTCTTTGAGGTGGGCTTTGGGATGCTCTCAACGATGAAGTTGCTTGAGCTGTCCAATCCAAACCATCCACTGTTAAGAAAGATCTTAATGGAGACACCAGGGACGTATCACCATAGTGTGATGGTAGCCAATTTATCAGAATCAGCTTGTGAGGCAGTCGGTGCGAATGGGTTGCTTGCGAGGGTTGCATCTTATTATCATGATATAGGCAAAACAAAAAGGCCGCATTATTTTATTGAAAATCAAATGGGTCGAGCGAATCCTCATGATAAACTTCCACCTCAGACGAGTAAAAATATTATTATTGCCCATGCCACGGACGGAGCTCAAATCCTCCGCGATCATAATATGCCAAAAGAGATCGTTGACATTGCAGCACAGCATCATGGGACAACCCTATTGAAATTTTTCTATCATAAAGCGAAAGAACAAAATGAAAATATTAAAGAAGAAGAATATCGCTACCCTGGACCGAAAGCTACCTCTAAAGAAGCAGCAATAGTCGGGACTGCTGACAGCATTGAAGCGGCAGTAAGGTCATTGAACAACCCGACTCCCGATAAAATCGAAACAATTGTAAAGGCTATCATTAAAGACCGCCTTCAGGATGGACAGTACAGTGACTGTGATTTAACTTTTAAAGAACTTGAAGAAATAGGAAAGTCCTTCTGTGAAACATTACAAGGTATATTCCATTCAAGAATCGAGTACCCGAAAGGAGAGGAAGAAGAATCATGATCGAAATCGATATGTTAGATGAAACAACAAAACTGACAGATGAGCAGTGGGAAGATATTAAAAATTTATTGATATTTGCTGTTGAAAAAGAGTCTGTCAAAGCCGGTGCTGAACTCTCCGTTACCTTTGTGGATAATGATAGAATTCAGGAAATTAACCGTGAATATCGTGACAAGGACCGTCCTACAGATGTCATTTCTTTCGCCATGGAGGAGCTGGGTGAGGGAGAAATTGAAATCCATTATGACGAAGAAGCACCTCGTATGCTCGGAGATATCATCATCTCCATTCCAAAAGCGGAAGAACAAGCAGAAGAATATGGTCATTCTGTTAAGCGTGAGCTTGGATTTCTTGCGCTGCACGGACTTTTACACCTTCTGGGCTATGATCATGAAAATGAAACTGATGAAAAAATAATGTTTGATAAACAGAAAGAAATCTTAGATGCCTATGGACTCACGCGATCGTAACCGTAAAGGATATCGAGGTTCATTTACTTCTAGTTTTTCATATGCTTTTGAGGGATTAAGGTTTGTCCTTCGTACAGAGAGAAACATTAAGTTTCACGTTTTTATAGCAGTTGTAATGATAAGCATGTCTTTATTTTTTCAAATTACAAAAGTAGAGTGGCTCATTCTTTTTCTCGTCATTGGCGGAATGTTTGTCATTGAAATTATTAATACTGCGATTGAAAATGTGGTGGATCTTGTGACAGAGGAGTTCCACCCTCTTGCGAAAACGGCAAAAGATGTGGCTGCTTCTGCGGCCTTAGTTTTTGCTTGTATCTCTGTTATAATTGGTGTAATCTTATTTGGCCCTTATATTGTGGCTTACCTATAAATAAATTGAAAATTTAAAATTTTTTAAAATTTAAGGGTGATTTAAGAAGCGAATTAAGGTAAAATATAAGTACGCGCACCCGAAGCTCATAGAAGAAAGGAAGAGAAACTTTGAACATCGAAGCTTTAATCCAAGAAGCAAAAGCAGCAAGAGAAATGGCTTATGTACCCTACTCCAAGTTTAAAGTAGGCGCGGCATTATTAGGTAAAGACGGTAAGGTCTATCGCGGATGCAACATTGAAAATGCTGCATACAGTATGACTAACTGTGCAGAAAGAACAGCACTTTTTAAAGCGTATTCAGAAGGCAACACTCAATTTGATGCAATTGCGGTTGTAGCCGATACGAAACGACCTGTTCCACCTTGTGGAGCTTGCCGTCAAGTAATATCGGAGCTGTGTGCACCTGAAACGAAAGTGATCCTGACAAACCTTCACGGTGATATTCAGGAACTTACAGTAGCAGAATTGCTACCTGGAGCCTTTTCACCGGAGGATTTAGATGCATAACCAAACCAATACAAACTATAAATCAGGGTTTGTCTCCATCATTGGCAGGCCGAACGTTGGAAAGTCAACATTTTTGAACAGAGTAATCGGCCAAAAAATTGCGATAATGAGTGACAAACCACAAACGACTCGAAATAAAATTCAAGGTGTATTTACGCAAGACGACGCACAAATTGTTTTCATCGACACACCGGGCATCCATAAACCAAAGCATAAGCTTGGAGATTTTATGATGAAGGTGGCGCAAAATACGTTAAAAGAAGTTGACCTGGTTCTATTTATGATTAATGCAAAAGAAGGTTTAGGAAAAGGCGATGAATTCATTATCGAAAAGCTGAAGGAAACGTCAACTCCAGTATATTTGGTAATAAATAAAATCGACGAAGTACATCCAGATGACCTGCTACCCTTGATGGAAACATACAAAGCGTTGTATCCATTCAAAGAAATAGTTCCGATATCTGCTTTACAAGGTAACAATCTAGAAATTTTATTGGATCAAATTAAGAAATTCCTTCCAGAAGGTCCCCAGTATTATCCGGCAGACCAAGTGACCGACCATCCGGAACGTTTTATTGTGGCAGAGCTGATCAGGGAGAAAGTGCTTCACTTAACGCGTGAGGAAGTTCCTCACTCCATTGCTGTAGCAATTGATTCCATGAAGAAACGTGAAAACAAAGATATGGTCGATATTCAGGCCACCGTCGTAGTGGAACGCGATTCTCAAAAAGGGATAGTCATCGGGAAACAAGGAAAAGTCTTAAAAGAAGTGGGACAAAAAGCCAGAGTGGACATTGAAGCATTACTGGGATCCAAAGTGTTTTTGGAATTGTGGGTAAAAGTACAAAAGGATTGGCGTAACAAGCAGTCACAACTTAGAGATTTTGGTTTTAATGAAAACGAATACTAATCGGGAAGACGAGCGAAATAGTCAATTCGTAGCATTTAATTTACAAAATTTATCTAACATGTTTTGACCCTTCTACGGTCATCATAGTCATATAGGAATTGGAATAGGCATGCTGGTCTTTACTACAGAAAGGGTGGAGTTTACAATGTTGGATTTTACCTGGAAGGTCTTTAAAGAAACAGGTAATATTGATACCTATCTTCTCTTTAAAGAGCTTGAAAAAGAAAATGGCGATTTACCCGAACAGACAGAAGAACTAGCGAATAGTGACTTACCAATTTCATAAATGATAGATGATCAATAATTAAGGCAGTATACACACGCAAGTGTTGTAGATTGCCTTTTTATTTTGTAAACCGTACAATTAATAAAAGCCAGAAAAATGGACGGTGTACGATTTGCTACATAAATGTGAAGGCATTGTCATTCGAACAAATGCCTATGGTGAAAATAATAAGATTGTTACCATCTACTCGAAGGAGCTGGGGAAAGTAGGGGTGATGGCGAGAGGTGCCAATAAGCCCAGCAGCCGGTTTACTGCTGTCTCCCAGCTGTTTTCCCACGCTACCTTTGTCTTCCAAAGGAGTACAGGACTAGGAAGCCTCCAACAAGGTGAAATCATGGACTCCATGAGATCCATCAGAGAGGATATCTTCCTAACAGCCTATGCTTCTTTCATTGTGGAGTTAATGGACAGGACTACAGATGAAGGAAAACGTAATCCGGCACTATACGAACTACTTTATCAAGTGTTGCATTATATCAACGATGGTTTTGATGCAGAAATATTAACATTCATTTTTGAAATGAAAATGTGCGATGTTATCGGCATTACACCCGAACTAAATCGCTGTGCTTCATGTGGTGCAACAGAGGGGAGTTTTGCCTTTTCTATAAAGGAGGGCGGCTTCCTTTGTAACAGATGTTTTCATAAAGACCCCTATTTAATTAAAGTCTCCCCTGCTACGCTTAGGCTCTTACGGACCTTTTACTACTATGATTTGAATAGAATAGGCAACCTTTCGTTAAAAGAAGAAACAAGAAAAGAGCTGCGATTCATTATCGACGAATATTATGAAGCATATTCTGGGATAATGTTAAAATCCAAACGCTTTTTAAAGCAAATAGGCTCTTTGAAAGTGAATCTTCCTGAAAAAAAGGGCAAACCTGATTGACTTTGCAAAAAAAATCATTTATTATCCAAGTACATCTATAAAGATTGCGTTGAAGGAAAGTAGTACTTATCAAACATGATTAAAGCGAACCTAGGACGGTGTGAGCTAGGGAATCAAGAGATAAGGAAGGCGTTCTGGAGCAATACGGATAAAGTGGTAAAAAGGCAAGCCCTTTTTACAAATAGGGTGGAACCGCGGGAGAACCTCTCGTCCCTATGCTGACAACACAGTTGGCATAGAGACAAGAGGTTCTCCCTTTTTGTCCTACAGCCAACAAATTGAGTTAAGACGTTAGTAGAATGATTACCATAATTCAGTGTAGTCTCTAAGCTGTTTATTGGAGCGAAAGGCGAAGACTCCTGCGGGGGAAGTAACGGTAGATTGAGACCCCGCAACGAAGTGAGGAGGCTCAAACACCGTCCCGCGGAAAGCGAAGCCTGGCGCGCAAATCAACAGCGGCGTTCAACAGTACCCAAATAAAATAAAGGAAGGTGTCAAAATGAACATCCAAAACATGATCCTGACCCTGCAAAACCACTGGTCAGAACAAGGCTGTATCCTCATGCAAGCCTACGACGTAGAAAAAGGTGCCGGCACAATGAGCCCATATACATTCCTAAGAAGCATCGGCCCTGAGCCATGGAACGTAGCATACGTCGAACCATCCAGAAGACCGGTAGACGGGCGCTACGGCGAAAACCCAAACCGCCTATACCAACATCACCAATTCCAAGTGATCATGAAACCATCCCCAGACAACATTCAAGAACTATACCTGGAGTCACTCAAGAAACTTGGAATCGACCCACTAAAGCATGATATCCGCTTTGTAGAAGACAACTGGGAAGCACCAACACTTGGGGCAGCAGGACTTGGCTGGGAAGTTTGGCTGGACGGAATGGAAATCACCCAATTCACCTACTTCCAACAGGTCGGAGGAATTGAATGCAAACCGGTTTCTGTAGAAATCACCTATGGTATTGAGCGACTTGCCTCCTACATCCAAGACAAAGAAAATGTTTTTGATCTAGAATGGACAGAAGGATTCACCGTTCGTGATATTTTCCTTCAACCGGAATATGAACACTCTAAATATACATTTGAAACATCCGATCCGGATATGCTGTTCTCACTGTTTGATATCTATGAAAAAGAAGCACACCGCCAGATGGACCATGGTCTTGTGCACCCTGCATACGACTATGTATTAAAATGCTCTCATACATTCAACCAATTGGACGCACGTGGCGCTATAAGTGTTACCGAACGAACAGGTTATATCGGCCGTGTCAGAAATCTAGCCCGTAAAGTGGCAAGAACCTTCTATGAGGAAAGAGAAAAGCTAGGTTTCCCAATTTTGAAAAAGGAGGAGAGCAACAATGAGTAAGAGAGACTTTTTATTTGAAATCGGTCTAGAAGAGATGCCAGCCCGCTTTGTAACGGATTCCATGAATCAGCTTCAGGAAAAAGTGAAAGCTTGGCTTGAAACAAACCAGTTGGCTTATGAGAACATTCACGCTTACTCTACTCCAAGAAGGCTTGCCGTATTAGTTGAAGGCCTTGTAGAACGACAAGAAGATGTTACTTTAGAAGCAAAAGGCCCTGCGAAAAAGGTTGCTCTTTCTTCGGATGGTGAGTGGTCAAAGGCTGCTCAAGGCTTTACTAGAGGTCAAGGACTAACTGTTGAAGATATTTATTTTAAAGAGATAAACGGTGTGGAATATGTGCATGTAAAGAAGCATGTAGAAGGAAAAGAAACGAAAGAAATTCTTAGTGGCATTGCTTCTGTTGCTACAAGCCTGCATTTTCCAAAAAACATGCGCTGGGCTGATGAAGACTTAAGATATGTACGACCAATTAAATGGTTGATTGCTCTATTCGGTGAAGAGGTTATACCAGTTGAGATTTCAAAGGTAAAATCAGATCGAGTATCTACTGGCCACCGATTCCTTGGAGGTCAAGTGGAATTAAAAGACGCCGCTAGTTATGTGGAAGAGCTTTTATCTAACTATGTCATTGTCAATGCTACGGAGCGAAAAGAAGCAATCAGGAAACAACTGTCGATTATTGGGGAAGAAAATGGTTGGAACATTCCTGTGGATGAAGACCTGCTAGAAGAAGTGAACAACCTGGTGGAATATCCAACAGCATTGTTTGGAACGTTCGAATCGGAATATCTCACCTTGCCTGAAGAAGTGCTGATTACATCCATGAAAGAGCATCAGCGTTATTTCCCTGTTAAAAGTGAAGAGGGAACTCTTTTGCCTTATTTTGTGACTGTACGAAACGGGAACCATGAGAATTTAGATAATGTTGCAAGAGGAAATGAAAAAGTATTGCGTGCAAGGCTTTCTGATGCGGCATTTTTCTCCAAGGAAGACGAGAAGCTTGTTATTGAAGAAGCAATTAAAAAGCTGGATAAGATTGTATTCCATGAAGAAATTGGAACAACCGGCGATAAAGTGAGACGTGTACAGACCATAGCAACAGACCTTGCTAAAGTTGTAAATGTTGACAATGAAACGCAAAAGCATGTAGAGCGTGCATCTTCCATTTACAAGTTTGACTTAGTATCTCATATGGTTTATGAATTTCCGGAACTACAAGGAATCATGGGCGAAAAATATGCGTTGGCCAAGGGTGAGAGCCCTGCCGTTGCAAAAGCTATCAATGAGCATTATATGCCTCGTTCTGCAGAAGACCAAACCGCTTCCTCTGATGTAGGTGCCATCCTAAGTATCGCTGAAAAGATGGATACCATTGTTGGGTTCTTTGCTATTGGAGTTATCCCTACTGGTTCACAGGACCCTTATGCGTTAAGACGTCAGGCATCTGGGATCATTCAGACGATCTTAAATAAAGAGTGGACTTTCTCATTGGAAAAGTTTATGCACTCAGTAGTAGAACGTTATGTAGAAAAAGGAATCGCTAAGAAAGATGCAAATGAAATCATGGAAGATCTCTTAGTGTTCTTTAAATTACGACTTAAAAACAACCTTTCCGAGCGTGGAGTTCGTTATGACATTGTGGAGGCACTTTTAGAGCTACCACTCGAGAATGTTTGCTCCACTGTGAAGAAAGCAGAAACGCTTGAAACAAAGAAAAATGAAGCAGACTTTAAAGAAACGATGGAATCATTAAGTCGTGTGTGCAACATTGCCAAGAAGGCAACTCTTTCTACCGAAGTTCAAGAGAACTTGCTAAACCAAGAGCAGGAACATGAGCTGTATAAACAATTTAACAGCAAAAAAGATCTTGTGCTCCGTGCGGCAGAAAATCAGGATTTCACCGTAGCGTATGAAGAACTTGCTTCCTTAAAACCTGCCATTGATGCATTCTTTGACAACATCATGGTCATGACAGAAGATGAAGCAATAAAAGCAAATCGCCTCGCTCTTATGGATGAAATGGCTAAAGTTATAGCCATTTTCGGAAACGTCAATGGCATCATCGTTAAGTGATTAAAAAAGACAAACCTATAACCCTATGATAGAATAGTTAAACATACGAAAGAGGCTGACTAATGCAATCCTCACAATATTTAGTCAGCCTCTTTCCAATTCTTCTGTTTATCAGTATAATTAGTATATATTATTTACATATACAGTATGTCACAAATAGAGATCGTAGGGCACCCGTTCAGCGAAGTGCACCTTATAACCCAATAGGTGGTGAACGAAAATCGAACTGAATAAGCGGCAAGAAACTATACTGCAAATAGTCAAAGAACAAGGACCGATTACCGGAGAAGCGATAGCCGATCAACTAAACTTGACTCGGGCAACCCTTCGTCCCGATTTAGCCATTCTGACCATGGCCGGCTATTTAGATGCCCGCCCGCGTGTTGGCTATTTCTACACTGGAAAAACAGGATCGCAATTGTTATCAGATAAGATAAATAAGATTCAGGTGAATGATCACCAGTCCATACCGGTTGTTGTTCATGAGAGTGTTTCTGTTTATGATGCAATTTGCACCATGTTCTTAGAAGACGTGGGAACCCTTTTTGTAGTGGACAACTTCTCTATTATTGTGGGAGTGCTTTCGAGAAAGGACCTTTTAAGGGCCAGTATCGGAAAACAAGAGCTGACTTCCATACCAGTAAATATAATTATGACTAGAATGCCTAATGTAACGTACTGCTTTAAAGAAGACTTGATTATTGATGTAGCAAAAAAACTGATTGAAAAACAAATAGATGCTCTTCCAGTCGTAAAGCAAACGGATAAAGGCTATGAAGTAGTCGGTAGAATAACAAAAACGAATATTACAAAAGTGCTGGTTGCCCTGGCACTCGATGAAATTATCTAGATTGGAGGAGAATCATGGAGAAACGTACCGTATATATCGTATCTGATTCAGTCGGAGAAACTGCAGAGCTGGCAGTAAAAGCGGCAATCAGCCAATTTAATGGCGCGAACTTCCATCTCAAAAGAATACCTTACGTAGAAGACATCGCAACACTTTCAGAAGTAGTCTCGATTGCAAAACTTAATCAGGGTCTCATCGCTTTTACCCTAGTTGTTCCTGAAATGAGGAAGCATCTTTTAGAATTGGCTATGAAAGAAGGCGTCCAGGTCTATGACATCATTGGCCCGCTTGTGGACTTAATGGAGCAGGAATATGGTGTTAAACCAAAGTATCAGCCTGGCTTGGTAAGACAATTGGATGATGATTATTTCAAAAAAATCGAAGCAGTGGAATTTGCAGTGAAGTATGATGATGGCAGAGATCCAAGGGGAATCATAAAAGCGGATATCGTGTTGGTGGGGGTTTCTAGAACGTCCAAAACGCCTTTATCCCAATATTTGGCACATAAACGACTGAAGGTAGCAAATGTACCGATTGTTCCTGAGGTAGATCCACCAGAGGAACTTTTTAAAGTGAATCCTGAAAAATGTTTCGGTCTAAAGATTTCGCCAGAAAAGCTGAACGATATTCGAAAAGAAAGATTGAAAGCGTTGGGGCTTAATGATAAAGCCGCCTATGCCAATCTTGAAAGAATAAAAGAAGAGTTGGCATTTTTTGAAACAGTCGTAAATAAAATAGGTTGTGACGTGATAGATGTTACGAATAAGGCGGTAGAAGAAACAGCTAACCTTATCTCTAACATTTATAATAACCGTTTGAAGTAAAGAGCGCTTTTAGGAGTGCTCTTTTTTTAAAGGGAAGAAAGCATAAATCCCGTTGATTTCCGTTCCAGGCGCTTCGCTTGCCTGCGGGCGGTCCGTGAGCCTCCTCGGCTTTCAGCCTGTGGGGTCTCACCTGTCCCTTCCTCCCGCGGGCGTCTACGCGCCTTCCACTTCAATCAACAAAGTTATTTCATTCACCTGGGGTTTATGAAAGGCATTTAACCAGGTTAACTGAGAAAGCATTAATTTTATGTTCTTGTAATTTATAGCTGTTGATTAGAGCAAAAGACGAAGACTCCTCGAAAATGCTACGCATTTTCTTCGTGCGATGTTTCGCTGTCGAAGCCTTCCTTGTCCTGAGGGAGATAGCGCTAGGTGGAGACCCCGCAGGCTTGCGAGGCCACTGAAAAACCCAATAACCTATCTTTTGGATAATTAATAGCTGTTGATTGGAGCAATAGGCGGAGACTCCTACGGGGGAGTAGCGACAATGTTGAGACCCCGCAGGGCGTAGCCCGAGGAGGCTCAAGGTCGCCCCGTGGAAAGCGAAGCCGTTTGCGGAAATCAACAGCGACGATTAAACAATCGACTATAGGACCGGGCAGTTTTTGCCCAGTTTTTTTTATGACTTTTGATTACCCATTATTCGATGTGAAACAGTAGTCAATTTGAAAAGTTTATATTATAATAAAAAATTGTGATAAAAAAATTCCTCGATAGGGTTTAGAGTGATGGATTATCGAATAAACTAAAAATAGCTATAAGTCAAGGGCAATATAACAGTTTCGTTCGACAACTACAAAAAAACATATCGAAAAAAGAAGGTTTTTGGGAAGGGATGTAGAAACCATTTAACATGCAAAATAATCGCAAACCTATTATTTTGGTGGATGCAGATGCGTGTCCCGTTAAAGAAGAAATAAGTAGAATAAGTCATACATACAAAGTTGATGTGTGCTACGTAGCTTCCTACTCCCATGTCATGACCAATAAAACTGAAGGAAATTGGGTCTATGTGGATGATGAAAAAGAATCTGCAGATCTTTATATTTTGAATCATGCAAAGAAAGATGATGTAGTAGTCACTCAAGATATTGGTCTAGCAAGCATGCTGGTGTCCAAAAACGTTTATGTTCTAACTCCTCGTGGAAAACAGTATGAAGAGAGCGAAATGGAACTGAGCTTGCATATGAGATTTCTATCTGCGAAAGAACGGAGAAAAGGGAACTATTCTAAGGGCCCGAAAGCTTTCTCGATGAAAGACAGAGAAAGATTTGTTCAATCACTTAAAAAAACTTTGTCGAAAATTGCAGGAATTCCAGAATAGAGATAGAAATAGTAAGTCACGGAGTGTTGTTATGAATTATCGAATTCCTGAACAAACAATTGATCAAATCAGACAGTCTACCGACATTGTTGATGTAATAAGTGAATATGTGCAATTGAAGAAGCAAGGCAGGAATTATTTCGGACTTTGCCCTTTCCATGGTGAAAGTACTCCTTCTTTCTCTGTTTCCCAAGAAAAACAAATCTATCACTGTTTCGGTTGTGGTGCCGGGGGAAGTGCTTTCAATTTCATCATGGAGATCGAGGGCATCAGTTTTGTGGAAGCAGCTCAAAAACTTGCCAAGTCCTCCAATGTAGAAATGGAAGTACCGGAGTATTCCGCAACAGAACAAACAGGCCAGTCGAAAGAAACGAAATGGATGATGGATGCACATTTACTTTTGCATAAATTTTACCATCATTTACTATTAAATACAAAAGAAGGCCAGGAAGCATATGATTATGTGACCGGTAGAGGCTTCACTGACGAAACGTTAAAGAAATTCGGTGTTGGTTATGCACTGAACAGTTGGGACTTCGCTTTGAAATTCCTTACGAAAAGGGGCTACAACCAGCAGTTGCTGGAGAAGGCCGGCCTTCTAATTGAGAAGGAGCATACAGCTGAATATTTTGACCGTTTCAGAAATCGAATCATGTTTCCTATTCATGACCATAAAGGAAATGTTATTGCCTTTTCTGGCAGAGTGCTTGGAGAAGGCGAACCAAAGTACTTGAATTCACCAGAGACCCCACTTTTTAATAAAAGTAAAATTCTTTACAATTTCCATCAGGCCCGTCCTCATATAAGAAAGCAGGAACAGGTTATCCTCTTTGAAGGATTTGCCGATGTCATCGCTGCGGATGGAGCGGGGTTACCTAATGGAATTGCAACGATGGGAACTTCTTTAACAGAAGATCAAGCCCGCATTATTAGGAGGCATGTTGAAAATGTCACTATCTGTTATGACGGAGATAATGCGGGAATAGAAGCGGCTTACAGGGCAGCGAACATCCTTATTCAACAAGGATGTTACGTAAGAATTGCCATGATGCCAGATAAAATGGACCCTGATGACTATATCCGTAGTAAAGGATCAGACTCGTTTAAGCAGGATGTAATAGGGGCAAGTTTAACGTTCATGGCATTTAAGCTCAGGTACTTACGTAAAGGTAGGAACATGAAAGATGAAGGCGAACGGATGCGGTATGTGGAAGATGTCCTGAAAGAGATTAGCATGCTGACCAAAGCGGTTGAACGGGATCATTACCTTCGTCAATTAGCTGATGAATTTTCCATCTCGTTGGACGCTTTAAAGCAGCAGCAGTTTCAAGTGTATAAATCTTTAATGCAAAAAAAGGATTATAACGAGCAGAATAGAATAAATATACCTAACAAGCCTAAAATCTTCACGCAAGCGTTAAAACCGGCTTATTTGAATGCAGAACGCTATTTGCTAGCACATATGCTCAAAGATAGGACAGTATCCGAGAAGGTGCAAGCTTCGATTGAAGGCTCCTTTATCATCGAAGAGCATCGTGCAATTGCAACCTATCTGTATGCTTTCTACGAAGAAGGCTATGAGCCGAATATCAGTATATTCATGGAGCGTATCCCTGAGCAATCGCTCAAGAAAATCATTTCTGAACTGGGGATGCTTACACTTGAGGAAGAATTAAGTGATGCAGTGCTACATGATTATATGAAACAGGTGTTTAATTATCCAAAATTGTTAACAATAAAAGAAAAAGAGCAAGATAAGAAACAAGCAGAAGCACAAAATGATTATCTTGGTGCTGCACAAATCGCGATGGAAATAATCCAAATGAAAAAAGAGTTAAAACAATAAATATACCTCTTTATCGCGTTCAATGTTGGAAGGAGGGGACAGTTGATGGCTGAAAAATCAGCACAATCAAAAGAGATGGAAACAGAATTGACCATCGAACAAGTAAAAGAACAACTAACCGAAGTAGGTAAAAAGCGTGGTGTCCTAACCTATGAGGAGATAGCCGAGAAGATGGCTGGCTTTGAAATAGAGTCCGATCAGATGGATGAATACTACGAATACCTTGGTGAACAGGGTGTGGAAATCATCGGAGAAGCAGGATCTGATGATGATCCGAACACACAGCAACTAGCTAAGGAAGAAGAGTTTGACCTGAATGATTTAACTGTACCACCTGGTGTAAAGATCAATGACCCGGTTAGAATGTATTTAAAGGAAATCGGACGTGTGGACCTTTTATCCGCTGAGGAAGAAATCAGTCTTGCAAACCGAATCGAAGAAGGTGACGAAGAGGCGAAACGTCGACTTGCAGAAGCCAACCTTCGTCTAGTTGTAAGTATAGCCAAGCGTTATGTAGGCCGCGGAATGTTGTTCCTTGATTTAATTCAAGAAGGTAATATGGGTCTGATAAAAGCGGTAGAAAAATTTGATTATCGTAAAGGGTTCAAGTTTTCTACATATGCAACTTGGTGGATTCGCCAAGCCATAACACGTGCAATTGCTGACCAGGCAAGAACGATTCGTATTCCTGTGCATATGGTAGAAACCATCAACAAACTTATCCGTGTTCAACGTCAATTGTTACAAGACCTTGGGCGTGAACCATCTCCGGAAGAAATCGCAGAAGACATGGATCTTACACCGGATAAAGTGCGTGAAATCCTCAAGATAGCCCAGGAGCCTGTTTCACTTGAAACCCCAATCGGTGAAGAGGATGATTCTCATCTTGGAGACTTTATTGAAGACCAAGACGCAACTTCGCCTTCCGATCATGCGGCATATGAATTGTTGAAAGAACAACTTGAAGATGTACTGGATACACTCACAGACCGTGAAGAAAATGTATTAAGACTACGATTTGGCTTAGATGACGGACGTACTCGTACTCTAGAAGAAGTAGGAAAAGTCTTTGGAGTAACAAGAGAGCGTATCCGACAAATCGAAGCTAAAGCACTTCGTAAGCTAAGACATCCTAGCCGCAGCAAACGTCTGAAAGATTTTCTTGAATAGAATCAGGCTTATGGAAATAGTTTGCTTTTTCTTGAAAAGAGTAAGCTATTTCTCTTTTTTTGCAATTCAATACTTTTATAATATTCAGTTATTAATTTTTAAACTTGTAATTGGAGTGTCAACAAAGTGAATAAACAGCGAAAAGAAACCATCATTCAAGAAATAAAGTATTGGAAAAGAAATCGTCTCCTACCAGACCAATATTGCGATTATTTACTGGCTTTATATACAGGAGGTGAAGGAGTGGAACCAGCGATTGGAAGAGGGAAACTTTACTCCACCTTTTTTGCATGTCTAATTTCTCTCTTCGTTCCAATAACATTTCTTGTCATTTATTTTACTGAAATGCCAGTTCATTTGCAAATGCTCCTGGTAACTTTTTTTGTTTTACTTTCTATATTCGGATACTTTGTTTTTCGAAAAGAACAATTATACATACATATACCAGTCTTTGTCATTGCCTTGCTCACACTGATTTTTTCCATAAAGTTACTGGAGCTTCTGTCTTTCCAACTACCGTTAACCTTTATTATCATTACCTTTCAGACGCTGGTGTGGTTTTTTATCGGCTACATAAAGAAATGGTACTATTTAAACATTTCAGCCATTATAACAATGATCCTACTTGTTGCAAACATTATACTGATGTAACTAATTGATAATTTAGTTATTTTTAAAAGTTGTGAAAATTCCCTTTTATCTATTATAATACAAATGAAAGCGTATTCAATAGATTGTAGGATGGAAGAAAAATACTAGCTCTTGCTAATGTTTTCCAAACAACAAGGGGGGAAAGATTGTGAACTTTGATTTAACGTCAGAACAAGCGATGATTAAGAAAACAATTAGAGAGTTTTCAGATGAAGTAGTTGCACCAGGAGTTCTCCAACGAGATCGGGACAAAAAATTCCCTGTTGAAGTGTTTCAACAGTTATCACAATTAGGCATGATGGGACTACCTTTTCCTGAAGAATATGAAGGAGCGGGCGCTGATACAGTCAGCTTTGCGATTGTCGTAGAAGAATTGAGCAGAGCTTGTGGCTCGACAGGTATTACTTATTCCGCTCACGTTTCGTTAGGTGGGGCACCGCTTAACCTATTCGGTACAGAAGAACAAAAGCGCAATTACCTCGTCCCTATTTGTACAGGCGAATCACTCGGTGCATTCGGATTGACCGAACCAAATGCCGGTTCAGATGCAGGTGGTACTCAAACAACTGCCGTAGAAGATGGGGAAGATTACATCATTAACGGTAACAAATGTTTCATTACGAATGCATCCTATGCCAAGCATTTGGCGTTAACGGCTATCACCGATAAAAAGGGGAATGAAAAAGAAATCTCTGCTATCATCGTTCCAACAGATGCCAAAGGGTTTCAAGTGATTGATAACTATGAAAAAATGGGACTTAACGCTTCTAATACAACAGAGCTAGTGCTTGAAGATGTACGTGTGCCACAGGAAAACCTTTTAGGTAAACGTGGAGAGGGCTTCAGGCAGTTCTTAATCACTCTTGATGGAGGACGAATAGGAATTGGTGCCATGGCGGTAGGAATTGCACAGGCAGCTTTTGAGCGAGCGCTCGCTTACTCTCAAGAAAGAAAACAATTTGGAAGATCCTTATCGAGTTTTCAGATTAACCAATTCAAACTGGCAGACATGGCCATGAAACTTGAACTTGCAAGAACCATGGTTTACAAAGCTGCCTGGCTAAAAGATCAAGGACGACCATTCTCCAAAGAAGCATCCATGTGTAAACTATATGCCTCTGAAGTGTGCATGGAAATAGCAGACCAAGCTGTTCAACTCCATGGCGGCTACGGGTACATGAAAGAATACCACGTAGAACGCTTCATGCGCGACGGAAAACTCCTAGAAATCGGCGAAGGAACCTCCGAAGTACAAAGAATGGTAATTGCGAGATCTTTGGGAGTTTAATTGAAGCTGAGACATTCTAGTTGTTGATTGGAGCAAAAGGCGAAGACTCCTGCGGGGGAAGTAGCGACAATGTTGAGACCCCGCAACGAAGTGAGGAGGCTCAAGGTCGCCCCGCGGAAAGCGAAGCCTTTTGCGGAAATCAACAACGGTGTCTATGCAATCAAAATTATTTTCCCACAAACACATCACTTTTCCTATTTTGAGGTACAATATAATCAACAAATATAGAAACCTTCATCTATGTGATGAAGGTTTTTGTCTAAACTGTGAATTTACGAGAGAAGTTGGCAATTAAGTCTTTTCCTATAGTAAAATATAAAGTAAAATAGAGAGTGCTTGTATAAGATAAGACACACGTACATGTACATAAGGAGGTTTGAATAGCATGAATCGTAATCCGCTTATTCCTTTTGCATTTATCGCGGTTTTAGGTCTTGGACTAATGTTCCTATTATCTTTCGTTGGACTTGATCAGGCTGAAAAAATTGCATCCGGTGAAGATGAAACTGTAGAACTGTCTGCAGAAGAACTTTACCAACAAAACTCTTGTATCGGCTGTCACGGCGGTAACTTGGAAGGCGCAGGTGCTGCACCTGCATTGACAGATGTTGGTGACCGTCTATCCCAAGAAGAGATCCAAAACGTTATTGTTAATGGACAAGGCTCTATGCCTGCTAACCTGGCTACACCTAAAGAAGCTGAAGTTCTTGCTGAGTGGCTTGCAAATGGCGCTCAAAGTGAAGAGGGCGAAGAGTAAGATTTGTTTTTTTAGCAAAATGTTACACATATAAAAGATCCTTTGCATTTGTGAAGGGTTTTTTTTTATACTTGTTACATAGGAATTCAAATACATAAGTAAAGAGGAAACAGACATGAATGAATTAAAACTCTCAAAACGTTTAGAAGCAGTAGCTTCTTTTATTCCAAAGGGCAGTGTATTGGCAGACATCGGCTCAGACCATGCTTATCTGCCTTGTTATGCCTATTTGCAGGGAATGATTGAAAGAGGAATTGCCGGAGAAGTAGTAGAAGGCCCCTTTCAATCTGCTATTCAGCAGGTTCGAAAAACGGAATTAGAAAATGTTATTGAAGTCAGAAAAGGGGATGGATTGGAAGTAATTTCTCCTAATGAAGTTACTTGTATCACCATTGCCGGTATGGGTGGAACCCTGATACAATCCATTCTTGAAAAGGGGAAGGATAAACTGGCAGGAGTTCAGACGCTTATTCTTCAACCGAATATTGGTGCAAAAAAAATCAGGGACTGGCTGCTTGAAAATGGATGGGAACTTGTTGCTGAACAAATTTTGCTGGATGATAGTAGGATCTATGAGATTTTAGTGGCAGAACGCGGGAAAAGTGCAAAACCTTATTCGTTGAAAAAAGATACGTATCTTCTTGTAGGACCGTTTCTTGCCAAGGAACGTAATGATGTTTTTGTGCAAAAATGGACACATGAACTTGCGCATTGGAAGAATATTGTTGCGCAGCTGGATGTAGCTGGACAAACAGAAGCGAATGAACAAAAAAGAAAAGAACTTACAGAAAAAATCAGACTGGTAGAGGAGGAACTGGGTATTGAAAACAGTTAACGGCTTGCAGGTTATTGAGTGGTTCGAACAGTTTTCCCCTAAAAAGTATGCAGTCGAAGGAGATAAAATTGGACTTCAGATAGGTACTTTGAATAAGCCGATTCATAAGGTAATGGTAACGCTTGATGTGCTTGAAAAGGTGGTAGACGAGGCAATAGATCAGAATGTTGATTTGATTATAGCCCATCATCCGCCAATCTTCCGAGCGCTTCCAACTGTTACGGATAATTCAGCTGCAGGCAAAATCGTCACTAAATGCATCAAGCATGATATCAGCGTATATGTGGCGCATACGAATCTTGACGTGGCAGAAGGAGGCGTCAACGACCTGCTTGCGGAGGCTCTAGAGCTTGAGGATGTAAAAGTATTGGTGCCGACTTACCAAGAAGAACTTCGCAAACTGAGCGTATTTGTTCCGGTGTCTCACGCAGAAACTCTTTTAGATGCTCTTGGTGAAGCAGGGGCAGGGCATATCGGAAACTATAGTCACTGCTCTTTCACGACGGAAGGGGAGGGGCGTTTTCTTCCTTTAGATGGGACAGACCCTTTTATTGGGAAAAAAGGTCAGCTTGAAAAAGTGGAAGAGATGAAAGTGGAAACGGTATATCCTCTTTCTATAGAGAAACGTGTCATAAAGGCTATGTTCAAAGCACATCCATATGAAGAAGTAGCTTATGATGTCTACAAGCTTGAAAACGATATGAACGCACTTGGCTTAGGGCGCGTTGGAAAATTAAAGGCAGGAATGTCGCTCGCTGATTTTGCCTCTCATGTAAAAAAAGGACTTGAAGTGGAAAATGTCCGTGTGGTCGGAGATTTGAACAGTGAGATTAAGAAAGTAGCGGTTTTAGGCGGAGACGGAAATAAATATATCCATGCTGCAAAGTTTTCCGGTGCGGATGTGTATGTGACAGGGGATCTTTATTTTCATACCGCACATGATGCCATGGCTATCGGATTGAACGTGGTCGATCCCGGGCATTACGCTGAAAAGATTATTAAAAAAGGCGTGGCTCAGCGATTGGAAAAGGTCGTGGATGAGAAGAATTGGGAGCTTGAAGTTTTAGTATCTGAGACGAATACAGATCCGTTTAGATTTATGTGATGTTTGTTTGGAGAGGCGATCCATTTTGGGTCGTTTCTTTTTTTATTAGAAAGAAGGTGTCTCTGCGCCCGAAAAGCTTCGGGAAAGGAAAACCGGTAAGAGAGAAGGCGTCTCTGTGCCCGGAAAACTATGGGGAAAGGGAAAACGGTAAGAGAGAAGGCGTCTCTGTGCCCGAAAGACTTCGGGAAAATGGAAAACGGTAAGAGAGAAGGCGCCTCTGTGCCCGAAAGGCTTCGGGAAAAGGAAAAACGGTAAGAGAGAAGGCGTCTCTGTGCCCGAAAGACTTCAAGGAAAGGGGAAAAGGTCAGAGAGAAATGCCTTAAAGCCCGAAACCCTTTGGCAAAGGCGTCAAAGGTAATATAGACCAGCTCTATACGCCCGAAGCTCGTCTGCAATAGCAGGGAAGGTAATATAGACCGGTTCTATACGCCCGAAGCTCGTCTGCAATAGCGGGAAAGGTAATATAGACCGGTTCTATACGCCCGAAGCTCGTCCACAAAAGCATCAAAGGTAACATAGAAGCAGTATAGTTCCAATTTGCATTGTGGAATCTTAAGCTTCTAAGCATAACAAAAAACACCCTCCAAAAAGAGGGTGCAATCAATCAGCCTTACGAAGTTTTCGCCTTTTTCACTTTCGGCAAAATCTTTTGCAAAGGTACATTTTTCGTTGTGTTCCATGTATCTTTATTGAACGGATCGAACTGCTCCACAAATTGAATGACTTCTTTTGTGATTGGAGTTGGTGTCGAAGCACCTGCTGTAACAGCAACCGTGCCAGCATTCATCAACCACTCTACATTCAACTCGCTGATATCGGAAATGCGGTAAGCAGGAGTGCCTGCAATTTCTTGAGAAACTTGAGCAAGTCTGTTGGAGTTATTACTTTTTGGATCCCCAACAACGATTGTCACATCTGCTTGTCCTGCTTGTTCTGCCACGGCTTCTTGTCTAACTTGAGTAGCAAGGCAAATTTCTTTGTGTTGCTCGACATGCGGGTATTTTTCTTGTACCTTGACCATGATGTCGGCTACATCCCATTGACTCATGGTAGTTTGGTTAGTTACGATAATTTTCTCACTATCAATCGACAATGCTTCCACGTCATCAAGCGTCTCCACTAGATGCACGATGGAAGGAGCAACTCCTACTGCACCTTCTGGCTCTGGATGTCCTTTTTTCCCGATGTAAATAACTTCATACCCTTGTGCTTCTTTCATGCGGATCAGGTCATGAGTTCGTGTAACATCCGGGCATGTCGCGTCAATGGTGGTTAAACCTTTTTCCTTTGCGCGGACTTTCACTTCCGGTGAGACACCGTGGGCAGTGAAAATAACGGTACCTTCGTTAATCTGATCAAGGATCTCCAGGCGGTTTGCACCGTCCAATGTGATGATCCCTTCTTCTTCAAATGCGTCTGTAACATGTTTATTATGAACAATCATACCTAAGATGTAGATTGGTCGTGGTAATGTTTTATCTAATGCTGCATTTCTTGCAATCACCATAGCATCCACTACACCATAGCAGTAGCCACGAGGGGCGATTTTAATTAGTTCCATATAGGGATAACCCTCCTTACATCAAATAAGAGAGTGATAAACACTCTCTCACTACTTACAGTCTATTATAGTATAAATAAGAAGGTTAGTACAAAAGAAGATATTAGGAACTTCAGATATAAAGCTTAGGAGCGGAACCGCCTGCAGGTTTTTCCTCTGGCTCAGTGTCAGTGGCTGTAGTCTTTGGTTTTGCCTTTTTAACTTTTTTCTTGGTGTTGTTTTCCGCTGCGCTATCACTTTCAACCTCTTCTGTTTTTGCTTCCTCCGTTGACTCTGTATCAGTATCATCATCCACATTTTTCAGTTCATTGTAAAGCTTGAGCATGGCTGGCACATTTCTTACAAGAGGTCCATATTGCTGAACCATCGGCATGACACCCTCTGCCATTTTTAACGCTTTTTGAACATTTCCAAGCATGCCTGTCAGGTTGTTCGGATTGATGAGTTGTTGAAGAGTTCCCGCGTTCGCGAGTTGACCGAGCCCTCCACCTGCGCCTGTATTGGCCAGTTGACCGAGTCCGCCCATGTTTCCGATGCTTCTGGCTCCTGTTCTTCCAAAGAGTTTGGCAAGCAGTCCGCCACCACCGCCGCCACCTCCACCGCCACCTCCACCACTATTTCCTCCTAGGCCCATTCCTCGCCCAGCTCCACCCATAAATGGGGAAGGGTTTCTTAACATTTGATTAGGCATATTGGACATAGGTGAATTGGGCATATTAAACATATTGAACATGTTATTCTGTGGCTGTTGCATAAATGGAGAGGGACCTGGACCCATGCGGAACGGGGAAGGCCTCATTGGTTGCTGCATAGGTGGCATCGATCGATTTGGTCCAAAAAACATGGTAATCCTCCTTTCTTTCCTGAAAAGTAATCATTATATTCAATTGCCGGAATTTAACAAGCTTTTCTGTTCTCCTATAATTTATGCGGATGGTGCTTGGCATGTTTATAGTCTGGAAAGATTGGGCACAACCGTAGTGTAGCCAAAAAAACAAAACTGCTTTATAATAGTTGTTTGGGGTTAAACAGAACGTAACGGAACGAATGCGAATAACTCATGAATGAAAATAGAAACTTTAAAATAATGACATAGATACATATTCCATGCATGATTTTAAAAGTGGAGGTAAATAAATGAATACAACGTTTGAAAAATTTAATGTAAAGCCGTTCATTTTAGATGCGGTAAAAGAACTTAGATTTCAAAAACCGACAGAAGTCCAAGAAAGAATGATTCCTTCCTTATTAAATGGAGAAAGTGCCATTGGACAATCTCAAACTGGAACAGGGAAAACACATGCTTACCTGATTCCGATCTTGAGTAAAATTGATCCATCCTTACAAGAAGTACAAGCAGTTATCACAGCTCCAACAAGAGAGCTAGCTAACCAAATTTACCAAGAAGTATTGAAAATCACGAAGTTTTGTTCTGGTGAAGATATGATTACGGCACGTTGTTATATCGGCGGTACGGATAAACAACGTACGATTGACCGTCTTAAACAGCAACCGCATATAGTAGTTGGAACACCTGGACGTATTAAAGACTTAATGGTGGAAAATGCGCTGTTAGTCCACACGGCGAGAACAATTGTGGTAGATGAAGCCGACCTTATGCTTGATATGGGATTCATTGAAGATATCGATAAGGTTGCTGCAGCAATGCCAAAAAACCTTCAAATCATGGTATTCTCAGCTACAATCCCTGAAAAGCTAAAACCTTTCTTACGTAAATACATGGAAAATCCAAAGTATACACATGTTGCTCCAAAACAAGTAACGGCAGCTAAAATCAAGCATCTGCTTATGCCAGTGAAATCGAAAAGTAAAACGAAATTATTGCATGATTTACTTGTGGAATATAACCCATATTTGGCAATTGTTTTTACCAACACGAAGAAAAAAGCAGATGAAGTGGCAGATGCATTGCTAGAACAAGGGTTAAAAGTAGGTAGAATCCATGGTGATCTCAACCCTCGTGAACGCAAAAAAATGATGAAGCAAATCAATGAATTGGAATATCAATATGTGGTGGCAACAGACCTTGCGGCAAGAGGAATTGATATTGCAGGTGTCAGTCATGTCATCAACTATGAGCTTCCGTCAGATCTTGACTTCTATGTTCACCGTGTTGGACGTACTGCACGTGCAGACTATTCCGGTAATGCTATTACACTTTACGAACCAACAGATGAGAATGCGCTTGCTCAGATTGAAAAGATGGGGATAGAGTTTACCCAAATTGATTTCAAAAATGGTGAATTGGTTGAAATCGGTCCACGTAACAAGAGACAAAACCGTAAAAAACAAATTAATGAAATCGATGTAGCGGCAAAAACATCCGTAAAGAAATCGACAAAAGTTAAACCAGGCTATAAAAAGAAACACAAATATGAAGTAGAGCAATTCAAGAAAAGACAACGTCGCTTGAAAAAGAGATAATAAGAGCAACTGGATAACCTTTCACGGCATCCTTATGTTAAAATAAAGACTGATTTTAAAAGAGGTGATGTTGTGGAAAACTTACTAATTGGCTCTCATGTATCCATGAGTGGGAAAAAGATGCTATTGGCAGCAAGTGAAGAGGCTGCATCCTACGGATCTAACGTATTTATGATCTATACAGGTGCTCCTCAAAATACGCGAAGAAAAAAAATAGAAGACCTTAACATAGAAGCGGGTCTTGCACATATGAAAGAGCATGGATTAAAGGAAATCATTGTACATGCTCCTTATATCATCAATATTGGTAACTCCCAGAAGCCGGAAACTTACGAACTCGGAGTGAATTTTCTCGCTGAAGAAGTAAGAAGAACGGATGCAATCGGGGCAAAACAGATTGTCCTCCACCCAGGTGCGCATGTTGGTGCAGGGACGGAAGTGGGTATCAGCCAGATTATTAAAGGGTTGAATGAGGCGCTGACAAAAGAGCAAAATGTTCAAATTGCATTGGAGACCATGGCAGGGAAGGGCTCTGAGTGTGGGCGAATTTTTGAAGAACTTGCTGCCATCATTGATGGAGTCCATTTGAATGAAAAGCTTTCTATTTGCCTGGATACTTGTCACGTACATGATGCAGGATACGATATTGTAAATGACTTTGATGGAGTATTGAAGCAGTTTGACGATATCATTGGTTTAGACCGCCTGAAAGTCCTTCATATAAATGACAGTAAAAATACATGTGGTGCTAGTAAAGACCGCCATGAAAACATCGGGTTTGGACACATTGGGTTTGATGCAATCAATTATATTGTTCATCATGATCAATTGAAACATATTCCTAAAATTTTGGAGACACCATATGTCGGCGAAGATAAGAAAGACCGTAAGCCGCCATATAAACATGAAATTGCCATGTTAAAAAACAAGCAGTTTGATGAAGAGCTTTTAACAAAAATTGTGAATGATTGATTAATAAGAAAGAAGCAAGGGACATAAAAAAAGTGCCCTTGCTTCTTTTTTAAAAAAATGAAAGTGCAAATTACAGTTGATTTCCGTTCCAGGCGCTTCGCTTGCCTGCGGGCGGTCCGTGAGCCTCCTCGGCGTGCGCCTCCGGGCTCTCACCTGTCCCTTCCTCCCACGGGCGTCTGAGCGCCTTCCACTCCAATCAACAAGATGACCTCATTCAACGAAGGGTATATGAAAAGTACCTACCCGAGTTAACAGAATAAGCATAAACGTACCTTTTACGTAATTTTTAGCTGTGGATTGGAGCAAATGACGTAGACTCCAGCTGGGGAGTAACGGTAGCTTGAGACCCCACAGCGCAGCGAGGAGGCTCAAGCACCGTCCCGCGGAAAGCGAAGTCATTTGCGGAAAGGAACAGCGGTGATTAGCGAATACCTAAAGTTCTTTAGCTGGTTTTTCTTACTTTGTAAACTCCAAAAATAACTGATTCACTTTTTTAGCCGTCTCATGCCCCGTAATTTTTGCTACTTCTTTCATCAATTGAATTCTTTCAGACGTATTGAAAACATTCACTTTTTTTGACTTCAAAAGAGCTGATACCTTCTTTGCCTGATCTGGTGTCAAGGAGATGTTATACTCCCCGCTATACTTCATCAATTCATCTGCCGTAATGTTATGAAGCTTCTTATTTACGATTTGTTGATAAATGTTCATCATATTATCCCTCCCATTTTAGCCTATGTTGGAAAAACAAAAAGGCTACCTTTACGAAATAATATGACAACTGTTGGGAAATTATTGTATAATTAAAATATTCCATAAACAAAAGTTATTCAAAGGGTAACGAGGGGGAGTAACCTTGTCGTTTATTATAGATAAAAAAGATCAGGATATATTTCAGCAGTTAAGCTCAGACCTCAGACTAATCTTGAATGCGAATGGCTTTATCGAAGAGTGGAATGAGAGAGCCAGCACGTTTCTTTCCATATTGGAGGAGAACCGCTCTTTTTTTCTCAGTTTTCCATCAAGCTATCGCCAAGAGGTCTATACATACTTAAAGGATATTTCTGAATTGCCTGGGAAAGAGATAAAAAGGATTTTGTTTCATCGAATTAATGGCAGCTTCTATGAAGTCGTTTATACAGGCATCCTTTCTCAAGAGCGGATTTATTTATCAGGACACTTAATTGAAAATAAGGACAGTTCCGTCGTTCTTCCACTTCATTATGGCACGATTGAACAATCATTGAAGGTCAATGAATTTATGACCAACTCATTGGATATAGCTATATTGGTTCTCTCAAAGGGAGGGAAGATTGAATATATCAATAACCGGTGTTTAACATTATTAGAGCTCGATGTGGGTGAGGACTATATCAATATTGAATTCGATGATCTGTTAACTCCAGTCTTTCTGAAGGATAAGTTATATGAAATTTACGAAGAAGTTATCCTCAATAAGAAGTTCAAAGAGCGAATCTGCTATGACGATGAAGTATTATATCAGATTCAAGGAATTTTATTTGAAAGAACAGAGAAGGTATTCTTCATCATCCATGACCGCTCTTATCAACAGAAATTTGAAAACCTTCTTGTTTACAAACAACAGATGGAATCTGTCTCTCAAATCTCAGCAGGAATGGCACACGAGTTAAGGAATCCTTTATCTGTCATTAAGGGATTTATACAACTTTCCCAAATTACAAATAATTGGAGTAAATACTACGACACCATCATGGCTGAAATAAATCGAATGAATTCCATCATTGAGGACTTTTTATCTGTTTCCAGAAAAAAGGTGAAAAAACAGCTTATCGAGCCGCAATATATCTTTCAATCATTGGTGTATATTTTTCAATCAGAGTGCTTATTACATAATATAGATTTTGACTTTGAAATTGAAGAAGTGGATGAGCAGGTATTGGTCAATGAGGCCATGATTAAGCAAGTTATGCTGAATTTTTTAAGAAATGCCATTGAAGCTTTCTCACCGGAACAGAAAAACAAGCTGTTTCTATTGCGAGCTAAGAAGTCAGATACCTTCTATGAAATTACCGTCGTAGACAACGGGAAAGGGATGGCTGAAGATGTATTAGATCGCATTGGCAAACCGTTTTTCACAACAAAAGAAAAGGGAAATGGATTAGGCATTCCGCTATGTAAAAAGATAATAGAAGACCATGATGGGGAGTTATTCATCGACAGCAAATTAGGGGAAGGTTCCACCTTTTGCTACCGATTGCCACTCTTAAAGGAAAAGCCTGAATAGGGCTTTTTTTGTTGCGGCTAAGCCTCTTTATTTACTTTTACTCTCAGCTGTTGTATACTAACTTATTGTTATAAAATCGTAATGATTCTTATCTTTTAAGGTGTGATAATGTTGGAAAATGTACTCGAAATCAAGGAACTATCCTATAAATATGAAAAACAAAACGTCATTGAAAATATAAATTTAAGCATACCAAAAGGAGCTTTCCTTGGATTAGTTGGTCCGAATGGTTCTGGTAAATCAACACTTTTAAAGTGTATCCTTGGACTCTTGCGTCCTCAAAAGGGAACCATCGAATTGTTTGGAAAGGATATCCGCAAGTTTAAAGATTGGAGCAAAATCGGTTTTGTTTCCCAGAAGGCGAACAGTTTCAATTCCGGTTTTCCGGCAACCGTCTTTGAAGTAGTTTCAACAGGTCTGGTTTCAAAGGTTGGCTTATTGCGCTTCTTTAATAAACAACACAAAAAGCAAGTCTTAGAAGCTATAAGGGCAGTAGGGATGGAGGACTTTACAGATAGAAATATAGGTGACTTATCCGGAGGGCAGCAACAACGTGTCTTTATAGCAAGGGCACTGGTGAGTGAACCGGAGCTATTAATTTTGGATGAGCCTACAGTCGGAGTGGATATAAAGAATGTACAAAACTTCTACTCCATGCTTTCCCACTTGAACAAAAAACTAGGCATCACGCTGATCTTGGTCACACATGATGTAGGAACTATTACAGAAAAAGTGACACATGTGGCCTGCTTGAACAAAAATCTACATTTTCACGGTGTGACAGATGAATTTGAAAAGTTGCGCACTAAAGACCTTTCACAGTTTTACGGGCATGATGTACATGTTCTTAGTCATGATCACCATCACCACGATGGAGGGCATATGTAATGATATCAGCTTTTATGCAATTTGAATTTTTAAGAAATGCATTTTATACAGGAATCTTGATTGGCTTTTTGGCACCTCTATTAGGTGTTTTTGTCGTGGTAAGGAGACTTTCATTGATCGCGGACGCCTTAAGCCATGTAACCTTGGCTGGAATCGCAGCAAGCTTGCTGGTGGAAAAGCGTTTCGGGTTAATGGTCGGTGTGAGTCCTATTTATTTCGGGATGGCGTTTTCAGTAACAGGTGCATTGTTTATAGAAAAACTGCGTGGAGTATATAAACACTACCAAGAGCTAGCTATTCCGATCATTTTGTCTTCTGGGATTGGTCTTGGTGTAATCTTTATTTCGCTTGCGGATGGATTTAATACAGATCTTTTCAACTTTTTATTTGGGAGTGTAAGTGCTGTTACATCAACTGATTTTTGGACTGTTTTTATCGTAACTATAGGGGTACTCCTCACCATCATTTTATTTTACAAAGAATTTTTTATCCTTTCGTTTGATGAAGAACATGCCAAGGTGTCGGGTGTGAATGCACGAGTATTTCATCTAATATTCATCATTATGGTGGCACTTGTTATTGCAGCTTCTATGCGAATTGTCGGTATCCTTTTAGTTTCTTCCCTTATGACCTTACCTGTAGCTGCAAGCATGAGGTTAAGCAGAGGTTTCAAACAAACCATAGTGTTGGCTATAGTTTTTGGAGAAATTGCCGTAATTGGCGGTTTAATCTCATCTTTTTATTTTGATCTTGCTCCAGGAGGAACTATTGTAATCTTATCGGTTCTCATTTTGATTGTCACCATTCTCTGGAATAAAATAAGGGGTGTAAAATAATGAATGTAACACAGGCACTTACTCTTATGAAAGATAAAGGATATAAATATACAGGAAAAAGACAGGAAATGCTTGAATTGTTTGCAACAGAAGATAAGTATTTGACTGCAAAAGATGTTCTCGATTCCATGAAGGACAATTATCCTGGTTTAAGCTTTGACACCATTTATCGTAATCTTGGAGTATTTGTGGAGTTGGGGATATTAGAAAGCACAGAGCTTTCTGGTGAAAAACACTTCCGTTTTACATGCTCTACCAAACATCATCATCATCACTTCATCTGCATGTTGTGTGGTAAAACAAAGGAAATAGAAACCTGTCCGATGCAGGACCTTGAGGAGAACTTAAAAGGTTATGATATCACAGGTCATAAATTTGAGATCTATGGAAAGTGCCCGGAATGTGTCTAAAGTAACAAATTTGGGATTATCTCATATATAGTAATTACCACCCATTTTACATGTGTGCCCTCTGAAAATGGGCGGTTATACACGAAACATGTTTTAAAAGATGCATAAGGGTGTATGAGATGACAGCGAAGAATAGACAGCTTTCCTCTTTAAAAAGAGAGGATCTTGTTGACATTATGATTTTGATTCGAGAAATGGGATCAGAAAGAACAGATATTAGCACAGAAGACTTTGTGAAGGCGATTGAAAGCCAACTTCTGCTTGCGATGTCTCGATCTAAATAAAAAGGAGAGTGGGATATCCACTCTCCTTTATTATGATGTTTATCGGGAAACGCTGATTGTATGAAGCAATGATTGCACTTTTAGATCTGCTTCTTTCCAATTTGAAACTCTGTGAACATTTGCAGGTACTGGTTCCCTATTGTATGGGGTATCAAATAAAATGACTGGTATGTTACATTCTTCGCTTATGTCACATGCGTTATCATGTTTATCTTCAAAAAATAGCTCTATCTTATGTTTTTTAACGGCAGCAATTTTATTGTGTGTACCGATTAATTCTAGGTGATCGTAGTCTATCTCCTGTTTGGAAAACCAGTTCTCTGTCACTTCAAAAAGGTGGTTTCTGCGGGCGCTGATAAAATAAAGATCAAAATCATTTTTCCACCGTTGCACAATAGACTTTGCTCCTGTAGCGAGAGGGGCATCTTTATAAATAATCGGCTCCATTTCGTCCATCCATTTCCAAAAGCCAGCTTCATCTAAGCCCATAAGAGGGGTCAAATCATATTGTTTCATATCTTCAAGGGTTATATTTTTTTTCAATGTATTATTGATGAAGGGTACAAAAGTAGAAGGGCAAGTTAACGTCCCGTCAATATCAATTCCAAATCTTTTTCTCATAATTGCCTCCAGTCCTATTGCTACATTTATTTTATCATATTTTGTCCTTTTATCTGTTATTTTGTTGATTGATTTAAAAATGGAAAGATGACAAAACTTAACAAAGATTGACATCCATGATTTAGCCTTTTTTGCTCATACTAAATAATGCTCCTAACTTCTTAAGAAAGCGAGGGATACGAATGGCAAGTGAATTTGAGAAAAACGAAGAGAAACTTGACCGTTTTGATTCAGACTTGGCTTATGAAGAACCTCATGTTTCTAGAGCGAAGGGACATCGGGACTTTTTAGAAGAGCATGCAGCTGAGGTTGCAGTGCCTCCTGTTGTACAATCAGATAGAAGCAGGGAACGAGAAGCAATTTTTGAAGAAGAGCGCAGTGACGTAATGGGAATGAGTGGACGAGGACTTGGGATTCTAGGGTTAGCCTTATCTATCCTTTCGTTGTTCTTTCTGCCAATCATTATGGGAGCTGCCGGTATTATCGTCGGCTTTATTGCCCGCAAACGTGGGGCAACAGGGTTAGGAGCATGGGCAATCGGAATCGGTGTCGTTTCCATTGTTGTTGGGATTTTTGTATTACCATTGTTTTAACACCACCTAAATGGTTCATCCATTTAACGGCAGCAAAAAAGCTTGGCACCAATTGGTGTCAAGCTTTTGCCTTTTCTTCCTCTTGCTTTGCAAAATATTCTTCTGCAATTTTATCGATTTCTTTTTTCAGTTCTTCCACCATGGTAGCTTCAGGTACTTTACGGACAATTTCTCCTTTGCGGAAAAGTAACCCTTCGTTACGTGCACCTGCAATCCCGATATCTGCCTCACGTGCTTCACCAGGTCCGTTTACCGCACAACCGAGTACGGCTACTTTAATTGGCGCCTTTATGGTAGAAATGTATTCCTCTACTTCATTTGCGATACTAATCAGGTCAATTTCAATACGTCCACATGTAGGACATGAAATAAGTGTAGCTGCGTTAGAAGATAAGCCAAATGACTTCAATAATTCACGAGCAACCTTTACTTCCTCCACAGGATCTGCACTTAAGGAAATACGTAATGTGTTACCGATTCCCTTGCTTAAAATCGCTCCCAACCCGGCAGCACTTTTCACTGTTCCTGCAAAAAGTGTACCAGACTCTGTGATACCCAAATGAAGCGGGTAGTCAAAAGCTTTTGCTGCTTTTTCGTATGCTTCAATGGCAAGGTTCACATCTGAAGCCTTCATGGAAACAATGATATCGTGGAAATCAAGGTCTTCTAATATTTTGATGTGGTGAAGTGCACTTTCCACCATTCCGTCTGCTGTAGGGTAACCGTATTTTTCGATGATACGCTTTTCCAAGGAACCTGCATTAACACCGATACGAATGGGAATCCCTTTTTCTTTACATGCTTTTACAACCGCTTCCACCTTTTCTCGGCGACCAATGTTACCGGGGTTGATACGGATTTTGTCTGCTCCGCCTTCAATGGCTTTAAGTGCCAGTTTGTAATCAAAATGGATGTCCACAACTAGCGGAATGTTGATTTGTTTTTTTATGTCTGCGATGGCGTTTGCTGCACGCTCATCCGGGCATGCAACACGGACTACTTGACAGCCTGCTTCTTCCAATCGCTTTATTTCTGCAACCGTTGCCTCTACGTCATGAGTTTTGGTGGTTGTCATACTTTGGATAAATAGTTCGTTACTGCCGCCGATTGTTATGTCTCCGACTTTAACTGGGCGGGTTTTTGTACGATGTATTATTTCATTCACGAGTGAATCGCTCCTTTAGGAATGATCTACAGATCAAAACATCTTTCTTTCATAAGAGTAGCTTGTAATGAGAGAAAAAGCTAGTATTATCCACTAACTCCCAACATATTTTAACAATCGCAACCACATCTGACAAGTGAAAAAGTTTCCTGATTCTCAGTAGAGTGGGACTAACTGTTGATTTCCGTTCCAGGCGCTTCGCTTTCCTAGGGGGCGGTGCTTGAGCCTTCTCGCATTCGCTGCGGGGTCTCAAGCTACCGCTATCTGCGCCTTTTGCTCCAATCAACAGCTAAAAATCATTAAGTACACGTGATTTCAGTTTTTCAGTGGCTTCTTTGATTCAGCGTCTCACTTGACCCTTCCTCCCGCGGGGGTCTGCGCGCCTTCCACTACAATCAACTGGGGTGTCTATTGCTCAATATATTTAAAGTAAAAGTTTCCTGGCTGCTAGTAGACAGGAAACTTGTAGGTTTTGCCGATTTGAATTTTTTCTGGGGTGATGCCTTCGTTTAGGTTTTGGAAGTCTTCTATAAGTTGTGTGATGGAAACTGGAATGGGTTTGTTTGCGATTTTCTCTGCGACGGTCAATACTGTATCGCCGGCCTTTATTTCTACTTCTATGTAAAGGTTGTTAGTAGGTGAGGACATGGCGGAACTTTCTGTTTCCGTATCAGGGTTTGTTGTTGAAACAGGTGCAATAACAGGAGTAGCGGGCTCAGGAATGGTACCGGATGATAAATCGTAGTAGATGCTGTATATGGTGACGAGAATGAGAGCTGCAATGAATAATCGGATCATTTATATTTTCCTCCTCAGTCAAGCTTACTTAACTATATGCTTGTCCGCGAAAAAAATAACCAAAAAACACCGACAAATTATGTGCAATCTGTCGGTGCCATTTACTAATTAATTGGAGGAGTCGGTTTCTTAACTTTAACTTCTTTAATAATGAGATAGAGAACAAAAAGAGACACTGCAAAGCTTATTAATGATGAAAAAGGAAGAACCAAACCACTTGCCTGCATGAGGGTGAAAATAAACGTTGGAAGCGTGACTGCATAAGCAGCCAAAACCCATGTATGGCGATAGTGCAATTTATTTCTATTCAACACATTTTTAAGGAGTAATCCAAACAAACCTAAAATAGAGATCTGAACGAATTTAGTAGCAGCAAAAAACAGATAGCCTACTAACAATAAAACAGTAATGATAATAGGGAATGCACTTCCTACAGAATCCATGAACTGAAGCAAGTTTTCTTTAGTTACTTCTGTTCCTTGGAAATCACTCAGAGGGACAAAGTCTGTCTGTCCAGCCCCTTTAAAAATAATCTCCTTAGATTGGATGGCGACAACTTCACCGTAGGAGCTTATCTCATCTAAGGATAATTCACTTTCAGGATCCAATATAATGGTAAAGCCTTGTTCGTCAGCTATAAATGGTTCCTCTACATCAGCAATAAATTCTCCGTCCTGTATATAAAAGTCTGGTGTTTCGTTTTGCAAAAATTCTTCTGTACTATTTACTAATTTCACTGCACTAGTTCCAAAAGTGATAAACATGGGAATAGAAGTGATAAGGACGAGAAAAAATACGTACAGGATGGTTTTGCCTATTCCTTGAAAGCGAAAGGAGGCCATTGCTTTCGGGGAATACAAGCTCTTTACAAATTGAGAGAAGATATTCAATTCCTATCAGTCCTTTTTAATGTAATATGCCAATTTTATGTTACCTTAAATTGGGTATGTGAACAATAATTAATTCCTTAACAATTACTAATGTAAATTTCAAGTTACGGTTTGTAAAGATAATGTAAATTTATCATAAATTCTATTTACATTAGAATCATATTAGGTTAATAATTGTATTTGGTTTTGTAGATTTTTGTCGATATTAAATTGTTTTTGATTAAGGGGTTGAATGTATTGGACTTGGATGTTCAGAGGTTAATATTTGAATTTGTTGGTGGTCTGGGTATTTTCCTTTTCGGAATTAAATACATGGGTGACGGACTGCAAAAATCAGCTGGCGATAAGCTGAGAGATATCTTGGATCGTTTTACAACCAATCCGTTTATGGGTGTATTGGCGGGTATTCTTGTAACGATCTTACTTCAAACGAGTTCAGGAACCACTGCCCTAACGGTAGGTCTTGTTAGTGCTGGTTTCATGACGTTGCGCCAAGCGATTGGTGTAATTATGGGTGCAAACATTGGTACAACAGTAACAGCGTTTATTATCGGTATTAAGATAGACGAGTATGCATTACCTATTATTGCTGCTGGTGCTGTATTGCTTTTCTTCTTCAAAAAACAAAAAATTCAATACTTTGGTCAAATTGTATTCGGATTCGGAGCTTTGTTCTACGGACTTAAAACGATGGGTGATGGGTTAAAACCATTACGTGAACTTCAAACATTTACTGATTTAACTGTAACTATGAGTGATAATCCAATTCTTGGTGTTGTTGTTGGTACAGTGTTCACAGTAATTGTACAAAGTTCCAGCGCAACTATTGGAATACTACAGGAATTATATGGTCAAGGAGCAATAAGCTTAGATGCTGCCTTGCCGGTTCTTTTCGGGGACAATATCGGAACAACTATCACAGCTGTATTGGCTGCAATTGGGGCATCTGTTGCCGCAAGACGTGCTGCATTATCCCATGTGGTATTTAACCTACTAGGAACAGCGATTGTTATACTGTTGTTAATACCTTTTGAGAAATTCATTTTGTTCTTACAAAGTACGTTAGATTTAAATCCTGAAATGACAATTGCATTCGCGCATGGTTCCTTTAACATAGCCAATGTAATCATTCAATTTCCGTTTATCGGCTTACTTGCATTAATCGTTACAAAAATAATTCCTGGCGATGATGCGATTGTCGAATATAAAGCGAAGCACCTGGATCCTATTTTCATTGAACAATCCCCATCACTTGCTTTAGGTCAAGCTAAAGAAGAAGTGTTAAGAATGGGTGAGTTTTCTATAGTGGGTCTAGACTCTACACACAATTATTTAAAAACGGGTACATCTAAATATTCAGAACAAGCGTACTCCATCGAGGATGCGATCAATAACCTTGATAGAAAAATCACTGATTACCTTGTTAAACTTTCTTCTGCTTCACTATCTGATAATGAGTCAGAAGAACATTCTGTTCTTATGGATACAGTCCGTGATATTGAGAGAATCGGTGACCACTTCGAAAACATTGTGGAATTAGTGGATTATCAAATCGCCAATAAAGTGGAGTTAACTGAGGCAGCTGATACAGACCTTGAAGAAATGTTCACGCTGACTCAATCAACTGTCAAAGAAGCTATTGAAGCTTTAAGAACGAATAATAAAGATTTAGCGAATGAAGTAAGATTAAAAGAAGACAAAATCGATAAAATGGAACGTTCTCTTCGTAAGAAACATATCTTGCGTATGAATGAGGGATTATGTTCCGGTCAAGCTGGAATTGTGTTTGTTGATATTATCAGTAACCTAGAGCGTATCGGGGACCATGCTGTAAATATTGCGGAAGCAGTTCTAGGAGAAGATCACGAAACTTTATAATAGGTTATAACGTATAATTAAAACCAGACTCTTACGGGTCTGGTTTTTTTAAAATGTTTGAAGGAGGTTTAAGGATGGAAATCCTGTATTGGACTATAATCATTGCATTATTTATCATTGCTTTTGTTGGGCTGGTCTATCCAATCATTCCAAGTGTACTCTTTTTAGTTGGAGGTTTTCTCCTTTATGGAGTATTTTTCTCTTTTGAAGAGTTGACTTTTCTATTCTGGACCATCACTGTTTTATTTGTCATTTTACTATTTGTCGCGGACTACTTTGCGAACCTGTTAGGTGTGAAAAAGTTTGGAGGAAGTAACGCATCTATTTGGGGGAGTACGATCGGATTATTGATAGGTCCGTTTGTTATACCAGTAGCAGGTATTATTTTAGGGCCATTCTTGGGAGCGGTTATCGGGGAACTTTTATTTAATAGAAATGGGTTAAAAGCTTCCATGAAAGCAGGGTTTGGATCTGTGGTCGGCCTATTCAGCAGTGCATTGGTTAAAGGAATTATCCAGGGGATTATGATTATTGTATTCTTTATTTTCATCTAAACAAGGTTATACTAGAAGTGTTTAAAAGAAGTACATTTGTGTTATAGCAATTATATGTGCGAAGAAGGAGTGGGTGATTTGAAAACGATTGGTGTCTTAACAAGTGGCGGTGACTCGCCTGGAATGAATGCGGCTGTCAGGGCTGTAGTAAGAAAAGCAATTTACCACAACTTAAATGTATATGGCATCTATCAGGGGTATGCAGGACTTATGGCGGGAAATATTAAAAAGTTAGAGCTTGGATCTGTAGGTGATATCATCCACCGAGGTGGAACTGTTTTATATACGGCTAGAAGTGAAGAGTTCAAAACACTAGAAGGCCAGCAAAAAGGAATTGAGCAGTTGAAGAAACATGGAATAGAAGGGCTTGTAGTTATTGGGGGAGATGGTTCATACCGTGGAGCCCAAAAGCTTACAGAACATGGCTTTCCATGTATCGGCTTGCCAGGAACCATTGACAACGATATTGCGGGGACAGATTATACCATCGGTTTTAATACGGCCCTTCACACTGTCATTGATGCAATAGATAAAATTAGAGATACCGCCACCTCCCACGAACGTACTTTCATTATTGAAGTTATGGGTCGCCATGCAGGAGACATCGCATTATGGGCAGGTCTTGCAGGTGGAGCAGAAACTATTATCATTCCAGAGATAGGGTTTAAGCTAGAGGACGTAGTAGGTCGAATTAAGAGCGGGCAAAAACGAGGGAAAAAGCATACCATCATTGTCCTTGCAGAAGGCGTGAGCAGTGGAGTGGATTTTGCTAAACTGATTGAAAGAGAAACACAATTAGAAACTCGTGTTTCTGTTCTTGGTCATATCCAAAGAGGCGGAACACCAACTGCATTTGACCGAGTTCTTTCAAGTCGTCTTGGCGGACGTGCTGTTGAACTATTGATGGATGGAAAAGCAGGCAGGGCAGTGGGAATGGAAAAAAATCAGATTGTTGATTATTCTTTTGATGAAGTATTCTCCATGCCGCACAAGATTGATGAAAGTATGTATCGCTTGTCGCAAGAGTTATCTATCTAGTCCAAAATAAATAATTTAATGTAGGCGAGCAGATTAATTGAAAGATTGTGCAAGTTTTGGTAATCTGAAACTAACGGATCAAAAGGGTCATGCTTTTTTGATTCAATAATATTCATACATAACAATTAGGAGGAGATAATTATGGCATACGAACTACCACAATTACCTTATGCATACGACGCATTGGAGCCTCACATCGACAAAGAAACAATGAACATTCACCACACGAAGCATCACAATACTTACGTAACAGGTATTAACGCTGCACTTGAAGGACAAGCAGAACTTCAAGGTAAAAGTGTAGAGGAGTTAATCTCCAACATGGACGCAGTTCCTGAAAACATTAAAACAGCTGTACGCAACCACGGTGGTGGACACGCGAACCACAGCCTTTTCTGGAACATCTTGACTCCAGGTGGCGCTACGTCTCCAAACGGAGAATTGGCAGACGCTTTAACTAGCAAATTCGGTAGCTTTGAAAACTTCAAAGACGAATTCGCTAAAGCTGCAGCTACTCGTTTCGGATCTGGTTGGGCATGGTTAGTAGTAAACAACGGTGAACTTGAAATCACAAGCACACCAAACCAAGACTCTCCATTAATGGAAGGCAAGACTCCAGTTCTAGGACTTGACGTTTGGGAGCACGCTTACTACCTAAACTACCAAAACCGCCGTCCTGACTACATCAACGCATTCTTCAACGTAATCAACTGGGATGTAGTAGGAAAACTTTACAACGAAGCAAAATAATTACCAAACCAAAAACTCTCATCCCTAAGTGGATGGGGGTTTTTATTTTTTATTTGTTCTATAGCTGTTGATTGGAGCAAAAGGCGAAGACTCCTGAGGGAGATAGCGCTAGGTGGAGACCCCACAGGCGTAGCCGAGGAGGCTCCAGCAGCGCCCCTAGGAAAGCGAAGCCATTTGTGGAAATCAACAGCGGCGTATACCAGAACCTACCCAGATGTCCAAAAAAATCAAAGTACATAACTCCCACTCCTTTAAGCCACAATAAACGTAGATAAAGGAGCGGGGTAATAATGGCAGCACTAAAAAAACTAATCGGCGATGTCGAAGTTAACAAAGACCTGATGCTACTCTTAATCATCGGTGGACTTTACTCTCTCAGTATCGCCCTATCCAATACATTCGTAAATGTATACCTATGGAAGCAATCAGGAGAATTCAGCGACCTGGGCTTCTACAATTTAGCAATAGTCGTCTTTCAGCCACTAACATTCATACTGGCAGGAAGATGGGCAAAAAAAATTGACAGAGTCATTGTGCTACGTTTAGGAGTCGTATTCTTAGCACTTTTTTATTTGTTTGTTTTGTTTATTGGTGATAAGGCTTCTACCTACTTATTGCTACTTGGAGCGCTACTTGGAATTGGTTATGGCTTTTACTGGCTTGCTTTCAATGTATTGACCTTTGAAATTACAGAGCCGGAAACGAGAGACTTCTTCAACGGATTTTTAGGGATTTTGACTTCAGTAGGTGGGATGATAGGACCAATAGCCGCAGGATACATTATTTCTACATTAGAAAAGTTCACAGGATATACCGTAATTTTCACTATTTCCCTAATTTTGTTTTTTGCTGCGGTGATTTTAAGTTTATTTTTACAAAGGCGAGGGGCGGAAGGTAACTTTGAGCTCCGACGCATTTTGCAGGAACGAAAAAACAATGCAAACTGGGGATACATAACGAATGCACACTTTTTCCAAGGGTTACGTGAAGGTACGTTCCTTTTTGCCATTTCCGTATTGGTATTTATCACAACCAACAGTGAATTGGCCCTTGGAACATTTGGCTTGCTAAATTCAGCAGTGGCATTTGTTTGTTACTATCTAGCGACAAGGCTTATAAAAAAAGAGTTCAGGAAGAAAGCGATCCTACTTGGAGGACTTATATTGTATGGGGCGATATTCTTTCTCATCTTTGAACTCACTTATGTGAAGCTGCTTATGTATGCAGTCACCATTGCAATCGCCTATCCATTGTTACTTGTTCCGTATGTATCTTTAACATATGATGTAATCGGAAGAGGCTGGAAAGCAGCAGAAATGCGTATCGAATATATCGTTGTAAGGGAAATATTCTTGAATTTAGGTCGTATCTCTTCTATTATCCTGTTTCTGATTGCCGTTATCTTTTTTGATACGCAAAAGAGCATCCCGATTCTTATGTGCGTAATTGGTGCAGGACATGCCTTGATTTATCCATTCATCAGAAAGGTAGAATTGGAAGCCGTACCTACTCCAAAGGAAGAACCGCATCCAATTGTGACAACTTTACGAGATGGCGAAGGAGAATCAACTCCTTAAAAGGGATTTAATAATAGAAATTTATTGAGATTTCCTATACAATAGATAAAGACACAGACACCTATACAGACTAACGTAGGTGTCTCTTACTTTTTATAAAACATGTTGCTTATATGAGCCTCTCGAAATAATTAATGAAAAGGTGTAAAGTATGACCAATCAAAAGCAAAAAAAGAAAAAGAAGAATTATGTCCCCTCACGCTTAAACCTTTTATTTTTTGCGGTTTTTTTACTGTTCTCAGCTCTTATTTTAAGACTAGGATTTGTCCAAATCGTGTTTGGGGAAGATTTCCGCAAAGAGGTAGATCGAACGGAAAATGTAACGGTGAATACTTTAGTCCCAAGAGGGAAGATTTATGATCGCAATCAAAAAGTGGTGGTTGACAACACTCCTTTAAACGCGATTACATATACGCGTATGCAATCGACTACTCCGAAAGAGCAGTTAGAGGTTGCAAAAAAACTAGCCGAAATTATTACGATGGATACCAATAAAATTCAGGAGCGTGATGAGAAAGACTATTGGATTTTGACTCGTCCTGAAGAAGCTGCCGAATTGATTACAGATAAAGATCGTAAAAAGGTAGCTGATGGTGAAATAGAAGAAAGTGAATTGTACGATTTGCAGTTGAAGAGAATTACGAAAGAACAATTAGCGGAAATCACTGAAGAGGAAAAAGAAGTATTGGCTATCTTTCGTGAGTTTAACAAAGGCTATGCTCTTACTCCTCAGATTGTAAAGAATCAAGATGTAACTGCTAAGGAATTTGCAATGGTTAGTGAAATGCTTGCAGATTTGCCAGGTGTTGATATTACAACAGATTTTATCCGATCTTATGCGTATGGATCTACTCTTGATTCTGTTTTTGGAAAAGTTTCAACCTCAGAGTCTGGTATACCGAGTGAGAAAGTAGATGAATTTCTAGCGCGTGGTTATAGTCGAAATGATCGAATTGGGACGTCGCAACTTGAATCACAATATGAAAATGTTTTGCAAGGACAAAAAGCAAGAGTTCGTAATGTCACGGACACTGGTGGTAACTTGCTGCATCAGGAAAAAGTTTATGACGGGCAACGTGGAAAGGATTTAATCTTGTCGATTGATATGGAATTTCAGCAAAAAGTGGAAGAAGTATTAATTGAAGAAATGCTTCAAACAAGAGCGACTCCAAGTGCTAAGGCAAGATTTCTAGACAGAGCTTTTGTGGTTGTTATGAACCCAAAAACAGGAGAAGTCCTGTCGCTTGCTGGAAAACAATTAATTCGTGATGAAGAAGATGGTCAATTGAAGGTTTACGATAATGCGTTAGGTGCCATCCAAGAAGCATATGAGCCGGGTTCAACTGTGAAAGGAGCCTCGGTGCTTGCTGGTTTCCAGCATGGCGTTATCCAACCAGGTTCTTATCTATATGACGCGCCAGTATATATCGGGCGTGGAAATGAAGCACTTAAAAAAGCTTCTTACACAAATATGGGGAGCATTAATGATTTAACAGCTCTTGAAAGGTCCTCTAACGTGTATATGTTTAGGATTGCAATGGCTATTGCTGGTGCTAATTACCAGCCAAGGCAGCCATTATTTATCCCTCCAGCAGCCTATGATACATTCAGATCATATTTAGCCCAATTTGGATTAGGGGTGGAAACTGGCATAGACCTTCCTAGGGAATCTTCAGGAGTTGAAGGCACAGATACCAGTATCCCAGGTTTACTTCTGGATTTATCAATTGGACAGTATGATACTTATACTACTTTGCAATTGGCCCAATATGTTTCTACTATTGCCAACGGTGGCTATAGAATGAAGCCACAATTGGTCAGAGAAATAAGAGAACCTAATAATGATGGAGAAGGTTTGGGACGATTAGTGGAGCCCTTCCAACCCCAAGTGTTGAACAGAGTAGATATGTCAGATAATCATATTAAACGAGTTCAAGACGGCTTTATTAGGGTTTATCATGGAGCAAGAGGAACTGCGAGTAGTTCAAAAATGAAGCAATATAAACCTGCAGGAAAATCAGGGACAGCAGAGTCAAGGTATATTGAGTACCTTCCTAATGGAGAAAGGCGCTCCTATGAAACGCTTAACTTTAATTTAGTAGGTTATGCTCCTTATGATGATCCAGAAATTGCATTTGCTATCATGGTGCCTTATGCATCTACAGACTTTAATGTAACGGGAGGAATAAGCACCCGTATTGGAGATGCGGTTATGGATGCTTACTTCACCTTAAAGAAAGAACGAGCTAAAGAAAAACCAGAAGAAGAACAAACAGATGAAGCTGAAGAAGAGAGTAACAACGAAGATACAGAACAATAGTAGAAAAGCACTCCAATGCGGAGTGCTTTTTTGTGTCTTTATGCCACTTTTTATATTTTGCAATAGCAATCTTATACTAAATTCCCCCATTATTCCCGATAAAACTACAGAAAAAACGACATTTACAAAACCTTTACACTTGATTCATACCCAGTTAACACACAAGTTATATTCTATTACTCGTAGGGCAAGATAAACAGAAACATCAACAAAACAAAAACCTTAGGGGGAATTAAGAAATGAAAAGCTTCAAACGTTTTTTATTACTAGCTATCGTTGCATCACTTGCAGTATTCGCTGCAGCATGTGGGAATGCAAACAACAACGGTGGTAACGAAGGAACTTCAGAAGGAGCATCTGCTGAAGGCGGAGAAGAACTTGAAGGTAGCGTAGTAATTGATGGATCTGGTACAGTATTTCCTTTCATGTCTGTAATGGCTGAAAAATACATGACAGAAGCTCAAGAGGGTGTATCTGTTGAAGTGAGTCGTGCTGGTACATCTGCAGGATTTAAGAAATTCCTAGTAGAAGATGGAACGGATTTCAACGACGCTTCTCGCGCTATCAAAGATGAAGAAAAAGCACAAGCTGAAGAGCTTGGAATTGATGTAAAAGAACTTAAAGTAGCACTTGACGGATTAACAATCGTAATTAATAAAGAAAATGACTGGGCTACAGAACTTACAGAACAAGAAATCATTGACATCTTCTTAGCAGAAGGCGGAAAGAAAAACTGGTCTGATGTACGTCCTGAATTCCCGGATGAGCCAATTAAAACTTACGGCCCTAACGAAAACCACGGAACATATGAATTCTTCTGGGAAGTTATCCTTGAAGAAAAAGATTTAGCTGAAGGTACTAACTTACAACAAGAATACTCTACTCTTGTAGATCTTGTTTCTAAAGATAAAAACGCAATCGGATTCTTCGGTTATGGTTACTATGAAAGCAACCAAGATAAATTAACAGCTGTAAATGTTGACTTTGGTAATGGACCAGTTGCACCATCCCTTGACACTATTGCTGAAGATGGAGATTATGCAGGCTTTACACGTCCAGTATTCACTTACCTGAATACAAATATGGCTAAAGAAAAACCTCAAGTATTGGATTACGCAATTTACACAATGAAAAATGCACAAGCTGTTGCAGCGGATACTGGATTTGCTCCGCTAACTGATGAACAAATCAACACTTATGTGGAAGAACTTGAAGGTTTAAAGTAAGTTTCCAGGGAGATGGGGAGCTATAGAGGCTGCTCATCTTCCTCTATGTTTTTTAAAACAAGCTTTGGATGAACCTTGTTTTAAGATGAAAGGGGTATTTCAAATTGGCTAAGCATAAAGACGGTGTCAATGTAAGAGAGTTAATCAATGAGAAAAAGACAACTCTAAATACTAACCGGTTAATAGAAGCATTTATACCAAAGTTTTTAATGGTTATTGCTACGATTTCCATTTTTACAACATTAGGTATTATTCTTACATTACTTTTTGAAACAGTTGAATTTTTTAAAGCAGTTCCATTTCTTGATTTCTTTACAGGGACTAAACTTAAGCCTTTGGGAGAAAATGCTCAATTTGGTGTTCTCCCGCTATTGACAGGTACAATTATTTCTTCTGTCATTGCCATGGCTGTAGCTATCCCTATTGGTTTAATGAGTGCAGTCTACCTAAGCGAATATGCCTCTGATAGAGTAAGAAGAATCTTAAAACCTATTCTTGAGGTGCTAGCAGGTATTCCAACAATCGTTTACGGTTTCTTTGCATTCACATTTGTAACCCCTATTTTACGAGCAATCATTCCTGGTTTAGAACCAACTAATATCCTCAGTCCAGGAATAGTAATGGGAATTATGATCATTCCGATGGTTGCCTCCTTATCAGAAGATGCAATGAGCTCTGTTCCTAATGCAATGAGAGAGGGAGCGTTAGCACTTGGATCAACGAAACTTGAGGTAGCTTGGAAAGTGGTGGTTCCTGCTGCTATGTCTGGAATTGTCGCATCATTTGTTCTGGCTATTTCCCGTGCAATCGGTGAAACGATGATTGTAACGATTGCGAGCGGAAGTACCAAGAATTTTACGTTTGACATTACACAATCTATGCAAACGATGACTGCATACATTGTGGAAGTAACCGGTGGAGATGCACCAGCTGGTTCAACTTTATATTATAGCTTGTATGCTGTTGCGATGACCTTGTTCGTGTTTACACTAATAATGAACTTAATCGCCCAGTATATCTCTCGCAAGTATAGGGAGGAATATTAAGATGAAGTATGTTGATGCAGCACAAGTACAAAAGAAGATGAATTCAAGATTAACGGTGAACAATATTGCTAAATCTTTATTTTTAGCGGCAACACTGATTGGTCTTGTTGTACTCGTAATTTTGTTTTACCGTGTTATTTCACAAAGTATGGGTTGGATTGATCTTCAATTTATAACGAATAAACTGTCTACTATGGCAGATCGAGCTGGAATCATGGGTGCCATCATGGGTACTTTATGGCTGATGCTAGTTGTTGCACCAATTACTTTGTTTCTTGGTGTTGGTACAGCTATCTATTTAGAAGAGTATGCAAAAAAAGGACGCCTACAACGCTTTTTACAGACAAATATATCAAACTTAGCAGGTGTACCTTCGATTGTATTTGGTATCTTGGGATTAACTATCTTTGTAAGAGCGGCAGGACTTGGGAACATCGTACTAGCCGGTGGTCTTACAATGGCACTTTTAGTTCTTCCTATCGTTGTAGTGGCAAGTCAAGAAGCGATTCGTTCTGTTCCTGGTTATTTAAGAGAAGCATCCTATGGAATGGGTGCAACAAAATGGCAAACAATCAAGAATATCGTTTTGCCGGCTTCATTACCGGGTATTTTAACAGGAGTTATTCTAGCGTTGTCCCGTGCAATCGGGGAAACTGCTCCACTAGTTGTATTGGGTATTCCTGCACTATTGATTCCGCTACCAGAAGGGATTTTTGATAAGTTCACGGTGCTTCCAATGCAAATTTACTATTGGACAATTGACGCGGCTCTTGTAGCAGAATATGCGAACCTTGCAGCAGCTACTATCGTGGTATTACTTTTCATTTTATTAGTCATGAATTCCATTGCGGTCATTATTCGAAATAAGTTTCAGAGAAGATTTTAATCCTAGGAGGAATCATCTATGCAAATTGCAGTGCCTGAACGTGAAACGAAGAACAATACTTCTTTTACAACCAACACTCCAAAAGACAAAAAAGTTGTCTATGATACAAAAGATTTAAACCTTTGGTACGGTGAAAACTTGGCATTGAAGAACATTAACTTGCCGATTTACGAAAATGAAGTGACAGCAATCATCGGACCATCCGGTTGCGGTAAATCCACTTATATTAAAACATTAAATCGTATGGTGGAATTAGTACCAAGCGTGAAAGTTTCTGGTGATATCCTATATCGTGAAAAAAATATTTTAGGGAAATCGTATAAAGTAGAAGAACTAAGAACCAATGTAGGTATGGTTTTTCAAAAACCTAATCCATTCCCTAAATCTATTTATGACAATATTGCATATGGACCAAGAATTCATGGAATACGAAACAAAAAAATACTTGATGAAATCGTTGAAAAGAGTTTACGAGGAGCGGCTATTTGGGATGAAGTAAAAGACCGTTTGAAAGAAAATGCCTATGGTCTTTCTGGTGGACAACAACAGCGTTTATGTATTGCGCGTTGCTTGGCTATCGAGCCGGACGTTATTCTAATGGATGAACCTACATCTGCTCTTGATCCTATCTCTACACTTAAAGTGGAAGAACTCGTTCAAGAATTAAAGAAAGACTACAGTATCGTCATTGTTACGCACAACATGCAACAGGCTGCACGTATATCCGACAGAACAGCTTTCTTCTTAAATGGGGAAGTGGTAGAATATTCTGAAACAGATAAATTATTCTCCAATCCGTCAGATAAGCGTACAGAAGACTATATTACAGGTCGTTTCGGATAATAAAGGTAGAGAGGAAGAGTCAGGTGGTAATACGTCAATTTCATGTGGATTTAGAAACGTTAAGAGACAAATTATTGGAACTCGGAAGTTTAGCTGAAATCGCAATGGGAAAATCCATTGACGCCTTAACAAATCAAAATGTAGATTTAGCCCTTCAGATTATTGAAGAGGACAACAAGGCAGACCGTTTGGATGAAGAAATCAATGACTTTGCCATTCTGCTTATTGCCAAGCAGCAGCCGGTGGCAATTGATTTACGAAGAATCTTTGTGGCAATCAAAATCTCCACCGATGTTGAACGTATCGCAGACTTTGCTGTGAATATTGCAAAGTCGACGATAAGAATCGGAAAAAATTCTCAACCATTAATTCAGATTGAAAAGATAGAAAAAATGCATAGCATCGCAACAGAAATGCTATCTCTTGCTTTAAAGGCCTACTATGATGAAGATGTAGTCCTTGCCAAAAAAGTAGCTGACATGGATGATCAAGTGGACGAGCTATATGGTCAAAACATCCGTGAGTTATTACAATTGACAAAAGACCATCCGGATATGATCCCTGAAATTACTCAATTAAGCTTTATCTGCCGTTATATTGAGCGTATGGCAGATCACACAACTAACATTTCCGAAAATATCTTCTATCTTGTAAAAGGTAGTCACTACGAATTGAATGACTAAAGAAACGAGCTTTGTTCTTAATGAACAGAGCTTTCTTTATTGTCTAATTGTCTATTTTTTCACAGGCGTACAAAAACAAGAGCTATATAAAGAAAAATCGAGAAAGTAAGAGGTAAACTCTTATGTTCCCGTTTTCATTGAGATTTTCAACTTAGAAAATATATGGTATGATTCTTTCTGTTGCAAACGGACCCGACTTTCTTGAGAGTAGAAAGTCACAAAACTAAATAACAAAGAAAGAGGTGTGCTATGAACGTAGCAAACTTAAAACAAGAATGGTTTGGTAACGTGCGTGGTGACGTACTTGCCGGTATGACCGTAGCATTAGCCCTCATTCCAGAAGCTATCGCATTCTCTATCATTGCGGGTGTAGACCCGATGGTAGGATTATATGCGTCCTTCTGTATTGCCGTGGTTATCGCCTTCACAGGTGGACGACCAGGGATGATTTCTGCTGCAACTGGAGCGATGGCTTTACTGATGATTACATTGGTTGCAGATCACGGATTGCAGTATCTATTCGCTGCCACCATCCTTACCGGAATCATTCAAATATTAATGGGTGTCTTTAAGTTGGGCAAATATATTTCCTTTTTACCTCAAGCGGTAATTATCGGATTTGTTAATGCTTTAGCGATTTTGATCTTTATGGCTCAGTTAGAGCAATTTGTTGGAGTAACTTGGGTAATGTATGCATTTGTAGCAGCAACACTAGCTATCATTTATATTTTACCTCGTTTTACAAAGGCAATTCCATCCGCATTATTTGCAATTGTCGTGATTACAGCAGTTGTTGTATTTGGTGGAGGATTCGGTCTTGCAACAGTTGGTGATCAGGGCGAGATAACAAGAGCATTACCGATCTTCAGCATCCCTATGGTGGAATTTTCTTGGGAAACATTCATGATTATCTTGCCTTATGCATTTACATTGGCAATCGTAGGTAACCTAGAGTCCCTACTGACAGCAACAATTGTTGATGAAATGACAGATACAAAGAGTAACAAGAACCGTGAAATGAAGGGTCAAGGTATTGCAAACGTCATAACTGGCTTCTTCGGTGGTATGGCTGGGTGTGCGATGATTGGACAATCAGTTATTAACGTTAAATCAGGTGGACGGGGAAGGCTTTCAGCACTAGTAGCAGGGACATTCCTTTTATTCCTGATCATGGTACTTGGAGATGTTGTTGTTCAAATCCCAATGGCTGCTCTTGTTGGGGTAATGATCATGGTTTCCATAGGTACATTTGATTGGCAGTCCATCCGGGAACTTCATAAAATACCTCGAGCTGATGCAGTAGTTATGGTTGTAACGGTTGCGATTGTTGTCTACACACATGACCTTGCAAAAGGTGTAGCAGCTGGGGTTGTGCTTAGCGCACTAATCTTCGGTTGGAAGATGGCTAAGATCAAAGCAACAATGACCTTAAAAGAAGACGTTATGCATTATCAAATTACTGGACAAATGTTCTTTGGGACGATGAGTCACTTTGTCGATTTATTCGATTACAACAATGATCCAAAAGAAATTGTCATTGATTTTAGTAACACTCATATTTGGGATCAATCTGCGGTTACTGCAATCTCTAAAACCGTAATGAAATACCAAAGACTCGGTAAGAACGTAAAAATTATAGGCCTTAATGATGAGAGTAAAACACTAATAGACCGGGTAGGTTTATCTGCTACTTCAGGTCATTAATAAATATTTTACTAACGGGACATTTCATTTTGTCCCGTTTTTTCTGCGTAAAAAAGCCATATTAAAAAGGAGCATAATAGCTCCTTAAGAAGTGTGGTGAAAAAAAGAAAAAAACGCGGCTATCGAGGCCACCATCGATTTGGATTTCTTAACTTTTTGCTTTAGGTCAATTTTTGCTTCTTCTTGTTCCACATGTAGGTTCTGAAAAGCTCGTCGTCTGTACTGATAGTCCATCATAACACAGCATCACCTTTCCCACTCATATGTTATTGGAAGCGCTTTCTTAATTTAATTATATCAATTAACAGATAATTCTGCAATTAATCTTTACGATTTCTTTACAAAAGAAAGGTTGAAACAAACATATAAGTGTTTTATTATATAAGCATATTGTTATATAAGTGTTTGATTATATTACTTATCTTTTCCAAAGGCAGGTGTAGCTATGCAACAGGTATTGAAAATGGAGGAAGCGGCAGCCACGTTGAAAATTTTAAGCGATAAAACGAGGCTTTCCATGCTGGCTCTTCTACAAGATCACGATTGCTGTGTGTGTGAGTTTGTTGAGATATTCCAGATGAGCCAGCCTTCTATCAGTCAGCATGTAAAGAAGTTAAAAGAAGTTGGTCTAGTGAAAGAATCTAGAAAAGGTCAATGGATCATGTATTCCATCAATACAGAACATCCACACTACCAATTAATCACATCGATTCTTGTGCATGTTCCTTCACTAGAAGAAAAGATGAAAGAGTTAGAGCAAAAAGGACTTAGAATTACTTGTTGTTAAGGGGGGATTTTGTTGCTGGATATTATTTTGGCATCTGTGATTTTTTTACTAACATTAATATTTGTTATCTGGCAGCCTAAAGGACTGTCCATTGGTTGGTCAGCTTGTGGGGGAGCTCTACTGGCATTACTCTTTGGAGTTGTTACCTTTACAGACGTAATAGATGTAACAGGCATCGTTTGGAATGCGACGTTAACGTTTGTGGCCCTCATCATCATTTCCCTCATACTAGATGAAGTAGGCTTCTTTGAATGGTCGGCCTTGCACATGGCCCGATTTGCTAAAGGAAGCGGTGTGAGGATGTTCATCTATATCACCTTGCTAGGAGCGGTGGTAGCTGCATTCTTTGCTAATGACGGAGCGGCACTTATTTTAACACCGATTGTTCTGGCAATGGTGAGAAATTTACAGTTTAAAGAAAAAATGATATTGCCGTTTATTATGGCAAGTGGATTTATTGCAGATACTACCTCACTACCATTAGTGGTAAGTAACTTGGTAAATATCGTATCAGCTGATTTCTTTGAAATAGGATTTGTGGAATATGCATCTAGAATGATTGTTCCAAATTTCTTTGCACTTGGTGCTAGTATTGTTGTACTTTACTTATTCTTTAGAAAGAGCATTCCAGAAAATTATGATATGTCCGTATTGAAGGCACCTAGAGAAGCGATTAAAGATGTGAAACTTTTCAACTTATCATGGATTGTACTTGCGGCCCTTCTAATAGGATACTTCGCAAGTGAATTTGCCGGTATTCCTGTTTCGTTCATTGCAGCCACTGTTGCTATCATCTTTCTATTAATAAGCAGAAACAGCCCGGTCATTCATACGAAACAGATATTAAAAGGCGCTCCTTGGGCCATCGTATTCTTTTCAATTGGAATGTATGTAGTCGTATATGGACTAAGAAATGTAGGATTAACAAACCTGCTTACAGATGTCATCCAAATGGCAGCTGATGAAGGACTTTTCGTTGCAACGATGTCTATGGGATTCATTGCAGCCATCCTTTCATCTTTTATGAATAACATGCCGACTGTCATGATTGATGCACTTGCAATCAAAGACACAGCTACCACCGGAACCATCCGGGAAGCGTTAATCTATGCCAATGTTATCGGATCTGACCTTGGTCCAAAAATCACACCAATCGGTTCCTTGGCAACACTACTATGGCTACACGTTTTAAGCCTTAAAGGAGTAAAGATAAGTTGGGGATACTACTTCAAAGTAGGTATCATCCTAACTATCCCAACTCTATTCATCACGCTATTAGGCCTCTATTTCTGGCTTTTAATAATTGGTTAAAATACAATATAAAAGGAGTTTTTCATCATGACTAAAAAAACAATCTACTTCCTATGCACAGGTAACTCTTGCCGCAGCCAAATGGCAGAAGGCTGGGGGAAAAAATATTTAAGCGACGAGTGGGACGTATACTCAGCAGGTATTGAAGCACACGGCGTAAACCCAAACGCAGTAAAAGCTATGAACGAAGTGGACGTGGATATCACCAACCAAACTTCTGACATGATTGATCCTGAAATCTTGAAAAAAGCAGACCTAGTCGTAACACTTTGCGGTCATGCAGCAGATGTATGCCCAGCAACACCCCCAAACAAAGAGAGAGTACACTGGGGCTTTGATGATCCTGCCAAAGCGGAAGGAACAGAAGAAGAGAAGTGGAAGTTCTTCCAACGAGTACGCGACGAAATCGGCGACCGCATCAAAACATTTGCTGAAACTGGAAAATAATAAAAATGGCCGAGTGAAATCTCGGCTATTTTTTCTATATCAGAAAGGGGAAATAAGAAATGGCTAAAATTGAAATTTTTGACCCGGCAATGTGTTGTGCAACTGGCGTATGTGGGCCAAGTGTGGATCCGGAACTAACAAGAGTGGCAAGTGCTGTATTTTCCTTACAACAAAAAGGAATGGACATTTCCCGCTACAATTTAGGCTCAGATCCAGAACCGTTTGTAACGAATCAAAAGGTGAATGAACTGCTAATGGAAAAAGGGCCGGAATGCCTTCCAGTTATTATAGTAGATGGCGAAGTGGTTAAGATGGAAGATTACCCAACAAATGAGGAATTTGCTGAATGGACAGGTGTAAATGTACAAGAATTGGCTCATGAAAAACCCAAAAAGAAACTCAACATTACACTAAACTCAATCAACTAGGAGGGCGGCATTATGCTCCCATCATTCCAACCAAAAACAAATATTCAAACACCATATCTATTTTTTACAGGTAAAGGTGGCGTTGGTAAAACTTCCACAGCTTGTGCCACTTCCATTGCTCTTGCCGAAGAAGGCAAGAAGGTGTTAATAGTCAGCACAGATCCAGCCTCCAATCTACAAGATGTGTTTGAAACAGAATTGACAAACGATATTTCAGAAGTACCAGGTGTAAAAGGACTTTTCGCCTGTAATCTTGATCCAGAGGAAGCGGCGAGAGATTATAGAGAAAGTGTGATTGGTCCTTATAAAGGAAAACTTCCTGATGCGGTTTTGGCTACCATGGAAGAACAATTATCAGGAGCATGTACGGTTGAGATTGCAGCCTTTGACCAATTCTCCACTTTACTAACACAAAAAGAGATCACTGGGCAATATGATGTGATTGTGTTTGATACAGCTCCAACCGGGCATACATTAAGGCTGCTATCCTTACCTTCAGCTTGGAACAATTTCCTAGAGGAGAGCACACATGGAGCATCCTGTTTAGGACCTCTTTCAGGACTAGGGGCAAAAAAGGAATTGTATGAACAGACAGTGAATGCATTGTCTGATCCTTCCCAAACTCAGTTACTTTTGGTAACACGTCCAGATGAATCGCCAATCCTGGAAGCTGCGCGTGCCTCTAAGGAGTTGCGTGAAATTGGCCTTCATAATCAGCAACTTATTGTCAATGGGCTAATGGAGAAGCCGATCATTAACGACGAGGTATCCATGGCTTTTTACGATAAGCAACAGAAAGCAATGGAAGTTGCCGTTAGAACATTTAACGATATTCCCATGACGTATCTTCCTTATATTTCGTATTCCTTAACGGGTATCAGCCCGTTAAAGGCTTGGTTTAACGGAGAAAGGTTACAAGTTGAGCAAACGAATCATGTAAACCCTGACATAATTACGGAACTTGCTGATTTTAATCAATTGGTAAGTGATGTTATAAACCATAATCTTCGTGTAATTTTTACAATGGGGAAGGGTGGCGTTGGTAAAACAACACTAGCAGCCAAACTGGCAATGAAGCTGGCAGAAAAAGATGTGAAAGTCCATCTCACGACAACGGATCCTGCTGCGCATTTGGAGTATGCTTTAAAAGATAAAACAAGAAGAAACCATTTAACAATCAGTAAGGTGGACCCTAAGGCGGAAGTAGAATCATATAAAAAGCATGTTTTGGAACAATCGGGAGAGGGGCTGAGCGAGGAGCAGCTTGCATACCTTGAGGAAGATCTAAACTCACCTTGTACCGAAGAGATAGCAGTATTCCAGAAGTTTGCCAAGATAGTTGGTCAGGCCGATGAGGAAGTGGTCATCATCGATACTGCGCCTACAGGCCATACTCTGCTATTGCTTGACGCAGCCCAGTCCTATCAAAAGGAATTATTGCGTTCAACGGGTGAGGTGTCAAAAGAAGTACAAAATCTGCTTCCACGTCTTCGTAATGCCGATGAAACAGCAGTACTTATCGTTACCTTGCCGGAAGCAACCCCTGTACTGGAGGCGGAAAGATTACATGCTGACCTTGAGCGTGCTTCCATAACTCCGCGTTGGTGGATCATCAACCAAAGCTTTGCTAATACAGAAACAACAGACCGAGTTTTATCAGGCAGGGGGAAACATGAACTACCGTGGATACAAAGAGTAAAGTCCACGAAAGAAAAATGCGCCATTCTGCCGTGGGAAAAAGAGAATCTGTTGTAAGGAGTGAATGAAAATGACTAACGAAAAAAAATATCAATCACTAATGGAAAATGTCTTTATTGGCGGTGCCGATCAAGTAAAAGATGCACATACAAATGAAGGCTTGGATGTTATTATAGACTTGCGGGCTGAAACGGATAACGTGGAAGACAACCTTCCTAGAATTCATATGCCAATCGTGGATGATGCAGCCAAACAGGATGAATCGGTGAAAGCAGCTATTGAATACGTAGTACAAGCTCAACAAGAAGGAAAGAAAGTGTATTTCCATTGCTCTGGAGGGCGTAACAGAACCGGAACGGTTGCCATGGGTACCCTTCTTCACTTGGGGAAAGCTAGTACGGTGGAAGAAGCAGAAAGACTAGCAACTTCCATCCGTCCTGCAATTAATGTGAAGCCCGAATTAAAAGAAGTGCTGCAAAACATGTACGAAAAAAACTAAGAATGAAACGAGCATTTAGAAAAACTAATAAGAAGGCAGGTGACTGGCCGTGAAGGTTTCAAATGAAGCAAGAGACGTATTGAGTGATATCCTGCGCGAAAACGGGGCAAGCAACATTCGTGTCTACTTTGCAGGCTGGGGCTGAGGAAGCCCACAATTAGGATTGTCTCTGGATGAGGCAAAAGCAGATGATAAAGTGGAAACATTAAATACTATAAAGGTAGCAATCGATCCGAAAATCGAAAGCATGACAACCGATCTAGTCCTGGATGTTCAAGAAACTCCGCAAGGAAAAGGGCTTGTTCTGTTAGGGTTGAAGGACAGCGATTGTTGTTAAACTTAGGAGAAGAGTAAGCGTGAAGACGCTTGCTCTTTTGTACTTTTAAAAGGTTTTAATCTTTTTCAGCATGGGTTTACGCACATTAGATACCAAAAAAGAATTGAATTTAATACAAAAGAAAGTATCCTCCTTTTAAGAATGGAGGATACTTTCTTTTATCTTTTTGACACGTCCATTAAAATTGGAAGAATCATTGGACGGCGCTTTGTTATCTTATAGATATAAGGTTCCACCTGATCAAGAATATCGGACCTGACGTCGCTCCATCTTCTATTACCAGATTCAAGTGATTGTGTCGTTGCTGTATGGGCAATATCTCGTAATTTACCCATTAACTGTTCGGATTCCCTTATAAAAACAAAGCCTCTCGAAATGACTTGAGGACCAGATATGATTTTCTTCTCCCGGAAATCAATTGCCACTACTACCAGTAAAATACCTGATTCAGAAAATATTTTTCTATCCCTTAAAACAATGGTCCCGATGTCTCCAATACCGTCTCCGTCCACATAAATAGCATTAGCGGGAACAGTACCTGTAATACTCGCTTCATTCTCATTTAGTTCTAAGATTGTACCGTTATCCATGATGAAGGATTTCTCAAGCGGTACGCCGCATTCCTCTGCCAAGCTCACATGCTTTTTCAGCATTTTATATTCCCCGTGAATCGGTACAAAGAAGTTAGGTTTTAATAAACTGATCATCAGCTTTAATTCTTCTTGTGCACCGTGACCGGATGTGTGAATCTTTTTAAGTTTGTGATGCAGCACGCTTGCCCCAGCCCTACTAAGCTGATCAATGATTCGATTGATACTTAGTGTATTTCCTGGAATAGGGGAAGATGAAAAGATAACGGTATCCTTTTTACGGACAGATAGTTGTGGATGTTTATTATAAGCAATCCTGGAAAGTGCGGCAAAGGGCTCGCCTTGACTTCCAGTACAAATTACAAGTATCTGATCATCTGGATAATCGTTAACAGCGGAAGCTTCTATGAGTGACTCCTTTGGAATCTTTAAATAGCCAAGCTCCGTACCAATCCTTACTGCCCTCAGTAGACTTCTTCCAAGTACAACAATTTTTCTGTTATGTAAAACAGCCGCTTCAATTGCTTGTTTAAAGCGATACATATTTGATGCAAATGTTGCAAAAATAATTCTTCCGTCAACTTGACTGAATAACTCGTGAATCGTCCTGCTTATCTCATTTTCTGATAAAGAAAAGCCTGGTATTTCACTGTTCGTACTATCTGATAGAAGGCATAGGACGCCCTCTTTTCCTATATCTGCTATCTTTGACATGTTCGTTAAAGGACCAATAGGAGTCAAGTCGAATTTGAAATCCCCAGTATGAACAATATTGCCGTAAGGTGTTTTTACACAAATCCCATATGAATCTGGAATGCTGTGAGTGGTCCTGAAAAAGTCTACCGCTAAATATTCAAAGGAAACAAGTTTGTCTTCCTCAATTTCAACTAACCTAGCTTTTTTTAACAGTCCATGTTCTTTTAATCGTTCTTTGATTAGTTCTAGAGCAAGTCTTCCTGCATAGATAGGGGCATCTATTTCTTTCAGTAAGTAGGGGATGCCTCCAATATGATCTTCATGACCGTGGGTGATGAATATTCCTTTAATTTTTTCTTTGTTTTGGATAAGATAGGAGTAATCCGGTATAACATAATCAATTCCAAAAAGTTCATCTGTGGGGAATTTAATACCAGCATCTATGATAATTATTTCATCCTGATATTTAATGACATATGTATTTTTGCCTATTTCCCCTAATCCGCCAAGGGCAAAAATAGAAATGTTGGTTTCATTAATTTTTTTCATTATAAATTCTCTCCGTTCCGTGATATAAAATTAGTTTAACATAGGTGTAACAAAAATGATTAATAAGCTATTCACACTTAACTAAAAATAGCTAACTAAATTTGAGTCTAAAGGTGAAAACTAACAACATACAAATTGAAATTAGGTGATTCTTTTATGAAAGCAGTACAAGTAACAGGATATGGGGATGTTGAAATGTTGGAAACAGTAGACATATCAATACCTGATCCAAAAGAAAATGAAGTACTAGTAAAGGTGAAAGCCTGTGCGATTAATAATACAGAAATCTGGATGAGAGAAGGGGCTTACGGCAAAGATTCTAAGTCCGGCTGGAGACCAGAAGGAGTACAATTTCCACGTATACCTGGTTCTGACATAACAGGAACCATAGTAAAAGTCGGAAATCAGGTCGAAGAATCTATGATGGGAAAAGATGTTGTTTTATTTCCCTTTACGTCCAGTGGAGAAGAAGGTACAGAACATATTTCAGCAGACATGTCCTTTATCGGTTCGGAATACGATGGTGGTTATGCGGAATATGTGGTATGGCCTGCTGACCTTTGTTATGACATGCCGCTTCCGAGTTATTCAGAAAGTGCGGTTTTTTCAGTAAGTGGATTAACTGCATGGCATATGGTAAATCAGATTCAAATTCAGCCTGGCGAAACGGTGATGGTAACAGGAGCTAATGGTGGAGTTGGGTCCTTAAATGTACAAATTGCCTCAAAAGTTTTCGGTGCAAAGGTCATTGCCATCGTAGGGGACCTAAATGGCGAGGAAAGAATAAAGGAATTAGGGGCAACTCATGTTTTATCCTACAAATCCGATAATCTTTCTGAAGAAATATTAAGAGTAAATCAAGGGCCGATAGATTCTGTATTAGATGTAGTAGGAGATGCTTTATTTTCTACATCCCTTCATGTGCTTAAAAACGGAGGGAAGTTCTGTATATCAGGCTCTGCTGGTGGGCAGAAGACAAACCTAGATTTTAGAACATTGTATCTTAAGCATATCACCATGTATGGGTCGGTCTTGGGGACGAGAGAAGAATTTAAAGATATGCTTCAGGCAATAGCGGAAGGCAAAATAAAGCCTGTCATAGATAAAACATTTCCGTTAGACAAAGCGAGAGAAGCCCAGACTTACTTTAAGGAGAAAGGTAAGTTAGGGAAAATACTTTTGTTGCCGGAAGAACAATAAATCCTTATATCAGCGCTAACTCCAGTGATTAGCGCTGATATAAGAAATATTTTTTATGAATAAATAGTTGCAAATTGCAAATAATTGATTATAATAAAGTAAGAGGTGAAAATAATGGAAGATGTTAGGACGATTCTCCAGGTTACGATGCGACGGTTCGGGATGTTGAATAAAAACTGCTGCTCGGTAAAAGATCATGATATTTCTCTGGTGCAAAGTCACATTCTTTACGAACTGGCGAGAACAGAAGGACCATCCATGCAGCAAGTAGCAGAGACAATCGGTATGGATATTACGACTTTCAGCAGGCAGATTCAAACATTGGTGAAAATGGAACTGGTGGAAAAAACGCAATCGACTGAAGACAAAAGAGTTTATCACTTATACCTCACTGCAAACGGAATAAAAGTAGAACAAGAAATCAACCAACAGATGCTTCATTACTTAACTAACGTTTTTTCTAATATAAGTGAAAAAGAAGGAGAAGAGCTTGTAAAGTCCTTAAAGGTATTGAATGCAGCGATGAGTAAAAGTGATATGTGCTGTAAACCGTTATATTGAGCAAGTTTCTATGCTTGCTTTTTTATAGAATAAATAGTTGCAAAATGCAAATAAAAAATAGGAGTGGTCTTTATGTGGAGAGAAATAATTTCAAGCTTTTTGTACATTGCTATCGAGTTAACCGTCTTGTTCGTTCTTATTACCTTTCTGGTTTCTATCATTCAGTCTGTTGTTCCGTTTCATAAAATGGAGAAGTGGCTGAACAAGGGAAATACGCTTCTAAGTGCGTTGTTCGCAGTATTATTCGCTTTTATAACCCCATTCTGTTCTTGCTCGACCATCCCCATGGTAGTCACTTTACTGAGAAAGAAGGTGCCATTTGGGATTGTGATGGTATTCCTTTTTGCATCACCTGTATTGGATCCGACCATCCTAACTATTATGACAGCTATGCTTGGCTGGAAGGTAGCTTTAATATACACCCTAACCACAACAGTTCTTTCTATTTTAATAGGCCTGTCTTTGGAAAAACTGGGGTTTGAAAAGCAATTAAAGAATGTCTTGTTGAAGAACTATCAACCTGAGAATAAAGGACTTAATCTTAAACAATCTGTGGCAGAAACACTGACGTTAATAAAGACTGTTTATCCATTCTTGTTAATCGGTGCAGCCATTGGGGCTATTATACATGGCGCAGTACCAACATCTTTCATTACACAATATTTAGGAGGAGACAACTGGTGGCTCGTACCGGTCGCTGCAATTATTGGGATTCCTTTGTACATCAGACTTTCTACCATGATTCCCATATCTCAAATGATGATTGCTAAAGGAATGGCTTTGGGGCCTGTAATGGCATTGCTCATTAGTTCAGCAGGAGCGAGTCTGCCTGAAGTCGCATTATTAAATAGCATTTTTAAGAAAAAACTTGTGGCGGCGTTTGTCATTTCTGTCATAAGTATGTCAACCATTTCAGGATTTTTGTTTTATCTTATTTAAACTGTGTTGAATGTATTGACTATTTTAGCTAGGGTGGCATATACTAATATTCAAATGAATGTTTGAATATAAAGGGGAGTCTATTATGTCCACCAAATCTAGTTCAGAGGTTTTGACCGAACAACAGTGTCAGGAAGAATGTGCAAATGAAACAAAAGTGAAAAACGTGAAGAAACAAATAGATGAAACGATGACAAATGATGTGGCAAAGATTTACCGAGCGTTGTCTGATCCCACGAGGTTGAAAATAGCCCAGGCGTTAAATTTAGCCAAGGAGCTCTGCGTGCATGACGTTGCAACAATTACTGATTCCACTGTCGCAACGGCTTCTCATCACCTTAGATTGTTAAGGGATCTCGGGTTGGCAAAGTTCAGAAAGGAAGGAAAGCTTGTTTATTACTCATTAGATGATGATCATGTCAGACAATTGATCGATATCGCCTTTACCCATCAAAAAGAGGTGAAGACACGTGAAAAATAAAGAGGAACAAACTTACCGTATCCAAGGATTAACTTGTGCAAACTGCGCACAAAAATTTGAGAATAATGTAAAAAAGATAGAGGGCGTAACGGATGCACGAGTTAACTTTGGTGCATCTAAGATTTCAGTAAGTGGAGCTGTAAGCGTAGGTGATATTGAAAAGGCAGGGGCATTTGACAAATTAAAGGTCTCTTCCGAACAAGAGGAACTACCGGAAGAGCCGTCGATTCCTTTTTACAAAAAACATGCAACCGTACTTCTCTCGTTCGTTTTTCTCGTTGCAGGCTGGATTGCTTTCTTTCAGCAAGGTGAAGAGCATATATCTACTATTATTCTTTTCGCTGCTTCCATTGTAATAGGCGGGTATAGACTGTTCTTCACTGGAATCAATAATCTAATTAGGCTTCAATTTGATATGAAGACCCTCATGACAATTGCCATCATCGGTGCTGCGATTATCGGTGAGTGGGGCGAGGGTGCCACTGTCGTCATTCTTTTTGCAATCAGCGAAGCTCTGGAATCTTATTCGATGGAAAAGGCCCGAGCTTCAATTAGGTCGCTAATGAATGTTTCTCCAAAACAGGCGACTATTTTAATAGAAGGAACTGAAAAACTGATATCTGTCAAAGATGTTAAAATCGGCGACCGGATGCTCGTAAAGCCTGGACAAAAAATTGCAATGGATGGCAACATTGTGAAAGGTGGAGCATCCATCAGTGAAGCTGCGATTACAGGGGAGAGTATTCCTGTATCCAAATGCGTGAATGATGAGGTTTTTGCAGGGACCTTTAATGAAGATGGACTGTTGGAAGTGGAAGTCACCAAACGGGTAGAGGATACAACCATTTCCAAAATCATTCATCTAGTTGAAGAGGCTCAAGCGGAAAGGGCACCTTCCCAAGCGTTTGTGGATAAGTTCGCAAAATATTATACTCCGCTAATTATTATAATAGCTTTTCTAGTAGCCACAGTCCCTCCATTATTTATGGGATTGGACTGGAACACTTGGATCTATCAAGGCCTAGCGGTTCTCGTGGTAGGGTGCCCATGTGCACTTGTTATTTCCACTCCGATAGCCATTGTAACAGCAATAGGAAATGCTGCTCGAAATGGAGTTCTGATCAAGGGTGGGGTTTTCCTTGAGGAGGTGGGTCGAATCAAAGCGATAGCCTTTGATAAGACTGGGACCTTAACTCGAGGAGCGCCAGAAGTAACAGATGTTCATGCCTTTTACTTAACAGAAGAAGAGCTGCTAAAAATCATTGCGACACTTGAAGGTGGTTCCACTCATCCGTTAGCTTCAGCCATTCTTCAGAAAGCGGAAGAGGTTGGGGTAGCTGATACGGGTTATACCATGGAGCATTTTGAATCTATTGCGGGTAAAGGGATAAAGGGGTCCATTAATGGTATTCTTTATCAAGCAGGAAGTCCGAATTGGTTCTTGGGTCAAAAGCATCCGGAAATAGAGGGGCTGGCCGAAAGCATCCATCAATTACAGAATGCAGGAAAAACAGTAATTGTAGTCGGGACTTCTGAAAAGATTTTTGGTGTCCTTGGAATCCGTGATGAGATAAGAGATTCTAGTGCTTCCAGTGTGAAGAATTTGAGGGAGATAGGCATTTCTAACTTATATATGCTGACAGGAGATAACGATAGAACAGCAGAAGCAATTGGACACGAAGTAGAGATAGACCATGTTAAATCCAGTCTGCTGCCGGAAGATAAGCTTCGTTATATTAAAGAACTACGTGAAAAACACGGTAGCATGATGATGGTGGGGGACGGTATTAATGATGCACCTGCCCTTGCAGCTTCCTCGGTAGGAGTTGCGATGGGAGGAGCGGGAACAGATACCGCACTTGAAACAGCTGATGTAGCATTGATGGGAGATGACTTGCGAAAGCTTCCATTCACCATCAGACTGAGCCGAAAAGCACTAACTATCATTAAGCAGAATATTGGATTCTCATTGGGGCTGAAAGTTTTGGCGCTATTGCTCGTGATTCCGGGCTGGCTCACCTTATGGATTGCGATCTTCGCTGATATGGGGGCAACACTGCTTGTGACGTTAAATAGTTTGAGGCTTTTGAAGGTGAAAGACGAGATGAAGAAATAGTAAATAGCAGCAGCTTTCCCCTCCGACTTCGAAACGTCTGGCGGGGAGGGCTGCTGCTTTTTTCTAGAAGAATTTTGCTATTTTAGTTTACATTTAGTGGGAATCGCCCGTTTTTTTAAATTATCGCCCGAAAAGGTTCAGTTTTCGCCCGTATTTTTGTAAAATCGCCCGTATAATTTTATTTTCGCCCGTAAATCTCAAAAATCGCCCGTAAACTCAGATTATCGCCCGATTTGATTTTAGGCGCTATTCCAGGGAGTAGTTTGCTCGGTTCATGAGGCGCTCCTCTAGCTGTTGAAAGCAACACAAAAAGCACCGTCCAAAGTGGACCGGTGCTTTTACAACAAAATTTATTTTATCAATACGTCTGCTGCTTCTTCATAACTCATGCCTTTTTTCATGGTGAACGTTCCAGAACGCACCTTGGTTGCAATGTTTTTGTCTTCTAGGTATGCGTCAAACTTCTTGTCATCCTCGATGATACCTTCGCGTGCTAATAACGCGGTGATCTCGTAGGTTGCCATTCCATCTGGTATTACGATTTCAAAAGGTTCATTCGTTTCTTCTTGTTCTTCTGCAACTTCCGTGTCTTCTTTTGCCTCTTCTTCGTTGTTCTTACTCTCTTCTTTCACTTCTTCTTCTTCTTTTTGTTCTGTTTTCTTTTCTTCTACCGGTTCTACGTCAGGCAATAACTCGTCATACTCTTCCTTTGATAACAGATGAAGGTCATTTTCTGATGCATATGCCTGAACACTTTCTTCATTTAATGAAGTTGCTCCGGCGCTTACAACAGAATAGGCAACTCCCATTACTCCTGTAGCGAAAAGGATGCCAATTGCGAATGCTCTCAGATTAGTTCTCATTGGCTACATTCCCTTTTAGGTTGGCAGATTGAAGGATCTGTTCCACTTTGTCCATAGAAGTGGAAGTGAATTGAGAGATTTGAGAAGGTGTGTATCCTTTTTGATAAAGAGAAATAGCGACATCTTCTTCACTTACATTTTGGTGGCTTGCTTGTTTTTTCAACTTAACCTTATGTATAGGAGTAGTTCCACCCAATAGTTCTTCTTCTAATACTTTCATTTTTCTTTCCAACTTATATTTGTCCTGAACAACATCAAAGGATAATTGTTCCATTTCCTTTTCTAAGTCAGCAAACTTGTCATCCACAAAGAAGGAAACTACAATCACTGCGACTGCAATAATGATCAAACTTATACTTGCGATTAACATTTTTTCACCTCGATAAAAGTTTCTCTCTTTTTTATATCATAGGAGTAGAGATGGAAAAATAGTCTTTCGACAAATTCCTCAGAAACATATGACGGTTTTGTGAACGTTTTTTGTCAACGGACATAAAAATTTACGCTTTATCACAAAAGACGACAAAAACCGGCTGTTGTGGAAAAGAAAATTCACATGATAAGATGAAAGAAAAGATAGATTCGTGGGGGAAGAGGTTTGACCATGAGCATCATAGAGCCAGAAAAGGAATTTATTAGGTTGATGGTTTGCGAAGACGGAAACATGAAAGCGGAATGGTTCGTACATCAATGGAGGAAAGATTTCGTTAAGGTCTATCAGTCAATAGGAGAGGATGGGCTGAACATCAGACTGATAGGATGGAAAGGAACCTCACAGGTCAGTAGAAATGACGCCTTCTTTTTGGATATAATAACAGAAATATATCGTGGCAGCATATCACTTCCAGAAATCAGCCAATACAATTTCATTCAAGCGGAGATTGGTGTAGGGAATGCAGACAGATTTTTCCCTTTTTTTTCAAGCAACACGCTGAAAGTAGAGGGTAGGATAATTGCACCTGCTGAAACGGCATACCAGATATGGACACCCATAAACATGATTGCCAAAGGGAAATGGCAACAGTTGGCTGCAGGCTATACTTTTTATGAAAAACCCTCTTCTGCACTCCAAAATACACGTCAGTTTAGATCTGGAACATTTCAGGAAACTGTTACTTCTGATGTATTCTATTCTGTTGATTCATCACATAATCTTTTGTTACATGAAGAAATAAAAAATAACTATCATATTATCATGTTGTCTTGGGAGTGCCCTCCTGCTGTTTTAGGAGGGCTCGGACAACACGTTTGGCAACTTTCTAAACAATTGGCACAAGCAGGGCATCTCGTGTCGCTTGTGACTCCTCATTGCCTTGGAGCACCTGAAACTGAAACGGTGGAAGGGATAACCATCTACAGGGCAAAAGAAGTGGAATGCACATATGATGACTTTCACCTTTTTGTCGCCCAAACGAATATGAACTTGGTAGATCAAGTGAGGAATCTTAAAAGTGACAAGATGTTTACCACCATCCACGCCCATGATTGGCTTGTTGGGTTTGCCGCAAGGGCGTTGAAAGGGTTTATGACACTTCCATTAGTATCAACCATTCATGCGCTTGAACAGGGCAGGAGCAATCTGGAATACCCTATTCAGCTTCAAACTGCTAGATGGGAAGAATCCTTGATTCATAATTCTGATGCGTTGATAGTTTGTAGCACTTTTATGAAAAAAGAAGTGGAAAGGAAGATTCACGGTAAAAAAGAAGTTCGTGTCATCCCAAATGGGGTTCAGCTTTCAAATGAGGAAAGTGAAAGCGTATCGGACTTTTTGAATCGGAAATCATACACCAATCTTGCATTATTTTTAGGTAGAATGGTACCTGAGAAAGGGATCACCACTTTAATAGAAGCTGCAAAGAAAATACATGAAAACCATCCGGAATGTCTGTTTATCCTAGCTGGTAAAGGCCCTTATTTGTCTGACTATCAAGCATTAGTCAGTCAGGCAGGGCTGGAGAAAACTATATTATTTGTCGGATATTTAAATGAACGTGAAAAAGCAACGTTATTAAAACGATGCGACATGCTTCTTGTTCCAAGTATTTATGAACCGTTCGGAATAGTCGCCATTGAAGGTATGGCAGCTGGTAAACCAGTATTAGCGGCCAGAACTGGAGGACTTTCTTCTATTATTAGAGACGGAGAATCCGGGCTGTTGTTTGAGCCAGGGAATGCCGTTGATCTAAGTGAAAAGGTATCAGCTATAATAGAGAACCCATCCTTATCTGCTAGCCTAGGTGAAAAGGCGTTAAATGAAGTGAAGCAAAAATATAACTGGGAAGATGTAAGAGAGCAGACAGAGGCGGTTTATGAGACAACAGTTACTACTTCTTCCGTCCAGTAGGAGGGATAAAGCTTATGAAAGCAGTCATATTGGCTGGGGGGAAAGGTACCCGGCTGTTGCCATTAACACAAAAACTCCCAAAACCATTAGTGCCACTGCTAAATAAACCTGTCATGGAATATAGTATTGAACTTTTGAAAGAACATGGAATTACAGAAATCATCATCACCCTTCAATATTTAAGCGATAAAATTAGAAGCTATTTTGGAGATGGTTCCCAATGGGGCGTGCAAATAACTTATTTGCAGGAATCACTTCCGCTTGGGACTGCCGGAAGCGTGAAAAATGCGGAACACCTGCTTGATGAACCGTTTCTCGTTATAAGCGGGGATGCATTGACTGACTTCGATTTGATGGCGGGAGTGCGCTATCATATGCAAAAGCACTCCTTGTTCACTATTTTTACAAAGGAAGTCAAAAAGCCGAATAAGTTCGGAATTGTAGAAACGGATGAACAGGGCCATATCAGGAGATTCGTGGAAAAACCACAGAAAGAAGAGGAGTTCAGTAAGGTTGTAAACACTGGAATTTATGTGGTAGATCCGTTTGTATTATGTATGATGGAAAAAGGAAAAGCGTATGATTTTAGCAAGGACATTTTTCCAAGGCTAATCAAAAACGGCATGAGCCTATTTGGCTACCACGCAAATGGATATTGGAAAGATATTGGCAGCCATGAAGATTACCGGCAGGCCCAATACGACATGCTGGATAAAAAAGTACGTGTCCATATAGCTGCTGAAGAGGTATTGCCTAATTTATGGGTTGGCTCTAATGTTAAAATGGAAGACAATGTGACCATCAACCGGCCGGCATATATCGGTAATGATTCTTATTTGGGAGATCATGTGGTTATTGGCAAGTACACCATCATCGGCAAGAGTTCCAAAATAACAAAAGACTGTGAGTTAAGCAGGAGCATTGTCTGGGATGATGTCACCATTGAGCACACCTCTCCGTCATCTATAAGAAATGTAACCATTGCACCAAGGTATCAAATTAGCGAGGGATATAAAGCAGGTACATCTGTGAAGGTCAAAAATAAAAAGAATATTAGCCCTGTGGAAGCTGGATAATGGGCAAAAAAAAATAAGCAGACAGGAAAATCCTGCTGCTTATTTCGTTTCACGGTGTACAGTTACTTTTTTCAATCTTGGGCTGTATTTTTTAAGCTCAAGACGATCTGGGTTGTTACGTTTATTTTTAGTAGTGATATAGTTACGATCACCAGTTTCAGTACAAGCTAAAGTTACGTTTACGCGCATCGTTATCCCTCCAAACATATAGTGCATTCAATTCAGACCTTACTATAATATCATTATTTTTTTTATAATGCCAGTTTTTTTTCGTGATGGGAAAAATAAAGTTCAAAGGGGTATTTATGGCTCCTTGCTTCCTTTCGTTTTGGGGGTTTGCTTACCGCGGGGCGTGTGCTTGAGCCTGTTGGGTGTATTTTGGTATGGTAGTAGTAAGCGTGTTTTAGGAGGCAAGATAATGAAAGAGAAAAGTGTGTTAAGGGATGAGATGAAAAAAAAACTTGGGGGCATGGACCGTTCAAGCCATGCTGCAAAAAGCAAAGACATTCACGATAAGCTATTTGCTTCAAAAGAATGGCAACATGCACAAGCGATTGGTGTGACGATTTCTCGTTTTCCAGAAGTGGATACAGAAGCCATCATCATGCGCGCATGGGAAGAAGAGAAGAGAGTGGCGGTGCCGAAATGTTATCCAAGCACGAAAAGCATGGAGTTTTATTTCCTAGAAAACCTCAACCAGCTAGAGTCCGTCTACTTCGGTTTAAAAGAACCTATCGTCAAAGAAGTGGAATTATGCCCCAAAGACAAGCTGGAACTAGTGCTGGTTCCTGGTCTTATTTTTGATGAGGAAGGATATAGAATTGGCTTCGGCGGTGGATATTACGACCGTTACCTGGTGGGATACACGGGCTCCAAAGTATCATTGGCATTTTCACAACAGCTCGTTAAAAAAGTCCCGACCGATTATTATGATATACCCGTACATAAAATTGTGACAAATGAGGTCGTGTATGACTGCACTATTAGAAAATGACATTCTATTAATAATCGGGATTATTGTGTTGGCTTGGGGAGGATACAAATTAAAGGCTTTGGCTGCTTCTGGAGCCTTTGGTACCTTCTTTGTTGGAATATTTATTGCTTTAGGTTTTAAAGGATATGGTCTCTTATTGATTGGACTGTTCTTTGTGACATCTAGTTTATGGAGTAAATACAACCGTAAGCAGAAAAAAAACATGACAGATATGCATGAAAAAGGTTCGCAACGGGATATCGTGCAAGTCTTTGCTAATGGTGGTGTGCCTGCACTAGTGGGAATGTCGGCGTACATATTTCCTGCAGACTATTGGATATACGGCTTTGTCGTTGCCATTGCTGTCGCGAACTCCGATACTTGGGCATCGGAAATAGGGTCACTAAGTAAGAAACGGCCGTTCTCCATCATAAAAATGGAAACAGTGGAAGCAGGGACTTCCGGGGCTATTTCTGTATTAGGAACCCTAGCAGCATTAGCTGGCGCTACGTTAATTAGTGTTGCTGCCTCCTTTTTATGGAGTGAAATACATATCACGATAGCCCTCTTCCTTGCTGCAATGGGAGTGGTTGGCTGCTTTATTGACACGTTTCTTGGGGCAACGGTTCAATCTGCTTACCGTTGTAAAGTATGCGGAAAACACGTGGAAAAGAAAGAACACTGTAAAGTACCAACACAATTAGTAAAAGGGAATGAGTGGGTGAATAATGATGTGGTCAACATCGCATCTATATTCATCGCAAGTGTCATCACAATCTTGCTTCTAATGTAACAAAATAGTTATAATTTGCTCAGTATTTCACAATCTTTTTTGATATAATGATTATGTAATAATAACCTAGGTGAGAAAAGAGGAGATACCATGAGAAACGGAATTAGTCGTGTTGCTTTAATAGGAACAGGGTTTGTCGGGTCTAGTTATGCATTTGCCTTATTGAATCAAGGTGTGGCAGAAGAACTTGTATTGATCGATCTGAACAGGGAAAAATCAGAGGGCGATGCAATGGACTTAAATCATGGAATAGCATTTGCGCCAACACCAACAAAAATCTGGTATGGAGATTACAAAGATTGCCAGGATGCAGATATTGTGGTGATTTGTGCAGGTGCCAATCAAAAACCAGGTGAAACTAGATTAGATCTTGTTGAAAAGAATACAAAGATATTTAAAAGCATAGTAGATGAAGTAATGGGGAATGGATTTGACGGCATTTTTCTTGTCGCAACAAATCCGGTGGATATCTTAACTTACGCCACTTGGAAATTCTCAGGGCTGCCTAAAGAGAGGGTAATCGGATCTGGAACCATTCTTGATACGGCAAGATTTCGCTATGTGCTCGGTGATTATTTTCAAGTGGATGCACGCAATGTGCACGCTTATATCATTGGGGAACATGGGGATACGGAACTGCCTGTTTGGAGTAAAGCCGATATTGGCGGAAAACCAATCTTAGAACTGATGGCAAAACAGGAAAAGTACAGAGAGGAAGATCTAAATGATCTTTTTGTCAGCGTAAGAGATGCAGCCTACCAAATTATTGAGAGAAAAGGTGCAACCTATTATGGAATTGCCATGGGGCTTGTGAGGCTGACCAAAGCGATCCTTCAAAATGAAAATTCCATTTTGACTGTTTCTGCCTACTTGGATGGAGAGTATGATAGTAAGGATATTTATATTGGAGTTCCTGCTATCGTCAACCGAAACGGAATTAGAGACATACTTGAACTTGATTTAAGTGAAAAAGAGACAGAGCAGTTTCAACACTCAGTTAAAGTATTATCAGAGATTAAAGATAAAGTATTCTAAAACATGCCTTTTTGTTGGCATGTTTTTTTTATTTTTAAGCAAGATATAGATAGGAGGGATGATGATGGGATTCTTAATAAGAATTTTTCTGATTGGCGTCGGTACATATGCCATTTATCAAAGTCGTTATAAAATCCTAAATTACATTTTGGGAATCGCTAGCATTCGGAGATTTGTTGTAGCGTTTGGAATGGATATTCCTTTTGTACGCGACCGTTTTTTACAAACTGTATTTCGTGGATAAACTGCCAGTGGATGCTGGCGGTTTTTCTTTTGGTGATAAAATTACATAAAATTAACATTAGATTAATATTTTTCCTCTATAATTCATTCTGTTAGACGAATAGGAGTTACAGGGGGATCAGCTGGATGAAACAACTAGTAATTGATAAAAACAGAATCAAGGTGCAAGTACAACATTACTTAGGAAAAATAAATCTAGGTACTAGACTATTTATTCTTTTTATAACATTGATGTTAACGTCCATCACAGCAGTGGGAATCGTTTCCTATACTAAATCTAAAGAAATGACCATTGAAAGTATGGAAAATCGTCTTGTTAGAGAAGTAGAGCTTATGGGATATATTGCGGAGCCTTTAAAGTTTACATACATAAGTGATGACGCATATTTTATGCAACAGTTAGAGGTGAATATTCGCTCACAAAGGGATACATTGAAAGAGGATGGCATCTCTCCGGAGTTCTTTTACATAACGAATAACGAAATTCAGCCATTCAAGGTAAGTGAAGGTAATCTTCCGTCAATGACTGATAACATGGTGGAATGGATGGTCAACAGCAAAGAAGGGATTTTAAAAGAACGTATTGACGGGGTGGAATATACAATCACCTACCAAGAAATGAAAGAGCTGGATGGAATATATGCTTTAATTCTTCCGACTAAATCTTATTTAAGTCCTGTTCATGAAATGGGTATCTTCACACTAATGGTAATCTCAGTTAGTATTATTCTTTTCACCTGCATCACCATTCTTTTCGTTCGCACCTTAACAAAGCCTTTATCTGTCCTTAGAGAAGCGATGAGAGAAGGAAGAGAAGGAAATCTTCTGCCTACAAAGAATATGAAAACATCCATTCCTGAACTTGTGTCTTTAAACAAAAGCTACAATTCAATGATTCACAACATGACTCAAGTAGTAAAAGAGATAAAGCAAACAACAAAAGAATTAGAAGAGACAGGTACCCAACTAGGACTTTCAGCAGAAGATTCCTTGGTTTCCACTCATCAATTAATAAGTTCTATTCATATGGTAAAAGAAGGGGCTATGCAAACTGCTTCTAGTTCTGAGACCAGTGTTCAAAGTATCAAAGAAATGAAAGACATTATTGGAGAAATGCAAAACAATATGTCTCGGGTATTTTCTAGTTCCAACAGAATGGATGACTCTGCGGAGATAGGAAAAGCACACATGAATACGCTTATAACAACTATTATTAAATTCGAAAACGATTTTGAAGAGCTTTCCAATACAGTGAAAAATGTGAAAGATTATTCCGTTTCGATTACAGGGTTAGTAGTGCTAATAAAAGGAATTGCCGAACAAACAAAGCTATTGGCACTAAATGCAACTATTGAAGCTGCTCGGGCAGGTGATGCTGGAAAAGGATTTGCTGTTGTAGCTAACGAAGTAAGGAATCTTGCCGAACAATCAACTTCTGCCGCAGAGGAGATTACAAGTTCCATCGGGCGTATGGAAGACGTCACTACAAATGCTGTAAATGAATTTGAAAACATGCATGAAAAGATTAAAGATAACTTGCACACTGCAAACCTATCTAAAGTGACTTTTGATGAGTTGATGGCAGAAATGGAAGAAGTGAGCGAGAACCTTAATGTCATTAATGGAGATCTAAAAGGATGGCAAGAGTTTTTACCTAATTTGGAATCTGCTACTGACAGTTTGCTCTCAGTCTCCCAAGAAACTTCCGCAAGTTCAGAAGAAATGCTATCAGCCAGTGAAAATCAAGTAGGACAGATGGAATATACGAACGAAATAGGAAAGAAACTAAATGCCCTATCCAAATCCCTTTCCATCATCACGGCGAGATTTCAGTTTGACAAAGAATCAATATAGTTATTTTTTTACTTTTCTCCTTGGACCATATAAAATATAGGAACGAGGAGGTGGGCGTTTGAAGCAAGATCGCTTATTTTGGCAACTTATTCAGCATTTCGTTGTAAGTAAAGAATATCGGATTTTACATATCTCTCCAGACCAAAACGAACTCTGGTTAGAAAACCTTACCCATAAAAAAGCACCAATTATCAGAATCTATCGACATGATCTGGATTGGAGCACATGGCTTCAGCGTGATATTGAAAATGCATCCAGTCACGTCGTTAATTTCAAGCAACAGTTGAGAAAACGTCGTTTACATGCATACAATATTTATGTTTCATCATACCCACCTGTGGATGACTGGGAATTCAGGGTGGAAGAACCTTTTGAAAATGAAAAAACAGAGCTTCATTCTATCGTGTTGCATGAAGGAAATACACAACATACATTAAACAAGATTGCACAAGCAACTGGGGATGAGGTCTCCATAAAAGAAGAGAATGAACGGGACGATCTAGGTCTATACCAACTCAAACAGAGCGTCCTAAATGCTTCTTCCCAAAGAGATAAAAAGGAAAGGTCCTTATTTCAACATGGAAAACCCCTTTTCACCTACTTTTTTATCTTTTTACATTTAGTGATGTTTTATTTGCTGGAGACAAATGGAGGAAGCCAGAATTCTGAGACATTAGTAAAGTACGGCGCGAAATATAACCCAGCCATCCTGGAAGGGGAGTGGTGGCGTTTCTTTACACCTATTGTCCTCCATATAGGATTTCTTCATTTATTGCTCAACACAATGGCCATATTTTATTTAGGCTCTGCTGTAGAGAGAATTTATGGTAACATCCGTTTTCTAGCTATTTATTTGTTTGCAGGATTTACTGGGTCATTAGCTAGCTTCGTATTTACATCATCGTTATCTGCTGGTGCATCTGGGGCGATATTCGGTTGCTTTGGGGCGCTCCTGTTTGTTGGAATCATTCATCCGAAAATGTTTTTCCGGACAATGGGTGCGAATATTTTAGTATTAATAGGAATAAATTTAGCTATCGGATTCACTATTCCAGGTATTGATAATGCTGGTCATATTGGTGGGTTGATTGGTGGCTTCTTGGCATCAGCCGTTGTGCATCTACCGAGGCATAAAAAATATATCCAACGAATCCTTGGGTTTGGGGTAGCGGCTGTTTTAACATTCTTCCTGCTTCAAGAAGGCTATAATGCAGAGAATCCAACTGCCCAAATAAAACAAGCTGAAACGTTAGTTCAACAGGAGCAATATGAAGAAGCATATAATCTCTTGATTGATTTCGAAGACAGGGAAGAAGAATTTCCAGAGGTACTTTTCTATCTTTCCTATATTGATATCCAAGAAGGCAACATAGAGGATGCGAAAAATAGGTTAGAAAGACTTACTACTCTGCAACCAAGTTTCCATGAAGCACACTATAACTTAGCACTAGTCTATCTAGAGTTAAATGAAATTGAAAAGGCATCAAGTTCTATAGACAGAGCCATTGAACTTGATTCTTCCGTAGAAGCCTATAATAACTTACGCACTGAAATCGATGGGTTAGAATGAACTTTCTTAAAAACAGCAAGGATTACCATTCCTAGGGGATGGTAATTCCTGCTGTTTTTTTTGTGCGTTCTTGTATTTTTTTGCTAGTTATAGCAGAAAATGAAAAGATGATAAATATTTCATACCTAATACATCAAGAATTAGGAGGAACTCATTTTGACTTGGCATAAACCAACGAGAAAAATGTCGGGAAACTTCGATGAGGATGTTGGATATTTAAAAGAAAGAATGGCAGTGGATAAAAGTTTTGATTTAATCTTTCTGGATCTCCATTATGCAGGTAGAAAAATAGGGATGTTCCTGGTGGATGGTTTCGGTAAAGATGATATCATGCTATTTTTAATGAAATTTTTGTCCGACCTTTTGCCGGAAGATTTAGATGAAAAACCTCTGGATAAACTTTTAAAGACGTACATACCATACGTAGAAATTGATAAAACAGATGATTTGGAAACCGTTGTAGATCAGGTCCTTGCAGGTCCAACTGTTATGATTGTAGAAGGACTTGAGGAAGCGATTATTATTGACTCAAGAACCTATCCTGTCAGAGGCCCCGAAGAGCCTGACATGGAAAGAGTAGTTCGCGGTTCGAGAGATGGATTCGTAGAGACATTGATTTTCAACTGTGCTTTAATCCGCAGAAGAGTAAGAGACAGTTCACTCAGAATGGAATATTTGCAGGTTGGAAGAAGATCAAAGACAGATATAAGTCTTTGTTACTTGGACGAACTTGCAGATCCTGATCTGGTGGAGGAAATTAAAGAATCATTACAAAATATTGATACAGATGGCCTGCCAATGGCAGAAAAAACACTGGAGGAATTTGTTGGAGGACGTCACTGGAATCCCTATCCTACAGTCAGGTACACAGAAAGGCCAGATACAGCTGCAGCTCATTTATATGAAGGACATGTACTTGTCATAGTGGATGGTTCCCCAAGTGTCATTATAACTCCCGCTACATTTTGGCATCATCTGCAACATGCTGAGGAGTACAGAAACAAACCGGTGGTTGGAGCCTACTTAAGGCTTGTCCGATTTATGGCAGTGTGGGCGTCCATATTTATTTTGCCACTATGGTTTCTGCTGGCAACGAATACACAGTTACTGCCTGAACAATTAGCATATATCGGTCCAACGGAAACGGGAGAAGTCCCGTTGATTGCCCAGATCCTCATCATTGAAATAGGGATGGATATGCTCCGAATGGCAGCCATTCATACGCCAACATCTTTAGGTACCGCTCTTGGACTTGTGGCAGCAATTCTCATTGGGGATGTGGCGGTAAAAGTGGGGCTCTTTGTACCAGAGATAATCCTTTACCTTGCCATTGCAGCAATTGGTACGTTCTCGACCCCAAGTTATGAACTCAGTTTGGCAAATAGGTTATTTAGGATTGTACTGCTCCTATTGACGTACATGTTTGGAGTCATTGGATTTATGGCAGGGCTCGTGATACTCATTCTCTTCCTGATGATGATGAAGTCCTACAATGTTCCGTACTTGTGGCCGTTTATCCCATTCAATTACAGAGGGTTCAGAGATGTGTTAATACGTTCTCCAATTCCTTTGAAAAACAGAAGACCGACAATTCTCCACCCGGAAGACCCGGACAGATAAAAAGAATAGATAAACGAAACGGATGGCCACCACACCATCCGTTTTTCTTTTTGTAAAGAATAAGAAATCATATAATCCTGTTGATTTTCGTTCCAGGCGCTTCGCTTGCCTGCGCGCGGTCCGTGAGCCTCCTCGGCTGAGCCTCCGGGGTCTCACCTGTCCCTTCCTCCCGCGGGCGTCTGCGCGCCTTCCACTTCAATCAACAAAGTGACATCATTCAGCGAAGGGTTTGTAAAAGATATCTAACTGTTTTAACTGATTATGCATTAACGTATCGTTTACGTAATTTCCAGCTGTGCATTGGAGCAAATGGCGGAGACTCCAGCGGGGGAGTAACGGTAGGTTGAGACCCCTGAAGCGTTGTGAGGAGGCTCAAGCACCGTCCCGCGGAAAGCGAAGCCATTTGCGGAAAGGAACAGCGGTGGTTAACAATCCAAGTAAAGTTTTTTCTGAAATAAAGGACCGGGAGCGTAATCCCGGTTTTTCTTATGTTTTCTTGCTTGACGTCCGAAGTGAATCCTTTATACTAAAAATGGAGCGTAAACCCTTTCAACTAGTAAAGAAGAAAAGGTGAAGTCATGAAAACAATGTTTGACATAAGACAACTTTTAAAAAGCTATGGTGCCTTTATCTACACAGGCGACAAATTAGCAGACCTAGAGTTAATGGAAGATGAAATAAGAGAACTCTATCGGTCAGGGGTGCTGGATGCAAGCGTTTTCCAGTCCGCAATGATTTTACTGCGACATGAAATATCTAAATTAAGATAAAGAAAAGGTGAAACAAATGGAAAACAAATGGTTGGTTGGTGTCGACCTTGGAGGCACAACAATAAAAATGGCGTTCATTACACAATACGGTGAAATTGCACACAAGTGGGAAATCGTCACAAATATAAGTGAAAAAGGGAAATATATCACAACTGATATTGCAAAAGCTATAGACAGCAAACTAGAAGAACTAGGCGAATCAAAGTCTAAACTTAAAGCACTTGGAATGGGAGCACCGGGTCCGGTCAATATGGCAACAGGTTTAATATATGAAGCAGTTAACTTGGGATGGGAGAATTACCCTCTAAAAGATCTGCTGGAAGTAGAAACGGGATTGCCTGTAGTTGTGGACAATGATGCGAATCTTGCTGCAATCGGGGAAATGTGGAAAGGTGCCGGCGAAGGATCTAAAGATCTTATCTGTGTTACCCTCGGAACAGGTGTAGGGGGAGGTATCATCACTAATGGAGAAATTGTCCATGGTATAAACGGAGCTGGTGGAGAAATAGGCCACATCACCGTAATTCCAGAAGGTGGAGCACCATGCAACTGTGGAAAAACAGGCTGTCTGGAAACGATTGCATCTGCTACGGGAATCGTTCGTCTTGCTAAAGAAGCAATGGAAGAAAATCCGGGCAGCAAGTTAGAAGAGTTAACAAAACAAGAAGGGTTGACTGCAAAATTAATTTTTGAACAAGCTGAGGCGCAAGAAGAAATTTCCCAATATGTAGTCAATAAAGTCTCATTTTATTTAGGACTGGCTCTTGCAAACCTTGCAAATGCCATGAACCCTGAGAAAATCGTCATTGGTGGAGGAGTCTCAAAAGCAGGTGACAAATTATTAAATCCTGTTCGTCATCATTTTGTAAAATACTTGTTCCCAAGAACGAAAGTCGGTGTGAAAATAGCTGAGGCAACGTTAGGAAATGATGCAGGGGTAATCGGAGCTGCGTATTTAGCAAAAACAAAATTGTAAAAAAGTGTATAGTTTATTCTTTCTTTCTCTTGGGTAAAAAGATAGAAAGAAGCAAGAATAGCGCGTAACGGAGGCTTCTTAGCAGAAGTCTCTTTTTTGTTTGACTATTTCGAATAAATAAACATCTATATTTTTTGAAACTTTTTGGCTTGTACTGCGTCTATTATATATAACGGGAAACAACGCCAAGACTATTATTCTAGCTCTTTAATATAAATACAGTATTAATTATCCATTGATTTTTTGTAAAAAAAGTTTTAAGATATGTCGTAGCCAAATTTTTAGAGTAATGAAAAGTTGGTCATGGATACATCTAAAAAGTTTTTTTAACAATACTAAAATAAAGAGCTTCCCTGTCTTTGCTATAAGGAGGTAAAAAAAGATGAAGCAAGCCTTTAAATCAAAAGTGCCTTTTATCCTGATTGCAGTCGTTCTGCTCTGGGTAAAAACATATATCGTTTATAAAACAAGTTTTAACATTACAATTGAATCCCTTAAACAAGAATTTATTCTATTTATTAATCCGTTAAGCTTTATATTGCTTATTGCCGGTTTTGCCCTCTTCTTTAAAGAGAAGGGAATGAAACGATACCTGATCATTACAAGTTTTATCGTATCGTTTGTCCTTTATGCAAATGCCGTCTACTACCGTTTCTTCAATGATTTCATCACCATTCCGCTACTTTTTCAATCAGGTAATATGAGTGATCTTGGTGGTAGTATTACGGAACTAATGACACCAGTTGACTTATTAATGTTCATTGATGTAGTAATTCTTATTGCAATTGCAAAATGGACGCCATCATTTGTAAGCATGAGCACATGGAGACCAAAAGTTCGCAAAATGTACTTCTTGTCCATTGTGGGTATTTTTCTTTTCAACTTAGGTTTGGCAGAAACAGAAAGACCTCAATTATTGACTCGTACATTTGACCGTGAAATTCTAGTGAAAAACTTAGGAACATACAACTACCATGTTTATGATGCAGTAATCCAATCCAAAACACGTGCTCAACGTGCAATGGCTGATGGTAGTGAACTTGCAGAGATTCAGAACTACATCAATGCTAGCTATAAAGCACCTAATGACGATTTATATGGTGCTGCAAAAGGTAAGAACGTCATTGTAGTAAAATTAGAATCCATGCAGAGCTTTGTTATCGATAAAGAAATTAACGGCGAACCGATTACTCCGTTCTTAAATGAATTAAAAGATCAAAGTTATTACTTTAATAACTTTTATCACCAAACAGGTCAAGGGAAAACATCAGACTCTGAGTTCTTATTAGATAATTCCTTGTATCCTGTAGGACGCGGTGCTGTGTTCTTTACTCATGGAACAAATGATTTCCATACAGCTACACCTAATGCAGTTAAAGAAGAAGGTTATACTCCTGTAACGTTCCATGCAAACAACAAAAGTTTCTGGAATCGCGATGTGATGTATAAATCACTTGGATATGACCAATTCTTTGATATTGAAAGTTATGATGTTAACGAAGAAAATTCTGTAGGTTGGGGCTTAAAGGATATTGAGTTTTTCCAACAATCCATCCCATATATGCAGGATTTAGAACAACCTTTCTATGCTAAATTTATTACGTTAACTAATCACTTCCCATTCGTATTGGATGAAGAGGACAAATTTGTTGATGAATTTGATTCAAACAGTCGTACGTTGAACCGTTATTTCCCTACGGTTAGATATAGCGATGAGTCAATTAAGGTCTTGTTTGATGAGTTAAAGAAATCAGGGCTTTATGAAGATTCCATCATCATCCTTTATGGAGATCACTATGGTATCTCCGAAAATCATAACGAAGCAATGAGCCAATATTTAGGCAAAGAGATTACGCCTTTTGAAAATGCTCAATTGCAACGTGTTCCAATGTTTGTTCACATCCCAGGTGTGACGGATAAAAACCCGAAAGAATTTGATACAGTTGGTGGACAGATTGACCTTAAGCCTACTATCAAACACTTACTTGGAATGGAAACGAAAAATGATATTCAATTCGGAGCAGACCTTTTCTCCGAAGACAGAAATGATTTTGTTGTATTCCGTGACGGAAGCTTCGTCACTGACAAAGTAGTTTATACGAAAAATGCATGCTACGATAAGGAAACAGAACAAGAGACAGACCAATCAGCTTGTGAGCCTTATATGGAAAAAGCGAAAAAAGAACTTCAATACTCTGATGAAATTGTGTATGGAGATCTGCTTCGTTTCTATGATGGGACCTCCATTCAAGTTGATGAAAGCAAAATAGAAGAATAAATACAAACACCGAAGGCAGGTAACTGCTTTCGGTGTTTTTTTCATTTTGAGACAACGTTCTAAATTTACCCTCTTCACCATATGGTTAGTATAAATGCTTATGGTGGGCGGTGATTTAGAATGAAGGTCTATGCAAGAAGAGGAGATTCTTTATGGTACTATAGTCAGTTATTTGGGCTGCCTTTGAACTTAATTTGTGATTCCAACCCTGAGGTTGCCTCGAGCTCAGAACTCCTCAATGCAGGCGAAGAAATAGTTCTCCCAGGCTTTACACATAATGATTATGAGGTTCAAGCATTAGAGACCATTCATACAATCGCTCAGAAGATAAATATCTCCACTGATTGTATGATGTTATTGAACCAAGGAAAAGATCCTGGACGTCTAAAACCAGGTGACGTTCTAACAGTTCCACTTAGGATTACGCAAAATATAGTTAATCCAAGAAAGCCTTACAATTACCAAACATTAATTAAGGACATAGAGAGACTAATAGGAGTTTACCCGTTCATTCAATGCACTTCAATAGGACAATCTGTGATGGGAAAGCCACTGCACCACATTCGTTTAGGTAAAGGAAAGAAGAAAATTCATTGGAATGGCAGTTTCCATGCAAACGAATGGATCACCAGCGCGGTCATTATGAACCTAATCAACGACTACCTTAGATGTTTAACGAACTATACACCATTAAGAGGGATTCCTTGTATACCTTTGTATGAACAAGCAGAGCTATCCATCGTTCCGATGGTGAATCCTGATGGAGTGGATCTTGTCCTGAATGGCCCCCCATCTGAAAGTCTTTTTAAGGAACTGGTGGAAAACATCAATCAGGATCGTCTTGATTATTTAGGGTGGAAAGCAAACATCAGGGGTATTGATTTAAATAAGCATTTTCCTGCCAATTGGAAAATAGAGAAGACAAGAAAAGAAGAGAAAGTTCCTTCTCCACGGGATTATCCTGGGGACTTGCCGTTGACTGAGCCTGAGGCATTGGCGATGGCTAGCCTTGTCGATAAAGAACATTTTGATAAAGTGATTGCGGTTCATACCCAAGGAGAAGAGTTCTACTGGGGTTATGAAGGATTGGAACCTGTGGAGAGTGAAGCGATCGCAGAGGAATTTGAAAGGGTCAGTACCTATAAAAGCGTTCGTTATGTTGACAGTCACGCCGGATTCAAAGATTGGTTCATTCAGGAATATAAAAAGCCTGGATTCACGTTGGAACTTGGCAGGGGAATTAACCCGCTTCCCTTATCCCAATACGACACGATCTACCAAAAAACCCTCGGTATTTTTCTGGCTTCCCTATACATTTAACGGCAAAGCTCCTGACTTGCCGTTTTTTTAATAGTGGAAATTATTCCTGTAAGAATATAATATTTTTTAGCTTGTATTGAAACCTTTCCTGCCTCATAATCGTTATTAAGATAGGAAAAAAGGAGGGGTGCAATGAAAAAGATTTTTTGGGTAGTCTGTATCATTATTTGTTTTATGATAGGATGTCAATCTCCTCCTCACCCCAAGGAAGTTAGTAACGCGCCTGCGCTCTCAAATCAGGAAAAACAAAAACCTTTCAACCCATCAAACTTTCATAAAGAACCACTTAAAAAGCTCTCATTACCATTTGATCAATTCAGTACTGTTTCAGAATGGTTTAATGATGAAACCATTTTATATATAACTAACGAAGGAACCGGTTCTGTCGTCCATTCCTTTCATCTGATATCAGGTGAAATAGAAGTGTTTTATAAATCTGAAGAATTGATCATGTCAGTCGAAGCTAATAAGACATATGACATGTTTCTTGTTCGCTCTGCAGTTTCTTCAACTGAAGGGAAACTAAGAGTTCTATCTGACAAAGGAGAGGAACTTGCCGAATGGAAATTTGATAACTCTATAGATCTTGTCTATTCTTGGAATCCTTTTTCCGCACAAGAGCTGGTTGTGTCCTCATTTAAAGAGGACTGGTCTTATGAAACCTTTCTGCTTGATGTCCATAATAAAAGTATGATAAAAAAAGATGTGGCAGATCCGTTTGTGCAATGGCTGCCAAATGAAGAGATAGGTTATATTGATTGGAATCATGAGATGCCCGCATTGGAAGCTCCGTTATATGCAGAGGATTTAGGGACGGAAGAAATACGGGAGCTTATGGAAAGCGTCGTGATGTTCCATACGTACGATAACCAGCTTATCACCGCCGGGTCCGTGGATGATGTTGGAACAGCTTCCTATTCATTTTATAGCTTTCCGGAATTAGAAGTAATGCATTCCTATGAAGCGCCATTACTTACGTTATATTCGAATTACTTTATTCCATATTATGATTTTGAAGAGAACACAAAGATGTTTTATACATTTGAGTCAACCAGACCTGGGAATGCAGATGGGTATTCTGATGGCTTTCAGTTAATATCATTTGACAGCAAAAGCGGGGAAAAGAAGGTACTGGCAAAAGATTTAGAGAACGCGCCATTGAAATGCTCTCCAAATGGGGTATATTGTTTGTATGGTTACCAGTTAGAGCAAATAATAATTCCTTCAACTAAGGAGATAGTAAATTTAGTAGAATTATCCTAAAAAAGGAGGCAAAAAAGAATGGCAATCGTCGATGTTACTGTTATTCCAATTGGAACGAATGGGCCTAGTGTAAGTGACTATGTCGCAGATATACAAGATATCTTGGAGGGATTTAAAAAAGAAGGAAAAATCGACTATAAATTGACTCCCATGAGTACGATTATCGAGGGAGAACTCCCAACGTTAATGCACGTAGTGCAGGTTATCCATGAGGCTCCGTTTCAAAAAGGCCTTCATCGAGTAGCAACCAATATAAGAATAGATGACCGCAGAGACAAAAGCGTACAAATGGATGATAAACTGCGCGCAGTGGAATCTAAACGCTCCATATAAAAAATGAAATGCCAGACACTTCGTTAACGGAGTGCCTGGCATTTATTATATTTTTTCACTAAATATAGAAACTCTTTGTTAAGCGGCCGTGCCCTTTACACTTTGTACATTTTTTATAGAGGGGCAGCATAAAGATTTTTCTTCTCCCTGTCCCACTGCAGCTTCCGCACAATGTCCTCAATGCCAACCATATCACCCTCCCACGAATCATTAATATATATAGTATTTCCTATAACAAACAAATATATAGCCGTAAAATCAACAGCGGTGGTTAATAGAATATCTAACTTTGCTATCAGTATATTCACTAAATCAAAATTTGCTTGAATTTAAAACCAACAAAAAAGAGTACCCCTCCCAATTCGGGAAGAATACTCTTTTGCATGCCTGCACTATCAACTTAGTGTGCTACCGGATAACCGTGTTCAATGACAGTCATTACTGTAAACCAACCAAACACTGCAACAGTTCCGAATGCGAAAAGAACTCCTAGGAAGTTTTTTTCTTTAAGGGAACGGACAAGTGCAAATACGCATAAAAGTGTTACAAGTCCAAAAATAATAACTAATGGCAAGGTTAACGCCCCTTTCAGAGATCATTTCCATTTCTATTTAAAAGAAATTCCATAAAATAAGTATGTAATGGAACATTACACTACACTCCATTTACATTTTAAATGTTTTCTTACTATTTGTCGAGGTCAAAAATTGACACTTCTATGTCATAAGCTCGAGCTACTTTCATCATAAATTCTTTATTTTCTTTATCAATAATATAGGATTTTTTATATTGTTCCTCAATAGCAATTATTGATTCTTCCATTTGGATAAGAAACATATCAATATCAACTTGTTTACCGCTTTCAATTCGAAAGATAGATATCATGTCTTGATACAAGTAATGATTATTTTTTTCTGAAATAAACCCATAATCCGTGAAGAGTCTGGTGGCAACCGGGTTTTCAATTAAGGAAAGGGTATATGTTTCTTCTAAGATACATCGGTCCATCAACATATTTTTTACAACCTTGGCCTCCATGGCAGAATCGGTAATAAGCAAACTGTCATCTGAATCAAATATACTGGCTATTTGTTTAAGCTGTAAGAGAAGGTTCTGAAAGTATTGCGGTTTATCATCTGCACATTGTATTTCCAAACCGAACATCGACTTCATAGGCAATATCCTTTCGTTTCTCAAGTTCTACTTCTTAGTGTAAAATAGATGGATAGATACTTCAAGGAAAGGTGTGGAAAGATATGAAATGGAAACAGCTACCACTTGGTCCGCTGCAAACAAATGCGTACCTCCTCATAAATGAAAGAAAAGAATGCCTCATTTTCGATCCGGGAAGTGAAGGGGAAGCATTCAATTCCTACTTGGAAGAAAATGCGCTTAAGCCATTGGCTATCTTGTTGACACATGCACATTTTGATCACATAGGAGCGGTAGATGCCGTTCGTAAACATTGGAATGTTCCAGTTTATGTACATAAGAAAGAAAAGAATTGGCTTGGGGATCCAAGTCTAAACGGCTCGCAGTTTTTCCAGCTTGGGCCAATAACGGCTAATCCTGCAGAACATCTAATCTTATCAGAAGAAAAATTAGTCATTTCCAATTTTGAACTAGAAATATTATTTACTCCAGGCCATTCACCAGGCAGTGTGAGCTTTTATCATGAAGCAAGCAAAGTGGTATTTTCAGGTGATGCCCTTTTTGCTGGAAGCATCGGAAGAACGGACCTTCCAGGAGGCAACCATGAACAGCTTATACAAAGCATACACAACAAGCTGTTGATTTTGCCGGAAGAAACAACCGTTTTATCAGGCCATGGAATGACCACTACCATAGAGAGGGAAATGGATAGTAACCCATTCCTTAATGGATTTTAAACCTATGATACCAGCATTTTTGCAAGAAAAGATAGAGAAAGCTCCTGGTAGGAAATTGGATTTTGCTGAATATATGATGACGGTACTCTATCATCCTTCTGAAGGTTACTATATGAAGCCAAAGAATAAGGTAGGAACAAAAGGGGATTTTATCACAAGCAGTAATGTCCATACTGTCTATGGAAAGCTTTTTGCTAAACTGTTGGTCAAGTACTTTAATGAAACAGATATTCCACCTGTGATTATTGAAGTAGGCGGAGGGAATGGAAGGTTTGCTAAGCATCTATTGGAGGAATTTAAACTCCTTGATCCACTGCTCTATAGGCACTTAAGCTATGTTATGGTGGAGACAAGCTCTTATCACATTCATTTGCAGAAAACGACGATTTCTGACTCTGTGCCTGTTAGCTACTTTACTTCCTTAGAGGATGTCCCTGACAGATTTAGAAAGGGTGTTCTGTTTTCCAATGAGCTATTTGATGCCTTGCCTGTCCATGTTATTGAATATAAAAATGGAACTCTGAAGGAAGTATTCGTAACAATAGATGAAGATGGAAACCTGTCTGAAAGAAGTCTACCTCTTGATAATGAAGAAATCCAGGCTTATATTTCTAAAAATAAACTGATCTTTTCTGAAGGTCAACGAATGGAAGTCCCTTTAGCAATGATGCATTATGCGAACATCCTTGGAGAATGGATGCTTGCAGGTACCATTATAACGGTTGATTATGGCTATCGTTTTTCTGAATTGGCCAGTCAGGACTTATTGGAGGGCAGTCTGCGTGGTTATCACCAGCATCAATTGGTAAAGGATCCCTTAAAATATCCTACAGAGATGGATTTAACGGCACATATTCATCTCGATGCGTTAGAAGAGAGCTTTGATGATTGGGAGTTTAGCCATGTAGGAACCATGAGGCAGGGGGAATTCCTCGTCGCAGCAGGTATACTGGAATATCTACAGGAAAACCAAGACCCAGACCCTTTTTCTGAAAAAAGCAAACAGAACCGAGCGATCCGCACCCTGATCATGGACAGCAGCTGGAGCAACTCTTTCCATGTACTCATTCATGAAAAGGGGTCGGATAGTTGGGGAACAATAATTGATTTTAAGAACAATAAAAAGCGATGACATAAAGTCAATCGCTTTTTATTGTTTAGCTACGTATGTTTAATGACCACCAGATCCAGGCACCATCATAAATGTTGTCCAATACGAGAAGGCAACAAAGAAAATTGTTAAATATGCTCCGAAAATATAGATGTACATACGTTCAGATAGCTTAAGATAACTTAATAAAATGAAGAATACCGTTTGTCCGAAGAAAAGTAAAGACGTTTGAGTCATGTGGCCAAGATAAAACATAACCGCGAAAATCCCAGTCCAGAAACCCATTACACGGTACATACGATCCATATGTATCCCCTCCTTACGCACTAATCCTTATGCTTGTCACTTTCCTATTATAATGTACCAATACTTTACTTGTAAATAAGCGTTTGTTTCTAGTTTGTGACGATTACAAGATAAGTACATTTTTCACCAGAACCATAATGATTATGCAACTATTTTTCTATCATACCTATTTCCATTATAGTGCAAAGTTAAACAGAAAGCCTTCTTTTTTAATGAAGAAAAGATCTTGTCGCAATTTGTTCATAAAACACTTATCTTTTTACTGTACAAAAGTTATACAAGTGGTATACAATAGGATTAACATAAAATACTGAAGAAATTAAAAAGAACGGGGAGGTAAGCATGATGAATGAAATCATTTTTTACAGTTACCCAAGTTGTACGTCATGTAGAAAGACGAAGAAGTGGTTGAAAGGTAATAATATTCCATTTCAGGAGAAGCATATTTTTCGGGAAACACCGAACAAAGAAGAGATGATAAAAATTCTTTCATTAACAACAGAAGGAATTGATGAGATATTAGCGACTAGAAGCCAAACTTTTAAGGATCTTGGAATTGATGTAAATGAATTATCTCTTTCCCAACTAATAGAATTAATTATTGAGGAGCCTAAGCTACTAAGAAGACCAATTATCACTAGCGGGAAAAAGTTGATTGTTGGGTATAATGAATCTGCGTTGCAAAAGCTTTCCAGACATAAGCCTAAACTAGAACTAAAGCAATCCGTCTCATAACCCAAAATAGCCATTCCAACTACCTTTGTAGATGGGATGGTTTTTTGATTAAGAAAGCATATAATCCGGTTGATTTCCGTTCCAGGCGCTTCGCTTGCCTGCGGGCGGTCCGGGAGCCTCCTCGGCTTTGCCTCCGGGGTCTCCCCTGTCCCTTCCTCCCGCGGGCGTCTGCGCGCCTTCCACTCCAATCAACAAGGTGACTTCATTCAACTTAAGGCTAAAAAAGAAATCTGAAAAACAAATAAAATTACTTTTATGTAATTTCCAGCTGTGAATTGGAGCAAATGGTGTAGACTCCAGCGGGGGAGTAACGGTAGCTTGAGACCCCGTAGCGCAGCGAGGAGGCTCAAGCACCGTCCCACGGAAAGCGAAGCCATTTGCGGAAAGGAACAGTGGTGTTAAACCAAAAACAAATATTATTTTCATATGTTCACTACTTTTCTCTTCTAACTTTTTATATAGAAGGTGAAAGGGGGTGAGAACATGGCAGATTACGCAGTAGAAAATGTCCAACTTCGTCTAATGTATGAATTAGGAGAAGATGAAAAAGGGAATTTGTTGTTCCGTTCCAAAAACTACAACAACATTAAAGTAGATGCAGAAGCGACAGCGCTATTACAAGCAGCAGGAGCAATTTCAGGTCTACAGGCAACACCTGTATCGAATGTTAGACGTAGTGAGTTGCACTACCTAGGTTAAGAAGTGTAATCAATTCATGAAAGAAAGGAGGTAGATGCATGTTTACACTAGAATTATTTTTCTTAAATGAAGAGGGTACAAAAGTGAAGGTGTCTGTTGATGATCCTAGATCAGATCTAACACAGGTGGAAATCGAAGAAGCGATGGATACGATTATTGCTGCCAATGTGTTTACATCTAAAGGTGGAAGTTTCATTACAAAAGACAGTGCCAGAATTGTGGAACGTAATGTTACAGAATATGAAATAGCTTAAGGTAATTTGGAAGGGTCTACTTTAAATCAGTAGGCCCTTCTTATTTAAAAGTAGTTTTCTTAAACTTTGTTGCTGTTTCGTATACTTAAATCAACCGTCATATCATGAACTGTCGTGCTCTATTCCCTGTTGTATTAAAAATCTTACTTGCAACTTCTAAAGTATGTAAACAGTAAAAAGTCCAATTGCCGACTTTTTACAAGTAAATAGCAGCATTCGGTGAGAAAAGAGCCTATTTGAACAGGAAGGGGGAGAGGTCATGGATCAGTGGTGGACATGGATAAGTGAAGTTGGTTTCCCGATTGTAGTCACGTTTTATTTGTTACACAGAATAGAACAAAAACTAGAACATGTAACAAAAACGTTGCAGCAGCTGCCATATCAATTATCTAGGGAAACACTGCCTTCAAGGAGCATAAAATAAATAGAAAACAGGCTATTGAACGGAGTAATATAGTACAATAGCCTGTTTTACGTAGGAAATTATTTATGGTAACGTCATTGGATATATAAAATTTTTGCCTTTATATCTTATTTCGATAATAATAAGAAGAGAGAGAATGACATAAAGGATGTTGATACAAATGACTAATAAGAAAATCGTCTTCACAGGCGGTGGTTCTGCAGGCCACGTTACTCCCAATATTGCAATCATGAATAAACTAAAAGCAGCAGGTTGGGATATTACATATATCGGTTCAAGAAAAGGAATTGAAGAAGATATTATAGGCAAAGAGGATATTCCATTTCACGGAATTTCAAGTGGTAAGCTTAGACGCTATTTTGATTGGAAAAACTTTTCCGATCCACTAAGAATCATTAAAGGGGCAATGGAAGCTTTAATGATTTTACGAAAAGTAAAGCCTAAAGTCGTATTCTCCAAGGGTGGATTTGTAACAGTTCCTGTAGTGATGGCAGCTAAAATGTTAAAAATACCGGTTATCATTCATGAATCAGACATCACACCGGGGCTCGCCAACAAAATTGCAACCAAATTTGCGACAAGAGTATTTGTTACATTTGACGAGACTTTGAATCACTTTCCATCTGACAAAGTATTATTTACCGGTTCACCAATCAGAGAAGAGTTATTCAAGGGGAAAGGGCAAGAAGGTAGGGCATGGCTTGGATTTCATGAGAAAAAACCGATACTAACCATAATGGGTGGAAGTCTTGGGGCCAAAAAAATCAACGAAACGTTACGTCAAGTCTTAACTCAATTAACAGAACAATATCAAATTGTCCACTTATGCGGAAAAGGAAACATGGACCGTTCCCTTGAAGGTGTAAAAGGGTATAAACAATTTGAATATATTAATCAAGAACTACCAGATGTTCTTGCAGCATCAGAGTTCATCATCTCAAGAGCTGGTGCGAATTCCATTTTTGAATTTCTGGCATTACGTAAACCGATGCTATTAATCCCGCTTTCTAGGAACGCTAGCAGGGGAGACCAAATCTTGAATGCCCAATCATTCGAGAAAAAAGGTTTTGCGAAAGTTTTATTCGAAGAAGATCTCACCACTGAAACCCTGTTAACACAACTAGAGGCACTCAAGAATGAGAAAGATCAACTTCAAAAGAATATGTCCAAAGACAGTGCACCTAACACGTTGGAAATTATCTTAAAAGAAATCATTAACACAGCAAAATAATACAAAAAGAGCAATCTATTATTAGGTTGCTTTTTTGCTATATAAAGAAAGCATATAATCCGGTTGATTTCCGTTCCAGGCGCTTCGCTTGCCTGCGGGCGGTCCGCTCGGTTTTTCTTTAAAATATTTCAAAGTTTAATAAGTAGGATTTTCCATTTGAGGGTAAACTACGATCATACTGATTCCATCTATAAGAAAGAGGCCGATACCGATGAAAAAACAAACATTGAAACTATTCACCATCTCCCTAATAGGATTTGTCATCATCATATCCGTCCTTTTATATTTCTTCTCAGAACGATTTACTCGCTCGTGGCTTCCTATTGATAATGGATTCGGGGAAACCGTTACCTTGTCACCTGATGACAAGTCTATTGTTTTTCCATTTTACCAAAGTGGGGATGGAGCGCTCTATAAAGCAAATGTGGATGGCAGCAATGTTAATCAACTAACTTACCCAAGGCAGGAAGAAAGCCATGTGCATCCTCGCTATTCATCCAAAGGGGATAAGATCCTGTTTTTATCGCAAGAAAAGGGAGAGAACACATTAACTAGATCACTTTACATAATGAACAGCGATGGAAGTGAACTCACCCGCCTTTCGAAAGAGAATGAACTAATAACGGATGCTATTTTTTCGCAAGACGATCAATCCATCTATTATTTAGCTGCAAAGGATTATCAGGAAGGTAATGAAATGGAGGAAGGTCCAACTAACATTGATTTGTACTCTATTTCTATAACAGGAGATAAAAAGGAAAGGCTGACTCATGATGAAAGTTTAAAAAAGCGGAGCCTCTCACTAACAGGAGACGGGGGGAAACTTGGCTATGTGGAGTGGAGCAAAGAGGAAGAAAAAGGCCTTCATTCTTCTTATATCGTGATGGACACTAAGACTATGGAGAAAGACTACGTAAACCCGGATTTTAATACAAATATAATATATAGTGGAAAACTCTCTCCAACTGGTGATCTCATTGCGTTTTCTGCTGCAAGCGAAAATCCTCGTGAGAAGTCGCAATTCATTTATGAAATGTACACAATGAGCACGAGTGGGAAAGAAGTACAACCTCTTACAAGCTTTCGTACGTTGATTACAGAACCGGTATTTTTCCGCGACAAGGAGAGGGTATTGTTTATCCAGGATCAGAGTTGGTTGAGGGGGAAACCGAATTATAAATTGTGGGCAGTGGATATTGATGGAGAAAAAATTCAATCCATTACTGTACAAATGCCACAGTTTTCAGGAACCATCCTTTAATGAATATAAAATAAACAGAGCCCGCGTCTATATAGACGCGGGCTCTGTTGCCTTATTGGAACATTGGTAGAAGATAACTGATAATGAACCAGATGATTCCGAAAAAGATAATAAGGTAGGCAGTGTATTTAATAAATGTAGAAGCAACTTGACCACGATCTTCTTTTGTTTCCCTTTTATCCACTCTTACATCTCTATCTTCCATGTTAATTCCTCCCTGTAAAGCTTTGTTTTACCAATATATACCCTTATGGAACCAGGTTAAACCTTTCCTTTTATATGTAAAATAGGAAACTATACTGCGAAAGTAACTAGAAATTACAGGCTAGGAAAGTGTATAATGATTTTCAGGTGTAATTAAAAGAATTTTCATCCGACTTTCCCAAGTGGGACTTTATATCTATATTTACTGTTAAAAGATATAATGAAAGTACTTAACACATATACATATGAATTTTAATGGAAATCAATTATTTTTAAGGATATAAGAGGTATTTTATGAAGAGGAAATGGCTGAAGTATTTACCTTTAATCTATCTGTTTTTTGGAATCGTATGGATTGGGCTAACAGATTATTGGATATACGTTTTAAAGCAAACTAACAATAACGATATAGCGGAATATATCAACCTGTTAAAAGGTTGGCTTTTTATACTGATCACTACGCTATTATTATATTTAATATTGAAAAAACATGCTGCATTGAAGGAGCTTGAACAAAAGGAACAAGAACTTTCAACTTTAATTAACAACATGCCTGATTTTGTATGCTTTAAAGATGGACAAGGTAGATGGCTGCAAACTAATGAATATGGGCTGTCTCTTTATGACTTACAAGATGTGGATTATAAAGGGAAGACTGATATAGAATTAGGAGTCTTTTCTCCCAATTTCATGGAGGCTTTTGAATACTGTATGAAAACAGACGAGCAGACTTGGAAGGACGGAAAGATTTCACGAGCTGAGGAGTCATTCTCCCTTGCTGACGGGGAAATGAAGACGTTTGATGTAATTAAGGTTCCTTTATTTCATGCCGATGGACGAAGAAAAGCACTTGTCACTATAGGCAGGGACATATCTTCTCTGAAAAATACAGAAAAATTGTTGGTTACAAAAGAAAAACTATCGGTAGTAGGCGAACTATCTGCAGGAATTGCCCATGAAATAAAAAACCCGTTAACATCTATTAAAGGATTTATTCAACTCATCCAATTATCAGGAAAAGCAAACAAAAATCATGTGGAAATGGTGCTGTCTGAAATTGATAGAATAAATGATATTGTATCGGAGCTGCTTGTTCTATCGAAACCGCAAACAAAGGAACTTACGCTTATTTCGATCCTGGAAGTTCTACAATATGTAATAAAATTAGTGGAAAATGAAGCTACTATTAATAACATTTCTTTTTCCATTGAAAATATTGGCCCTGATACGATGGTTAGAGGCGATAAGAATAACCTTAAGCAAGTTTTTATCAACCTCATCAAGAACTCCATAGAGGCGATGCCTGATGGAGGAACGATAATGATTACAGGTTTGCTGGAAACTGATGGTAAGAAGAGCATTCAAGTAAAAGATGAAGGAATAGGAATTTCATCCTCTAATATGGATAGTATTGGCAATCCCTTCTTTACATCCAAGGAAAAAGGGATGGGACTTGGATTGACAATAACAAAAAAAATTATTGAAGAGCATCAAGGAAATATTCGTATTGAAAGCAAAGAAGGAAACGGTACAACTGTCACTATTGATCTTCCAACACAATAAAAAATGTGCGTTTGATAAGAGATAGATGACCAAGCAGTTCATAGATTCATGCATAGAATATATCGTGTGCAGCTTCCTTCTCCTTTCGTACACGGGATTTTTGGACAGAGACTCAGTCTCTGTCCCTTTTTTTATGTAACATTTTAAATGAAGGGAGAAAATGTGTGGAAACAGGGTATAAATAAGACAGTATAGATAAAAGTGGGGGAATGAAAATGTCCGAAAATAGAGCCTTTGACCTTATTGGAATTGGAGTAGGGCCATTTAATTTGGGGTTAGCAGCATTAGTTGATAATGTATCAAGTATTTCATCTATCTTTTTCGATAAAGAAGAAGCGTTCAACTGGCATCCAGGCATGCTTATTGAGCAATCTGATTTGCAGGTCCCTTTTCTTGCAGATTTGGTTTCATTTGCTGATCCAACAAACAAATATAGCTTTTTAAACTATGTACATAATCAGAATCGATTATTTCAATTTTTCTTTTATCGCCGCTTTGACATTCCTAGAAGAGAATACAATTTATATGCTAAATGGGTATCAGAGAACCTAGAGAATTGTCACTTTCAATCCGAGGTGATTTCAGTAGAATATACAGGGAATGGGTATAGTGTGAAGGTAAAGAGGACGGATACAGGAGATGTCTCTACATACCATGCCAAACATATTGTAGTGGGTACAGGAAGTATCCCATTTATTCCGGATGGCATAGAGAAAAATGAACAGGTCGTGCATACAAGTGAATATTTACATAAAGAAAAAGAAATGAAAGCTTCCGATTCTATAGTGGTTGTCGGATCCGGACAAAGTGCAGCGGAGGTTTTCTATGAACTACTGGAAGAACAAAAGCATAATAAGTATTCGTTAAAATGGTATACCCGTTCCTCTATATTTTCTCAGCTTGAGAGTGCAAAGCTTGGACAGGAAGTCTTTTCACCTGATTATGTTCAATATTTTCATGGACTTTCTTATGAAAAAAGAAAAGAGGCATTAAATCGGCTGGATACTGTCCGGAATGGGGTAGACAAAGAAACATTGGTGAAAATCTATGATTTGCTTTATAACAGATCTGTTGAAGGGCGAGATGAAAAAATCACCATTCAGCCGTTAACAGAAGTAAAGGAAATAAATGAGAGTAATGGCGTATTAGAAGTGTCATGCAAGCAGTGGGAGAAAGAAGCGGACTTCAAGGTCAAAGCAGATTATGTGGTATTGGCAACAGGGTATAAACCACATATACCACAGTGGGTTTGGGATAAGAAGGAAGAACTGGTGTGGGAAAGCGAAAAAGAATTTAAAGTGGATGAAATGTACCGGTTAGTGTGGAAGGAACCAAGAAGTCATCAGATGTATATCTCCACTAACCTTGAACATTCACATGGAACGGCAGCCACCAATTTGAGCCTTGCCGTGATGAGAAATCAGACGATAATCAACGATGTGGCCAAAAGAGAAATCTATCCGATCCAAAAAGATACCATCTTCCAACAATTCATGCCCAATACGTAATACCACGTTTAACATACCCTCTAAGGGGTACAAGAACATATATAAAAGGGACTTATAGCTGTTGATTGGAGCAAAAGGCGAAGACTCCTGAGGGAGATAGCACTAGGTGGAGACCCCGCAGGAGCAGCCGAGGAGGCTCCACCAGTGCCCCTAGGAAAGCGAAGCCATTTGCGGAAATCAACAGCGGTATTCAAATAGAGCCCATACTAAAAAAAGGAGATGTTGCATGATGAGTAAAAAAATTGCAGTACTACTAACAAATGAATTTGAAGACTCCGAGTACACCGAACCCGCAAAAGCCTTTAAAGAAGCAGGGCATCAATTAACCGTAATCGAAAAATCAAAAGGTGAAACAATAAAAGGGAAAACAGATGGAGTAGAAATTACAATAGATGCCGGAATTGATGATGTAAGTCCAGGAGACTTCGATGCATTATTAATACCTGGAGGATTCTCCCCAGATATCCTAAGAGCAGACGATCGATTTGTTTCATTTACTAAAACGTTCATGGATGACCAAAAACCTGTTTTTGCTATCTGCCATGGCCCACAATTACTTATCACAGCAGAAGCACTGAAAGGAAGAGATATTACCGGATTTACTTCCATAAAAGTAGATCTTCAAAATGCAGGTGCTCACTATCACGACAAAGAAGTAGTTGTCTGTCATGACCAATTGGTTTCAAGCCGAACACCAGATGACATTCCAGCATTTATAAGAGAATCATTAAAGCTTCTAAAATAACAACGCCAAAAATCATGTTGTCCTTTACTAAATGGGCAACATGATTTTTTTGTGTGGAATTTTCTGAATAATTAGACCCATATTCTTCAAGTTCCATTGTAGCGCAAAAATAATACTGTTATAATATTAAGAATATTAAAACAAAAGGAGGGTAAGGGGTGAAGATATATATTTCAGTTGATATGGAGGGAATTAGTGGGCTTGTAGATCATACCCACGTAGACTCCAGGTTGCATAACTATGAGCGTAGTCGAAAGATAATGACACAGGAAGCGAATGCTGTAGTGAAAACGGCTTTTGATAAGGGGTTTGAGGAGGTCATCATCAATGACAGTCATTCTAAAATGAATAACATATTGATTGAAGAGCTTCATCCCGAAACAAAGCTGATAACAGGTGATGTAAAGCCGTATTCCATGGTGCAAGGATTAGATGACAGCTTTGATGCGGTTGTTTTTGTAGGATACCATGCAAGAGCATCCATGAAAGGCGTTATGACCCATTCGATGATTTTTGGAGTCAGAAATATGTACATAAACGATGTTCAAGTAGGCGAGCTAGGATTCAATGCATATGTAGCAGGATATTATGGCGTACCAGTCATTATGGTATCTGGAGATGATCAGACAGCATTAGAAGCAGAGAGTCTTATTCCTGGCGTTCATTGTGCAGTAGTAAAAGAAGTCGCATCCCGTTCTGCCGCAAAATCCCTGACGCCAGTGAAAGCACAGGAACTCATTAAAGAAAGAACGTCACAGGCAATTGATGATGTACATAGTATTAAACCTTTAATACCGCCTGATCATCCAACACTTCGCATTGAATTTGCGAATTACGGCCAAGCGGAGTGGGCAAGTTTGATGCCAGGAACAGAGTTAGAGCCGGGGACGACTATCGTCAAATTTCAGGCAAAAGATATTAAGGAAGCCTATCAAGCCATGCTTGTCATGACAGAACTGGCAATGAGAACGACATTTTGTTAATAGGTTTGCTCCTTAAGTACATAAAAACCCAATAGGAAAGAAAGTGTGAGTGGGAGAATGGGAACATTTATAGCAAAACGATTACTAGCAATGCTCATAACTTTATGGGTCATCATCACATTGACCTTCTTCTTGATGCATGCCATACCGGGTTCTCCGCTCAATGAAGAGCGGTCTACAAGCGAAGTGGTCCAACGTAATCTTGAGGCACACTATCATTTGGACAAGCCGGTACCGGTTCAGTATGTGATGTATTTAAAAACGTTAGTGACATTGGATTTCGGTCCATCTATTAAACAACCGTCCCAGACAGTGAATGATATGTTGGGAAGAGGCTTCCCTATTTCGTTCGAGCTTGGGATGATCACCTTAATGATTGCCGTCATTTCAGGTATTTTCCTTGGAGTAATTGCTGCACTTAAACGCAATGGCGTTATTGATTATATGGCGATGACTTTTGCTGTGTTCGGGATTTCCATACCGAACTTTGTCCTTGCCACCGTGTTGATACAACATGTTGCTGTCAACTGGGGCTTGCTTCCGCCGGCCACTTGGTCAAGTTGGAAGCATATGATTTTGCCTACATTAGCTCTTGCAACAGGTCCGATGGCAATCATTGCGAGATTGACGAGAGCTAGCATGATGGAAGTGTTGACTCAAGATTACATACGTACCGCAAAAGCCAAGGGCCTGTCTCCGGTGAAAATAGTATTCAAACATGCGCTTCGTAACGCATTATTGCCGGTAGTCACCATCCTGGGTACCCTTGCTGCCGGAATATTGACGGGGACATTTGTTATCGAGAAAATTTTTGCCATTCCAGGCATGGGCAAATATTTCGTGGAAAGTATTAATACCCGTGACTATCCAGTCATTATGGGCACAACAGTGTTTTATAGTGCATTCTTGATTTTGATGCTTTTTCTTGTAGATATAGCTTACGGGATATTAGACCCTCGTATTAAGCTTCATAAAAAGGAGGGGAACTAATATGGCACAACGTAAACTTCAAGAAAATCACCAAACCGTTCCTGATGAGTGGTTCAAACCCATTGATAAAAACAAGGGAGAGGCTGAAGCTGTAGTCCGTCCAAGTCTATCTTATTGGCAGGATGCTTGGCGGCGATTGGTTAAGAACAAACTTGCGATGGCAGGATTGATCTTTCTTTTATTCTTGACCATCATGGCCATCTTTGGACCGATTTTTTCCCCTTATAGTGTTATGCAGACAAATTTACCAAATCAAAATCAGCCACCGTCCTCCACCCATTTTTTTGGTACAGATGAACTGGGGAGAGATGTTTTCACTCGTACCTGGTATGGTGCAAGGATTTCTTTATTCGTCGGATTAATGGCGGCATTGATTGACTTTATCATTGGTGTTGTTTACGGCGGAATCGCCGGGTACAAAGGTGGCAGAACCGATAATGCAATGATGCGTGTGGTGGAGGTTTTATACGGCCTTCCGTATCTATTGGTCGTGATTCTATTAATGGTTGTAATGGGACCGGGATTATTGACCATCATTATCGCACTAACCGTAACAGGATGGGTTGGAATGGCTAGGATTGTCCGGGGGCAGGTACTGCAAATAAAAAATTATGAGTTTGTGCTTGCGTCTAAAACTTTTGGAACGAAGACTTCCCGGATCATTAGAAAAAATCTTCTCCCTAATACGATGGGTCCTATCATTGTTCAAATGACATTGACGGTACCTGCTGCAATTTTCGCAGAAGCATTTTTAAGCTTTCTGGGTCTTGGTGTTAGTGCCCCGTATGCCAGTTGGGGTGTGATGGCCAATGATGGGTTATCAACGATTATTTCAGGACATTGGTGGCGCCTGTTCTTCCCGGCATTCTTCATCTCCATGACCATGTTTGCATTTAACGTGTTTGGAGACGGATTACAAGACGCACTAGATCCAAAGCTGAGGAGGTAAGTGACATCATGGAAAAAGTACTGGAAGTAAAAGACTTACATGTTTCCTTTACAACATACGGAGGCGAAGTGAAAGCAGTCCGGGGAGTCAGTTTTGATTTGCATAAAGGAGAAACCCTCGCAATTGTAGGGGAATCCGGCTGTGGAAAAAGTGTGACATCCCAAAGTATCATGCGATTAATTCCACAACCGCCGGGGAGGATAACGCAAGGCACAGTCCTTTTTAAAGGCAAGGACTTGACCAAAGCGTCTGAACCGGAAATGAGAAAGATTCGAGGCGCAGATATCTCAATGATTTTCCAAGACCCCATGACAGCATTGAATCCAACTCTAACTGTTGGAGATCAGATCATGGAAGGGATCATCCAGCATAAGAAAGTCTCTAAAGCAGAAGCGAGGAAACAGGCGGTGGACATGCTGAATCTTGTCGGGATACCTAGCCCGACTGAACGATTGAAACAATACCCGCACCAGTTCAGTGGAGGCATGAGACAGCGTATTGTTATTGCCATGGCCCTTGTCTGCCAGCCTGAAGTATTGATTGCAGACGAACCGACAACGGCACTAGATGTGACCATCCAAGCCCAGATTTTAAACCTTTTTAAGGATATTCAAAAGAAAACTGGGGTTTCCATCATCATTATCACGCATGACTTAGGAGTAGTAGCGCAAGTGGCAGACCGTGTGGCTGTTATGTATGCAGGTAAGATAGTAGAGTCCGGGAATAGAAGAGAAATCTTCTATAGAGGGGAGCACCCATATACGAAAGGTCTATTAAACTCGGTTCCTCGCCTTGATTTAGAAGATGAAGAACTGGTGCCAATAATAGGCTCTCCACCTGACCTGTTTTCACCACCGACAGGCTGTGCATTTGCAGCAAGATGCGAGTATGCCATGGAAGTATGCGAGCGATTATATCCAATGAAGACACGTCTGTCCGAGGAACACCATGTAGACTGCTGGCTTCAGGACCCAAGAGCTCCGAAGCCCATAAAAACAGTGATTTCAACTATAAGATAAGACTTATAGTGAAATAGAGTTTCATAGCTGTTGATTGGAGCACAGTGCGAAGACTCCAGCGGGGGAATCACGGTAGGTTGAGACCCCTGAAGCGTTGTGAGGAGGCTCAAGCACCGTCCCGCGGAAAGCGAAGCACAGTGCGGAGATCAACAGCGGCGTCTAAAGATTTACAAATGAAAAAGGGGGAGTAACACATGAAAAAGGTATTGTCATTACTAATGACCGCAATGCTAGTATTCATCTTAGCAGCCTGTACAGCAAGCAACAACGCAGGCACCGACACAAACGAAAACACGAACAACAACGACAGCGCATCAGGAGAAAAGGTACTTCGCCTGAACAACGGATCTGAACCAACATCACTTGATCCGCCAATCGGCTTTGACTCCTATTCTTGGAACGCACTAAACAACTTGATGGAAGGTCTGACTCGCTTAAATGACGAACACTTACCACAAGAAGCAACAGCGGAAAAATGGGACGTGTCCGAAGACGGCAAAACGTACACATTCTATATCCGTGACAATGCAAAATGGTCTAACGGGGACGATGTAACTGCGGGTGATTTTGAATTCGCATGGAAGCGCCTATTAAACCCTGAAACAGCATCTCCTGCTGCATTCCTTGGTTACTTCATCGAGGGTGGGGAAGCTTACAACAACGGGGAAGGCTCTGTTGATGATGTACAAGTAAAAGCATTGGATGAAAAGACATTGGAAGTGACACTTGTTGCTCCACAAACATATTTCCTAAGTGTCATCACGAATCCAGCCTTCTTCCCAATCAATGAGAAGGTTGCTACAGAAAATCCAGAGTGGTTTGCTGAAGCGGATTCTTTTGTAGGAAACGGGCCATTTAACCTTGCTGAGTGGGAGCATGAAAGCCACTTTGTTATGGCGAAGAATGACCAATATTGGGATGCAGATACGGTTAAATTGGACAAAGTTCACTGGGCGATTGTAAATGATACAAACACAGAGTATCAAATGTACCAAGCGGGTGACCTGGATACGTCAGGAGTGCCTGCTGATGCAAGTGAAGCGTTATTTGCAGAAGGAAAAGTAAATATTGGCGAGCAGGCTGGTACGTATTTCTTCCGATTTGGGGTAGACAAAGAGCCATTCCAAAATGCAAACATCAGAAAGGCATTCGCAATGGCGGTCAATCAGCAGGATATTGTTGATTATGTGACAAAACGAGGAGAAGAAGCGGCAACAGGATTTGTCTCTTCAGGATTCACAGATCCATCCGGCAAAGACTTCCGTGAAACAAATGGAGACCTTGTTACTTTTAACGCGGAAGAAGCAAAAGCATTATTGGAAAAAGGAATGGAAGAAGAAGGGTATGAAACATTACCTGAAGTTACATTTACTTATAACACAAGTGATGAGCACAAACGAATCGCTGAGACGATGCAACAAATGTTCAAGGACAATCTTGGAGTCGATGTGAAGCTTGCCAATATGGAATGGAACGTGTTCCTTGATATGCAAACGGCACTTGAGTTCCAATTTTCCCGCAGCTCATTCTTAGCAGACTATGCTGACCCTATCAACTTCCTAGAAAACTTCCAAACTGGACATTCCATGAACCGTACAGGTTGGAGCAACTCAAAATATGATGAGTTAATTCAATCGGCACTTAATGAAACAGATGAAACAGCTCGCTATGAGCAAATGTACGAAGCGGAGAAAGTATTATTTGAAGACATGCCGATCATTCCGTTGTATTTCTACAACCATGTATATCTTCAAAACGAAGCAGTTAAAGGAATTGTTCGTCACCCTGTTGGATATATCGAACTTAAATGGGCGGACAAAGAATAACATACTATAAGTTTTAACAGGAGAAGGGTGTTCGCGGAACACCCTTCTCATTGAAATTATCATACATATTCAATCAAGAAACACCATACATATACATAGTTTAACGGGAATTTTTAAAGGAGAGGAGTGGCGAGACATGAAGCCGATTCGTTTGAAAAAAGGAGATACGGTTGGTGTCATTGCACCTGCAAGTCCACCGAAACAGGAGAAGTTGAAACGGGCACTTCCTTTTTTGGAAGAAGAACTGGGTTTGAAAGTGAAGTTGGGCAAATATGTAGATGCTCCCTACGGCTACCTTGCATCCAAGGACAAAGAAAAACTAGAGGATCTGCACGCTATGTTTCAAGATGATGAAGTAAAGGCGATTTTCTGTGCTTGCGGAGGATTTGGCACGGCAAGGATTGCGTCCAGTATAGATTATGACTTGGTAAAGAATAATCCTAAGATTTTTTGGGGGTATAGCGATATCACATTTTTGCATCAAGCATTCTACCAGCAGGCCGGATTAACTTCCTTCCATGGTCCAATGCTAAGCTCGGATATCGGGCTTGAAAGCATTCACCCTCTATCAAAAACTTATTTTCAACAGTTATTTGAGCCAACTGAAATAGTATATACAGAAGAACTCTCCCCACTTGAAGTGATGAACGAGGGTGTTGCAACCGGAGAGCTTGTTGGCGGGAACTTAACTTTGCTTGTAAGTTCACTTGGAACGCCGTTTGAATTGCAGACAAAGGGGAAAATCCTCTTTTTTGAAGATATTGATGAACAGCCATACAAAGTGGACAGGATGCTAAATCAGTTGAAAATGGCAGGCAAGTTTGCAGACGCAGAAGGTATTGTTATTGGCGACTTCCATAACTGTGTGCCTGATGAAGGAAAGGCATCTTTGACGCTTGAGGAAGTCATTTCTCAACAGGTAAAAGATGCAGGAAAACCGACTATGAGCGGGTTCCAATTTGGACATTGCTCTCCGAATATTGCCATCCCGCATGGAGCAAAAGCGGAATTGAACACATACAACAAGACATTGACCATCCAACCAGGAGTGGAATGAAAGGAGAGGGAAATATGAAAATACTGCAGGTTGAGACGTTCCGAACCGCAGTACCTCTGTCAAAACCATTTAAGACAGCCTTGCGTACCGTGTATGTAGCGGAGGCTGTGGTAGTGCAGATCACCTGTGACAATGGTCTGGTTGGGTGGGGAGAGGCACCACCTACACATGTCATTACTGGGGACAGTCTTGATAGTATTGAATATGCCATTCAACAAATTTTGAAACCGATTCTTTTAAACGAGAACCTCCTAAACTATGAACCCATATTGCAGAGATTACATAAATCGCTTGTGCGAAATTCAAGTGCAAAGGCTGCAGTCGATATGGCCATCTATGATTGCTTAGCTCAACATAGCAGGCTGCCACTGTATCAGTATTTGGGCGGGGCCAAGAGCGAGCTTGAGACAGACTTTACCGTTAGCGTCAATTCCCCGAAGGAAATGGGAGAGGACGCCATAGGATATGTAGAGAGAGGTTTCCGTGTCCTGAAAGTAAAAGTAGGGAAAGATGATATGCTGACAGATATTGCTAGAATAAGAGAAATTAGAAGCCGTGTAGGAGATATGGTAGAGATTCGACTTGATGCCAATCAAGGTTGGACGGCTAAAGAAGCTATACGCGGCATTCGCAAAATGGAAGATCTGGGGCTGAATATCGAGCTTGTGGAACAACCTGTCATCGCCCATGATGTAGAGGGATTGAAACAGGTTACCGATGCAGTGGAAACACCAATCATGGCGGATGAGAGCGTCTTTACTCCTGAACAGGCACTTCAAGTACTTAAAACGCGCAGTGCCAACCTGATAAATATTAAACTGATGAAATCAGGCGGCATTTTCCAGGCAGAAAAGATTAATAGTATTGCAGAGTCCTTTGGAGTCGAATGCATGGTAGGAAGCATGATTGAAACCAGGCTTGGCATCACGGCGGCCGCCCATTTTGCTGCAAGTAAGAGCAATATCACACGATTTGATTTTGATGCACCGCTTATGCTCGCAGAAGACATCGTAACAGGCGGCATTATTTATAACGGTAGATTGATCAGTTTCCCGGATGCGCCTGGATTAGGAATTGGAGATATAAATGTAAAAGGAGGCGTCAGTGTTGAGTAAATATGTCATAAATGTACCAGTAGCCACCATCTGGACCTCTTATGATTCAGCAAGAGTGCTAGACGAGAAAGCCACCTCGAATCCCACAGACATTAATGGTTGGCTGGATTTGCTGAATTTTGAAACAAGGTTAGAACTTTGTGATGCCAACCTTATCCAATCTCAACTGTTATACGGACAGGAAGTACTCGTTCTAGAGGAAAAGAAAGATTACTATCATATTATTGCTTTGACTCAAGGTTCATCAAAGGATGAGAGGGGATATCCTGGTTGGGTGCCGAAATGTCAGGTCACTGAAGTAATGGATTGGAAGCTTGCAGATGGTCCGGTTGCTGTTGTGACGAGCAACCTTGCTCCTTTATTTTCGACTGAGGAAAAAGTGTTACTAGAGCTGAGCTTTCAAACCATTTTGCCTGTAAAGGAGAATGGGAAAGAAAAGGTGAAAGTCCAACTTCCTGATGGAACTTATGGGTTGCTGAAAACAGATCACATTTCGGTATATGATGGTCTTGCTTTCCTTCCAAAAGGAACTGGGACGGATATTGTCAGGAGCGGTGAGAAATTCCTCGGCCTTTCATATTTATGGGGTGGTATGAGTGGATACGGGATGGATTGCTCGGGATTCAGCTATACCATGTGCAAAGCCAATGGCTATATCATCCCCCGAGATGCCCACGACCAGGCTAAAGAGGGTGCAGAAGTGAAGTTAAACGCTTTAGAACCGGGGGACTTGTTGTTCTTTGCTTATGAAGAAGGCAAGGGCAAGATTCATCACGTAGGAATTTATTATGGAGACGGGAAGCTGTTGCACTCACCAAAAACCGGTAGAGATATTGAAATTCTCCCAATGGAAAACACCATTTATGAAAAAGAACTATGTGCAGCAAGAAGGTACTGGCAAAAGGACGGGGGATAATCATGCAAAAGAAACTACTTCAAGTGAAAAACTTGCAAAAGTATTTTTTTCTAGGCAAAAATCAAGCCCTAAAAGCGGTAGACAATGTTTCATTTGATGTATACCAAGGGGAAACCTTTGGGCTGGTGGGAGAGTCAGGATGTGGTAAATCCACTACAGGAAGGACCATCATCGGACTTTATGGTAAAACGGCAGGCGAAGTGAACTTTAACGGAAAAGATGTTCATAAACTAACCGAAAAAGAGAAGTTTGCTTTCCACCGCAACATGCAAATGATCTTTCAAGACCCTTATGCATCGCTTAATCCGCGTTCAACTGTAAAAGAAATTATCTCCGAACCAATGGAAGTGCATGGCATCTACAAAAATAGCAAAGAACGCACAGAGCGTGTCTATCAGCTATTGGTAGATGTGGGGTTAAATCGGGAGCATGCGAACCGTTACCCGCATGAATTCAGCGGTGGACAAAGACAGCGAATCGGAATTGCACGGGCCCTTGCACTGGATCCAGATTTTATCATTGCGGATGAACCAATATCCGCTTTGGATGTATCCGTGCAAGCGCAAGTGGTGAACTTAATGAAACGTCTTCAGAAAGAAAAAGGATTAACTTACTTGTTCATTGCCCACGACCTTTCAATGGTTAAGCATATCAGTGACAGGATAGGGGTTATGTATCTTGGAAAAATGATGGAACTGACGGAAAGTAAGGCCCTTTATAAAAAGCCGTTGCACCCTTACACACAAGCCTTATTATCTGCCATCCCGATACCAGATCCAGATATAGAGGACAAACGGGAAAGGCAAATAGTTCAAGGGGAGATCCCAAGTCCGATTTATCCGCCAAGTGGCTGTGTCTTCCGCACCCGTTGTCCGCATGCAATGGAAGCATGCAGCCAATCGATTCCAGAGTGGCAGGAAGTAGAAGAACGTCATTATGTAGCCTGTCATTTATATAATGAAAAAATTGTCGGCCCAGATAAGGTAAGGGAAATGGTGGCAAGTGCGCATGATGGGAATTGAAACTAACCTACAACTATTGAAGGAACGTGTCCAAGCAGTGGTAGATTCGACTGCGGGACACGTTAGTTATGTGATAGAAGACGGCGGTGGCCAGCGTCTGGATAAAGATGCTTATGTTACAAAAAAAGCAGCCAGCCTAATTAAAATCCCAATTATGATGGCGGCTTTTAAACAGGTAGAAGCAGGCATTTTGAGTCTTTCTGATAGATATTCCATTGACACTAGAAATATTGTCAGTGGAGCAGGTGTCATTCAATTTATGGATGGTGACACAAGTTTTACGTTAGGAGAATTGTTGACGTTAATGATTATAGTATCCGATAATACCGCGACCAATAAGGTTATTGACATTATTGGGTGGAATGGTGTAAATGATTTCTGTAGAGAGCAGGGTTTAACGAATACAAAACTTGAGCGAAAAATGATGGATTTTAAAGCCACGGCTGCCGGTATAGAAAACAGGACAAGTGCCCTTGAAATGATAGAGTGTTTAAAGTATTTGCATATAGAAGACGCCGAGAGGGCTGTGTTTTCCGATGAGAGCAGACAAAAAATGCTGCGAATTCTTGGTGGTCAGCAGCTTCTAGATAAGCTTCCGTTTTACATGGACCTAGAATTAGTGGGAATTGCCAATAAGACCGGGGAGCTGCCCGGTGTGGAGCATGATTGCGGGATTGTTACCTATAAGGGCGAGAAACTTTTCGTAGCCGTTCTTATCGACGACTTGGTTGATAACTCCATTGGGAAAAGAGCGATACAGGAGATTGGCAAGGTAGTAGAGGAATATTTAGTGGAGACCGAAGCTTTTTGTTGAAAAGCAGGGGTCTTCATTTTTTTGAAAAAAAATAAAAAAACTTGCAGGAATATGTCAATCCGTGTAGAAAATTATAAAGGCAGACCTGTACCCCATCTTTTTTCTCTCTTTTCCTCAAGGCAAGAAAGCTCACTCACTCCCATCCAACAAACAAATCAACACAAAATGAGGTGACAAATGAATATTGAAAAAAAGTGTGAAGAGATCATTCGCCAAGCTATCCGTTTGCGTGTATCAGATATTCACATCAAACCACATGAAACGTCCGCCAAAGTACTTTTCCGTCTGGACCACTACCTCTACGATCAAGAAGATCTCCCACCAGAAATCTATGAACGGATATTATCACACCTTAAATTCCAAGCCGAAATGGACATAGGTGAAACAAGAAAGCCCCAAAATGGCGCATTAAACCTTTACATTGACTCCAAACCCATCAATCTACGACTCTCGACCTTGCCCACTGTTAACCAAGAAAGTCTTGTCATCCGAATCCTACCGCATGATGACAGCCAATTCCCTTTAAAACGTTTATCCCTGTTTCCGAACTCCACTAGAAAACTATTTTCCTTAATGAAGCACTCACATGGCCTTATTCTGTTCACTGGCCCGACCGGCTCTGGCAAAACCACCACTCTGTATTCGATTTTGGAAGAGTCAAAAGGGATGCTGCAACGAAATATTATAACGCTTGAGGATCCGGTGGAGCGGAGAAGTAGAAATGTGCTTCAGGTGCAGGTGAATGAAAAGGCAGGGATAACCTATGCAACAGGTTTGAAGGCCATTCTAAGACACGATCCGGATATTATCATGGTCGGGGAAATCAGGGATGAAGAAACGGCGAAGATTGCTATAAGGGCATCGCTGACGGGTCATTTAGTCTTAAGTACCTTGCATACGCGGGATGCAAAAGGGGCGGTACATCGGCTGTTGGAGTTTGGGGTCTCGCAACAAGAGTTGGAACAGACATTAATAGCAATTTCAGCGCAAAGGCTCGTGGAGTTGAAATGTCCTTATTGCCATGGGGAATGTACATCTTTCTGCAGAAAGTACAGGCAACATCGATTGGTCAGTGTATATGAACTTTTATATGGGCGGGAACTGTCCAAGGTGATGGAAGAGTGTAAAGGGGCAAAGGTGGAATTACACTATCCTACACTGAAGGAAGTAATTAAAAAGGGAATAGCTCTGGGCTTTATTCATCAAAGGGAATATGAAAAATGGGTGAACGATGGCAAAGGGCAATAGGGGTTGGCCGCTTAAAGTTCAGGAGGATTTCCTAAAAAGGATGGGAGACCTCTACACTAATGGCTATTCTTTATTAGAAGCATTGGAGTTGATGAGTATTCACTTCGAAGCGGAAAAGAAAAGAAGCTTGCTTGAGGCCATTGAGGAGCTGAAAAAAGGGTACAGTGTACATCAAGTTTTAGAAAGTCTGCATTTTAATCAGGATATATTGTCGTTGCTATTCTTTTCACAAAAGCACGGAAACCTAGGACAGGCATTTCGGACAGGGGGAGCACTGCTTGAGAGGAAAAGGTTCTATAGAGATAAGATTTTCTCCATTCTCAGGTATCCAATCATGCTTCTCTTCCTTGTAACGATCATGCTTGTTTTTGTTCAATTGGTGTTGTTGCCACAGTTTCATCTTCTCTTTTCCCAAATGAACATTTCTTTAAGTCCAATCATCTCCGTATTTTTCTTTCTCGTTGTTCAAATACCCATTTTACTATTGTGGTGTGTACTTGGGATCTTCGCAGCCTATTTATTTTATAAAATTTATGAAAGAAAATTGAATCCGTCTCAAAAGGTGGATTTGCTGTTGAAAATTCCTCTTGTTAAAACCTTTCTCTCCCTTCATTATTCCCATTACTTCACGCAACAATTAAGCAGCTTGCTATTAAGTGGATTAACGATTAATGAAGCCATAGCTGTGTTCGAGCAGCAACGTTATCATTCTTTTTTCCATTCTAAAGCAAAAGAATATCGTAAGTTTTTAGTGGAGGGGGAAAAGCTCGAAACATTGGTGGGAAGGGAGAAAGTGTTTGTAAAGGGGCTTGATGTAGTTATTGTACATGGACAAAAGAATGGGAAATTAGGTCAGGAATTGGAGCAATACAGCAAGTTACTGTTAGTGAAGATGCAGGAAAAAAGCGAAAAGCTACTGGGAAGAGTTCAGCCTGTTTTATTTTTAGGGATCGGTTCATTTGTTTTTGTGTTATATCTCTGTATCTTCATTCCAATGTTTCAATTACTAGGAGGGTTATAGATGAGAAAGCTATTAAAGGAAGAACGTGGTTTTACGTTGGTGGAAATGCTTTTAGTTATGTTGGTTATTACCGTGTTACTCTTAATCATGATTCCAAACGTGACAAAGAATTCTAGCATTATTGGGGATAAAGGATGTGAGGCGCTGCTTAGCATGGTGGACGCCCAGATTCAGACATACCGATTGGATAAGGGGAGCGAGCCGGCAACCATTGATGATTTGGACTCACCAGAATATCTTCAAGATCATTTCGATGAAGACGGAACTTTAAACTGTCCAAACGGAAGTACCGTTACGATTGTCAACAGCAAAGCGGAAGCTGATGTTGGTTTATAGACCTTTAGATTCCAAGGGATACTCCCTTTTGGAATCTATGCTGGTTCTTTCTCTCATCTCCATCATTCTATCGGTGACCATCCTTAATCTTAATGCGACCAACAAAAACATAATTGCAGAACAATTTAGCGATCAATTAAGCAATGATCTCTTGTTCGCCCAACAATATGCAATAAGTACGAAAACAAGTGTAAGTATTATTTTTACTCCACAAAATAACTATTACCGTATACGGCAAGGAACCTTCCAGATTAACGAAATGGTATATCGGGAATACCACCGTGATGTAAGAATAGATACACGCACGATGGGAGAAAGACTGATTTACAATGGAAATGGCAGCATTAATAAAGCTGGCGCAATCGGTATTTATGTGGACGAAATGGAAAGCTATCGATACGTTTTCACCTTAGGAAAAGGCCGTTTCTATGTGGAAAAGCTCTAAAGGATTTACATTAGTAGAGGTTTTAGGGGCTTTGGTAATTTGGATGGTCATTGCCTCCGTTCTGCTTCCTGGGTTGGTACGAATGAATCAGGAACGCAAGGGATTTATTCTCGATCAGCAAGCAAGGTTCCTTTTGACAATGGAATTGGAAGAAATACGTACAGGTGCCAAATTGTTTGAAGATAATATGGTAAACAGAAATGGCACCACCTATTCCCTGACATTGGTGGAAGAAACCGTTCCGCCAGTGCTGTGTGTGTCCTATATGAATTATAAATCGTTGGAGGAGGAAAGGTGTATTTATGTCCATCTTCCGTAAACATGACGGTTTTACCTTATTGGAGGTCTTGGTCAGTTTTTCAGTCATTCTTATTCTCACCGCGTTTTTCCCTCTTCTACTTAAAAATCTCTCGCTATTGACAGAAAAGGGCGATGGAATTCATCCTTTGGAGCTCGAGGTGTTTATTCAGCAGGCTACAAGGGAGGTTCGAAATGCAAAGAGAGTGTCGGTGGAGAGTAATGCGATGGTCATTATCAATCAAGACGATCAAAGAGTGACATATGAATTTTATCAAAAAAATGTCAGACGTAGAGTTAATGGAACTGGACACGAATTACTCTTGCATGGAGTAGAAAGTATTACTTTTAAAGAAGTGAATAATGGGGCTATAGTGAATGTAAAGGGGAAGGACGAAATAATCCATGAATTCAAATTGGGGGCAATCCGTACAAGCTGGACTTCGAAGTAAACAGAACAAAGGGTATATTTTTCCTGTCACACTTATCATAAGTGTAATAGTCTCCTCCTTTTTGCTTCATCAAATTGAAAACTACCGGCTGGAGAAAATGTTTTATCATGAATCGGATCAACAATTTGAGCTGGAAATCATGATGAAATTTGTATGGGACAAAGTGGAGGAACAGTTGAAAGAGGAGAGGGAGGAAATTATTTCGTCGTTTGAAATGCCAAGGGGAGAAGCTGCGGTAACTGTAAAGGAACTTGGAACAGAAAGGGAGATTGTCATTGTCTGCACAACCAGGATGGCGAGGGAGTACAAAGCAACCATCCTTTACGATATGGAAGAAAAGAAGGTACTCGGCTGGTATGAAACAATTAAATTAATCACATAAAATCACCATCCCATTGTCCCAATCATATAAATGTACCGTGTAACAAAGGAGGTAAATACCCAATGAATCAAGCGGACAATGGGATGCCCATTCAATATATGGTGATAGAACCCTATGTATACCATACTTTAAGAAGTATCGTTGGCACCGAAGTGGTCATTGAAACAACGCGAGGATCAATAAGAGGTAACCTGAAGGATGTTAAACCAGATCATGTTGTGTTAGTTGCTGGAGATTCGAGCTTTTTCATTCGAACTGCAGAAGTTATCTGGGTTATGCCTGATAACTAAGAGGAAAACTAGTCAGAAGTGTCTCCTATTGATGGAGGCACTTTTTTGTAGTTTTTAAATACATAATACTGTTTTTGTAGTTCTATGAAGACCTCTTTAGCGAGGAAATGGGAGTAGAAAGGTCTTCATCAGGTATATGAAGACATCTCTTGCGGGGAAATGGGAGTAGAAAGGTCTTCATGAGGTGTATGAAGACATCTCTGTCGGGAAAATGGAGGGAGAAAGGTCTTCATTCGATTCATGAAGACGTCTTTATCGTAGAAAATCAGTCAAGGATGTCTTCATTAGTTTATCTCAAGGAAAAGTGCAGCCATTTAGAAAATGACAGTGGCGACTTACCAAACAACTAAAGGTTTTTAGCTCTAAAAGGACCGGCTAGGTATTGCCTAGTTTTTCTTAAAGTGGAGGGAGAGGGAGCTTTGCCCTATAATAATAAAATAAAGAGGCATCCAAAAAGAAAGAGAGGCATGGAACATGAAAAGCATCTATCTTACAGGATTTATGGGAGCGGGGAAAACAACCATCGGACAGGCGTTGGCAACCAACCTGAGTCTCGATGTCGTTGATACAGACACACTGATTGAACAGAATATGAAGTTGCAAATTAAGGATATCTTCGAGCAATATGGAGAGAGTTTTTTTCGGGAGCTGGAAACAAAGACCCTTCAAGAACTACCCGTGAATGATACCCTAGTGACAACTGGTGGAGGAATAGTAACAACTCAAAATAACATTGATTGGATGAAAGAGAACGGCTGTATGATTTTTCTTTACGCAGACCCGGAAGTTATTTGGGAGCGTTTGGAAAATGATACGACCAGGCCCCTTATAAAACAGAAAAAGAAAGAAGAAATCATAGAGCTTTTTGACACACGTTTACCTCTTTATAAACAAGCGCACATCACGGTGGATACAACCGGGCTGGACTTGGAATCTGCTGCAGAGGCCGTACATAACGCGATTAAAATATGGAGTAACCGTCAACACTAGAGATAAAAGAATCTCTTGGGTGGTGGACTAAATGAAAACAAATGATTATGTGAAATATGTGACACAGCAGCTTGTCACCTACATGGATCAGCCGAAAGAAGTAAAGCGTGAGCAAAGGCAACTGAAAAAGCAAGAGCGTTCGCCCATCGCCTTTCAGCTCTTCGGTGTGATTCCTTATGCAATCATGATGCTTTTTAAAAAGAAAAAAAGTGGAGTATGAGTCAAAAGTATTGCCAAGGTTTTGTTTTTTATGCTACAATCTCATCGGACAGTTAAGAAGCGTTCAACTAAATGTTCATGCAAATGCTTTCAACATAGATAAGAACTTTACGTGTTACTGATACGATCAGGCATGAGTGAAGAGGTTTTGATCCATACTAAGGGGACGAGTGTACCCTTTTATATAGACAAGCCCTCACTCATGCCTTTTTCTATATTTTTTCCTACATATTCACCGCGATTACTGGTGAAAGCTACAGGGTATAGGAATAAAGGGAACAAAGTTCTTTTAGTTGAATAGTTTCTAAAGTAAAAAATACACATATCCTAAAGGAGTTTGATTACAATGGCAGAAAAAACATTTAAAGTAACAGCAGATTCAGGAATTCACGCACGTCCGGCTACTCAATTGGTACAAACTGCAGGTAAATTCGATGCAGACGTAAACCTTGAGTACAACGGTAAATCTGTTAACTTGAAATCCATCATGGGTGTAATGTCTCTTGGAATTCCTCAAGGTGCGGAAATTAAAATTGTTGCAGAAGGTTCTGATGAGAGTGAGGCAATTTCTGCAATTGAAGAAACTTTGAAATCAGAAGGGTTAGGGGAATAATGTCAAACACGATTCAAGGTATCCCTGCTTCTAGCGGGATTGCGATTGCGAAAGCATATCGTCTTGAAAACCCAGAACTATCTGTGGACAAGAAGACGATCGACAATGCCCAAGCGGAAGTGGAAAGATTTGAAAAAGCAGTAGAAATCTCTAAAAGCGAATTGGAAAAAATCAAGGAACACGCACATAAAGAGCTTGGAGCAGACAAGGCTGAAATCTTTTCTGCACACCTTCTTGTATTGAGTGACCCTGAACTTATAAATCCAATTAAAGAAAAAATTAAAAGCGACAGTGTAAATGCTGAGTATGCTTTGGATGAAACAGCAGGAATGTTCATCAATATGTTTGAACAAATGGATAACGAGTACATGAAGGAGCGTGCAGCGGATATCCGCGACGTGACCAAACGTGTACTAGCTCACCTTTTAGGTGTGACAGTTTCCAATCCTGCACTTATTTCAGAAGAAGTTGTTATCATTGCAGAAGATTTAACTCCTTCTGACACTGCTCAACTTAATCGTCAATATGTAAAAGCATTTACAACTGATATCGGTGGACGTACGTCTCACTCGGCGATCATGGCTCGTTCGATGGAAATTCCAGCAGTAGTTGGAACAAAGAACGTCATGGAAACTATTCAAAATGACACAATGGTCATCATTGATGGTTTAGACGGGGTGGTAATCGTCGATCCGACAGAAGAAGAAATTGCTTCTTACAAAGAAAAGCAAGAGAAGTACGAAGAGCAGAAAAAAGAGTGGGCTAAGCTTGTCAACGAGAAAAGTCTTTCTTCTGACGGACAAGAAGTCGAGCTTGCTGCAAACATCGGTACTCCAAAAGATGTGAAAGGCGTTCTTGCCAATGGCGGAGAAGGTGTCGGTCTTTACCGTACCGAATTCCTTTACATGGGCAGAACGGAACTTCCGACAGAGGACGAGCAGTACAAAGCCTATAAAGAGGTTCTTGAAAGCATGGAAGGCAAACCTGTTGTTGTCCGTACATTGGACATCGGCGGAGATAAGGAACTTCCTTATTTAAACCTTCCAAAAGAAATGAACCCGTTCCTAGGTTTCCGTGCGATTCGCCTTTGCTTAGAGGAACAGGATATTTTCCGTACACAGCTTCGTGCATTATTGCGTGCTAGCTCTTATGGAAACCTGAAAATCATGTTCCCGATGATCGCAACATTGGACGAGTTCCGCCAAGCAAAAGCAATTCTTTTAGAAGAAAAAGAAGCGCTTGTGAAGAATGGTATAACTGTAAACGAAAATATCGAGATCGGTATCATGGTGGAAATCCCATCAACAGCGGTTATGGCTGATATTTTCGCGAAGGAAGTAGACTTCTTCAGCATCGGAACAAACGACTTGATTCAATACACAATGGCAGCGGACCGTATGAACGAGCAGGTTTCCTACCTGTATCAACCATACAACCCGGCAATCTTGCGCCTAGTAGATAATGTCATCCAAGCTGCACACAAAAACGGCAAATGGGCCGGCATGTGTGGAGAAATGGCTGGCGACCCAATCGCAATCCCAATCCTTCTAGGACTTGGACTGGACGAGTTCAGTATGAGCGCGACATCCATCCTTCCTGCAAGAAGCCAACTGCGCGGCATCTCTAAAGAGGAAGCTGCTTCCTACCGTGAAGAGATCCTTGGCATGAGCACAGCAGAAGAAGTTGTAGAATTTGTGAAAGAGAAGTTTAATGTGTGATTTTGGAGGCCGACTTTCCTTTTAGGGGGAGTTGGTTTTTTTTATGAGCTTAGTGAGGTGATTCGAAAAACTCACAATAACGCTTGAAAAAGTCACAATAAGCTTCGGAAAACTCACAATAACCTCAGGGGCCATTTAAGTACCCCTCCAAAAGTTAATAAATCTCCCCAATCCAATACCGCGGCATCCTATGATACAATATCCTCATCAACCAAAAGGAGGAAATACATAGTGATACAAGAAAAATTGACCAAATACGCAGAGCTTGCGCTAAAAGTTGGGATCAACCTGCAAGAAAACCAGCCGCTTGTCATCAATGCCCCAATAGCAGCAGCCCCATTTGTAAGAGAAGTTGCCAAAATTGCGTACAAGCTAGGCGCCAAATACGTACATACCGAATGGAACGACGAGCAACTAACGAAAATTACATATGAAACAGCCTCCACAGAATCTCTCAGTCATGTCCGAGAGTGGAAAGTAAAAGGAATGGAGGAAATGGCAGAAGAAGGTGCAGCATTTATGTCGATTGTTGCTTCCAACCCAGATCTTCTTAAAGACGTCGATCCAGAGCGGGTGTCCATTTCTAACAAAGCTCAGGCCAAAGCAATGCAGAACTACCGAAAATACATTCAAACTGCGAAAGTCAGCTGGGCGATTGTTTCCGTGCCGTCTCAAGAATGGGCAGCGAAACTTTACCCGGACAGATCTCCAGAAGATCAGGTTGCAAGCCTATGGGAAAACATTTTCCAAGTAACACGTGTCAATGAAAACGACCCTGTTGAAGCGTGGAATAAACACATAAAAACTTTGCAAGAAAAGCTACAAATCCTTAACTCCAAAAAGTACAAAAAACTTCATTACAAAGCGCCAGGGACAGACCTGACAATCGAACTTCCAAACGAACAGGTTTGGCTAGGCGGTGGAATGAACAACGATCAAGGTACTTATTTCGTTCCGAACCTTCCAACAGAAGAAGTGTTTACGGCACCTGTGAAGACCGGAGTTAACGGAGTCGTATCTTCCACTAAGCCGTTAAACCTGAACGGAAACCTGGTAGATAACTTCAGCCTTACATTTAAAGAAGGCAAAGTGGTGGAGTTTTCGGCTGAGCAAGGATATGAAGTGTTGAAAAAGCTTTTAGAAACGGATGAAGGAGCACTTCACTTAGGGGAAGTTGCGCTTGTCCCACATAGCTCACCAGTATCCAAGCAGGAAGTGATTTTCTATAACACACTTTTTGATGAAAATGCTTCCTGCCACTTGGCGCTAGGTTCAGCTTATCCGATCAATATTGAAGACGGAGCAAAGATGAGCAAAGAGGAGCTAGAATCAAAAGGGGTCAACACAAGTATGATTCACGTCGATTTTATGATTGGTTCGGAAGAGATGAGCATTGAAGGAGAAACGGAAGCTGGAGTAAAAGAAACAATAATGACAGATGGCGAATGGGTTATCTAAAAATAGAGCAGGAGAATTTCTTTTCTAAAAAGAAGTTCACCTGCTTTTTCTTTTGGTAAAATAAAGAAAGAATTTCCAAACTTTCCAAAGAGAAGTGTCGTCTAACTTTTATTAATGAAAGAATGGAAGAGAGGGTGATGGCAGCCTTGGAAGAACCTTTGCATGATGTTATTGACCATAAGGAAATACACTTGGAAAGTGTGATGAATCAATTCGGAAGTGATATTGTTAAGCTGGCCTATTCTTATGTCAAGGATTTTAATATAGCTGAAGATATTTCGCAGGAGGTATTTGTAACCTATTTTAATCAGCTGGATAACTTTCGTCGTGAGTGCAGTGTGAAAACCTATCTTTACAGAATCACCATTAATAAATGTAAGGATTATTTGAAAAGTTGGAACTATAGAAAAGTGCAAATTTCTGAAATGTTTGGAAGGGTGATTGCGGACCATACAAGTACACCTGAACAAACATTTTTAGAAAAAGAGAATATTACTGATTTGGCGGATTTGGTGTTAGCACTACCATTAAAATATAGAGAAGTCGTTTTCCTCTTTTATTATGAGGAACTTAGCTTGAAGGAAATAAGCAGTTTTCTTCATACCAACCTCAGTACTGTTAAGACCAGACTGACTAGAGGGAAAGAGCTATTGCGAGTTCACTATACGGATGGAGGTAGGGATAATGATTGAACAAGAGTTGAAGCAACTTAGAAAAAAGATGGAAACGACTGTATTTCAATATGCCGCATTTTCAGAAGAACGTAAACAAAGTGTATTAAAAAATATTAAGAAGAATCCTTCCAAAAAAAAGCCTGACTTTCTTTCAATGGGATTAGCGATGTCGCTCTCTATCTCTTTATTGTTAGTGATACTTATTTTTATGCCTCTATTCGAACCGACCTCTTCGGTACTTACCGATTCAATTACTTCACCCGATATTGAAAGAGTAGTGTACGAGGATGACATGATTTTATATGAATGGCGTAGTGATTCCATGGATAGGGGAGATCACCATTTCTATAAAGATCTGCTTGTCATCGATCCGGACTTTTATGAAGAAAATAGCGTGAACCGTGGAGATGCAGTGTATTATACGTATCCTGAAGAAATGAAAAACGATTCGAGTATGGTTGATAAGTACAATGAACCGAAAAGTATTTCAAGAATTGTGGGGTTGCCCGGAGAAACAATTTACTTAAAAGATGCTCAGGTTTATATAGATGACAAGAAATTAGATGCATTTTATGGCAGAGGTCTGGATAATGTTTATAATCGTCCTTTATTCGAGGATGCGAAAGAATATGATACAGAAAAATACACCATTCCTGAGGGTCATGTCTTCTTATTGGGGGATGCCTGGTGGAGAAGCTTTGATAGCAGAAATTTCGGAGCGGTTCCGATTGAAAATATAAACGGGAAGGTTTTAGGCTATCGAAAGTGGAAGTAATAGTATGGACTTTAGACGGGGGATACAGAAATGAAAAAAGGGCTATTATTGTTCTTGATTTGCTTCACGGTAGCTACCTCAACTAGTTATGCGCTAAGTTGGGCATACAAGTTTGTTGTATGGGAAGGTGGAGTGTATGAAGTAACAGAGGAATTCATGGCTGCTTCAGACATAGGAGAAAAGATTGGCGAGGTAAAACGGATGGCTGATGATAGGACAGGAGCCTATTATGGCGACGCCTCAAACTATTATGAAAAAGGTACAAGGTATTACGCCATTAAAGGAATCGACTCTGGTACTGCCATCGCAGTCGAAGAGCAACAAGACATGTGGGTTAAAGCAGTGTACCTTCATGAAGCACCTTTTCATTGGACTGATATTCTTCCATATATTTTGATGGGGATTGCGGCTTTTTTCCTTTTTATTGTCTTATCCTTAAGGTACGCAAGCAAGAAAGAGCCCCGTGACCAATAACAGGGCCATCCATAAATTTTTAATTATTCTTCGACTTATACGTATAAGGTGGAAAGCTCACCACAGGCTCCTTTTCTTTCCTTATATTTTTTGTAAAAGCTGAACTGATATTGACATTACTGTCCACAAGCTGTCTTGGCGTCAATGCCATCCACTGGGCCAGGGATACGTCTTCAAATCGGTCACTTTTGAACATTTCGAGAAACCATAATGTTTCATCGCCTGTGTTCTGAATATAATGCCCGGTTGCAAATGGGACGTAGCCGACATCGCCTGCCATATAATCAAAGGTTCTGGCTGTTCCGTCTCCAAGAAAGACGGTCATGCGGGCTTTGCCGGTAAGGTAATACTGCCACTCATCATTGTTTGGGTGCCAGTGGAGTTCTCGCATGCCACCAGGCTTCACTTCCACGAGGGCGGCGGCAACGGTTTTGGATATTTTGAAAACGGTAGAGTCAACAATGCGAACAGAGCCGCCTGAAAATTCTAGTGGGGGCTGTTTCAACATTTCAAATTTAAATGGCAGCGGAACCTTTCCATTTGGTGACTGAACTGTTTGTGTTTCAAGAGGTCCTGGAACCTCGCTTTGATAGATATATAGTTGTCCTTTTGGTCGGTCATCAAATGTGCTCGCTGGAACTCCAAAGTTAGCAGACAACACTTCTTTTGGGGTATGGGCGAACCAATCGGAAATGGAAAGGGTACTCAAATCGGAAAAATCGCCAGAGTCAAAAACCAGTAAGAATTCACAAAGTTCCAATCCTTGAATGGAATGGGGAATGCCAGGTGGGAAATACCACAAGTCACCAGGTCCGACATCGGCAATGAAATTCCTACCGTCCTGGTCTACAGCTGTAATACGGGCCCTACCGAGAATCATATAGGACCATTCTGCCTCTTTGTGCCAATGGAGCTCCCTCACACCACCGGCGGTCAGACTCATATTTACACCTGCCAGAGTAGTGGCGATGGGAAGCTCTCTGATCGTTATTTCCCTGGACCATCCACCATGTTTAAGAATCATAGAAGTATCGGAGAAAGAGAAACGCAAATTCGGAACAATTCCGGCATCCGTCTTGGGCGGCACGAGAAGATCAGGATTTTGTAAATCTCTCAGGACGTTACGGGGTCCGAGGTCCAATGCTCCTGCCCCGTCGCTTCTGATGGGTTGGGGAATTCGTTTGTCTATTTTATCATCAGTCATCTAGATCACCCTTCATTAAAAAATAATGGGGAAATACACACTATTCTATTGGTATGAACAAAACTAAAAAATAGAAGAGGGACAAGATTATGAAAATCACACTAAGACAAATTACAGCTGAAAATTGGCAAAAAGCAATTCAACTAAAAGTTTCAGAGGACCAAAAAGACTTCGTGGCTTCCAACCTGTACTCCCTTGCCCAGGTACAATTTTTGACGGATTTTAAAGCGATGGGAGTATATGCGGAAGAGGAGATGGTGGGTTTTGCAATGTATGGGATTGATCCGGATGACGGAAATTACTGGATATACCGGTTAATGATCGACGAAAAATTTCAAAGGAAAGGATTTGGTAGAGCAGCCCTTGATAAGGTGTTGAAAGACATAAGAAATATAAATTCCAGTGCTATTCCGTATGTCGTGCATGGCTTTGAACCAACAAACCACGTAGCGAAAAAGATGTATAAGGACGCTGGTTTTGTAGAAACGGAGATTGCTTCGTGGGGGGAGCAGCTTGCTAGGCTGGAGCTTCAATCATCAGAAGAGAGTACGAATGACAATGTCGTATTTGCATCAAACAATCATTTGGCACATTACACCGAAATGGCGTTAGACCTCTGGCCAGAAAGCACGGAGGAGGAATTACATGAGTCATTTCGTGAAATTATGGCTTCCAACCGGGACAAAGTTTTATTTTACCGCATAGGTAATGAATTTGTTTCGTTCATTCATCTATCTATACGGGTGGATTATGTGGAGGGTACAGAATCATCTCCAACAGGTTATATTGAAGGGGTATATGTGAAACCGGAGTTTAGGAGAAAAGGATACTCTGCAAAGCTGGTAGAAGTAGGGGAAGAATGGTTAAAAAAGAACGGCTGCAAGCAAATCGGTTCGGACATCCATTTGGACAACCATGTTAGCTATTATTTCCACATTGGGATGGGATTTAAGGAATCAAGTAGATTAATTGCATTTATTAAGAAAATAAAGGGGTAGGGGTATGAATCAACTATTGGAAAGTAATCGAAAAAGCTGGGACAAGGTCGCCCATTATTTCAACGGGGTGGACGCCCTTCCTAGTTACGGACCTTTTACTCAAACGGAAGATGAACTGAAGCTTTTGGATGATTTGCAAAATAAAAAGGTCTTGGATATTGGTTTTGGCAGTGGTCATTCTTTAAAATATATGGCGGAGGAAAAAGGCGCAACTGAACTATGGGGAGTGGACCTTTCCACCGAGCAGAAACTAGCGGCAGAAAAGACTCTTCAAGGGCTGGAACCCCGCTTATTTTGTGCGCCGATGGAACAAGAGATTGACCTTCCAAAAGATTATTTTGATTGTGTTTATTCTATTTATGCGTTAGGCTGGACAACGGATTTAAAGGCAACATTGAAGCTGATCCATTCTTATTTAAAACAAGGAGGCAGCTTCGTATTTAGTTGGGATCATCCTTTATATGCTCATATTAGTAGCGAGAAGGGCGTTATAACTTTAAATGGGTCCTACCAGCAAGAAGGTCTGCACACCTTTGAAAAATTCAAAGGAGAAAATGCACCGATGACCATACACACTAGAAAACTGGCAACCTACATAAATGAACTGATTCAAGCAGGCTTTATCATTGAGAAGGTAGTGGAAAGTGATGAGGGAGCCCATTTTAAAGATGAGGACGCTCCGGTATCTGACCAGTACTATTCTCTTTACAAAACTCGCAGATTTCCTTCAACATTAATTATTAAAGCCAGAAAATAAGGGGGATTAGAGATGTTTTTCATTAATGTAGAAGGTGCTGTGTACAGAGGGAACAAATGGTTGATGATAGAGCGCAGTCACAAGGAGGAGCATGCGGCGAGGATGCTTTCCTTTGTTGGCGGGACGGTTGACCCTGAAGGTGCTTCTTCTAATATTTTGGAACGGACTTTGAGACGTGAGTTAATGGAGGAAGTGGGTATCAGCGTTCATGATAACATGACGTATGTCCGAAATACTTCTTTTGTTCTACCGGATGGTCGGGAAGTTGTAGACATTGTATTCCTATGTGAATGGCAGAGTGGCGAGCCCTATTCGAAGAGTCCGGATGAGGTGGAGGCTGTTCATTGGATGACGACCGAAGAAATAATCAATCATCCTCAAACGGAAGCCTATTTACATGACAATATTAGAGAAGCGGATCGATTAAGAAACCTGCCAAAACAAAGCACAAATGAACAGGAAATCCATCGTTCACGCTGATAGGATAGACATAAGGAGTGAGGCATTATGGCGATGGTAGAGTCGATTCAGCGTGCAATTGAATATATGGAAAAGAATCTGACAGAAGATATAACAATTGAGGATATTGCTAGATATGCAAATGTTTCTTCCTTTCATTTTCAACGTACATTCGGTTTGTTGACAGATACGTCGGTTGCAGAATATTTGAGAAGAAGAAGGTTGACGCTTGCTGCACAGGAATTGCTTACAACGGACAATAAGATCATCGATATCGCCTGGAAATATGGTTACGACACTCCCGAGGCTTTCACAAAGGCATTCCGCAGGCAACACGGCACTTCTCCAACTGAAGTGCGGAGGCATGAAGGGAAGCTGCAAACTTATAACCGCCTGGTGATCCAGGTGACATTGGAAGGGGCAGAACCGATGAAGTATAGTGTAGTGAACAAAGAGGCATTTACAGTAGCCGGGAAAAAACGAAGATTTTCTTGTGCAAATGATGAGCAATCCAGAGAGATACCGAAGTTTTGGCAGGACGTGAATGCAGAAGGTTTTACAGATAAGCTCTTTACATTAAATAATGGAGCCATTAAAGGTGTTCTTGGTGTATGTGAAGGAACCACGGAAGAAATGAAATCAGAACAAGTAATGGATTACTGGGTGGCTACAGCGATTGATGGTGATATTCCGGAAGAGTTGGAAAAGTTAGAGATACCTGCTTCAAAATGGGTCGTCTTCGAAGTGCATGGCCCGATGCCCCATGCCATGCAGGATACTTGGAAGCGCATCTTCTCAGAATGGTTCCCCTCCAACAGCTACGAGCATTCTGGTGCACCGGATTTTGAGTTGTACACAGACGAGGATCCATCGAGCCCAGACCTTTACTCAGAGATATGGATACCGATAAAATAAATAGTAGAGTGTCCACCTTGATGTGATGAGGTGGACTCTTATTTTTTTGAAAACAGAGAGGAGATATTAGAATGGAAGATTATATTGCTAATGCGCACAAATTGAGCAGTCTTCATAAAAAAGAATTAGTAAAGGATAAGAAATGCGGGTGTTTTTTCTGTCTGGAAATTTACAGTCCTTCTCTTATAAAGGAATGGGTTGATCAGGGTCAAACGGCTATATGTCCCCATTGTGGCATTGATTCTGTTATTGGAGAAAGTTCGGGTTATCCCATAACAAGAGAGTTTTTGGAGAAAATGAATCAAGTTTGGTTTTGATATTTAAGGGTCTAGAGATGCCAGAAAAAGCGGTATGCCTTATAGTCTGGCATCTAATGAGCGGAACGGTGCCAAAATAAAAAGAATTCCTCGAACTTTGGCATCTATGAGACCGAACGGCGCCAGAGTGAGCATTCCTCCATGAACTCTGGCATCTAAGAAGCCGAACGGCGCCAAAATAAGCAGTCCCCCAAGAACTTTGGCATCTAAGAAGCCGAACAATGCCAAAAAAATTATAAACCTGCCCACAGCGCATCACCACCTTATAATCCCACTCAGACTGGATACACTGTAGAAATAATACCAGCTTTATGTTCTTAAAAAAGAACAACACACTTGCTTAATAGCGAATAAACAAGGTATAATTGTTCTTACTAAAGAACGAAATCGTTGTGGAGGTGTGCTATGGTCAAAAAGCTATTGATCGCGTTGTTGCTATTAAACATCTTTGACGGAGTTGCCACATATTTTGGCCTGCACTTCCAGTTAATTAACGAAGGCAACCCGCTGATGAAATCCCTCTATGAAACAAGCCCAGCCTTATTTTTACTCATAAAACTAGGCATCTCCATACTTCTATTGTTCTTCATAAAAAATAACTTGAAACTTAAATCAACCATTCTTAAAGTTGTCTGCCTAACCGCCGTTTGTGTCTACAGCATGGTCAGTTTCCTACATATGTACTGGATTTACTACTATATCACTTAAAAAAACATACACAATGGCAGTCTTCATCTGCCACTGTGTATGTTTTGGATAAAAGATGGACCCAAATAGAAAAGGCCGCCATTTATAATTGATACATGAATTTTAGGCTCATATTGCTCTTGAAGAGCCTTCATCTCGGTTTCATAAGACTCCGGTTTTTCTTCATCATCCTCATAAAAATGCTTCAAAAGCTGAAGATCTTGATCCCATCTTTTTCTCGCATCTTCTGCCCACTGATGATCTTCACTTGCGATAAATCCATTTACATAATGCTCAAGCCTTGAAAGTCCGCTCGCTGGCTTGATGATTGGGGTCATGGTGAAACAAAAATCAGGAATCTTCGGTGTCAGATTAATCTTTTCTACTTCTTCTTGAAAATTTTCCAAGATCGACCCTGTAATCAAGTGAATTCCAAGAGACATAATGACATCCTTCTTCCGGTCACACTGATAGCTCACTTTCATATTTACGTTCAGCCACGGGTGAAGAGGAAGATGACCCCCACCGGTATGAGAAGGAATATTTTCATACAATCGTATATAACCTGCAAGACTTTTAGTGGATTCAAAAATTTGATGCATCCTAGGAGAGCCAAAATGAACATGATCTCCTTTAAGGTCTTCAGGTGCTTTGTTGCTGTCTGTAATTAATGTCATCTTCATTGGATTAGGTATACCGCCTGTTTTTTCGAGGTAATGCCAATAGAAAGGGCGGTTCATCAGTTCTTTGTCCATATCAATGGTCAATTGCACGGCAAGATGGCTGTTCGTGTTCTCGACAATTTCACAGCTATTGGCTGTAAAATAGCGCTCCAAAAACCTATGAATTTCCCGCTGCTGCATGTGGTCCGTCCTCCTTTTTCATCTGATCGGCAAATTCAATAATAGAGGAGAGGTTCTCCATCTTTATCTTCATTTCACCCTCTGATTTAGAATGAAGCATAATGTCTTGAATATGCTCTTCTAGATTCTTGATTTCCATCTTCGTCAAGATATCGTCAAGCTCCCCAATGACTCGTTCAAAGAGATTGATTTTTTCATAAAGCAGCTTCAGAATATGCTCCTCGACGGTGTTATTTGTAGCAAAGTTATAGATATTCACATCACGCTCTTGTCCAAGCCTGTGAATTCGACCAATTCGCTGCTCAAGTCTCATCGGATTCCAGGGAAGGTCGAAATTTATAATATGGTTACAGAACTGGAGGTTGATCCCCTCGCCTCCTGCTTCAGTAGCAATAAGGACCTGAACATGGTTTTTAAACAATTCCCTCATCCAATCCTTTTTGCCTCGCTTGAACCCGCCGCGGAAGGGAACAGAAGTAATGCCATTTTGCTTTAAGAACCATTGTAAATACATCTGTGTTGCTCTGTATTCGGTGAAAATAATGACCTTATCTTTGACTTTTTGGATCAGCTCTAACACTTTCTCGGCTTTAGAGTTTCGTCCAACCAAATCAATTTTCTCGAAAATTTTCAAAAGGCCCTGTGAAGGCTGATAATGTGGATTTTCCTGTTGCTTACGCTCAATCATATTTTTAACAGTGTAATAAACAGCTTCTCTGCTGCTGCAAGCTTCGCGTTGCAAGGTCATGATGGAGAACTGGCTAGTAATCGGTACGTAAGGGTCTGACTTTAGCTCATTGATGGCATCATAAAGATCCTGTTCCTCTTTTGAAAATTCAATGATACAAGACTCTACATTTCGTTTTGGCCAATCGATTCCTGTATCCCCGCGCCTGTTTCGAATCATCACTTTATTGACAAGTTCTTTTAAATAATCATCGTTCTCAAGCTTTCGGTTTTTCGCACGAAACACCTCGGTGAAATTGCTCTCGCTGCCAAGATGACCCGGTTTAAGGAGGGATACAAGGTTGAAAATCTCTTCCACTTTATTTTGAATAGGAGTGGCTGTTAACAACAGGCAAAACTTCTTCTTTAAATTCTGGACAAATTCATAGTTTTTGGTTTTATTATTTTTCAGTTTATGAGCCTCATCAATAATCACCATGTCATATTCCAAGCTATTGATGATCTCACGATGAGGGCTTCTTTTTGCTGTATCAATAGAAGAAACTACTACGTCACATTGCTCCCATACATAACTTTTTTTCTGACCGATAGCAGGGATATAGAATTTTTGATTCAGTTCAATTGCCCATTGAGAAACCAGGGAAGCTGGAACTAAAATCAAAACCTTCTTCACTAGTCCGCGAATCATATATTCTTTAAGAATCAGACCTGCTTCAATGGTTTTACCAAGCCCCACCTCATCGGCAAGTATCGCTTTTCCGTTCATCTCTTCCACCACGTTTCTGGCTACTTCCAACTGGTGGGGTAGTGGAGTAAGTTGTGGCAGATGGGAAGGAGCAAGCAATCCTTCAAATTCTGGGATGCTAAGATGGTTCTCCACTTCTAATGCAAGTTTGAATAGTTCGTAATTAGCCCAAGGACCATCATCTTCCATACGTTTAAGCAGTTCGTCCTGCCATTCCTGGTCAAAAACAATCTCTACATTCATTGTTGTGCATCCTTTCTGAATTATCCAATTTATAGTATGTTGAAAAAGGATAGCGTTTTCATTAGAAAATATTGATAATCTACTTGTTTAAACACGAACGTTTAGCTATATAAAAATAATAATAATAAGTGTTTTTATATTGCCAGAATCCTTTGTCTAATGGTAGGATAATAGTGAGCTTTTTAAGGCGGTTTGCCTGGCAATATGAACATGAATGTTGTAGCTTCCTATTAGTATGACCATGTTTAGAGAAAATATTATATTGCGAATGAGAACAAGGGGAGAGACTGCCCATAAAGATGCGGCAGCGCCGAAGGAGCAAGCAGAATGACTGTGAATCTCTCAGGCAAAAAGACTCTTGTTGGACGCAACTCTGGAGAGTGTTTATTCTTATTTTAGAATAAACCACCAAAGGGGAAAGCCTTATACATAAGGTAAACTTTCAGGTGCAAAGGACAGAGAACTCTTTTTTGAAAAAGGAGTTTCTCTGTCCTTTTTTGAAGCAAAAAGGGAAAAGCGTAGGTTGAAATTCTTTTGTTTAGTAAAAGGAGGAGAAAAAAGTAATGACTGAACTTAAAAAAACACCATTATATGATGTGTACAAAGAACATGGTGCAAAAACAATCGATTTTGGCGGATGGGATCTGCCTGTTCAATTTTCAAGCATCAAAGAAGAGCACGAAGCGGTTCGTACGAAAGCTGGATTATTCGATGTTTCCCACATGGGAGAAATTGAAGTGAAAGGAAAAGACAGTCTTGCTTACCTACAGAAAATGATGACAAACGACGTTTCCAAACTTAAAGACGGTGGCGCGCAATATACAGCAATGTGCTATCCGGACGGTGGGACGGTAGATGATTTACTGGTATACAAAAAAGCAGACGAGGATTACCTGCTTGTTGTAAATGCCTCTAATATTGAAAAAGATTTTGACTGGTTAAAAAGCCATGCTATAGAAGAAGTAGAAGTAACAAATATCTCAGAAAGCATCGCACAACTGGCTATACAGGGACCTGTAGCGGAGAAAGTTTTGCAAAAGCTGACAAGCACGGACCTTTCAGAGATCAAATTTTTTAAATTTAAAGAAAACGTAGAGATCAATGGAGTTTCTGCCCTGGTTTCTAGAACCGGCTACACCGGGGAAGACGGTTTTGAAATCTATTGTCAACAAGAAGACGCGGTCAAGCTTTGGAACACGTTGCTTGAAGCTGGAAAAGAAGACGGGCTGGTTCCTTGTGGATTAGGTTCCCGTGATACATTGCGCTTTGAAGCAAAGCTTGCTCTATACGGACAAGAGCTTTCAAAAGACATCACTCCGATTGAAGCTGGTATCGGTTTCGCGGTAAAAACGAACAAAGAAGAAGATTTCTTCGGAAAAGAAGTATTAAAAGAGCAAAAAGAAAACGGAGCACCTCGCAGTATTGTTGGGATTGAAATGATAGACAAAGGTATTCCGCGACACGGCTATGAAGTATTTGTCGGTGAGGAACAAATTGGGGAAGTGACAACAGGTACGCAATCTCCAACCCTAAAGAAAAATGTCGGCCTGGCACTTTTAAAGAAAGAATTCACTGAGTTTGATACAGAAGTGGAAGTGCAAGTTCGTAAAAAACGTCTTAAAGCAAAAGTGGTCAAAGCACCATTCTATCAACGTCCGAAAAACTAACCGGAGAGGGGAACTCACATGAAACATCGTTATTTACCGATGACAGACCAAGACATCCAAGAAATGCTGCAAGTAATAGGTGTGCAAAATATTGACGAACTATTTTCAGACATCCCGGAAAGCGTCCGCTTTGACGGAGAATTGAAAATCAAACAAGCAAAATCCGAATCAGAATTGATGCGCGAGTTAAGTGAGCTTGCTGCTAAAAATAAAGACCTTAGAAAACACGCTTCCTTCTTAGGTGCTGGCGTATACGATCATTACATGCCAGTAATCGTGGACCATGTTATCTCCCGTTCTGAATTTTACACAGCTTACACACCTTACCAGCCTGAGATCTCACAAGGGGAACTGCAAGCAATCTTTGAATTCCAAACTATGATTTGTGAACTAACAGGCATGGACGTGGCTAACTCCTCCATGTATGACGGTCCAACTGCCTTTGCAGAAGCGGCGATGCTTGCATGCGGTCATACGAAAAAGAAAAAAGTGCTTATCTCAGGGGCTGTACATCCTGAAGCTAAAGCAGTTGTAACATCTTACGCAAAAGGTCAATATGTCGAAGTAGTGGAAATTCCAACGAAAAACGGAGTAACCGATGTAGCGGCTCTTGAAGAAATGATGTCCTCTGACGTTGCAGCAGTTATGGTTCAATATCCAAACTTCTTTGGTCAAGTCGAGCCTCTACAAGAAATTGAAAAATTAGCACATACAGATAAAGGAATGTTTGTGGTTTCTTCTAATCCATTGGCACTTGGCGCGTTGACTCCTCCGGGGAAATTTGGCGCTGATATCGTAACAGGTGATGCACAACCATTCGGTATCCCGACACAATTCGGAGGACCTCACTGTGGTTATTTTGCGGTGACAACTAAATTGATGCGTAAAGTTCCTGGTAGATTAGTAGGACAAACGGTGGATGAGGAAGGTCAACGCGGATTCGTTCTGACGCTTCAAGCGCGTGAGCAACATATCCGTCGTGACAAAGCGACATCTAACATTTGTTCCAATCAGGCATTGAATGCACTAGCTGCTTCCGTTGCCATGACGGCACTGGGCAAAAAAGGTGTTAAAGAGATGGCTGTACAAAACATCCAAAAAGCGCAATATGCGAAACGTTCTTTGGAAGCAGCAGGTCTTGAAGTAACATTCAGCGGTCCGTTCTTCAATGAGTTTGTTGTGAAGCTGTACACTCCAATCAAAGAAGTCAACCGCAAGCTTCTTGAAAAAGGATTAATCGGTGGTTATGACTTGGGCACTTACTATCCTGAGCTTGAAAACCATATGCTGCTTGCAGTTACAGAACTGCGCACGAAAGAGGAAATCGACACACTAGCGAGAGAAATGGGGGCTCATCAACAATGAAAAAGCAAAATCAACCACTCATTTTTGAAATGTCCAGAGAAGGTCGTATCGGATACAGCCTGCCTGAAAACGATGTACCAGAAGTAGATTTAGCGGAACTTTTCCCAAGCGAATACATTCGCGAGGAAGCGCCAGAACTACCGGAAGTTTCCGAACTTGATATTATGCGCCACTATACAGCATTAAGTAATCGTAACCACGGTGTAGACTCTGGCTTCTACCCGCTAGGATCTTGTACGATGAAATACAACCCGAAAATAAATGAAAACGTGGCACGCTTCCCAGGATTCGCGCATATCCATCCCCTACAGGATGAGTCCACTGTGCAAGGTGCTTTGGAATTGATGCACGACTTGCAAGAACATTTGATTGAAATCACGGGAATGGACGAAGTGACACTTCAACCAGCGGCTGGAGCACACGGTGAGTGGACAGGTCTAATGATGATTCGTGCCTTCCATGAAGCAAATAATGACCATAACCGTACAAAAGTTATCGTTCCTGACTCTGCACACGGAACAAACCCGGCGTCTGCAACAGTAGCTGGTCTTGAAACCATTACCGTAAAATCCGACGAAAACGGCTTGGTAGACTTAGAGGATCTTCGCAGAGTAGTAGGGGAAGACACGGCTGCTTTGATGCTGACCAACCCGAACACACTTGGTCTTTTTGAAGAGAATATTTTAGAAATGGCCCGCATTGTCCACGATGCAGGCGGAAAGCTTTATTATGATGGAGCGAACCTGAATGCAGTACTAAGCAAAGCGCGTCCTGGTGACATGGGCTTTGATGTGGTTCACTTGAACTTGCATAAAACATTTACAGGCCCTCACGGTGGCGGTGGCCCTGGTTCCGGTCCAGTCGGCGTAAAAGCTGACTTAATTCCTTACTTGCCAAAACCACTTGTGGTGAAAAAAGAAGACGGCACGTTCGGTTTCGATTACGACCGTCCACAATCTATCGGCCGCGTGAAGCCGTTCTACGGTAACTTCGGCATTAATGTTCGTGCTTACACGTATATCCGTTCTATGGGTCCAGATGGATTAAAAGCAGTAACGGAATATGCCGTACTGAATGCGAACTACATGATGCGCCGTCTGGCAGAGCACTACGACCTGCCGTTTGACAGACATTGTAAGCATGAGTTTGTACTGAGCGGTAAACGTCAGAAGAAACTGGGTGTGCGTACATTGGATATAGCTAAACGCCTGTTGGATTTCGGCTACCATCCACCAACCATTTACTTCCCACTGAATGTTGAGGAGTGCATCATGATCGAGCCGACAGAAACGGAATCAAAAGAAACATTAGATTCCTTCATTGAAGCGATGATTCAGATTGCCCGTGAAGCGGAAGAAAATCCGGAAGTGGTGCAAGAAGCACCTCATACAACTGTGATTAAGAGATTGGACGAAACGTTGGCAGCCCGTAAACCGGTGTTGCGTTATCAGAAGGAAGCGTGAATATAAAAGTTTGACTAGAGAGAGGACAGGGCGACCTGTTCTCTTTTTACTTCTCAAATTCCCCAAAAACCCTTAAGATATAACTAGAACCAAAGGGAGGGAAAGCAAATGTACTATGAGCAAACCTACAAAGCAAGAGAAGAGCTACTTGAACTATTAGAAGGGATCTCAGAAGAACAACTGCACCAAAAGCACGAAAACCTCTGGACAGTCTCACAAAACGTAGAGCACTTATATTTAATTGAAAACAAAATTACCAACGGCTTAAGAAAAGCGATTGAAGTCAAAAATGAAGTAGAAGAAAAAGATTTACCTCTAGCGAAAATGCTGGCGAATAGAACATATAAGGTGGAAGCGCCAGAAGACATCGTACCATCCGAACACCCTTATACGAAAGCAGAACTAGTTGAGTTGTTGGAGCAATCCAGAAACAACTTGAACACATTCATCCAAGAAGTGGACGAGGAAGCATTACATAAATACGGGTTCAATCATCGTTGGATCGGGGACCTTTCCGCACAGCAATGGGTACAGTTAATCGGTTTCCATGAGCGCCGTCACATTGAGCAGATCAACCAAACATTAAACAACACCGTCCAATAAACACAAAAGAGCACTTGCAGTTACTCACTCTGCAAGTGCTCTATTTATTAATTCTTCGTTCTAATTTTACCGCCCCATTGCTTGAAGCCGCCCTTTAGTTGATAAAGCTGCGTGTACCCTTTACGTTTTAACATTTGAGCTGCACGACCACTGCGCATGGTGTTCTGGCAATAAATATAGACAGGTTGGTCTGGACGAACCTCTCTTATTCTCATTTTCATTTGAGACAAAGGAATGTTTCTTGCGCCAAGAATGTGTCCGCCTTCATACTCTTTTGGTTCACGGACATCAATCAATTGCGCTTTACGATAACCTGCGCGAAATTCTTCTTCCGTTAAGGTTGTTAGAATTTTACGTTGGTAGATGAACATGATCACTGAATAGACAATAAATGCTGCCAAAATTCCTAATGTTACGTATAAAACCAAACTAGACAACCCCTCTTTTTCTTTTTATACCAAAGTATATTATATAAAAGGTTAAGGGAAATGTCATCCTTTTCTACTATTCGACATAAAAAACTACCAAGCTTTAACTTTGAAATCTCGGTGCACTTTTGGTAGACTAATTCATCATATAAAGATAAATGAGGTACATAATATGACGAAGGAAACTTGGAGATTTATTGATTCACAAAATCAATCTCCAGCATTTAATATGGCGCTTGATGAGAAGTTATTAGAATGGCATAGCGAAGGTTTAATTCCTCCGACTATCCGTTTCTATGGGTGGAAACCTGCGACACTATCTGTCGGTTATTTTCAAAAGGTAGAAAAAGAAATAAATATGGAACGTGTGAAAGAGTTAGGTCTAGGATTTGTAAGGAGACCAACAGGCGGACGGGGTGTCCTTCATGACAAAGAATTAACATATAGTGTCATTGTCTCGGAAGAACACCCAGAGATGCCTCAAACTGTCACAGAGGCTTACAGAGTTATTTCAGAAGGCATTTTAGAAGGATTTAAGGCACTTGGACTGGATGCATACTTTGCGATTCCGAGAACAGAAGAGGAAAAGCAAGGGTTGAAGAATCCGCGTTCATCTGTATGTTTTGATGCACCATCCTGGTATGAGCTTGTAGTCGAGGGTAGAAAGGTTGCCGGCAGTGCACAAACTCGTCAAAAGGGTGTCATCCTGCAACACGGTTCCATTCTACTAGATATTGATGAAGACTTACTTTTTAGTCTGTTCAATTATCCAAGTGAGCGAGTGAAAGAACGAATGCAGAAGAATTTCAAAAATAAAGCGGTGGCAATCAATGCCCTTCGCGAAACTCCCGTAACAATTGAAGAAGCAAAAAAAGCTTTTTATGATGGATTTGAAAAAGGATTGAACATTACGCTTGAGCCACATGAGCTGACAGAAGCGGAACTGGCTGAAGTACATGCCATAATGGAAAAGAAATATTCCACAGATGAGTGGAATTATAAAAGATAACGATGATTTAAATTCTCGTTATCTTTTTGTTTTGCACTACATGTAGTAGGGTAGAAAAAAGAGTCGACTAGATATACAAAAGTCAAAAAAGAAAAATTAAAAAATATTTTTCGTCAAAAAGGAAGGATTTTCTTGAAACGTTGGTATAATAGGCTCGCTATATTTCGTAAAAATGCGCAAGCGACAAAAAAAGTCATTCTGCCTTGAAAATAGATTATAATCTTCGTTTCTCTTTAAATTCCTCCTTATATTGACGCTTTTATCATTTGACAAATTTAGATTCATTCTGCAGAAAATCAATATATAGTAGTGTCGAAAATAATTCAAATACTATATGTTGATATTTTGTTGGAAGATATGATACCTTATCTATACAAACAAATTTTACAGAAGTAATTTTTGGTAGAACTACTAGTTTTAGAGGAGTTGTAATAATGACGATCGCAATTAATGAATCCAAATTGAAAATCAATGTAGAACGCTTGAACAAGGACATCGGCTTGTTTCCTCAAGTACACCCCATTACAGAGGACATGACCACTACACATAAAGGTGTTTCCCGCCTGGTCATGCTCGATCGTTACGCATTTAAAGATACAGAGAAAGTAACCCTTACAGCTGGAGATTTTGTTGTATTAACGATAAAAGAAGATCCTAAATTCCCTGCAAGAGGTCTTGGTTTCATACAAGACATAGACTGGTCTACCAAGAAGGCTTCTGTACTAATTGAAGAAGAGTATCGTGGAGTGTTGACAAAGCTAGGTGAAGCCGAAACGGGCGTTGTCGTTCGATCCCTGGATGTAATTGAGAAGCCTCTAGAAGTCTTCTACGAGCAGATTGCCAAACGTAACGCAAAAGGCTTGGCAGCAGTAGAAACGACAGAAGAGAAGCGCCAGGAATGGTTTGAAAAGTTCTATCATGAACTAGTTAACATGAATTTTGTACCTGCAGGACGTGTGTTATACGGAGCTGGTGCAGACACTGATGTAACCTACTTTAACTGTTACGTAATGCCATTCGTACAAGATTCCCGTGAAGGAATTTCGGAACACCGTAAACAAGTAATGGAAATCATGAGCCGCGGAGGCGGAGTTGGTACAAACGGATCAACGCTTCGCCCACGAAACGCGCTTGCAAGAGGGGTTAACGGTAAATCCTCTGGTAGTGTTTCCTGGTTGGATGACATTGCAAAATTGACGCATCTTGTGGAACAAGGTGGATCAAGACGTGGTAAATCAGCTTAAGTGCCTCGTCTATAAACAAACCTCGTGAATTGCTGGAAAGTCTTTTATGACTTGTTGGCTACAACGTGACTGGAAACGGTGAGCGTGAATGCCTAAAAACAACAAGCGGTCAAAGATAATCAGCAGCCAAGCACCTGTGAAATGGTGAAGGTTCAACGACCATCGAAAACATGCCGAAGTATGGCAGAAGTGAGTAGAGTAGGATTCAAGCGAATCCGAAGTGCGAGGACACTTTAAAAAGTGTAAGATATGGTCTGAACTCTATGGTGACATAGAGAGTCGATTAAGCGAATCGGCGTAACGAAATGGCTCAAATGATTATGCTAGCAGACTGGCACCCAGATATCGTTGAATTTATCATCTCCAAAATGCAAAACCCGAGAATTCTACGCTACCTAATTGAAAATACAAACGATGAAAGCATTAAAAAAGCAGCTGAAGATAAGCTGAAGTTCACCCCGTTAACAGATCAAGAAATTACAATGTATCAATCTGTGACAAACTTCAAGCACATCCCTGGATATGGCGGATTTACAGAAGCAATCATCAAAGATGCAGAGCAGAAATTGAAAGTTGGCGGAACCTATACAGTTCATAACTCAGAGTTCCTTACAGGAGCCAACATTTCCATTACCCTCACAAAAGAGTTTATGGAAGCTGTTGAAAACGACGCTGACTTTGATCTTCGTTTCCCTGATGTGGAAGCATACGATAAAGACGAAATGGCTATCTATAATGAACAATGGTCAGAAGTTGGAGACGTACGAGAGTGGGAGAAACTTGGTCACAAAGTGAGAGTGTACAGAAAGATTAAGGCGAAAGAACTTTGGAACCTGGTCAATATTTGTGCAACATACTCAGCTGAGCCTGGAATCTTCTTTATCGACAATGCTAACGATATGACAAATGCAAAAGCATACGGACAAAAGGTTGTAGCAACCAACCCATGTGGGGAACAACCCCTCGCACCATTTTCTGTCTGTAACTTGGCAGCAGTAAACCTTGCTCAATTTGCGGACAAGGAAACGAAAACAGTAAACTTCGAAAAGCTGAAACAAACAGTAGAAGTCGGCGTTAGAATGCAAGATAACGTTATCGACGCGACACCTTACTTCTTAGAAGAAAATAAAAAACAGGCATTAGGTGAGCGCCGTGTTGGTTTAGGAGTAATGGGCCTTCACGACCTATTAATCTATTGTGAAACAGAATACGGCTCTGAAAAAGGCAATGAGCTTGTAGATAAAGTATTTGAAACGATTGCGGTTACTGCATATCGTGCTTCTGTAGAACTTGGAAAAGAAAAAGGAAGCTTCCCGTTCTTAGAAGGTGCCACAGAAGAAGAAACGAATCGTCTTCGTGACGCATTTACGAAAACAGGCTTCATGAGCAAGATGCCGGAAGATATTAAAGAAGGAATTCTATCCTCAGGTATCCGTAACTCTCACTTGTTAACAGTAGCTCCAACTGGATCTACAGGAACAATGGTAGGGGTATCTACAGGACTTGAGCCATACTTCTCCTTCTCTTACTTCCGCAGTGGACGTCTAGGGAAGTTCATTGAGGTAAAGGCTGACATCGTACAAGAGTACTTGGATGCGAACCCAGAAGCAGATGCAGAGAACCTGCCAAACTGGTTCATCTCTGCAATGGAACTCGCTCCACAAGCGCATGCTGATGTTCAATGTATTATCCAAAACTGGATTGACAGTTCCATTTCCAAAACGGTAAACGCACCGAAAGGATATACGGTTGATCAAGTGAAGAAAGTATACGAACGCCTCTATAAAGGTGGAGCAAAAGGCGGTACCGTTTATGTGGATGGAAGCCGTGACTCCCAGGTACTGACGCTAAAAGCAGAAGAGAACACGATGGATGAAGGCGAACAGATTCAAATGGAAGATGTGGTAAAAAAGCCGGTCGTCCTCGTTGAAACAATTAATGATTTACGCTCGACCAATGTTCAATACGGATCAGAAGTAGGGAACACCTGCCCAGTATGCCGTATTGGTACGGTTAAAGAAATCGGCGGATGCAATACTTGCACAGATTGCGGTGCGCAACTTAAGTGCGGATTATAATCTTAACGAAAAGAGTGTGGAATGCTAGTGTATTCCATACTCTTTTTTGTTTGTTCGAATTGGCATATTTTATCAAATCCAGGTCATCATAAAAGTAACTTTAATGAACCTGGAGATGGCCCATGCAGAACGTAACGAAAATCCTAATTCCAAGACAGCTATTCATGATGTTGATATTATCAACTGGGTTACTCAACCACGTTATCCTCATACCGAATCTATTAAATGCTGCGGGCAGGGACAGTTGGTTAGGTGTGCTCATAGCTTACCCAATCGGGCTGGTCTTTCTATGGTTGGTATATTTTATAACTAAGAACTGCTCTGATAAGGGATTTTTCGCAATGGTGGAAAAGCGATTTGGAAAATTTGTATCTGCATTAATTTCAATGCCGGTTGTTGTTTATCTTTTTTTGAGTGCATATGTTACCTTTAGAGATTTAATGATCTGGCTTAATGCTTACTTTCTAGCTGATGCTTCGGTTACGATGATTAATTTAATTATGATATTAGTCTGCTGTGTGGTGACACTTGGTGGAATAAAGTATATGGCTATTTCTAGCGGTTTTTTGCTTCCGTTAGTGATGATTTTAGGCATTTTCATCGCCATTACCAATACTTCCATTAAAGACCCAAGCCTATTGTTTCCGTTGTTTAGTGAAGGATACACACCAGTGATAGAAGCGATCATTTATTCTCTTTCAGGACTTCTTGAAATCTACCTTATCGTTTTATTACAACCTTATTCACAATCTCCAATTAAATTCAGGCATCTTTTCATTTTAATCACCTTATTAATGGGGTTAATCCTTGGTCCATTGACTGCTGCTATCATGGAGTTTGGCCCTGTTGAATCGGCAAATTTCCGCTATCCTGCATATGAACAATGGCGGGTCTTGAATATAGGTGATTATATTTCACACATGGATTTTTTTGCCCTTTATCAATGGTTAAGTGGGGCCATTATAAGAATTGGTTTGTTTATCTATCTTGCTGCTGCTTTTTTCACCAAAAAGAAAAAGCAGTATAAGTTGAACCCTATCTTGGTTGTGGGGATTTATCTGATTTTTTTCGGTGTTACGTGGATAGAAGTGGAGACTTTTTATTTCTATGAGTTTATTTACCGTTATTTTTTACCAGCATGCATGGCATTTTTTCTATTCCAAATACTAATATCAGCCTTACTGATAATAGTTATGAGGAAAAGAGAGGATTCAAATGGAAAACACAACCAACCTGGATAATAAAGATAATCTCAATGAAAAAGTTGATCAACTTAAATCTTTATTCAGTCAAAGCCAGGATTTTGTATACAAAGTACATAAAAACGATGGCGAATCATTTGAATTACTATACATAGACAGCCTTGTTAACCTCCAATATTTGGATCAATATATTTTACCTAAGCTTAGCGAATGTAAGGATGTTTCCATCAAGTCACATTTGCAGGCATTGTTTCAAATCGAGGAGGTCACCTTCAAATCGATGGAAGATGTGGCTTCTTTGCTTTTTGAAGGAAATGTAATTTTCTATGCAGGGGATAGTTTACTAAGTCTTAAGGCTGGTGAGTTTCCAAAGCGTCAACCGGAAGAATCAGCATTAGAAACCTCAATCAGAGGACCAAAAGACGGGTTTGTAGAGGACATTAAAACAAATGTTTCGTTGATAAGAAGGAGACTTAATACCCCTTCATTGTGCATGGAGAAATTTACTATAGGGAAACGGAGCAAGACAAAAGTAGTATTAATGTATCTTAATGATGTTATTGATAAGAAGGTTCTTCATGAAATAAGAACAAGACTAAATGGAGTCGAACTGGACATTTTGACTAGTGCTTATGAATTGGAATCCTCTGTTCGTGATCGTCCTTACTCTGTCTTTCCGACGATGGATTTTTCCGGAAGGCCTGACTTTGTTGTACAAGTCTTAAATCAAGGAAGATTTGCATTATTAGTGGATGGAAACCCTACTGTTTCGTTTGCACCGGTAAATTTATTATTGCAAACGAAATCTCCAGAAGATACCTATATAAGTTATGCTTTTGTTTCAATTGAGCGGTTAATAAGAATGTTTGGGATTATGGTTTCGGGTTTTTTGCCTGGTATTTGGATTGCTTTTTCCGCCTTTAATATAGAGCAAATACCATATTTACTTGTTGCTACCATATCGGTTTCACGTTTTGGGTTGCCATTGTCTGCACCGATCGAAATGTTTATCATCTTATTCCTGTTTGAATTATTTAATGAAGCAGGAGTACGCCTTCCACGAGCCATTGGACAGACGGTAGCGGTTCTTGGAGGTTTAATTGTCGGAGATGCAGCTATCCGAGCAGGTTTAACATCCCCAACCATGTTGGTGGTTGCTGCTACCACATATATTGCTTCCTTTACATTAGTGAACCAGTCTTTAAGTTCAGCCATTACTATCATTCGATTTGCTGTTATTTTGATAAGTACATTTTTCGGGTTATTTGGAGTGATCTTAAGCTTTATATTGGCTGTTTTCTATTTTTCCACCTTAAATTCATTTGGAGCGCCATACTTTGGATCGTTGGCACCTATTAGCTTTACAGAGATTGTGAAATCCTTTTTAAAGGCACCGGTCCAATTCTACAAGTCAAGAACTACCTCAACTAGTCCTGATGATGCAACAAGAGGTGAGCATAATTGAAATGTAAAGGAGCAATCTCCATTTTGTTGTGTATAATTTTGCTAACAGGGTGTGGAGGCATAAAAAATATCCAGGATCTAACTTACATTGTGGCAATTGGAATGGACTATGATGAAGCGGAAGAGGAGTATATCGTGTACCTTCAAGGGCTGAACTTTGCAAATGTGGCAAAGCAAGAAGGAGGGAAGCCAGTTGAAAAAATTCCTAGCTTTGTTGGATCGGCAAGAGGTAAAACGTTAAATCTTGCTGTTAGTGAGTTGTATGGTAAGTCCGATCCTCCTATCTATTTCGGTCATGTGAAAACACTTATTCTTAGTCAGCGTGTAATAAATAGTAAATCTAAGGAAGTTTTAGAGGAGATTGCAAGAAATAAATCTCTTAGGCATAGATTGAGGATTGTAACGACAGAAGAGAGTATTGAAGAAATTTTTAACATAAAAGCACTTTTCAATTATCCTGCTGTTTATACAGTTCTATTTAAAGATAAGGCAAATGGGTTGGCACAGGATGAGTTGCAACCAACCTCACTTTTACTTTTCTTAAGGTCCTATTATGAACCAATGGGAGTGGCGAAAATACCTACTGTAACCATCGATACAAGCTCATGGGTATCAGAAAAGGAATTTCCTGTTCTTTTTTATGATGGATACTCAGTCTTTCAACAGCAATCGTTTGTTAAAAATATTACTTTGGAAGATGCCGTACTTCTCGATTGGATGGTGGAAAAGAATATAGCTTTAAATCGACCTGTTAAAGATAAGGAAGAATTAATCGCGGCAGTAAAGCTATCCAGCCCGAAAATGAAGATTACTTACGAAAAAGATAAATCCGAACCAGTCTTCTCCCTAGAAATTTCTGCCCGAGCCGATTTGCTGGAGAAATTAAGGGATATATCTGCAGACGAGCTAAAAACACTATTGGAAGAAGAATTAAAAATGCAAATCATACATCTCTATGAAAAAGGGGTAGATAGCAAACTTGATTTATTAAATGCAGGAGAGAAATGGTATCGAAAAGATCGAGAGGCTTTTAAGGAATTAGAAGACTCCAAACATTTTTACCTCAAAAAAGATTCCTTGAAAAAAGTAAAAGTCGATATTCAAATTTTCCATTTTAATAGCTATGAATACGAAAAGAATTAAATGTTTTGTTCCTCTTTTACTGTAACAAAACCCTAACTTGTCATCCCCCATGAGTTAGGGTATCATTTTAAATGACGGCTTAGAACGTGGATTGGAAATGGAGGGATATTATGCCTACCCCAAGTATGGAAGATTACATAGAACAGATTTACATGTTGATTGAAGATAAAGGATATGCACGGGTATCAGACATTGCCGAAGCATTGGCGGTACATCCCTCTTCTGTTACAAAAATGGTCCAGAAACTTGATAAGGACCAATATTTAATCTATGAAAAATATCGTGGACTGGTTCTTACCACTAAAGGAAAGAAAATCGGTAAGCGATTAGTATATCGACATGAATTACTCGAGCAGTTCTTGCGTGTGATAGGTGTAGATGAGGAAAATATTTATGAAGATGTGGAAGGTATTGAACATCACTTGAGCTGGAATGCCATTGATCGCATCGGGGATCTTGTTCAATATTTTGAAGAAGAAAAAGAACGCGTGGAAGCACTGCAAACCATCCAAAAGCAAAATGAAGATAATCAGTAAGGAGGTAGACCTTGCCAATTGGCAGTGAGGTCTGTCTCTTTTTTTGAAAGATAAGAAAGTATAAAAATCTGTTGATTTCCGTTTCACGCGCTTCGCTTGCCTGCGGGCGGTCCGTGAGCCTCCTCACAACGCTTCAGGGGTCTCACCTGTCCCTTCCTCCCGCGGGCGTCTGCGCGCCTTCCACTCCAATCAACTAAGTCACTTCATTCAACATAGGGTTTATGAAGAGGTAATTGAGTTAACGGAGAAGGGAATTAACTTTTTATTCTTGTAGTTTTTAGCTGTGTATTGGAGCAAATGGCGAAGACTCCTACGGGGGAGAAACGGCAATGTTGAGACCCCGCAGGCTTGCCGAGGAGGCTCAAGGTCGCCCCGTGAAAAGCGAAGCCATTTGCGGAAAGGAACAGCGGGGATTAATTAATCTACTAAAGGACCGGGCGGTTTCTGCCCGGTTTTTTCTTGCTCTCATCACGGAAAACGGTATATTTCCCCTTCTTCTTTATTAAAGATGTAAAAGGAAGTTATCCGGTTCAATGTGATGGAGGGGTTCCATTGAAGATAGATGGTGTATTTTCTGGAGGAGGAATTAAAGGGTTTGCCCTTATCGGAGCGCTGCAGGCGGTGGAGGAAAGGGGATTAAAGTTCCAACGGTTAGCAGGGACAAGTGCGGGCTCTATTGTAGCTGCGTTTACAGCGGCAGGATACACCGCAAATGAAATCCGTAACATGCTTGATGAAACAGATATCATGAATTTTTTAGACCAACGAAGAACTTTTCTGCCATCACCCATTACCAAGTGGGTGCTTTTATACTGGAGGCTTGGATTGTATAAGGGGGAAGTGTTGGAGAGGTGGCTAGAGAAAAAGCTAGCTGCAAAGGGGATAAAAACTTTTGAAGATCTTCCCAAAGATCATCTCAGAATCATTGCCTCCGACCTCACAAGTGGAACCATTGCCGTCCTTCCTGATGACCTTCCCAAATATAATTCGGATCCGAAGAAATTTTCTGTTGCCAAAGCGGTACGGATGAGCTGCAGCATTCCTTATTTTTTTGAACCTGTCAAACTTAAGGGAAAGGGAGTAACCTTCCTTTTTGTAGATGGAGGGGTATTGAGCAATTTTCCTATTTGGTTATTTGATAATGACCGTATTCCTAAAGTGCGCCCTGTTCTTGGTATTCAGTTAAGTGCAAAGCAAGAGGATCGGCCGGTTAACAAAATCGATAATGCCATCACAATGTTTGGCGCGCTGTTTGAGACGATGAAGGATGCTCATGATGCCAAACATATCTCCAGCCGTCATGAGAAGGATGTCATTTTTATCCCCATGGATCATATTGCTGTGACGGAATTTGCTTTAACAGAGGAGCGGAAAAGGGGACTAGTGGAAATAGGGAGGAAAAGAGCAGAGGCATTTTTGATGAAGTGGTGTTACTAAAATAGAAAAAACCGAGCTTCCTTATTTAAAAGAAAGCACGGTTTTTCTTTTTGCCCTTTTTCCCTTCAATGACGGTCAGATGGGATGGGGCTTTGCGTTTTGGTGCGGCAGGTTTGGAGCTTGCACGATCTCTGCTGGATGTAATCGGGCTGATAGTTGGCTTTGCGCTACTTGTGGCTGAGTATTTCTTTTTGGATTGCTTCACAGCCTTACTATACCTGGCATCCGTTTTTGCTCCAATTTTCCCTTGAATAAAATAGCGGAAAATTAAGTAAAATACGGTTGCCCCCCCTACAATTAAAAGGAGACTCGTAAATAACCCTCCTGGATTAGTAAATAATTGAATGATCAAATAAAAAGCTGCTAAGGAAACAAGAGTATAGAAAATTGGTTTTCGATAGCTTCTTTTCATCTTCGCCACCTCCCAGGTAACCAGTATGCTTGTTTTCGATGGTTACCACCACTGATTGTTTTAATAGTATATTTTCTAGGATAAGGCTTGTTGCGGATTTTTATACTATTTCTTCGGTAATCTTTTTCTCTGAATCTTGTTCTAGCTCCAATAATCTGTTAAAGGAAAGGATAGCGACCTCCACTTGGTCGTCCGTTGGTTCCTTTGTGGTTAACAATTGCAACCACAGGCCGGGATACCCTAAAACTTTTAAAACAGGAATATCGCGGACTTTGTTCGTAAGCTGTAATACTTCAAAAGAAATACCTAAAACAACAGGAATGAGCGCTAAACGATTCAGTACACGCACCCATAAAGGATCTGTCGGTACAAGAAGGTATACAAAGAAGCCTACAACTACTGTGAACAGGATAAAACTGCTGCCACATCTATAATGCAATCTAGATTGAGCTTGAATATTGCTTACAGTTAATTCTTTCCCGTTTTCATAAGCGTTAATCACTTTATGCTCCGCACCATGATATTGAAATACCCTTTTAATGATAGGGGTAAAAGAGATGAAATATATGTATGCCAACAAAAGCATCAATTTAAACACCGTTTCTACTAATACCTGTGCAAAATCACTTGGGAAAATTGGCTTTGTCAGTTCTGCCAAAAAAACGGGCACAAGTGTGAAGATGAATTTCCCGAAAATAAACGATAATACCCCGACAGCTGCAACGCTTAAAATCATTTCAAGCTTGGAAGGCTCTTTTTTGTTATAAATCTCTTCCTCATCTTGACTCGGATCCACATCATAACGCTCTGTGGAAAAATTCAGATGCTTCGATCCATTCCCAGCAGCTTCCACTATTGCAACGATTCCGCGAATAAAAGGAATCTTTTTTAAAGACTGTAATGTCGGATTTACCTTTCTTGGCACATGAAGGTATTCGATGGAGTCATCTTTTCTGCGAATGGCAGTAACATAATGGCGCTTTCCACCAAACATTACACCTTCAACCACAGCCTGTCCTCCATAAACAGGTTTTGAATCTTTTGACATAATAGCACCAACCTAACTTTTCTAAGAAGAAAAAAATTTCTATTACTTAATATTCTACCCGAATCTTCAAAAAACCTCTACTCCCTGAGATTCTTTGTTTTAAAAAGTTGGTTAGTTTTGTATGGTTCTGTCGTTCTTATGGAAAGATATGTGTAAAGATGCAGTAGAAAGGAAGCCAAATGATGAGCGATAAAAAGAAATTGGAACAGAACCAAAGAGAAGAACCGATGGGGTTTATGACAAAAGTTATCGTTACCGGGTTTGTAGGTGGGGTGCTATGGAGTTTAATCGGATATTTTGCCTATATGTTCAGCTTCACTGAAATCAGCCCAAATGTTGTGCTTCAGCCATGGGCGCTTGGTGATTGGAAAAAAGGATGGCTGGGTCATATAATTAGTGTCATATTACTTGGTTTGTTTGGCATAGGTGCTGCTCTTATATATGCAGCGATATTAAAGAAGTTTCAACAGTTCTGGATTGGAATCGTGTATGGTATTGCCCTTTGGGGTCTAGTTTTCTTTTTATTGAACCCAATGTTTCCTTCCATAAAAACTGTCGGAGAACTTACCCTTGATACCAATGTGACAAATGTATGCTTATACATACTCTTCGGTGTTTTTGTAGGCTACTCCATCTCCTTTGAACACAATGAAATGCAACACCAAAATCAACATTCAAAACAACAATCACAATCCTCAAAGTAGTAGCGAATACCAGAATGTGATAGAATGTTCAGTAATTGGACATTCTTTTTTATTATTGAATTAGGGTGTTTTCCTTGTCGATTGTAGTGCAAGGTGTGAAACTCCTGCGGGAGGAAGGGACAGGGAAGACCCCACAGGCGCAAGCCGAGGAGGCTTCCGGACCGCCCTCTGGATAAGCGAACACCTGGAACGGAAATCGACAAGAGTTAAAAAGGGGAGATCGCAGCATGCGCTTACTTGTTCTCAACGGCCCTAACCTAAACCGATTAGGACTTAGGGAACCCTCAGTATATGGCAGTCAAACATTGCAAGATTTAGAAGCGCAACTTCAAGCATTCGCAGGCAAAAATTCGTGTGAACTAACTTGTTTTCAAAGCAATCACGAAGGAGAGCTTATCGATAAGCTTCATGATGCGGAAGGCAGTTTTGACGGGATTGTCATGAACCCAGGCGCCTTCACCCATTACAGCTATGCAATTCGCGATGCCATTGCAAGCATTTCAGTACCGGTAATGGAAGTGCACATTTCCAACATACATAAGCGGGAAGAATTCAGACATACATCCGTCACCGCACCGGTAACAGCAGGCCAGATTGTCGGGCTGGGCTTTTATGGATACGAACTAGCACTATTAGCACTATTGAATCAGAACAAGGGGGAATAGCAAGATGACAAAGTTAACTAAACTTAGAGAAAGCTTTCAAGATTCAGGAATTGATGCATTACTAATTACAAGCGGAAAAAACCGCCAATACATCACAGGATTCACCGGTTCAGCAGGTGTGGCAGTCGTGACAGAAGACAAAGCTGTATTCATCACAGACTTCCGTTACACTGAACAAGCTGCCAAACAATGTGAAGGGTTCGAAATCGTTCAGCATAAAGGTGGTTTGGTAGAAGAAATCGCAAATGTGGTGAAAGACCTTGGGGTAGCAAAGCTTGGCTTTGAGCAAGACCATGTTACTTTTTCCACGTACTTAAACTACAAAACCACTATAAAAACAGATCTTGTCCCTGTTTCTGGCGTTATTGAAAAGTTACGCTTGATTAAGAGTGAACAAGAGATTAAGATATTAAAGGAAGCTACACAGATTGCTGACGCAGCTTTTGAACATATTCTTACATACATCAAGCCAGGTCTGACAGAATTGGATGTATCCAATGAGTTGGAATTCTTCATGAGAAAACAAGGCGCTGTTTCTTCATCCTTTGACATTATCGTTGCTTCTGGTTTCCGCTCAGCCCTGCCACACGGCGTCGCTTCGGATAAAGTGATTGAAAACGGTGAGTTTGTAACGCTTGATTTTGGAGCTTATTATAAAGGCTATAACTCCGACATTACAAGAACACTTGCTGTGGGAGAGCCAAGCGATGAGCTGAAAACGATCTATGATACTGTATTGGAAGCACAGTTACGAGGCATGAGAGGAATCAAGGCAGGCATCACCGGCCGTGAAGCGGATGCGCTGACACGTGATTACATTACGGAAAAAGGCTATGGAGAGTACTTCGGACATTCTACAGGTCACGGACTTGGAATGGAAGTGCATGAAGGTCCTTCTCTATCTGTGAAATCAGACACAGTTTTAGAACCGGGAATGATTGTAACAGTAGAACCTGGTATTTATGTTGCTGGATTAGGCGGAGTGCGTATTGAAGACGATACCATCGTTACAGAAACAGGTAACGAAACACTTTCCTTCTCTACAAAAGAACTTATTATTTTGTAAAAATGTATCTAGCGTCGTGTAGACTAGAGTAAGGTACTCAAGGATACAATACGTGTAGGGCATTATTTTACATAGCTTTAGGAGGAACTAATAAATGATTTCAGTAAACGATTTTCGTACAGGTTTAACAATCGAAGTAGACAACGGCATTTGGCGCGTAATGGATTTCCAACACGTGAAGCCAGGGAAAGGAGCAGCATTCGTACGTTCTAAATTACGTAACCTACGTAATGGTGCTATCCAAGAAAAAACGTTCCGTGCTGGCGAAAAAGTAGCAAAAGCACAGATCGACAACCGCAAAATGCAATACCTTTACGCAAACGGCGACATGCACGTATTCATGGACAATGAGTCCTATGACCAGTTGGAACTTCCATCTGCTCAAATTGAATACGAATTGAAATTCTTAAAAGAAAACATGGAAGTTGCTATCATGATGTACCATAGTGAGACGCTTGGAGTCGAGCTTCCAAACACAGTAGAACTAAAAGTAGCTGAAACAGAGCCAGGTATCAAAGGCGATACAGCTTCGGGCGGATCTAAGCCAGCGGTTATGGAAACTGGCGTAACAGTTAACGTACCATTCTTCGTAAACGAAGGTGACGTATTGATTATCAATACAACTGACTCTTCTTACGTTTCTAGAGCTTAATTTGATTTTTTTAAAAAGGAGAAGGTCCCTTGTTGGTAGGGGGAGCTTCTCCTTTTTTGGTGTTGGTGGGAGGGCGGAGGTGTGAATGGGTGTGCGATTGGTGGTTGAGTGTTCTGGTTACGAATATAAGGAATCTATTTGCCCGAACGGTAGTGAAATCTGTGTGCTTTGTCCAATAGATGGGTTCTATACGCCCGAACGGTAGTGAATCCGTGGTGAAAAGTCAAATAGAAGCGTTCTATACGCCCGAACGGTAGTGAATCCGTGGTGAAAAGTCAAATAGAAGCGCTCTATACTCCCGAACGGTAGTGAAATCTGGTTGAAATGTCTAATAGAAGGAAATAAAAGGAATATCAACGACGAAACAGGGAGCAGATTCACAATAAGGGTCAAAGAGAAGCCCTCTCAAGGCCCGAACAGCAAGCAAATTCAACAAAACGGGCATAGAGAAGCCCTCTCAGGGCCCGAACAGCAAGCAAATTCAACAAAACGGTCAAAGAGAAGCCCTCTCAAAGCCCAAACCACATACTAATCCCCGCAAACCGTCCAATAGAACCTCCCGCCAATCTCACTCCCCAAACCAAACCACATCAAACACATTCTCCACAACCTTCCGACCGTCAGATCCATCCACCTTACTCATCCAAATATGCTTTCTGCCATCCGCATCTACCCGGACCCAAGACAACCGCAACCCAGAACCATGTTCCAACACCACAGGCTCACCATCGGAGTAACCCTCAGGCGTTTCCACAATTTTGACTGCCTCTTTTTCCTTCAAATCCACCATATACAACGACGACTTAAATTTATCAGGACTGTCACTGGTTTCTCTCCCACGCGCCACAACAATCCTCTCATCATCTACCCAATCAAAATCCACATCTGCAAACCCTTTTGGTGTATGAACCTTTTTATAATTTGGGATAATGGTGCTTGTCGTCAGGACTTTATTTTTAACTCCGCCACTGGTCATCCGGCCACCTCCCTGAATAGAGGCAAGAAGGGGCTTTGTCGGCGCCCACTTAATCCAATCGGCATCAAGAAGGACTTCCCCAAGCGGTATAAAAAGCTTGTTCTCTTTTACATAGATGCTAAGCATATTGCTGTCAGCAGACCACGATGCTGTCGGCGCCACCACCATTGCCAAACTTTTTCCGTCATGTGACCAGGAGAAGCTTTCCACATCCACTGAGAGGATCGAGATATCTTCATACTTAAGTGGAGATCCAATCGTATGAAGCGGCGTAACTTTTACATCCATCTCATGAGATTCCTTCTCCACACCCCAATGAACTTCGTAGAGTCTTGGGTGGCTCCAACCATCAGGAAACAAAGCCGCACTAGCAGATGCAATTAAGTTAACACCTTCTGCATCCCAAGTGAAATTAGACACACCACCTGTAAGCTGATGAATAATAGGTGTTCCGGAAGCGAGCTCCACCACGCAAAGTATGGAGCCAGTCAGGAATGAAAAAGAATGATCCGCGGGATTCCACTGTGGATCATGTCCAGCAATCTTTAGCTTGCTAGAACTCATCGTTTCGGTATTATATAACCAGATGTCAAATTCTTTTGATTCTGATTGTGTATCCACCTGCTTGGCTTCATAAACAAGCCATTTACCGTCATGTGACCAACTGAATTTTCCTACTTCTATATTCTCATGCAAGGAGACTTCCTTCGTACCATCAAAAAGCCATAAAGATTGGTACCTTGTAAATGCCGCTTTTGGTTGTTCCGTAGCTTCAGCATAGCTAGATAGAGGAGCGAAAACAACGGATGCAGCCAATAAACAAATCAATAAATATTTCATGGTAAAATCCTCCTAAAATATTCCTACCCATTAGTGTTACCAGCTACCATCATTTCATGAATAAAACAAAATCAGAATTTAAGTTGAAATTAGTGAAAAAGATGGTATAGTAAAGTAGTGGAATTATTCCAAGTGATATTTTTTTTGTAGATTTGTGCAAACGGTTACGCAATCATGCAACCGTTATCATAGCAAAGAGCGTCGTTAATAAGGGAGTGTATCAAGATTGAAAAAGATATGGTGGAAAGAAGCAGTTGCCTATCAGGTATATCCTAGAAGTTTCATGGATTCCAATGGGGACGGTATTGGTGATTTACGAGGAGTTATTTCTAAACTAGATTATTTAAAAGATATGGGTATAGATGTTATTTGGATTTGTCCAATGTATAAGTCTCCAAATGTTGATAATGGCTATGATATCAGTGATTATCAGGACATCATGGAAGACTTCGGGAACATGGCGGATTTCGATGAGTTACTGGAAGAAGTGCATAACCGCGACATGAAGCTTATCATTGATTTAGTTATCAACCACACTTCTGATCAGCATGAGTGGTTCATTGAGTCTGCGTCTTCTAAGGATAACCCAAAGCGCGATTGGTATATTTGGGAAGATGGAAAAGACGGCAAGGAGCCGAACAACTGGGAAAGTATTTTCAATGGTCCAGCTTGGAAGTTGGATGAGAAGACTGGCCAGTATTACATGCATATCTTCGCAACAGAGCAGCCTGACTTGAACTGGGAAAATAAAGATGTTCGCTTTGCATTGTACGATATGATTAACTGGTGGTTGGATAAAGGAATTGACGGATTCCGTGTGGATGCAATTTCTCATATTAAAAAAGAGCCTGGATTCCCAGACCTACCAAATCCAAAAGGCCTAGATTATGTTCCATCTTTTGACTACATGATGAATGTGGAAGGAATTCAAAAGCATCTCGAGGAATTGAAAGAGCAAACGTTTGCGCGCTATGACATCATGACTGTCGGGGAAGCAAATGGCGTCAAGCTGAACCAAGCAGATGAGTGGGTTGGCGAAGAGAACGGTAAGTTCAACATGATCTTCCAATTTGAACATCTTGGACTTTGGGAAAAAGGAACAGAAGGCGGCGTAGACCTTCTTCAACTGAAAAAAACATTAACAAAATGGCAAAAAGGATTGGAAGGAAATGGCTGGAATGCATTATTCCTTGAAAACCATGACCAGGCTCGTTCTGTTTCTACATGGGGAAATGACAAAGAGTACCTAGTAGAAAGTGCGAAATCCCTTGGTGCATTGTATTTCTTGATGCAAGGAACTCCATTCATCTACCAAGGTCAAGAACTTGGTATGACGAATGTGAAGTTTGACAGCATTAACGATTACGATGATGTTGGCATGAAAAACCTTTATGACATTGAGAGTGCTAAAGGTGAAGAGCATGCTCAAAAAGTGATGGAAATCATTTGGGCAAAAGGCCGTGACAACTCCCGTACTCCAATGCAATGGAACGATGAACTAAACGGTGGATTCTCTACAGGTACCCCTTGGATGGGCGTAAATGAAAACTACAAAACGATCAATGTGGAAAAGCAATGGAATGACCCGAATTCCGTATTAAGCTTCTACCGTGACATGATCAAAATCCGCAAAGAAGAGGAAGTATTTGTTTATGGCGAATACAATCTGATTCTTGAAGATGACACACAAGTTTACGGTTACACTCGAACACTTGATAACAAGGTAGCTGTAGTATTATGTAACTTGAGTGAAGAAGAAGTCACAGTAGAGCTTGAAGATCTTGAGGTAGTTTCAGCTGACCTTCGTCTTCAAAACTATGAGGTTGCTGCGCATGAAGGTGTGTCTGAATTGACGCTAAAGCCTTATGAAACTCGTGTTTATGTGGTAGCGAAGTAAGATATTGCTTGGGAAAGTCTCACCATTTTGGGTGGGGCTTTTTCTTTTTTTGTGGCGGTAGAGGTAACGAATCTGCTAGGCGGCGATGATGAAGACCTCTGATTTGATAAGATTTAATGAAAGAGGTCCTCATTGACCTTATGAAGACGTCAGTTTGTAGAGAATGGCCGGAGAGGTGTCTTCATCGCAGTTATGAAGACGTCAGTCTGGTGAGAAAGGCTGGAGAGGTGTCTTCATCGCAGTTATGAAAACGTCAGTTTGGTGAGAAAGGCCGGAGAGGTGTCTTCATCGCAGTTATGAAGACGTCAGTTTGGAGAGAAAGGCCGGAGAAAGGTCTTCATCGCAGTTATGAAGACGTCAGTTTGGTGAGAAAGGCCGGAGAGGTGTCTTCATCGCAGTTATGAAGACGTCAGTTTGGAGAGAAAGGCCGGAGAGGTGTCTTCATCGCAGTTATGAAGACGTCAGTTTGGAGAGAAAGGCCGGAGAGGTGTCTTCATCGCAGTTATGAAGACGTCAGTTTGTAGAGAAAGGCCGGAGAAAGGTCTTCATCGCAGTTATGAACTGCCCCCTGTCAAGTAGACACTCGAAATAATAAAACAAGACTAAGCGGTCTTAGCCCTGTATTCTAAAGGGCTAAGACCGTTTAAACGTTTTTGATAGCGGTCATGATTATAAAAATGAATGTACTCATCAATCGCCTCTTCAAGATCGTCGAACGTTTCATATTTCTCCAAATAATACTTCTCGCATTTCAATGTCCCCCAAAAAGACTCTATTGGACCATTATCAATACATCGTCCAACTCGGGACATACTATGAGTCATCTTTGCTGTATCAATTTTTCTTTTGAATTCAAGGTGGGTATATTGAAATCCTCGATCACTATGTAAAAGCGGCTGTTCACCATTCAACATGGCAGTTGCTTGATCCAAGGTTTTAAACACTAGCTGATTGTTATTTTTAAGTCCTAACACATAACTAATAATAGCCCCATCATATAAATCTCGAATGGCACTCAAATAAGCCTTTGTAGCCTTACCGAACTTAAACTCCGTAACGTCCGTCACCCACTTTTCATTTGGCTTTTCCGCTTGGAATTCCCGGTTTAACAAGTTTTGGGCAATATGATTAGGGGTCGCTTTTTTGTAACGGCTCTTTTTTCTTCGAATAATGCTTTGAATGCCTAAAACACGCATTAATCTATAGATACGTTTATGGTTATAAGCTTTTCCTAACTTTCGATTCAAAGTAATGGCCACTCTACGATATCCATAAATCCCCTTCACTTTTTGGAATATAGTAGAAATCTCTTTCATTAACTTTTCACTTTCCCGTTCACGTTTTGAAGGCTCGCGCTTCAACCATTTGTAATAGGCAGACCGGGCAATCTCCGCAATGTCACAGAGCATCACGATAGAAAATCCTTCTTCCTGTTCCAGTTCCTGAATAGCTAAATATTTCTCCTCATGGCGTACCTGACTTATTTTTGCCTCCTTTCGATCTCCTCTAACTTTTTTAGAAATGCGTTCTCAGCTCGCAATCGTTCATTTTCCCTTTCTAGCCTATGCATCTCTCGTTGTATTTTCTGTTCATGAGAAAGTTCCACTTCTTCCTTTTTCCTCCCACGTTTATCTCGGAGGGCTTCTTCGCCACCATTCTCATACTTTTTAACCCATTGATACACTTGTTGGTAAGAGACCTGGAAGGTCTCAGCTGCCTTATGGAAATCCATGCCGTTCTCTAGATAATAGTGCACAATCTCTATTCGTTCATTTAAGGTAGTTTTTCTTTTGTTAGTCATAGTGAATTTCCTTCCTTTTGAAGTATCCTTTAACTCTCTATGGCTATTATAATTCTTAATCCACTTTTGGAGGACAGATTTACTTGATATTTCATACTTCCTAACAAGTTCTTTTTGAGAATACCCACCGTTAAGGTATTCATGGACTACCTTCAGCTTATATTCCTTCGAATACGCTTTTGAGGTAGGGTGTAAACCTTTCTCCCCCAGACTTTCATATCTATCGATCCAATTATATATAGTGGATGGACTAACATTATTTATATGGCCTAAATCTGTAATAGTGTGCGTGCGATTTTCCCAGGCTCTTATGACATTGATTTTGACATCGAAAGAGTTAGCTTTTTTTGACATAATAAATACTCCCCTTAGCAGAAACAGATTTTTAGTTTTTTATCTGTCTACTTAAAAGGGAGCATATCATTATGAAGACCTCAGTTTGTAGAGAAAGGCCGGAGAGGTGTCTTCATCGCAGTTATGAAGACGTCAGTTTGAGGAGAAAGGCAAAAGTGAGGTCCTCATCGACCCTATCAAGGCGAGGTGGATCATACTTTAATACCAACCGTAAATTTTTACTTTTCTTCAAAAAAGTCATTGACACTTCTCCTTTAAGGCGGTAAAGTAATACTTAATTCTTTTAATAAACTAAATATTTCGATCTCTTATCAAGAGTGGCAGAGGGACTGGCCCTATGACGCCCAGCAACCGTTCCGTTTGGAATTGGTGCTAAATCCTGCAAAACAGTGATGTTTTGAAAGATAAGAGAGGGACAAGTCTTTTTGTTTTCAATTAGCGCTCAAACCTCTCTTACTTGGAGAGGTTTTTTATTTTATTAAAGTAATAAAGCAAAAAGGGGAGTAAAAAGAATGAGAAAAAACATTTTTAAAAAAGGAATTGTGGCATTAACAACAGCGACTTTACTATTAACAGGGTGCAGTGGTGGAGGCGATTCTGCAGAGAGCAGTAAGCCGACTGGGCCAATTGAGAATGTACCAGAGAAGTTTGCAGATGGAGAAGGTGCGAAAATTAAGGTAATCCGAAAGATTGGCGGAGATGATCATACGGCGCAATTTTTAGCTGGAGCGAAAGAGGAAGGGGAGTCCCTAGGATTTACAGTGGATGTATTTACTGCAAATGGTGACAGTGCGAAATTCCATGATGCAATCAATCAGACGGTTAACCAAGATTATGACGGAGTGATCATATCACACGGTGATGATGCGGCAACTGTGGAAGGTGTCCAACAGCTTGTCGACAGCGGCAAAGAAGTGGTGACATTCGATTCCAATGGAGATCTTGCAAACATTGAAAGAGTGACGCTAACTTCTCAAGATGATGAGGAGTTGGCAAAATTAGCACTTGATCAACTCGTCAATGATTTCAACAGCGAAGCAAATGTGGTGTATCTGTGGGTGGACGGTTTCTCGCCGATGGTTCGACGTAACAATGTGTATAAAGAAACGTTAGAAAATAATCCTGGCCTGAACGAAGTGGAACGTTTTGGCGTTGCGGCGGCAGATACATCCGTTCAAACCCAGAACGCGGTTGCGGCAATGTTGAACAAGCATCCTAAAGGAAGCATTGATGCTATCTTTGCTACATGGGATGCATTCGCAGTCGGAGCGGCTCGTGCGTTGAAAGAAGCAGGTCGTGAAGAAATCAAGATTTACGGAATAGATGTTTCCAATGCGGACCTTCAGGAAATCAGTACAGAAGGAAGCCCTTGGGAGTATACAGCTGCTGTGGACCCGAAGTTAATCGGTGCGGTAAACCTACGTCTACTTGCTAAAAAGCTTGCAGGGGAAGAAACGCCACAAACTTATGACTTAGAAGCTTCTTTGATCTCTCAAGAAGATCTTCAACAATCAAGCGAAGCGGTAAACATGGGCAACCTTTCAAAGGTCGTGGAAGGCTGGGGAGAATCTGACGCATTCTTAGAAGAGTGGATGAACACATTGAAAGAGCATTACAAAAAATAATAGACGGCACTCTCTTCATCAGGAGGGAGTGTTTGTATGTTTGAAGAGAGGGGGAGCAGAATGACAAACACTATACTTGAAATGAAAGACATATCCATTGAGTTTCCTGGAGTGAAAGCTTTGGACAAGGTGACATTTACCGCCAAACCCGGTAGTGTGCATGCATTAATCGGGGCCAATGGAGCGGGGAAATCGACATTGATGAAAGTGCTGGCTGGAGCGTACGATCATTTTAGCGGAGAAATCTATCTCGGAGGAAATCGACTTTCTATTTCGAAACCAACAGACTCCCAAAAGGCAGGCGTGCAAATCGTTTATCAGGAAGTGGATGCGGCGTTGATTCCAACTCTGACGGTAGCGGAGAACATCATGCTGCAAGAGACGGTGCAAAACTCCGGTAGCAAGCAGTGGATCCATTGGAGAAATGTACATAAGAAAGCAGCCTCACAATTAGAGAAATTAAATAGCAATATCTCAACCAAGCGTCTAGTAAGCTCGCTGACATTAGCAGAGAAGCAGATGGTTCTCCTGGCAAGAGCCATTTCAACAGATTGTAAGTTTTTGATTTTAGATGAACCAACAGCGCCCCTTAGCAACAGGGAGACAGAAAAACTGTTTTCCGTCATCAAGAAATTGAAAGAGGAAGGAGTAGGGATCATCTTCATTTCCCACCGAATTCCTGAAATTGTCGAGATCTGTGATGAAATAACGATTATGAGAAATGGCCAAGTAGTTAAGAGGGACAAAGTGGCAAACCTTACTTCAGAAAGGATAGTCGAGTGGATGCTCGGCCAAAAACTAGAGCAGCAGTTTCCGGAACAAACTCCAACTATAGGTGAGACTTTGCTGGAAGTAGAGGGACTTAGCGACAACACTATAGTGAAAGATGTATACCTTCATGTAAAAGCTGGAGAAGTTGTGGGGATAGCTGGTTTAGTTGGAGCAGGGAAAACGGAGCTGTGCAAGGCACTCTTCGGAGATTCCTCCAAAACCTCGGGAACTATTAAAATCAAAGGAAGTACGGTCAAAGTAAAAAGTCCTCACGTAGCAGTACAAAACGGGCTGGCCTTTATTCCAGAAGAGCGGAGAAAAGAGGGGCTCATCCTTCAAGAATCCGTGCAAACAAATTTAGTTTCCGCTAATCTTCATGCATTCACGAAGGCACTACATTTCCTTGATAAAAAAGCGCAGAAAAATAAATCGCAAGAGCTTATCCAAACATTAGGCATTAAAACACCATCACCTGACACAAGCGTCCACACCCTTTCAGGCGGAAATCAGCAAAAGATTGCCATTGGAAAATGGCTTGTGTCAGAAGCTGATATCTATATTTTTGATGAACCGACAAAAGGGGTCGATGTTGGAGCAAAACGTGACATTTTCGAACTGATTGCCGCCCTAGCAAAACGGGGCAAGGCCATCTTTTACGCATCATCTGAGCTATCAGAAATTGTCGGTCTGACCAACAGGGTGTATGTCTTATACGACGGCAAGGTGACAAAAGAGCTTTCCACCGCAGATACAGACGAGCAAGAGCTTCTATACTTTTCAACAGGGGGACATTGACATGAAAACTGACATACCAGTACAGGAGAACGTAAAACCGGCTTTCCGCTTTGAACTGTTCGACTTCTTATATAAATACGGTACGATCATTACCATTTTTGTATTGATTGCCGTGTTTGCCCTAGCGAATCCAGCATTCATCCAATCCAATAATGTCATCAATATTTTAAGGTCCATATCGATCGTAACGATTATCGCAATCGGTATCACCATTTCCCTGACTGTTAACGGCTTCGATTTATCTGTCGGGTCTGTTGCATCTTTATCCAATGCGATTGTCATCTCCATGTTTGTCTGGTTTTCACAAAATACCGCAATGGCGATTTTTTCAGCAATTGCAGCAGCACTGTTAGTTGGTGCCTTCAACTCTTTTATGATTGTAAAATTAAAAATCCCTGATATGCTGATGACCCTTGCGACCATGTTTATCATCCAGGGAATTGCCCTGACTTATACGAAAGGCTCTACAATTTCGCAAAATATGGTCATGTCTGACGGAACGTTTGCAACGGGAACCATCAGCCCGCTATTTCAGAAATTTGGACAGGTTCCATGGATTATCGTCATCATGCTAACGATTGTAGTGGTAGTACATATTTTCCTCACTTACACCAAGCACGGAAGATTCATGTACATCATCGGTGGAAATGCAGAAGCGGCCAAGCTTTCGGGAATAGCTGTGAACAAATACAAAGTAGCAGCTTATTTATTTTCCGCCTTATTGGCTGCAATTGGAGGGATGGTGCTTGCTTCGAGGATCATGACAGCGGAAATCAATGCCGGCACTCCTTACTTAATGGATTCTGTAGCGGCTGCATTTATTGGATTTGCCGTCCTTGGAGCAGGCAAACCTAACGCATTCGGTACATTTATAGGAGCGGTACTAATCGGAATTCTACAAAACGGTCTTGTCATGATGTCCGTTCCTTATTATGCAATGGATATCGTCAAAGGCCTTGTGCTTGCCTTTGCATTGGGAATTACGTATTATAAGCAAAAATAAACTATTGACATTTGAAATGAAATAGATAAAATAACACTTAATATCTGCATAACGAAGATTTGTTATAAACATTTCGGAGTATAAGAACAAAGGCTATGATAAGAAAGAGTAGCAATCACGTAAACAGACAGAAAGTTACCGGCTGATGAGAGGTGCATGTTGAACGATTGTGAATACGTCTTGGAGCTGTGTACCGAAAAGGTGAAGACTTGAGTAGGCTACACCGGTGAAGCACCCGTAATCATGTGCTAGAGTATCGTCATATGACTGTACTTTCAAAGGTAGGCAATGTGAATTGCTTATGAATTAAAGGTGGTAACACGAGATAAATCGTCCTTTTGGTTAATCCAAAAGGGCGTTTTTTTTATTCCTTTGGTTCTTATAGAGCTTGCAATATTAGAAATAATATTCCAAGGAGATGTTAGTATGTTAGTAAAACCAGAAGAACAATTGACCATCATCATGAAAGGTGCTCAAGAAATAGTAAACAAAGAAGAGCTATTGGCAAAATTGGAGAAGTCCTATGAATCAAAGAAGCCTCTAACTGTTAAATTAGGGCTTGATCCTTCTGCCCCAGATATTCATTTGGGTCACGCAGTTGTCCTAAGGAAAATGAAACAAATGCAAGATCTTGGCCATAGAATCGTCATCATTATTGGGGATTTCACTGGGCGTATCGGGGATCCGACAGGAAAAGCCAAAGGACGGAAAGCTTTAAGTGATGAGCAGGTAAAACTCAATGCACAAACATACTGCGAGCAAATCTTCAAAGTGTTAGATGCAGAAAAAACAACGGTCCGCTTTAACAGTGAATGGTTATTTAAATTAACCTTTGAGGAAGTAATCAAACTAGCAGCGACCACATCTGTGGCAAGAATACTAGAGCGTGACGATTTTCAAAAAAGATACAACAGCCAAGTGCCGATCGGCATTCACGAATTTTTCTACCCATTAATGCAAGCATACGATTCCGTAGAAATCAAAGCGGATATTGAACTAGGTGGCACAGACCAAACATTTAATATTCTCATGGGACGCACTCTCCAAAAACAGTGGGGATTAGAAAAGCAAGTTGCCATTTTCATGCCATTGCTTGAGGGGCTTGACGGAGTAGAAAAAATGAGTAAAAGCCTAGGTAATTACATCGGTGTCAATGAACCAGCCGAAGTCATGTTTAAAAAGGTGATGGAGGTTCCAGACGAGCTCATTATCAAATACTTTGAACTGGCGACGGATGAGCATCCGGACGACATACACAATATAGTCCAACAGTTAGAACAAGGAATAAACCCTAGAGATATTAAATTAGAATTGGCTAGAATCATTACGAATCTATACTGCGGAGAAGAAGAAACGAAAAGAGCAATCACATTCTACGAAACAGCCTTTAGCAAAAAAGAAATCCCAGATGACATCCCAGAATTATTGATCGAAATCGGGGCAGAAACCGTATTAGCCATCATTCCACAACTAGTCAAGCAAGGCTTTGTTAAAAGCAAAAGCGAATTCATGCGCTTAATCAAACAAAACGGTGTCCAGCTCAACAAAGAAAAATTAAGCATCGATGAACTGGATCGAGTATTAATGAACGATGAAGTACTGCAAATTGGTAAAAAGCGTTTTATACGGTTCATAAAATAAAAATCACATAGATAGGGGAGCGTTAACCTGGAATTAGGGGTTATCGCTTCCACTTTTATTGACGTAACCTTCTCAACTGCCACTCTACGGAAGAGTTGTTTCACTAATAATTTCATCCGTGTCCTTGTCTTGCAAGCGGACATTTACGTGATAATTGTCTAGTGAGGCTCCATTGTACAATTGGTACATTGCAGCATTCATACCAATTAACAAAGATACAATTCTATCTAAACCAAGTCCCCCCTCACTCTTGGATCTATCTATGATAAAGGTAAATTGGTTAAGGGATTTATTATGGGTCACATCATATATAGGTTCATAGTATTCATCATCAGCTATGATATCTTGGATTGTATGTAGAATAGTATTCTTATATTCAGACTTTTTCTCGTAATGTTTTAATCTGTTCATTCTATATGTCAATGATCCATCTTCATTTTTGGTAACCAGGATTCCTTCCTTTTCTGAGCTGGAAATTAGCTCATCCTCATTAATATCACTAACAAATAACGACGAAGGAATGGTTAACTCGACATAAAATAAATCATTTCTTTCAAGTGTAAAATAAAAAGTTAGTACAATTAATGAAGTGAGCAATACAATCCACCATTTCTTAATGTCATTCACCTCCCTATAATTTCTTTCTAAAGTGTAACGCTTCTACCGTTTACTTACAACGATATACCTGGATTTCACTAAGAATACTAATATGATTATTTATTGTTTTTAGCTGTATAAAATCAAAATAATATTGTAGGGGTTTTAGGATTATGAAATAATTGGCATTAGGCTATCGGACTTCATTTATTGAACTAGAAGATTATCTGATTTTTTTCTGTAAAAAGGAGACTGGGTTATGGAGAGAAGAATAGAGAAATTTTTTTCAAATGGGTTAACGCTAGAATATTCTATAATTGGTGAAGGTGAACCTATATTTGTCATGCATGGAGGACACTCAAATTGTAGGGAAGAGTTTGGATATAAAGCGTTATTAGAAAATGGCTTTTCAATAATTACCCCATCAAGAGCAGGATATGGAGATACCTCCAAAGAAATAGGAAAAAGTCTATCTGCTGCGTGCGACTATTATATGAAGTTACTAAATCATTTGAATATAAAAAAAGTCCACCTTTTGGCAATTTCCGCAGGTGGTCCTAGTGGTATATATTTTGCTTCTAAATATCCCGAATTGGTTTGCTCGCTTATTTTACAATCAGCTGTTACAAAAGAATGGCTTACTACTAAGGATAAAGAATTAAAAGCTGCAAAGGTATTATTCCGTCCCAAAACAGAAAAGTACACTTGGAAGTTAATCTCAATAATGAATAATCTATTTCCGCGATTTATCTTCAATCAAATGTTTCCTACCTTTAGTAAATTATCTCAAGATCAAGCAAAGGAGATGTTAGGTAAGGAGGATGTTGAAGAAATAAGAAAAATGAATAATCGCCAGCGATCAGGAGATGGGTTTTTTATCGACTTAGCACAGATAAATGAATTAACAATTGAAAATTTACAGGACATAAGTTGTCCAACTCTAATTATGCACAGTAAACATGATGGTTCTGTACCATTAGAACACCCTTATCTTGCTCATAAAAAAGTACCTACATCTGAATTATGCCTCCTTGACACATGGGGACATCTTATTTGGCTAGGTAAATCATCAAAAGAGACAGATGAAATACTTATTAGGTTCCTTAAAGCTCATACTGTCTTGTAGCAAATGAACCTTCTTAAGTCACAATATTGAATTCTTTGTTATAAAATGAATATTAAAATTTATACAAAAGTGTTGGTCCAGTTCCTCTATAAACTGGATTTTTTATATACACGGTGTAAGTAGGAGTGCAATTGCACTGTGTAAATTCTAGTTTTACGATAGGTAATGGAATCGATTATTATTTGGCAACTGCTTTTCTCTTTTCTTATACATTCCCCGCCAGATTTATGGAAATAATAAAAAAAAATGTGTAAGGGGTTGAAAATTTATGGTTGAACACTCACCCAAAATAACTTCTGCTGAAATTTCCATGTTATGGAGCACCTATATTGGTGACACCATGTCTATTTGCGTATTAAAACATTTCTTACAAACTTGTGAAGAACAAGATGTTATACCTATTATTGAACTAGCTCTTAGTTATTCTTTAGAACATGTAGCTCAAATATCGGATTTATTTACAAAAGAAGGTATTCCACTTCCTAATGGGTTTGGTGATCAGGATGTGAACTTGCAAGCAAAGAAACTCTTTTCAGATGTAACATATATGCGTTACCTGCATCATATGGGTAGAACAGGATTGAACTCATACAGTTTGGCTAAGTCAGTATCAGCCCGTAGTGATGTCCGTAAATTATTTAAACAGTTTTTAAACCAAACAGAAACGTTGTATGACAGTAATGTGGAACTAATGCAGGAAAAAGGTATTTTTATACGAGCTCCATATATATCGTATCCTGATAAAGTAGAATATGTAACGGAGAAAAAATTCCTTGGTGGTCTAGTAGGTCATCGCCGACCACTCCTCGGAATAGAAATGGCCCATTTAGGTGTTAATATCGAAGTGGCAAATGTCGCGAAAACCATGCTTTTAGGGTTTAGCCAAGTTGCTCAGTCCAAAAAAATAAGTGATTATTTTAAAGAAGGTTATGACTTGGGAAAGAAAATGGTTGAAAATTTTATGATAAAGCTAAAAGAAGACGACAATTCTTATCCCTCTACATGGGATTCTACTATTACAAATAGCACTGACCCACCATTTTCTGATAAATTAATGTTATTTCATACAAATATGCAAAGTGCCATCGGTATTGGAGATTTTGGACTTGCCATTGCAGCATCATTAAGAAAGGATTTAATAGCTAACTATGAAAGTTATCTTATTAGAGTAGGGGCTTATGCTGAAGAAGGTGCAAAACTCTTAATTAATTATGGATGGTTTGAAAAACCTCCTCAATCCATTAATAGAGAATCACTTAGAAATCAAAATAATTAATGTTCCTTCGCCATTATATAATACATTAGCCATAGTTGGAGAAGAAGCGATTTCATGTGCTCGTTGTGCATCCACTGTTATGCATCTCCCTTTTAATGGTAATAGCATTAATGTTACTCCAACAAACTTAGAGATCCTTGCATTGTTTCTCTAATATAGTGATTGACATCCTTTAATTTTATAGGTAAAGTATTATTTAAATTAATAACCGACAGATCAGGATTCTTTCTGAGTACTTAGAATGCTTTAGCGCACTGTTAATATTTGATTGGCAGGGTGAAAAAGTCTTTTCTGGCACAATTTTTGGACGAGATTACGATAAATCGGTATATTTCTTAACAGTAGAATGATGTTAAGAGATATGCCGATTTTTTTATTGGTTATGTAAGAGGAGGAATAACTGTGAAATCAAAAGGTTTGATTGAATCTGAAATTAGTAAAGCGATGACACAATGGGAAAAAGACTATTTGGGTCGTGGTTCTGTGTCAGTAAAAACAGATATATTGCGTGACATGATCATTGTGAACCTAAAAGGGATTTTATCACCTGCAGAGTTGGCTATATGTGGTACGAAAGAAGGAATGATATCAATTAAAAGAACTCGTTCCGATTTAGTCGAGTCTGGGATTGAAGGGCTCAAAGAAATCATTAAAAATATTACTGGGGAAGATACGAAAAGCTTTTATACAGATATTAGTACTGTGACAGGAGAGAGGGTCATGGTCTTTAAACTCTATAATAACTTCGAGGAGATAGTTGGAAAAAAATAAAGATAAGCAGGGAGACTTTCCAAAGGTTTATATAACAATTGGAAGTAAACCGACAATGATGGAAAAATGGCTTAAACGGCTATTTTTTCTGGATTTGTCGGTTTTTTTTATTGAATAATACGTAGGAGGGAAGACTGCAATGTCAGAAATTATTATACAAAACTTATTATCACCTGTAGTCCTGTTCTTTGTTTTAGGACTTCTAGCAGCAATGTTTAAATCCGATTTAAAGTTTCCGAATGGGCTAAGTGAAGGTTTGAGCATCTATCTTCTAATTGCCATAGGGCTTAAAGGCGGAATCGAACTTTCTCAATACTCTCTTCATTCTGTTATTAGACCCATTATAGCCACTCTGCTAATAGGGGCGATAATCCCCTTTATCATCCTTTTTATTATGCGTTTGATGAAGATGGATTTTAAAAACTCCATTGGTCTTGCAGCTACCTATGGATCTATAAGTATTGTTACGTATGGGGCTGCCATTTCTTTTCTCGATAGCAATGGTACAGATTATGAAGGATTTATGAATGCAATGGTTGTGTTGATGGAAAGCCCAGCAATTTTGGTTTCTATCTTTTTAATGAAAATAATAGAAAAAAACAAAACTACATTAAATGTGCCGACTCATAGCATAGGGTTTGTACCAGCATCCATCAAATTATTTGATAAAAAAGTAATCAGAGAAAGCCTTTTTGGTAAAAGTATCTTGCTTTTACTTGGTAGCTTATTGATCGGCTTGGCTCTTGGTGAAGAGATTATTCCAATGGTGAAACCCCTGTTCATGGATTTATATTATAGTGTTCTCATTCTATTCTTATTAAATATGGGACTAATAGCCGGACAACGATTACCAGAAGTTAGGCAGCACGGAGTAAAGCTTTTAATATTTGGTTTAAGTACCCCTTTGTTTTTGGGAACATTAGGAGTTTATATTGGAAGCTTTACAGGTTTATCACTAGGTGGAGCTACATTGATGGGAGTCTTAGCAGGCAGCGCTTCTTATATTGCTGCACCAGCCGCATTAAAAACATCTGTACCAGAAGCGAATCCTTCTATTTATTTGGGATTATCGCTAGGTGTAACATTCCCATTAAATTTAATTATTGGAATCCCATTATATTATGAAATAGCAAAATTGCTTAATTAGGAGGTATAAACATGGGGAATATCAAAAAAGCATTAGTAATAACAGGTTTAGATAGAAAAATAGAAAGGTTTTTTACAGACATTACAAAAAGAAAATCAGAGGACTTAGTTATTATCAATAGCTATGGAGCAGAAATATTACAAGGCTATAGTTCTCTTATGAGGAATATAATATTGGCTGTTTATCTGGAAAAAATAGAAGAAATTTATATTGTTGTGGACAAATACGACAAAGGGTTCTCTATTAATCCAGAACATCTATATGCCCAAATGGAAGAAGAGGGGATAAATGTAGAGGTAATTCAAACTCTCAATTATATAAAAGCCGTCGGAGGAAATGATGTGATGAAATGGCTAAGTGGGTCAAGCAATATAGAGAGTATCATTCAAAATAATATAGAGTTCATAATAAAGCACCCCTTAATTCCAAACTCAGTAAAAGTGCATGGATATATTGTTAATAATGATATCTACGATTATCAAACTTCTGTCAGTGAGAAGTGAACCAATACAACAATAAATATCTCTCAATTTTAAAAAAAACACCCTAACCATTTGATCCTACTTTCGTATTATCAGCATTTCTAACTACTGCAATAAATGCTCGGGAAATGAGGAAAGTAACATTTACAGTTATAAAACTGTGATAAATATTCCACCCCCTTTTAAATTTAATGAGATTGGTACGCTTCTCAAAAAAGTATTCAAGTAAAGTCATTGGTACACTGAAATAAAATATCTTAATGACAATCCAGAAAAAACTGGATGTCTTAGTAACCTGGTTATAGTAAACACACACAACCGGAAACAGTAAATAATCAAAAATAAAACTAATATCAAACGATTTAAATAACTTTACAGGGTACACTATTTTATTTTTTGTGACAATAATTTTGTCAAGTATAGATGAGATAAACCCTTTAAACAAGAATATTAATAACCAATCTTTAGTAGGAGGCTTCTTGATTAAATTTATAAACATAATTAGTCCAAGCACCAATAAAAATCTAAGAGTAAACTTTTCAAAGCGCTGTGTCATTTTTTATGCCCCACTTATTAATAAGATTAGAAACGCCTTAGTTCCCATGAAAAACCGACACATTATCAAATTCCTTAAAGTATCGATTAATATATGTTTTTCTTAATAAACCTTAATATGTGTCATTTACAGTAGTTAATACCTTGAGATACTTAATCCCATTTACATTATTCATAACAAGTATCAGTCTAATTAACTATAGTTATCAATATGGTTTGGAAACATCTCAGGGTTCTAACGGAGTAACCCTTTTAAATCTTACACGATATAACGCGAAAAATTTAGAGGTAGCCGCTGACGGAAATTTCACTGCGAATCTGAAATTGAATGAAGGTACAGATACTACAAGATTTACACTAAGAACATTAGACTTAGCGATGAACAGGATGCAAGAACACCCTCACTCTACGTACCATTTAATTAAAGCAGGCGTTCCTTACGTAAAGCTTGCTTCTGAAAATATTGATGTAAAATATGGAGAAGGTGTATCTGTTAAGTTATCTTCACAACATATAGAAAAAATGCAAAAAGCGAATGTTGAATTACGTTTCCCACAAAATATTTTTACGCTTGAAGATGTGAAGGTTAGCAGTGAATTACAACAATTATTAGATAATCAAGGACTAGAAGGGAAGATTAGTACAAGTATTTCTACCATTGGAAACAATGTAGTCCTGGGAATTCAATTAGAATTGAGCGGTCAAATAGAAGGTAGTCACGAAATGCCGTTACTCGACCTTTCGTATAGTGTGAAGGAAAATCACACTACTTATGCCAAGTGGATCCATAATATCAATATAACTAAAGCAACCGTCCAGAATGAAGACGGGTCTCACGATGTGCAAAGGTTTGGGCAAGGATTTAACATTCTCCCAACACAGTATCGCAATTAGAAGGTGGAATTCTACCGGAAGCATTAACGAACGGAGTATGGTTAGATTATACAAAAGACATTCTTAGCGCCGGAATTACAGCTACTCTGACCTCCAAAGATGGAACCGTGTATGAAGGTACTATAAATAGTGCGGCAAGATATATCTTTAAAGGACTTCCAACGACAGATGAACCATATACACTTTCGATTAAACTACCAGGTCACTTTGAGCGAGTAGTAGAAGTCAGCCACCTTAGAGATGAGTTCAACGGAATAGACGTAGGTAAAATGACTTACATTTTTTATGCCATGACACATGCTGGAGATGTAAATCAAGATGGAGTCATTGACGTCCTCGATGCTATAGAAATGAAAAACCATTATGGTACAAGTGAACGTGCAGCCGACCTTGACCACGACGGTACGGTTGGGTAAAACGACATGAGGTTTATCGTAAGAAACTTTTTAGAGCAAAATACTATGCTGAAAAATGCTCCTGAACCAAAAGAAGATGTAGATGGTGTAAATCTATTAACCATCTTAGAAGAATTAGGACTGTCTCACTTGCTAGAAGAAGAAGGGCATGGACACAGTCATTGACCTTTAACTCTTCTTAATTAAAAAAATCATATCCAGCTAGTAAATGACCTCGGTATCTTGGACCGGGGTCATTTTGTATATTTCCATAATATCAACCAGAAAGTTAACTTTAACAAAAGGCAATTTTTTATGATATACCTTGAGGAAATGTTCATGATTTGAAATAATTGGTATGAGCGGCTAGTTCGTCCAATAATTGAATATGATTAATTTCTAATCAAATAGAAAGGAAGTTTTATGTGTTTTCCTTATATGCTATTTTATTTTTATTATTTGGCTATATCTTTATCCTGTCATTATTAAAAGCTATGAAGGATGAAGTATCTCACCATCTCGTAGCTATACTTTTTATTATTTGGGCTTCATTTTCAGTATTAGTTACTGTTAGTTTAGTAGGATTATAAAATATCTTATTAAGTAATAGGGCGAAATATTTTTTTATTGGAGTGATCATTATGTTTGTAAAGGTTTATCAATATCACATTCAAACGGATAAAGTGTCTAAGTATTTAAGTATTCAAAAAAAAGCGTCAGATATATACAGAAAGCATTTGAATGTTAATACGGTGTATCTTCAGAGTAAGGACGACAATACGAAATGGATGGAAATATCAACTTATAGGAATGAGGTGGAGTATAATAAAACTATTACTTTAATCAATGAAGAGGAAGAAATAATAAGACTATATGCTGAGTTCCAGTCACTTATAGTAAGTGGAGAGGAGATAAGCGAAGAAAATTACATTGAGCAAAATGTAAAGGCTGCCTCACTATAAGGGGGATATAGATGAAAGAAGAAACTAAGTACAGCCAAGTATGGAATTTAGATAAGCTTTATCCAGATGGAAGTGCGTCAACTCAATTTCTTGACCATATAAGTCACATAGAATCCAAAGTGTTTAGTTTAGAAGAAGGATTGAATTTTTTTAATACACCAAAAGAAATTAATCATTCATCTAAAGTTGCGGATTTAATCGACAACATAGGATGCATACGAATTAATCTATCACAAGCAAACTCCTATATAACATGTCTCCTTGCTCAGAATCCTCAAGATCAAAATGCTCCAACACTTAAAGGGAAGACATCTTCTATTAGTGCTCGTTTTGATGCAGGTTTAAAAAACTACAGAAGATACTTGTAAAAACTGACCATAATCTGTGGGAAGATATGCTAGATACTGCAGATTTAAATCCCTATAAATTTATCCTTAATGAATGGCGTAAAAAAGCTGACATGCATCTAACAGACGATGAAGAAAGTTTAGTGTCTGATCTAATGGTTGATGGGTATCATGCCTGGGGCCAGTTCTATCATTCACTTATTGGTAGCATAAAAGTAAATATTCAGGTCGACGGAGAAAGAAATGAATTATCTGTGCCTCAAGCGATAAATCTACGCTCACACCTCAATGAAGAGGTTCGTAAAGAATCTTATTATGCTTTAGAAGAGATTTGGGAAGAGAAAAAAGAACAATTTGCAAAAATACTAAACCATATTGCAGGCTTCCGGTTACAGGTGTACAAAAAACGAAAATTGGAGAATATCCTTGAAGAGCCGTTAATGGAAAATCGTATAAATGAAGAAACCCTGAGTGCAATGTGGAAAGTGGTAAGTAAAAATAAACAACCTTTTATTAAATATTTAAACCGAAAAGCCAACATGTATGGCCATACAAAAATGAAGTCGTATAACTTTTGGGCTCCCATAAAGAACACTAACCAAAAAATAAAGTATGAAGAAGCTGTAAATTTTATTTTGGAGCACTTTAGCCAGTTTGGGACTGAATTAGAAAATTTCTCCCGCCAGGTATTTAATATTGAGTGGATTGAGGCAGAAGACCGCCCGAATAAATCAATGGCAGCATTTTGTGCAAGTTTCCCGATTTCTGGTGAATCAAGAATATTTATGACCTATGGTAATAGAATCACTAATGTATTAACTTTGGCACATGAACTAGGTCACGCGTTTCATAACCATGCAATGAAATCTATTAACGGTATAAATAGACAATACCCAATGTGTATTGCTGAAACTGCCTCTACATTTTCCGAAATGATCATATTGGATGCATCAATGGAAAAAGCAGAATCCGGTGAAGAAAAGTTGTTTTTACTAGATGAAAAATTAAAGCGTAGTGTCATGAATTTCATGAATATTCATTCTAGGTTCCTGTTTGAAGAGAGATTTTATGAGGAACGTAAAGCTGGGATTGTTTCATCTTCACGGTTAAATGAAATTATGCACGAAGCAATAAATGAAGGATATGTCGGTTCTTTTGATAATCCTTCGATCCATTCATGGGCTTGGACACCACACTATTATATTACTAAATCTCCATTTTATAATTTTCCGTATACATTTGGATATATATTTTCATTATGTATTTATGCTAAAGCAAAGGAAAAGGGAAAAGAATTTGAAAAAGATTATTTAGCCTTGCTTCGGGATTCAGGAAGTATGTCCACAGAGGATTTAGTGATAAAACATTTAGGGGAAGATATTACATCTGAAGCGTTTTGGGAAAAAGGCATTGAATTATGTGTTAGAGATGTTGAAGAATTTATTACCCTAACTTCTTAAGTTAGAAGGTATCCTATTGGGTAAAAGTGGATTCACTTGGCACGTTGAAAAAGAACGTGTCTTTTTGTTTATTAAGGCTATATATTTTAGTTACTGACCAAAAATATAGGAATTAAGGTGAAAGTATAAATGAAAACTAACGTCTAATTAGTATATGGTTTCACAGGGGAGAATGAATGAGAAACGAAATAGAGATAACGGATTGGTTTCAAGAATATCATAATGACATTTACAATTTTCTAATCTACTATACGGGCAGTATGGATGTCGAGGATTTTTTCAAGAGACTTTTTTGAAGGCCGTAAGAAACATACATAAGTTTAAAGGTGAATCAAACCCTCGAACATGGCTGATAAGTATTGGCAGGAATGTAACGATTGACGAAAGCAGAAAGAGAAGGAAAGAAGAGATAAAAAGAAATAGATATTTTCAATTCAGCTTGACAGCTAAGGGTTCGGATACACCTGAGGAAATTGTGGGTTTAAGTGAAACGAAGCTGGAACTCTATATGGAAATTAGAATGTTAAAGCAAAGCTATTATGACGTACTAATGTTAAGAGGAATCAACGAGCTGTCAGTTCCAGAGACTGCCCAAGCGCTGAATTGGACCGAGAGTAAAGTGAATCTCAGCTACCATAGGGCTTTGAAAACGCTGGAGAAAAAGATGGGAGCCCGAGAAATATGAAAAATTCTAGACTCCACGATGATCTTCAATCATTTCCTAAGAATCATAGGTTAAAAGAACAAAACCTAAAAAGTATCTCTAACCGTATAAACAAGGAACTGGCAATGAGCCAGACTAAAGTCCGAAAAGGAATACCTAAGAATAGAAAGGTAGTCGCTACCACATTGCTAACTTTGACTATGGCAGCAATCCTCATTTGGAGCATTGGTGGACAACAAAATGACATTCAAAACCTTGCTGGAATTCATAGTGATAAGGTAATAATCATAGAGAACAAACAGAATGTAAGCATTCAGGAAGAAATTAGTCCTGCGGATATTTATTCGGTTTCTCAAAGCCAAAATAGCTGGGCGGTGGATCCTAGAGAACCTAGGAATTTACTTTTTGAAGGGACATCTATTGTACACTTAAAAGTTCTTGACATTAAAGAGGCCTAAGTACTTCCTAAATATGAAAACTTTTATACCTATATGCCATATACACCATTAGAAGTTGAAATCCTTGATACTATATATGGAAATGATTTATCCGGTAAAAAGACGATTTACAGCGGAGGGGGAGACATCAGGATTTCCAACCTGTTGGATTCATGGGTAGGAAGTGAATATGTAGGATTAGAAAAAATGGACTTAACCAAACTTTCCAGAGAAGAACAAGAAACCAAGTTTATTTCATACACATCTGAATACGATTACAAAATGCAGCCAGGCAAGGAATATGTGGTAATCCTAGCGAAACAACAAACTGAAGATGAAATCTATACAGTCATGGGGCGAGGATACGGGATCTTTGAAATAATACAGACAAATCAAGGAGCAAAGATTTATAGAAATGTAATAACTGGTAAAACTTCCGAGTTGAATTTCTAATTACTGTAAAATACATTATATTTCCTTTAAAGCTAGACAGTTTATTGTAATAGCAGGAGTGCCATCAGCCTTAATAAATAGAAGTGAAACTTGACTGGAAATAATACGTCTAATCTTCAAATATATTTATTGGGAGGCTCTTAGTATTAAAAGAATAACAATTATTAATGTAGTTATAACTACTTTATGTTTTGGGTTAATCGCTTGTTCACCTCAAGTTGAAGAAAGTGCGGAGCTTGAAGAAGAAATTGTTGAAAATGATGAATACCAAATTGTAAAAAAGGTTGCATGGGAATTCGTTAAGAAAGAAGGATGGGATCAGTTAGCTAAAGGGGATTGGAGAAATGCTTCAGTGAAGATTACAGACACTAGTTTTGGACATATGCTGGAGGGCAAATCTCACAAAGATGAAGTGTTAATGGTTACTTTTGAATCGAAAGAAAACCTTACCAATGAGTTACCTCAGATTTTTGTTGACCTTCATGAAAAAGAAGTTATAGGATATATCCCAACAGAGTAAGGTTTTTATTGAATGGGAGCTTCTGTTTAATAGTTTATCAGTAGTTTACATAAAAAAATCTAAGTATAAAAAGGTGAGGGAATATGCAAAAGATAGTCTCCATGTTACTTGTTTTACTACTTTTAGTCCTGGCTGCTTGTGGAAATTCCGACCTTAAAATTACTCAAGTGGAAGCTGAGTCTATTGTATTGCAACATCTAATTAAAGACCGCAACAAGGACAAAGATCAAATTAGAATAAAATCGGTGAGCAAAAGTTTTGGGAAGTACATTGTTGAATGGGAAATAGACGAGTCTTGTGAGTTTGGTAATATCCAAGTAGATGACCAAAATGGTGAATTGCTCAAAGCCGAGGAATCGAATTGTTAGGTTCAAGTAATGTGCCCGATTATACTTCAGTATCTAATTGACAAACATCATAAATATTAATAATCCTCCAAGAAAGTGAATAATGTAGAACAGCATATTCTTGTAGGGGGAGACTAATTGAAACACCTGATAAAATGGATAAATCGGGCATTTAAACATGATTTAAGGAAAGAAATGACACTCGTTATGGGAGCCCAATACGAACCGCAAACATTTGGACAGCCAGTTGAACGAAACCAAAGTTCTTTAATAATTAAGAGTGATACCGAAAAATACTTCCGCCCTTCCAGCCTTCCTATAAAAAATACCCTTTTTAAGAACACCCAATTTTTTGATCCCTATTATGAATTAAACTACAAAGAAATAAAACTGCCTGCTACTTTAACCCGGACTCCTGACAAAACTATTTTAAACTACTTTAGTATTTTAAGAGAAGCTGAAAACCTCACTCCAAACCAGTTGGGTGGGTGCGGAACTGTAGGGATGGCAAAATTGCCTTTTCCAATTGCTTATAACTTTTTTACTAAAGACTATCAAAAAAGTGTTTCTTATAATGAATATCTTCAATCTTTTACTGGAATTGGACATTTAAATCTTATTAAAATGAACAGACTTCCAGATGAAAACGATAGGGTTCCTTATTTCATTGAGCTCGAAAGCATTGAAGGTTCATCTAAAGGTGTCACCTATTTTGCTTATTATTATGGCTATGTCCAATTAAAAAAAGAGCAGAACTTGTATAAAATTGACCAGATAAAGTTATATGGAGAGGACTTCCTATGTGCAGCCTATCATCTCTGGCAGCATGATGCAGAAGCCGTGGTTGCTATTATGTATGGAGAATGGTGCAAATTAATAAAAAAACAGTTGCCTGCAAAACAAGACGGTTACGTCAAAACCATAAATTTTATTGGGACGGATGAAGCAGATTATCGTTTTATCTTTTATCAATTAACAAACGATACAGATGTATTAGTTTCACAATACAAGAAGAATTTTAAGGGGAACTGGGAATCCATCAGAATTGATCCTTCCGAGTGTCTTAAAAACTAAGCGTAATGTAAAGGAAACTCAAACTTTTAAACTAAGGACAAAAAAGACATTCATTAAATGTAAATGGCGCGAACCTTATAATAAGGATTAGCGCTCATTTTTATTTTAGACAAGATAAAAAAATACATATTGTAGGAATTTTCAGGTTATGAAATAATTGGAATTAAGAATTAGAATAGATTTGTAAAAAAAGATACTAATCTGAATATATATGGGGGAAATAGTTATGTGGGTAATATTAGGGGTTATTGCTATAGTAGTAACTTTTATAAATCTTTATTTGTATGCAGCCGGTAAGGATTATAAGCTTGCTATGGCGTTGGGATTGTCATTTACAGCTTTAACACTTTGTGCAGAATACAGTCTTGTATCAGACTGGGTAGAAGTGGAAGATTGGGCAGCTTTAATGGATGTCGTACCTGGTATGGAGAGGGCATTATGGTTTTTGACCATTGTTTCTATCTTATTAAATATAGCACCGATACTTTTAGAATTAAAAGGTAAGAAATAGACATAAATTGAAAAAAGATAGATATTTTGAGCAAGTGGGGAAACCAGTGTCTTTGCCAAATCAAGCTGTGAAAGAAGAAACAGGATATAACGATATATGTATCCTGAAGATATAGAAATAATTCAAAGGGTGTTAAAAATGAGATATAAAGTTTATGAAAATGCTTATGATTTTGAGAATAAAATTGGGTCGTTTTTATTGGAAAAGGAAGATGTGTTCAGTCTTTTTTATGGTGTTTTGCAAGCAATTAAAGCTGGTAATTATGAGAATCCCTTTATGGCGGTAATTGAGGAAGATGGAAATGTGTTAGCCTTTTTCCAAATGACACCACCGCATCCGTTAAATATTGTTTTTGTCGATGAAAACCGTTTAGAAGAAATAATAGATTTCTTCATAAGAAATATGGTCGAATTGGGAATTGAATTTAGTTCAATCATCAGTCTGAAAGATTGGGCATACCAAGTCGCGAAAAAGTGGGAAGTTAAAACGGGTAAATCTCATCAGCTGCTCATGGATCAGGGATTATACCGTTTGAATAAGGTTAATGAAATGCTTGTAAATAGTCCCGGATCTTGGCGTTATGCGGAAGAAAGTGATTCTGCAATTATCGAGAAGTGGTTCAATTTATTCGAAAATGATGCCGGTCTGCCAATTTCGCCCATCGAACAAGTAAAAAAACGTGTTGCAATGTTTATAAACGAACAAGAGATTTTTATTTGGGAGAATAAAGGAAAAATCGTATCTATGATGAAGAAGTCACGTCCTACAAAAAACGGTGTTACTGTGGGTTTGGTTTTTACTCCTAAGGAAGAACGTAAAAAAGGATATGCTCGGACTCTTGTTAAAGCAATATCAAGTGAACTACTTAAAAACTTCAACTTTTGCGTTCTGTACACAGATATGATGAATCCGACATCAAATAAGATTTATAAAGAAATTGGCTATGAAAAGATTGCAGACTCTGTTCATCTTGGCTTTGATAAAAAAGAATAATTCCGTTTCATTAACTAATGAATATGAAATCGGATTTTCAACTTGGTTGCTACGGTACTTATAGCTTTATTGATTGGTTTCACTTTTTACCCCAAAAAACAGGCAAGAATAGCCTAATCACTCCCTTTAATCAACTGGAGCTAATGGAGCAAAATGGGTGGCTCCTTGCCAAAAAATAAGGCATGATTGTCTAATAGTAATTTCTTATTTTAGGGGTGTTTGAATGTCAAATCTAACTTTCATAGGAACAGAAAACTGGTTAGGGCTTCTTTCTATGATACTAATCACATTTTGCTTTTATTTCAGTCTTACCTTTTTTCAATATATAAAATTAGGCGATGAACGTCTTATAAAACAGTCTAAATTAGCAGCAGTATATTGCCTTGCTCTAGCTTTATTAATACCTGCTTTATATAGCCTATATATTTCAATGAAGTGAATAAAATAATACATTGATTTAAGTAGCCTATCAAACGAATAACGCATGTGCATTATATAATTGGAGCGATTGCAACACAATAGATAGCTTCTTAGGGATGGAAAAGGGAAAGAGGAGATTTAGAATGCTAATTAGAGAGATTAGAATGGAAGATGCAGAAAATTCACTAGTTCTAATAAAGGAAGTTGAGAGTACATCTACTTTTATGCTTATGGAGCCTGGTGAACGAGAAACGACGCTTGAGCAACAGCAAAAACGAATAGAATTATTGGACAAGCAAAAAAATTCAACAATTTTTGTAGCAGAAGAAAATGGCAAATTAATTGGATACTTATTCGTTATGGGCGGAAGCGTTAAAAGAACAAAGCACACCGCGTATCTTGTAATAGGGATCTTAGAAGAATATAGAGGGAAAGGAGTAGGTACAAAGCTGTTTGATCATGTAACAAATTGGGTTTCTAAACATAACATTTCACGATTGGAATTAACAGTTGTTACCGAAAACGAGTCTGGTGTAGCACTCTATAAAAAAAGTGGCTTTGATATAGAAGGAACGAAAAGAAAATCACTTATTATAAACGATAGATCTTATGATGAGTATTATATGTCAAAATTATTGTAGCGTTTATTAAATAGTGGGGGGATTGGTTGTATGCAAGTTGTAACCAAAATGTTTTTAGAACAACTCGATATTCATTGCCATGAGAATGAGTGGTTTGCATCCATGGATCAGGCTCTACAAGGAGTCACTGCAGCAGAGGCATCTTGGACAAGTTCTGGAATCAGCAATTCTATTTGGCAGATTGTCAATCACTTGATCTTTTGGAATGAAGACGTGATCCATCGAATAAAGGGCACAGATAATCCGCATAAGGCAGAAGACAATGAAGCAACCTTTGGGAGTCAAGGAGATCCAGAAGACGAAAGTGGGTGGGCCAAGACAGTGCAGCGCCTCAGTGAAGTCATGAATAAATTAAAAAGGGTCATTGAGGACCTTAACGACGAAAAGTTAAAAGCTCCCTATGCAGCTAACAGCTATTCTACTGAGCGTTTACTCAGTAATATCATGATGCACGATACGTACCATATCGGGCAAATTGTATTATTGCGAAAGTTGCAATCCTCTTGGGATGGCGTTGATTGGACTTAAAGGATGTTAAAGGCGCCTTTCCATATAAGGCGTCAAAATTATTTGTTTTATATCGTATCATAAGATACAATCTATATGTACGATATAAAAAGGTGGGTTCAAGTTGAGTTTTAACGTCAAGGAGTTAAATAAGTATTGGACAGATATTTATTTTCATTTGCACTATCCGCATAAAGAAAAGATTACACACCAGGTTATTAGGATTCTGCAGCTTGTTGAGAAAAAACCGAACATTGGAATTAATGAAGTTGCATGCTATTTAGATGTGTCTCACAATACGGCATCTGAAAATGTTAAACGCATTATTGAACGAAACTATTTAATGAAAGAAAGAGATCCTTCAGATGAAAGGAAGGTAATCTTAAAATTAAGTGATATAGGAAGAGAGGTATTACAAAGAAACACAAGTTTAGATGAGAACAAATTGACTGATATATGGGAGAGTATGTCTTCGGATGAAAGGTCGTTAGTAGAGTCTGCCTTTAAAATTTTGAGGGAGCGTGCAAAGAATGTACCTGTTGACTAAGATTCTCGTATCAGCAGTTATCATTGGTATTGTAACAGAGATTGCTCGGCGTTTTCCTACATATGGAGGAGTTGTAGCCGCACTACCTCTAGTCAGTTTGTTAAGTATTATTTGGTTATATGTTCAAGGAGAATCAAGTGAGAGTTTGAGTAAGTTTGCTCTAGGTGTTTTGTGGGGATTTCCGGCTACTGCTGTGTTACTACTCATCGTGTATCTTTCATTAAAACAATCTATCAACCTATACGCTTCTATTTTTATTGGCGTTAGTGGCTGGTTTGTTTTCTTAATTCTTCAACAGAACCTAGTGAATTTATTAAAAGCAAAGATAGGATCATTATTTTAACAGAAAATGATGATCCATTATCTTTATACTTTATTTACATTCCAAACAGAAGCTAATAAGCTTATGCCTCTCTGAATTTCTCCTATACTTGGTTCCCCATACCCAAGAATGACTTGGTGACTTGGTTTGTGAAGCTGATACATAGGGGAGATGGCATCTATTTCAATTCCGTTTGCTCTTGCCAATTTTATTGCAGTAGATTCATCTAATCGTTTTGGTAATTGAACGATGACATGTAAGCCTGCTGCATCCCCAATTACCTCATATTCTTCTCCCAAATAGTTGTTTATACTTTCCATTAAACAGAGTCTTTTGCTTCGATAAAGTGTCCTCATTTTTGCTATGTGCGAACTATAGTGTCCTTCTTGGATAAATTTAGCCACTACTAACTGGTCGATTTTAGAAACGGTTGACTTATGAAGGGTGTTGAATCTTTCAAAATCTGATTGTAAAGATTTTGGGATAACAACATAGCTCATCCGGAGTGATGGTAACAAGGTCTTGGAAAATGTACCAAAGTAAATAACTCTGTCAGATGAATCTAGGTTGGACATGGTAGCAATCGGGGCCCCTTTGTAACGGAACTCAGAATCATAGTCATCCTCAATGATATAAGTATCCTGCTTAATTGCCCATTGTATTAACTCAACTCTTCTAGAAACGGACATAATGGTTCCGGTTGGATATTGATGTGCTGGTGTAGTATATAGCAACTTCATTTGAGTGCTGGGCACGGTGCAGCCTTCCTCATCCAAAGGGATTGCATGATAGGGGATGTGTAACTGCTCTAAAACAGATCTTGCTCGAATAAATCCGGGATCTTCCATTCCAACAGTACACCGGTTGAGAAATAGACATACGTTCATTAACTGTTGCTGAAAACCACTAAAGATATATACCTGTTCAGGGACGCACGTTAATCCTCTAGCTTGTTGTAAGTAAGCCGCAATTTGCTCTCGTAATATATATTCCCCTTGCCACGTCGTGCGGTTTACATTTGTTTCCATAAGCTCTCTTCGATATAAACGGTTCCAGATTTTATAAGGGAAGCCAGCTGCATCCACCTGACCATTTTTAAAATTTATAACTTGCTCAGGTTTAGGGGTGTCCTTCAGCGGGATAATTTTCTCGTTTACCTGATAAGTCCACTCCTCTTCTATTTCAGAAACAAAATATCCCTGCCGTTCAATCGTGTAACAATACCCTTCACTCTGTAGCTGTTCATAAGCAAATTGAACGGTTATCACACTTATATTTAACATGTCAGCCAATCGGCGTTTAGAGGGAAGCTTAGTGTGTGCTGCAAGCTTTCTTTCTAAAATGGCTTGCTTTAGTTGTTCATAAATTTGACTGTACTTAGTTTTATTATCTGATAACAAGATCTGTATTTCCATTTCATCATTCCTTGGTTATAAAAAAAATTATGTTTTTGGTTATTTTTATGATACCAGAAAAGAGGTTTAATGGATGAAAGGGAGTGAAGAAAATGCGAAAAATAGAAAACGAAGTGGTTCAATTGATCCCAATGGAGTGGGAACATGTCGAAGGGATCTATGAAGCTGCTCAAGATAATCGAATATGGGAGCATATGACCGTGAATTTAACTGAAAAAAGTCATGTGCTGGAATATGTAAAAGATGCTGTGCAAAAACGCAGGATTGGCACTGATGAAGCATTTGTAATAATCAATAAGCAAACTGGAAAAATCATCGGGTCTACTTGGTTTCTTGATATTTCTAAGAATCACAAACGATTAGAGATCGGATCTACCTGGATAAATCCTGTTTATTGGCGGTCAAACATTAATACAAACTGTAAATATCTATTACTTAAGTATTGCTTAGAAGAATTACAACTAAACCGAGTTCAAATTAAAACGGACCATGAAAACTATCGTTCACAAAAAGCCATAGAAAGGATTGGAGCTGTAAAAGAGGGTGTCCTTCGTAACCATATGATCCGAAAAGAAGGGACCATCCGTCATACCGTCCTATATAGTATTGTAAAAGAAGATTGGGAAGTGGTTAAGAAGAATTTAGAGGGAAAATTACTTCAGTCGATAACATGTAAAGGGGATGGGAGTAATGAAGCCAATCGTCAAAAAAATGCGCTCTGATTTAGAAATTATGTCTACTTTTAATACGTTTAAACAGTTACGTCCACATTTAACTGAAGAAGATTTTCTAGAAAAAATTAATCGACTTGAAAAAAATAATGGATTTCATTTAGTTGCAGTACTAGAGAATAACGAAGTCAAAGCAGTTGCAGGATATAGAATTACGGAATCTTTGGCCAGGGGCAAATATTTTTATGTAGATGATCTAATAACAAATGAATCAAGTCGCCGTCAGGGGTATGCATCCGTCATATGGGATTGGTTGGTGACGCAAGCAAAATTAGAAGGTTGTGAACAGTTGCATCTAGATTCAGGTGTTCACAGACATGATGCACACAGGTTTTACCTAAAAGCTGGATTAGATATTTCTTGTCATCATTTTCAGATGTCACTTTAATGATAATTTGTGCGCCATTAAATTGGGGTCTGCGCTCGTTTTGTTTTCCCAAAGGTGAATAGAATATTGTTTGAATTTTCTTGTTATGAAATAATTGGTATTATGAATGGATCAGCTGATAATTTGATTAAAGATCTTTTAATGGAGGGTTTATATGCTTGATATACAAAATCGCTTAAATGAATTTACCGAAACGCATGATGAATTTATTCGAGATTGGGAGCTTGCTATGAGTTCAGGTGACACATCCTCAGTACAAAGAATGTCAGATGATTATTATGTAACATTTTTTAATAATGATAATGAAAAACCCTTTTTTTTCACGAGACAAGAAGCCATAGAAGGTATGGAACAATCTGTTAAGCATTTCTATAGGGCTAACAAGCGGTTTGCAAATAGAGTCATAAGACTAAGGGATAACGAAAATGCAGTAGTATTTTATGAACAATTGATTGTACAAGATGAGAATGTATTAGCTCGATTATTTACCATTGAAAATTGGAAATTAATTAACGGGAAATGGATGGTAATAAGGGAAACAGAAGAACAAATTAATTAGTTTCATCCATCACCCTTAGACTATTCTCCTATTCACACAATCTAAATTTACTATGGAAGTAAGTTAAATAATAATGGGCACAATCCTTTAACCTGGATGAGTGCTCTTTTTATTTTTAGGTCATTTAATTAATTACTTATTGTGGAAATACTGGGAATTTGAGATGATTGATACATGGTTATTGGATAAAACATATAACAAAGGAGATTGCGTGTGAGTAAACATAAGATAAAAACCCATAGTTTTATTTTGCTAATTCTAGTATTCTCACTTACAGCATGTATTCAAAAAACTGACTTTAGATTGTACGAAGGGAAACCTTTAGACATAGCAGTGGTTGGAGAACCACCAGAAGTAAAAGAAGATCAAGTAATATTCACAGAAATTTCTTTTGATGAAATGACACCTGAAAAACTGATTTCTTATGATGCGGTTGTTATTAGAGAGAATAATCTTTCAAAGGCGGCTGAAGACAAATTCGCAGATGTTTACTCAGCTTCCACCATCCCATTTTACTTTATTGGAACGGATAATTTTGTCCCTTTTACGGAAAAAGATTTGGAGTACGACCATACATCAGAATGGACAGCTGGTATGAGTTATGCGGTTGGTGTTCTTACCTCACAAGAAGAAGATATATTGAAACATTGGGGATTTGGTCTGCATAATGACATAAAGAATGATGAGCATCTTAAAGAAATGTATTCAAGAATTTTTTTATCAATCGAGAAGATTAATGGCTAATTTAAGGTTTTAGGGGGAGCAAAATGCAAAATGCAAATAAAAAATAGAAAGCTATTTTTATGGTTTGTGGCATTGGTGATTGTAGTTTTCTTTGTAGTTTTTAACTTCATCAATAGTTCCTTTTACATAAATGGAAATGATGAGGAATCCATTATCCAAACAATCCAATCTTTAAATCTGTTTGAAGACTCTTCAATAGAAATTGTAGAAATTAAAGATATAGGTGAGGAGAGATTAGTTGCATTTTTAAGTAATAACCTTCCAGCATACATTCATTTTAATAAAGATAAATTTGGTAATTATAAGTGGAGTTCTGCCGAAAAAAAAGAAGAGCCCCTTTCTCACTTTTTAATCTCCTTGAGTAATGGTCTGGAAGAGGATTATCACAATCTATTATTTCTCACCATTGCAACTATTGATAACGAGATACCCAAAATGGAGTTGGGTGTCAATCAACACGTATTCCTTGAAGAGTTTGTTTTAAACAAAAACTCTGCAACTTGGACAGAGATGCCCAAGGAAGAGAAGCATCTTACATACTCTTATAAATACTACGATAGGAATGGAAAGTTGATTGAAAATAAGGATTAGCTGATTAGAGAGTTCATAATAAATATAGGAGGCTTTAAAATTGCAAAAAAACAAACAATTATGTACAGCAATAATGACAGTTGGGATGCTTTTAATGACTGCTTGCGGAAGCTCATCTGATGAGGCAGGTGCTATTCAAAACTCAAATATCAATTCTTCAAATGAAGTAACAACCGAAGAGGAAAATAATAATGACAGAGTTGAGACAGACATTCAAGACAATAATGAACCAAACGAAAAAGAGGATACATCAACAAGTGAACCAGCGGAAGTAGAAGAAGAAGCGACTACCAGTTTAAAAGAAAAGTATCTCCAACAATTAGATGATACAAAAAAAGAAGCAGAAGAATTGGAAGCAACAGATTCTTCTACATATGCATTGAAAAAGGTGGAAAATGACAGATGGGAACTTTGGGATGAATTGTTAAATGAGATTTATGGTGTATTAGAGGAGCAACTGCCTGCAGAAGAGATGAGTCAATTAAGAGAAGAACAACGGAACTGGATAAAATTTAGAGATGATAGTGCGTTGGAAGCATCACTCAAATTTAAAGGTGGTACTCAGGAACACTTGGAATACGTGGTTGTGTTGGCAAACCTTACAGAAAAAAGATGTTATGAGTTAGTCAAGGATTTTATGAAGTGACTGTAATTATAGTTTCAACGGACCGACTGTTAAGGTAGGAGGGGTGATAATGAGAATGAAAATGATTTCGGTGTTACTTTTAATAACGTTTGTGACAATGGGATGCGGAAACAATAACCTGGATCTTGAGGGTGCAACCAGAATTGAGATTTATGATTGGGAGAATAAAGACCTTATCCATACTATTGAGGATGCTAGCTTCATTGAAGGCCTGGTTACTAAGTTAAATAAGGCTAACGGGGAAAAGATATCCGACACGGCAGATATTGCAATGTTGCCGTATAAAGTCCATCTCACAAACAAAGAAGATACAGTATTGGTACTAGGTTTTGATCAAACGGAAGATGAATCTCATTTTATGGATTATGAAAACAGTATTAGATACATTGTCGACATCACTTTACCAAATGTTCCACTTACTACTGCTACTCCTAAGACAAAAGAAGAAATAGAAGAAGAGAATAAGAAGGAGCTAGAATTAAAGAAGCAAAATCAAGAAGAACAGAAAAATAATGAATGACTAGTTACTTTTTGTTAAAAAGGGGATTGGATATGGAAATTAATTGGATGTACAGAGTTTTCTTTATAATTATTGGTGCAGTGTCTTTTTTTACGGGTGAGATAATAACTTTTGTTATGTTGTTGTTTATCTTTTTCATTTTGAATGATATCCACCAAACCTTACAGCAAATCTATATTCAGAATAAAGAAAAGAACAATCAAGGGTAAACGATGTTTAAGAATATTTCATTAATAAAGCGACGAGGGAGTAAAGACCTATGATGCTATGGTTTAGACCCCTACCAAAAGTGAGTTTGGATCCAACAGTTTGGGCTCCTTTTATTCAAAACAACTGGTACCGAGAGCATTATATGAAATTTGTATACTTGCTTCAGGTAGTCTTATTATTCATACCAACTATTTTCAGTACACAATTCTCTCATATACATACTTTTGCACTCATATTAACAGGCTTCTTAGTATTTATTCTTCATGAATGTCTCCACATATTGGTCATAAACAATAAAGGCGATATAAGCATAACTTTTAGTGGCATATTTTTTTGGATCAATACAAATGCCATCCTCTCTAAACCTAGATTTTGGGTATTTATGAGTTTGCCTTTTATTGTTTTATCAATTGTGCCTTTTGTTCTATCGTTCTATGTTTCAGGAGATCTAAAATTGAATTTATTATTTATTAGTTGGTTCAACACACTGATTTCTGCCTCAGATATCATCAATTCATTTCTCATTGCACTTAAACCAAAGAACGCGCTTTTTTGCAGAGGGTATGTGAGGGTGGAGTAAAGGCTTTCTATAAAATGAAGGGTCCGTTTAACTACCGGAAAGTAAACTCTATACAAAGTGAGGTAAGTAAATGAGAATATCTTCTATTCTTCCCATTTTATTATTACTTGTTTTTTTAATCAACTTAATAGGATGTAATTCGGATATTAATGTAAGTTCGGATATAATTATTGATGGTGAAATTATAGATTACATCGGGGTTTCTGGTATACCAATAGAAGAGATAGACTCCAATAAGCCTCCACAAGATTATAAAGATATAGAGCGGATGGTTGTAAAGCCCAATGAATTAATCAAAATTAATTATCAAGACATGCCAAAGAAGGTTTATTTATCGTATTGGAAGGATGAATTGCCTCAAGAAGAGAACGTAGTTTTGAATGATTTTGAACTTACTACGCCTAAAAGCGACGGGGTATATGTCTATAAAATAGCTACAAAATGGAATTCTAGGGTTGCAAGGAATTATTTGTTTGTGATTGAAGTGAAGGACGAAGATTAAATTTCTGGAGTGAGTTTATGGAGGAATCTTTTTTTGAATCTAACTAAAAATAATGGAAAAGTATATTTAGATTTCATAAGTATGTCTGAAGAAGATATGTTTAATTATCTGCCTTTATTCGGTTCCTTTGCTGTTATTAAATGTGAGGTTAAATATCTTTTATGTTTCAACGTATGGCGTGAACAATGGGAATTACCAGCTGGACGTAGAGAAGGTGATGAATCTCCGAAGGAATGTGCAATTAGAGAGTTGTTTGAGGAAACAGGTCAAATGGTGAGTGATTTAGATTTCAAGGGGTTATTGAAATTCCAAAAAGTAAATAGTGGAGAAGTTGGTTACAATCCAGTTTATTTTGCAGAAGTGGAATGGCTTCAACCCTTTATAGATAATCAAGAAACCTCTGAAATAAGGCTTTGGGACTTAAAAGAAGAAATAGGTTACATAGATGAAGTGGATATTAGGGTATTAGAGTATATTTAAAGCTTATACAATAAGTAGTTAGGTAGGGAATTATAATGGAAGTAGTATTTGTAAGTATTAGTGCCACAATAATTATTTTAATGACAGTTTTCTATATGTGTAGACTTTTTACAAATGCCTACAAAAAAGAAGAAATTAATTTTAACAAGTTCTTAGTGCTAATTTCCTCTTCAATAGGTGGGGGTTTAACATTATCTATTTTACTGTATTGGGGTTACCAATGGTTTTGGCGCTTACTATCTAATTGATTAATTGGTTACAATTTTCAGGAATAAAACTTTTTGCTGAAACTTGAGCTACATAGAAGTACTTTTAAATAACAAGGGAGAGATACTATGCCTGTGAGGGATCGTTATTCCAAAAACAAAGATATATCCATTCACTATCTTGAAACAACTGATTATTCTCATAACCTGACGCCATTAGTTTATGTTCCTGGAGCTTTAGGTTTTGCAGAACATTTTGAGGATGAAATGAAAATTTTATCACCGAGACATTGTGTGTCACTCAGTCTCAGGGGAAATGGGAAAAGCGATGCTCCGCTTAAAGGCTATACTTTGGAAGATCACGTTTCAGATATCGAAGCAGCGATAAAAGAAAGTCGTCTTAAAGACTATTGTTTAATGGCGTACTCTATGGGAGTACCGTACGCCATTCAATATGCCTCTAATAACCCTGAGTACATAAAAGGAATGATTTTATTAGACTATCCAGCTAAGTTTCCCTCTATTCCGGAGTCATGGGTTGATACGGTTTTTTCGAAGGGATATATTAAGGAAGATCGTCAACACGTAGTCAGAGGGATTCAAAGAGACTCAGAAGAGGTTGAATTATAGGAGGATTTACAGCGGATAAAGTGTCCAGTTCTTATTATAAAAGGTGGGACAAACCACTCTCTATTAAAGGAGAGTGCTACTGAAAAATATAAGGGGAATTTGAGTAATGTGAAGGTGGTTGAGTTCTCTGATTCAGGTCACGAATTATGGATAACTGATTATAATAGATTCATTAAAACTGTCACTGATTTTTTAGTGGAGTTGGATCGGCTACATAAGTAAATTAAATTTGAAAGGGAGAGTAATAGATGAAAGCGGTCATTCAAAATGAATTTGGTGATTCAGATGTGCTCTTATATACGGATGTTGAATTCCCAAAGATTCGTGAAAATGAAGTTTTAATAAAAACAGAATATACGAGTGTAAATTATGCAGATATAAAAAAACGTATGGGGAATAAAGGGAAAGGTGAATTACCATTAACACTTGGCTTGGATGTTGCTGGGACAATTGAAGAAGTTTCTGATGATTCATCATTCTCAAAGGGTGACCGGGTAATAGCTTTTCCGAAAGCGGGTTCATATGCAGAGTATGTAGTTGCAAATGAACAATTGGTTTTTAAAATTCCAGATGGTCTCTCTTTTAAACAAGCTGCAACTGCACCAACCGTATCTATTTTAGCTTATATACTAATCCATGAAATTGGCCAAGTGAAAAAAACAGATACCATTGTAATACACAGTGCAGCAGGTGGGGTAGGGTCCATGTTAGTGCAACTCGCCAAGTTAGCTGGTGTGAAGAAAATTATCGGAACAGTTGGAAATATTAGTAAAGAAGGTTATGTGAAAAATCTAGGTGCAGATGTTGTGTGTACCTATGAAACATTTGTAGAGGATGTTTTAAAGTTAACCAATAATTCAGGTGCTAATGTTATATTTGACTCCGTTGCTGGAGAGGTTACAAGTAAAAGCTTAGAGTGTTTGGCCTTATATGGCACTCTTGTTCAATTTGGTAATAGCAGTGGCAAACTAGGAACCTTTAAAACAAGTGATGTTCACAGCAGTTGTAGAAATATCAAAGGGTTTAGCTTAGGTACAACGAGAAAACATGATCCTGCAAGATTAGCTGGTGTAGCAGAGAAAGTCTTAGAACTTTTTGCTTCAGAAAAGATTGTGCTCCCTATTGCCAGGGTGTTTGATTTAAGTGAGGTTGCACAAGCACATAAACTAATAGAGAGCCGCAACTATGAAGGGAAGATTTTGATTAAGTTATGATTTTGGATGAAGAATTCCTTCAAGTAGTAAGGTGCTTTGAAAAGGATGAAGGGAAAGGGAGAAGTAGTGTGTTTACCAAAACAAAAGAGTTTGTTAGACATATATTACTCCGTTTAAATAACAAGTCAAGCAAAGGGTATACAAGCTTCGCCCCATTGAAAATTGCACCCGAGTATACAAATATAGATTTAGAGAATAAACAAGTTACTGGTATTGTAAAACATAATGATAAGATCTATCTCACAGTGATTGTTGATATAAAGTTGAATAAAACATTGGTTAAAGGCAGTCTGCGAGGTATATGTCATATAACAAAACCCTTTAATAAAGGGCACTACATAGCAATGATAAAATCCCATGCAGAGATGCTTTTAAACAAGGAAGATTGATTTAAGGAGAAAATAAATGACCAAGTCGAATAAGTTTTTCCTCTTCACCCTAGTTGCAACCCTCTTAGAACTTGGTATTATAGTTTGGCTTAACTCACACTTTTACAAGGGAGTATTCGATTTAGGTATGATAATCCCTGTAATGACCATTCGAATGGTAGTTGTCTATAACTACACGAAGGGAAAGTTAAAGAAACAGTGGGAGAAGAAGGCTATAGGCTTGTTTTTTAGCGTACCTATTATTTTGTTTTTAATAGGAAAGCCAACCTATACGTTCGAACAAGCGAAGCAATTGGTATATGAAAGCCATGATATATCTACTATTGTGGAGTACAAAGAAGAGAGCTATCGAAATACGGTGCCAATATATACGGAAGAAATACGTTTTTTCATTAATAACCGGGATTATCATTATGAGGCAGACAATAGGTTCTTTTTAGTAAATCCTCGCACTGGTGAAGTGATTGAGATGAAACAGCCTTATTGGCATTAATCAATATTTTCGTAGAATAGGAGGAGATTTTAATGAAATTAGCAGAGGCGTTAATACTACGGGCGGATTATCAAAAGCGCGTGGAGCAATTGAAAAATAGGTTGCTGCAAAATGTCAGGGTACAGGAAGGGGACGAACCGAATGAAGATCCGAAGCTGTTGTTGAAGGAATTAACGGAACTGTTGGAGAAGCTTAGACGTCTGATTCAGCAAATAAACAAGACCAACTTATATACGAAATTTGATAAGGTAGAGTCGCTTGCGGATGCATTGGCATCTAGAGACGTCATTGGCCAGGAACGCAAGATTTATAGCGAACTTCTTGACCAAGCATCCATGAAACTTGAGCGTTATTCGCGTGCAGAAATCAAATACATCACAACCATCAGTGTGAAAGAAATGCAAAAGCATGTTAATGAACTGTCACAGAAATATCGTTTATATGACGTGAAGATTCAGGAGCTTAATTGGAAAACTGATTTACATTCTTCATAAGATAAGTTGGTAGCGAAAATGAAAAGGCGAATACCGAACCTTGCAACAGGTCAAAGTTGCCATTAATGGTACGGGTTTCGGGGTGATCCAAGAGGTTCGAGTCCTCCGTCAAAATTTATACCCATTATTGATACATCAGAACAATTTACATAAACAACTTACAACCTGGTATTGATTTTCATATTTGTGAGGGTGGAGTAGGGGAGTATTTTATGAAGTGGATTTTAATAAATACACAATTAATAAAGGGGAAAACATGAGAGTTATTGGATCTATTATCATTTCCATTGTTATTTTATATTTTGGGTTTTATGGAACAATTATCTTAACAATTTCTACCGGCAAGGATCTGTACGGTCTTGCTTCAGCAGCATTTGTACTCACTCTACTCATTTTTGCAAATTTAGGGGTGTGGGGACAGTTTGCTAAGAATACCGTGAAGTACACGTTTATCTGTTTAATTAGTTTGTTTGTTCTTTTTGTCATAGTGGAAGGCGGGAAAGCTTGGTATCAACATTCTCTGAAAATTATGAGCACCCAGGATGTTGATCTAACCCAATATGAGCCATTTGAAAATAATGATCGTGTAGCTGAATTGGGCAAAGAAGCAGCCATCAAGCTAGAGAACCCTCTATTAAAGCTAGATGGTTCAACTGCATTATATCCTGTGTTTGCCTCCTTCGCTCAGGCTGTTTATCCAGAAGATACGTATGATTCTTCTATGAGTGAAGTGCAATCCACACAGACCTCAGGAGCTTGGGCAGGTCTCCTCAAAGAAGAAAGAGAACTGATTTTTGTTCCAGAACCTCCAAGTTCTATCCAGTCTCAAGCAAAGGCAAAAGACGTGGAACTTGTGCTAACGCCAGTTGGAAAAGAAGCCTTTGTTTTCTTTGTACATAAAGACAATCCTGTTGCTAATCTTACAATGGAGGATATACAAAAAATTTATTCAGGTGAGATTACAAATTGGAAGGAGTTTGGAGGAAACGATGAGCCTATCCTGGCGTTCCAAAGACCAGAAGACAGCGGAAGTCAGCAGATGCTTCGAAAAGTGATGGGAACCAAACGTTTAATGGACCCACCAAGTGACCAGCGGGTTTCAGGTATGGGAGGAATCATTGAAGAAACCTTAGACTATGAAAATAGGAAAAACGCAATTGGTTTCTCGTTCCGCTTCTTCTCGGAAACGATGGTTCAAAACAACAAAATTAAGCACTTAAAGGTGGAGGGAGTTGCACCTTCCATTGAATCTATTCAAAAGGACACCTATCCGTTTGTCAGTCCGTTTTATGCCGTGCATCTCTCCACTGCAACAAATCCTAATCTTGAATCATTTTTAGAATGGATTAAATCGGAAGAAGGCCAATTGCTTGTAGAAAAGTCGGGGTATGTTCCGTATTATTAAAAATAAAAACGTTATTGCCTAAAACATCCATTTGTGCTAATATTCTAAAAAACATACGGAACATACGGCTGTGAAGAGAAGAGTAATTAAGATGCATTATTTCCAGAGAGCTTCGGTAGGTGAGAAGAAGCAATAATGACCTTAATGAAAAAAGCCTCTGAGCCTTTGCACGGATCTAAGGTTTCTTAGTGATACTGCGACGGGATCTCCCGTTATAGAGATAGGGTATAATTGTTTGTTAAAAAACAAAAGTACCCGAAGAGGTTGATATGGTAACATGTCAACAAACTGGGGTGGTACCACGAAGTTAACAACTCTCGTCCTCAAGATGAATAATCTTGGGGGTGAGAGTTTTTTTGTTTTTATAAATAGTATGACAACTGGTAAATAGATAAATTAAAATTGGAGTGATAACAATGAGTCAAGAACAAACAGCCATTAGAATGGAGAAATTAGAGGCTTTAAGATCACAGGGAATCCAAGTTTATCCTGACAGGTTCCAGACAAATTACGAACTATACGAAGCGTGTTCACTTCAGGATGGAACATCGGGGGTACGTGTTGCAGGAAGAATTATGGGGATTCGCCATTTTAGTAAATTCAGTTTCATCACCATTTCAAACATACAAGGTAAGTTGCAACTTCTTCTGAAAAAAGACGAGGTTGGAAAGCGGGCTATGAGTGATTTCCTCGATTATTTTGATATAGGTGATTTTATCGGTGTAGAAGGGAAAATGTATTCTACGAAGACAAATGAAAAAACGCTTCGGATTGAAAACTATGTGCTGCTTGGGAAAGCGTTACACACACTCCCGGATAAATGGCAAGGATTAAGTAATATAGATACACGTTATAGACAACGATATATTGATTTGATGATGACAAAAGAAACAAAAAACCGCATGTTAATGCGAACAAAATTAGTGCGTGCTGTTCGAAGATTTTTAGAAGAAAAAGACTTCTTGGAGGTGGAAACGCCTGTACTGCAACATACTTCCTCCGGTGCTTTAGCCCGCCCGTTTAAAACGTATCATAACTCGCTGGATATGGAACTAAATTTACGTATTGCTCCAGAGACTTACTTGAAAAGGTTAATTGTAGGGGGATTTACAAAGGTATTTGAATTTGCAAAATGCTTTAGAAATGAAGGAATCAGCCCTCAACATCTTCAAGAGTTCACAATGGTGGAAGGGTATGCGGCCTATTGGAATTATGAAGATACGATGCAGCTCATGCGTGAAATGATTGTCTATGTCCTTAAACAAACATTTGACTCAACAGTTATAAGTATAAAAGGACAATCCATTGATTTTTCATTAGAGTGGAATGTAGTGTCATTTAGAGAATTAATTTTAAAGGATACAGGCATAGATATTGATTTGTATCCAGATGTAAAATCCTTATACGAAGAAACAAAACAAAGAAATATTTATTTAGAAGGCGAGGATATCCAGACATTAGGGAGAGGGAACTTCATTGACCAACTATACAAGAAAGTGTGTCGACCAAATCTAATAGAACCAACATTTCTAATTAACCACCCGATAGACTTATCACCTTTAGCCAGAGCGAATGATGACAATTCATCGTTAACAGATCGTTTTCAATTAGTAGTAAATGGTGCTGAAATCATCAATGCCTATTCAGAATTAGTTGACCCTGTGGAACAGAGAAAAAGATTAGAAACTCAAGCCGTGTTGAAAAGTGGCGGTGATACAGAAGCCATGGAAATGGATGAAGATTACTTATTGGCCATGGAATATGGGATGCCTCCAATTTCCGGCTGGGGATTTGGGATTGAACGATTACTCATGGTATTAACGGATTGTGATACGATTAAAGACTGTGTTTTGTTTCCGTTAAATCGAAAATAAATTATTACTATGGGAGCTTATCTGTTAATGGTAAGCTCCTTTTTTTGAAAATTTATATTGTATAAATATTTGAAATTTGAAATAATTGGTATCATACAATATAGAAGGTACCCACCATGCAAAATTTGATAAAAATTTATAAAAAAGGAGAAATGAATGTCTAATAATATTTCTGAAAAACAACACATAAGAAGTATGGTCACATTTAGTTATCTCACTCTTGCATTTCTTTTCTCATGCATATTTACAACAATATGCATCCTTATTTTACTATTTCCCATGGTAGGAATTTTAGATTTTACCTATTTCCCCTCAAAAGTTGCCATACCTTCATTTATAATTTCTTTGGTTTTTTCTATTCTTGCTTTTAAAAATATCTTTGGAAAGATACTGATTGTATTTAACCTTTGTTTAATGATCTTTATGATTGTATATGGACCTTAAATACGTTGATTAATAGACGGTAAAAAAAGGAAAAGGGATCGCCTATGTTGAAAAAAGGATTAGAGAAGATAATATATTTGGGATTTACTTTGTTTATATTTGTTCTGGTATGGAAGGCGATGGGGGTATTCTGGAATGCTTTCGTACCGTGGAATCTTACAACGGATTTAATAGGATTATTTGTGGTTGGGCCATTGCTAATAATATTGGCTTTTGTTCTGTCGAGTTTGTCATTAAAAGTTATTAAATGCGGAAAGCGAATTTAAAAAATATTAGTAAAGGAGCAATCCATGCTGTTATTTTTTCTCTTTTATATTCTTGTTATCCCTGTTTGTGTCCTCATGCACGAAATTGGGCATGGTGTAGGAGTTGTTTCTCTTTCAAAACTTGATGCACATATATATTTAGGAAAAAGAAGTCAGGAAAACAAAGAAAATTTTCGAATAGGAAGGTTTCGTTTCCACATTCATTGGTCTTATGTAGGCTTCGTTGATTGGAAAGGGGATTTAAACAAACGACAGAGGATTGCAGCTTTGGCAGGTGGACCGATTATGTCTTTATTACTTGTGTTTATATTAGCAGGAATAGCAATTTCGTTACCCCAAAGTGATTTAAAATCATTCTTTTGGGGAGCATCCACTTTTAATCTGGGTATGGTTGTTTGGACAGTTATTCCAATAACGTATCCTCGTTGGATGGGACCATATTATGGTCATCCTTCTGACGGACTCCAACTGTTAAGGTTGCAAAGAAAATAAAAGAGTGTAAGTTATATAGAGTTTTGTAGGGGGGGATACATATGTACCAATATTTCAATGGCTTTGTAATCAGGGAGGGTAAAGAAGGGGTTCCTGCTGAATATGTGGAAGCTCTTTTTGAAGATGCAGGATGGGCAAAGAATACCCCCGCTTGGCAAAAGGAGAAGTTCTCGCTTATGTTCAAAAACTCAACGTGGGCATTTACAGTTTGGGATCAAAACAAGATGATTGGGATGGTTCGAGTAATCTCAGATCAAATAATGGTTGCAAACATAATGGATTTAGTTATTTTATCCGAATATCGCGGTAAAGGAATCGGGAAGAAAATCGTAGAACTGTGTGTTCAAAAACTTCCTCATGGTGATTGGTTTGCACATACCTCCGCTAATAACTTCAGTTTCTATGAGAAGTGCGGTTTTGAGGTAAAAGACTTAACCCAGAATGGAACTTGTGCGTATTACGGATATATTCAAGCGAGGAAAGACGGGCATAGGTAGAGCTTATTTTGAAAATAGGGAGATGTTTCAATGGAATTCAGAGGATCTAGAGTTTACGATCAATCGGATTTTTTTACAAATTACATGAATAGAAGAAATAGAAAAGACAGTCCCAATAATGCCATCGAAGGCCCAATTATGTCCGAGCTAGTCGGGAACATTCAAAATAAGACCATCTTAGATTTAGGGTGTGGAGATGCCTCGTTTGGTAAAGAACTGCTACATTTAGGGGCAAAGCATTACACAGGTGTCGAAGGTTCTGAACAAATGGTAAAAGCCGCGCGCTCTAACTTACTTGAACTTGACGCAACTATACATAATGAAACAATGGGATCGTTTAATTATCCGAGTGCGTCATACGATCTCGTAACCTCGCGTTTTGCCATTCATTATGTTTCAGACATTGACCGCCTGTTTCGAAATATTTATCAATCCCTAAAAGAGGATGGAAGGTTTGTATTCAGCATTCAACATCCCCTTACAACTTCATCTTTTGCAAGTAAAGAATCTGGAGATAAGCGCGGGAATTGGATTGTAGATGATTACTTTCTTGATGGTGAAAGGAAAGAACCTTGGATTAACCAAGTGGTTGTTAAATATCACCGCACCATCGAACAATATTTCACAGCACTAAGGGAAGCTGGTTTTACCATACAAGATTTACGCGAAGGCACGCCCGTACGAAAACATTTTAGAAGTGAAGAAGAATTTTTGAGGAGGCAACGGATACCAGTGGTTTTGGCGTTTGGTTGTGGGAAATAAGGTGGAACACAAGTCTGAAATATAGCTACAATGGATAAAGCTGATGTAAACATGGATAACTCTTTTTTATGATGGATAAATTGATTTTACAATTGATAAAAGTGTCTTTACAATGGATATAATTTTTTTACAATGGATATCCGATAGTTCATCTTAATTTTAGTGACACGGATACTTAATATAGAGTGTTTCGTCATAGAAATGTACGTTCCGTTGTAATCTATTGTGCTATATTTAGTTTTTATGAACGACTCCTCAGGTTACTTTCCAATCTTCCTTCACTATCTAGTATTTTCCTTGGATAATTATCATTAATATTTCGAGCGCAATCCCTACAAGGATCAGCGCTCATTTTTTGTTTAGAAAAAAATTACATATTGTAGGTCTTTTCAGATTATGAAATAATTGGTATTAAGTAAGGTGGTTGAAGTGAAAGGGGTGCAAAATAATCAAAAAGAGTGTACTTTATTTCATTATTATCGGGTGCTGCGTTTTTTGGGGAATTTTATTTTATAATGAAACATATTCAAACAACGGGATATTAGAAAATGTAACTCAACGGGATGGGTATGATCTTAATTTAATTAAAAACGATGAGACTGTTGAGTTCTTTGTAAAGCCTGAATGGATACCACTTAATAGTAAGAAAGAAACACAGTTTGGCATAGAACTTATAAATAAAGATAGCACTAACATTTTACTTGATAAGGTTTGGAATAGGGGAAATGATATTTATTTCAATTTTAACACCACATACAATTTGAAATACGACAAGGGAAGCTTTATGTACAATGGTATCTTTAATGAGGATGGGACATTTACGACAAATGGGTCCTATAAGGATTATTATTTGTATAATAAAGATGGAGAAAAAATTAGTGTAGATCAAACTGGTCAAGGACCAAATTCATCATTTGGATTTGCAATTAGTTCAGAGAATTATAATTTAATAAAAGATGGATTTTATGTTGAATATTCAGGTTTCTTTATTTATGAATACTATATGAATTAATCATCAGTAAAAGAATGTATAAATCATTTAGCTAATCATTAAGATGAAGCTTATAAAATAACTTCATTTTCAACAAATGGGAGCGTTTGCTACAAAACGGCTCGTGTCTTACATAAATAATGGGCGGGTTTTTTGAAGAAGGTGGGAGGGGAACTGTGAGTAGGATAACAAGTGCATATTTTGCGTATCCATTAGTCCTATTAATATTATTGTTAGGATGTTCTCAGGAAGTGTCACTTGAAGATAAAATTGTGGAGCTTTTGGAGGAAAGTGAAGATAGGAATTATGGGACAGTTATTGACTACGACATAAAAGGTGATTATATAGTCGTAGTTTATACAAGAAAATCAGATGAGCAGTTGAATATTGGATTCATCACGAATAATAAAGGTAAATTGGAATGGGAGATTGGTATAGGTGGACCAGAATTAACTGGTGGTCATGTATATATTTCAGATCCACTGATAGTAAATGTTATCATTCCATTTGATCCCGATATTAATTACGTAAAAGTTTCTGGTGAATATGCGAAACAAATTAAACATTCCAAGGCAATTAACTATTGGATTGCATATTCAAACAAACCAACTAGTAGCTTTGACGTTGAGTATATAAAATAAGTAGAATTTATCTTATAAATTGGCAGGATAGTTAAAAGTTTAAGGAGATTGGAACATGAAGTTATATTTCATATTGCTCAGTCGTGAGAAGAATAGTAATTGTATTTGTTTCATGTTATAAAATAAATTTTGTAACTTTACAGTTTTTTTTATTTTCCCTTTAATATCCAGAAACCAATTAATATAACGATAATTCCAATCGCAGTGCGCCAATTAGGAAATTCTTTAAAAAACATGTACCCAATTACAACACAAACTAGGATTTCCATTCCTTTAGACACAATAAGTGAAAAGGTTAAGTTACCTACAACTTTTGTTAAATGTTTGACACCGTATCCAATCATCATACTCGCAGACAGGAAAAAAGGAATAAGTTTAATATAGTACCACAAAGTATGAAAAAAATTAGAGTCAATATGCTTAGTTTGGTATGCGTAAATAGTATTAATAATCAATAACCCGCTTACCATTAAGAAAAGAGAAAGTATAATCATAAATGTTGTTCTCCAATTAAATTTGTTTCTAAAATTTTGCCCAAACGCAAAATTTTTATGTAAGGTGAAAATGAAATCACTCATCTAGCTAAGGAAAGACTTCTATGACAAGTTATTATTTTTGGAATGTTCACGACAAGATTAAACTTTATTATTTGGTTGGGGTGGAATAAATGAGTATTTTTCTTTTTATTATCGTTCACATTGTTATAGGGTTAGCAATTATTTATTGGTATGGAAAAATTCCAAAAGCGCTTACTGTATTTGCATCTGTGTTTCTAACTATGAGTAGTATTTATTGGGCAACAGTCTATATAACTGCGTTGATAACCTAATGGCGCTGCAACTGAAGAACGGAATAATTAAACCGTATAGCAATTCCAAAGGATTTCGTGTCCCCTGTCACCTACCAACTTCCTAAACACTTTGACTTTTTATGGGAGATGTTTCAGAATAAAGTGTAGATGAAGAGGTGAAACAATGACTGAAAAGGTAACGAGTACAAAGTGGTTCAGTGTGGCCATTCAGGCACTCGTGGTGCTTGCTAATAATGAAGGCCGATGTCCGAGCGGGGAATTAGCTGAGAAACTTAATTCTAAGTCTGTTTTTTTAAGAAAAATATTAAGGCATCTGGTTAAAACCGAATTAATCGAGGCGAAAGAGGGCCGGGACGGTGGCTATTTTCTTGTAAAAGATCCAAGCGAAATCAAATTATCCGAAGTGTATGATGCCATGAAAGCAGAGACGTTTCCTAAGGGGTTCTTTAATGTGGAAAGTAAAGAATGTTTTGCTTCTACTACACGCGAGTCCCTCTGTACACTGCGTGATGAAATGGAAGGATGGGTCGTAGCCGGTTTAGAACAAAAGACCATAGCTGATTTAATGAAAAAGTGAAACAAAGCTGTTTCGCTTTTTTATTTTGCCTCGATAAACTGTAGTTGACAAAGGAACAGTTAACGAACTATACTGTTCTTGTAGAAAATACAGTTAAAGGGGAATTGAATATGTCTAAAAACAAAAACACTATGAGTAAAGAAGAATATTTAAATAAAGTAAAAGAAATTGATACAACCAAAGAAGCGCCAAAGCAGTTGGAAGATACAGACTTTCTGACAGTCGCAAAAGAACGCCGTTCAGTAAGACAATATGATCCTGAATTCAAAATGGATAAAAGTGAAATCATGGAGATTTTAGAAACAGCTATTTTAGCACCGTCATCTAGCAACCTTCAACCTTGGAGATTTTTAGTTATTGAAGATCAAAAGGAAAAAGAGCGTTTGTTGCCGATCGCTAATAATCAGCAACAAATTGTGGATGCTTCCGTTGTTATTGCTGTACTTGGAGACCGCGAAGCATACAAAAATGCAGACCGCATCTATAGTGCAATCGCTGAAAAGGGAAGAATGCCAGAAGACGTGAAAAACATGTATGTAAACAGCATTCTTGATGGTTACGGGAACTTTTCTAAAGAACGCTTAGCGAAAATTGCTCACATTGACGGTGGACTTGTTGCAATGCAATTAATGCTGGCAGCAAAAGCTAAAGGCTATGATACTGTTCCAATGGGTGGTTACGATGAAGCGCAATTTGTAAAAGCATTTAATGTTCCGGAAAACTATGAGGCTATTATGTTGATTTCTCTTGGCAAAGGCTCTAAAGCAGGATTTGAGAAAACTCGTCTTCCGCTTGATGAGGTTGTAAACTGGGATAGATACTAATAAAAAAAGAGTGCGCAAATTCCTTGAAAATGCGCACTCTTTTTCTTTTTTATTCATTGATTTGTTGTTGTACCTGTTGGATTTTCTGTTGAGCCTTCTCCAGTTCTCCTATTGCAAAATAGCAAGCTTCCGATTCTGCAGTGTTTGAACTAACTTGTTTCAAGTGATGGTGTGCTTTATGAATAATATCTTGCGCTTCTTGTAATTCACTTTTAAAGTTCATAGTTAATCGTCCCTTTCATTAAAGTAGTTATTTTTGACGGCTTAATTCTCCTTCGTTTTTTTCAAAGGGACCTTCCCCTTGACCTCCAGTCGAAAGGCTTTAACAATCGCGAATGCCATCATCAACAAAACAAAGGTCAAAGGAAAGGCACTCACAATAATGGCTGTCTGCAGACCTTCCAGACCACCCGTATACATCAACACAACGGCAGAAGCTGATAGAATTAATCCCCATGTTAGTTTCACGAAAAATGGAGGATTAATATCTCCATTTGTTGTCTGCATGCCTAACACAAACGTAGCTGAATCAGCACTTGTGATAAAGAAGGTAGCAATCAACAATATCGTGATAATAGATAAAACGGTCCCAAATGGCAGAAGTTTATAAACATAAAAGAGTCCCGTTTCAAAGCTTTGAGCAGAAACTTGAGCTCCTTCAAATAATTCCATATGAATCCCGGTCCCCCCAAAGACACTGAACCAAAATGCACACACAAGTGTCGGAACCAATAACACCGCAATGACAAACTCTCTTACTGTCCGTCCTTTAGATACCCTTGCGATGAACGTCCCGACAAAAGGTGACCAGGAAATCCACCAAGCCCAATAGAAAATTGTCCAACCTTCAATCCATTCTGCATTTTCGTTATTGAATGGAGCAAGGCGGAGCCCCATGCTTGGGAGGTTTTGAATATAATCTCCAAGTGTTGTGGTAAATAAATTCAATAAGAAGGTTGTTGGTCCTATAAACAGGACCGCAAATAATAGAAGTGTAGCAAGAATCATGTTCGTGTTGCTTAAGTATTTTATCCCTTTAGAGAGGCCCGTCCCTGCGGAAACGATGAATAGGACGGTCACAATTGCCATAATGATAAGCTGTATAGTGAAGTTATTCGGAATGCCGAACAAATAGTTGAGTCCACCGTTAATTTGTTGTGCACCTAAACCAAGTGATGCACAAACCCCGAAAACAGTGGCGAAAACAGCAACAATATCCACCGTTTTTCCGAAAGCTCCGTTTGTTTTCTCCCCCAATATAGGATACAAAGTTGCGCTCATCAATCCAGGGGCATCTTTTCTAAATTTAAAATATGCGATGGAAAGCGCAATGGTTGCATAAATGGCCCATGCATGAAATCCCCAGTGTAAAAAGGTGTAACGAAGACCTAATTTTGCAGAAGCGGAAGTTCCACCTTCTCCAAGTGGTGGTGTAGTGAAGTGGGAGATAGGCTCTGCGACTCCGTAGAAAACCAGTCCAATCCCCATCCCAGCACTGAAGAGCATCGCAAACCAAGTCAAGGTAGAGTAATCCGGAAGATCTTTGTCTTTACCAAGTTTTATTTTGCCGTATTTACTAAAGATGAGGAATAGAGCAAATAAAAGGAAGAAAGTAGCCGCCAATTGATAAAACCAGCCAAAAGCATTTAGAATGAAGGAATTTGCCTGATTCATTCCTTCACTAAACGGCTCGGGAAAAATAACCCCGATCAATACAAACAAAGCAGCAATGATCACGGAAATCCAAAAAACCTTACCGATACCTTTCATAACATTCACGCCTTTCCCAATTTAATCCTTCCGCTAGCATTCCCTAAATTACTACATTCCTTTCAAACTAAATTTACTTCTTCTTTCATTCTCCTCCGCATAGGCTGTACAAGATGCTCTAATTGTGCAGCTGCAAGAGGGAGGACAAATTCTAATGAAAAAATTATTAGGTCACTTCGATCACGCCGTTCTGTCAATGGCAGGAATTCGAATTTTTTCCGGGTTACTAGAAATTACTGCTGCCATCATCATGCTCAGCTTAAATGATGTGAAAAAAGCGGTTGTGGTGAACTCGATGTTAGCGGTGGTGGGGCCTTTGATCTTCATTTCCACCATGATGATTGGCTTGATTAGTATGGCAGACGAAATCTCCTTTTCGAAAATGATATATATTGCCATTGGATTAGGCTTTATCTTATTTGGCATCTATAAGTGAGAAAATGTATTCCGTTGTTATATATTGTCCGAGCGCGCATACATTGTAAGTAATAATAGGACAAGAAGGGGATTTGTATGCTTGCGAGTATTAGTACTGTTTTGCCGCCGGACATAACCGGAGTTATTGATACACTTTCACCACCTTTACTGGAGAGGATGGAAGAAATACGAGTTCGGGTAAATCGCCCCTTAGAATTAATAATAGATGGGAATCCATATTTTCCGGCCTATATGGTAACGGCTTCGGATGCAATTCATATTTTAAACAAAATAAGCAAGCATTCCATCTATGCACTAGAAGAGGAACTCAAACGTGGATATATAACCATCACTGGTGGACATCGAGTTGGACTTGCTGGAAAAGTAATCACAGAACAAGGGAAAGTGAAGGCAATTCGCGACGTCTCCTCCTTTAACATTCGTGTTGCCAAACAGAAAATCGGAGTTGCTACACCGTTAATGCCCTATCTTTATGAAAAAGGAAGATGGCTCAGCACGATGGTAATTGGACCGCCACAAACGGGAAAGACAACGCTACTTAGGGACCTGGCAAGGATAATGAGCTCAGGGTGTGAAGAAAAGCGAGTTGCCTCATGCAAGGTAGGGATTGTGGATGAACGCTCTGAAATCGCTGGTTGTGTACACGGTATACCTCAGCACGATTTGGGACAAAGGGTAGATGTGCTCGACAGCTGTCCAAAGGCGGAAGGCATGATGATGATGATTCGTTCCATGAGCCCGGATGTCATCGTTGTGGATGAGATTGGAAGATTGGAAGACAGCGAGGCAGTGATGGAAGCCGTCAATGCAGGAGTAGGGCTTCTCATGTCGGTACATGCTTTTTCGTTTGATGAACTAAAAAGCAGACCAAGTCTTCGAGAAATCTTATCATACCGGGCAGTAAAACGGTTCGTTGAACTGACAAGATCGAATGGGCCGGGCTCTATCAAAAGAATCGTAAATGAAATGGGAGAGGAGATCTACCGGGAAGAGGGTGTGGGAAGATGATCAAACTAATAGGTGCAGTCTTAATACTAGTGGCAACTTCCTGGGCAGGTTTTGAAGCGGCAAGGCACCTGACAGAAAGACCAAGACAATTAAGACAATTAAAGGTAGCCTTGCAATCTCTTGAAGCTGAAATTATGTATGGTCATACTCCTCTAGCAGATGCCACCAAAAACATCTCCAAGCAATTGGAAAAACCACTCTCCTGGTTTTTCGAAAGCTTTGCAAATAAATTGGAAAAAGCGAGCCTGACAGTAAAAGAAGCCTGGCAAGAAAGTTTGGATGATGTCTGGAAAAACACCGCATATAAAACGGCAGAACTTGAAATCATGAAACAATTCGGCGAAACACTTGGCCAGCATGACCGCTACACCCAACAAAAGCACATTCAACTGGCACTAACCCACCTAGAACGCGAAGAACTAGATGCCCGCGACAAACAAAACCGTTACGAACGAATGGTAAAAAGCCTCGGAGTCCTATCAGGATTACTCCTTGTGATTTTACTGATTTAGATTAATGGTGTGGCTACATTTAGCAAGGGTGAAAGAACAAGTTGATTGTAGTGGAAGCGGCGAGACTCCTATGGGAGGAAGGGACAGGGAAGACCCCGCAGGCGAATGCCGAGGAGGCTTCCGGACCGCCCGTGGAAAGCGAGCCGCTGCAACGGAAATCAACGGCTAAACTTAAAAAGAGATCCCAAAAAGCAAACCGGAAAAAATAGGAGGAGCGTCCATGGGCATTGAAGTAGACGTAATATTTAAAATCGCCGGCATCGGCATCGTCGTAGCCTTCCTGCACACCGTACTAAAACAACTCGGCAAAGAAGAATACGCACACTGGGTAACCCTACTCGGATTCATCTACATTCTTTTTATGGTAGCAAGCATCGTCGACGATCTATTCAAAAGAATCAAATCGGTATTCCTGTTCCAATGATAAGGGGTGTTGACCTATCGAGATTCTCCAAATAGTAGGTCTTGGCTTAATCGCCACCTTTCTTGCATTAGTAGTTAAAGAGCAAAAGCCGACATTTGCCTTCATGTTAGTCGTATTTGTCGGTTGTGCTATTTTCTTATTTTTAGTAGAGCAAATATTTGATGTCATCAGAATGCTAGAGAGGATCGCCATTAACGCCAATGTGAATTTAATCTATGTAGAAACCATTCTCAAAATTGTCGGAATCGCTTATATCGCAGAATTCGGAGCACAAATTACCAAAGACGCTGGCCAAGGAGCGATTGCATCCAAAATTGAATTGGCCGGAAAAATATTAATACTTGCGATGGCCATTCCCATCTTGACCGTTATCATTGAAACCATCATTAATCTCATTCCTTCTTAAAATGAAAAAGCAGAGGGGAGCAATCCTATGAAATTTATTCTTGCAATCATTGCAGCCTTGTTAATCCTACTGTTCCTTCCATTTGAAATAGTACAAGCCTCACCCTCTTCGCCATCAGAATTAGTAACAGATCAAATTGAAGGAATAGATGTAGAAGAAATCAAGGTGTACTGGGAAGAAGTAATGGAAGAGTATGACGGCTTTTTGCCGGAAAGCCAAAAAGGCACGTTCATGGAATTTGTAAAAGGGGACAAGTCCTTCTCCTTGGAAGAATGGTCAAAAGGGTTCCTGAAATACTTATTTCATGAACTCCTTGCAAACGGAAAACTGCTCGGAAGTCTAATCTTACTCACCATCTTCAGCATGTTCTTACAAACGCTTCAAAATGCCTTTGAACAGAAAACGGTCAGTAAAGTGGCCTATAGTGTCGTATTCATGGTCCTAATCATCATCGCGCTCAACAGTTTCCATATCGTTATCTCTTACACGCTCGAAGCAATAACTGCCATGACAGGGTTCATTATTGCATTAGTTCCACTGCTCATCGCGCTCATTGCTTCATCAGGCGGATTAGTTTCAGCAGCATTTTTCCACCCCATTATCCTATTTTTAATGAACACAAGCGGTCTGCTTATTCAATATGTCGTACTTCCACTCTTGTTTCTTTCAGCAATCTTGAGCATTGTCAGCACATTAAGTGAACATTACAAGGTAACTCAACTGGCGGCATTACTTCGAAATGTAAGCATCGGAATTCTTGGAATCTATTTAACAGTATTCCTTGGTGTCATCTCCGTACAAGGTGCAACCGCAGCGGTGACAGATGGAATCGCCATTCGCACCGCCAAGTTTGTAACAGGAAACTTTATCCCTGTTATCGGCAGAATGTTTACAGATGCAACAGATACCGTGATTACAGCATCTGTGTTATTAAAAAATACAGTCGGGATCCTAGGTGTGGCCACATTGATTTTACTAGCTGCATTCCCGGCAGTGAAAATTTTATCCATTGCAATTATCTATAAACTTGCCGCTGCACTCCTTCAACCTTTAGGAGGCGGTACTGTCATAAAATGTCTCGATATTATCAGCAAAAGCATCATTTATATTTTTGCTGCCTTGGCAATTGTCTCCTTCATGTTCTTTTTAAGCATCACGGTCATCATTGCAGCAGGAAATATAACCGTGATGGTCAGGTAAGGGGGAGAGCAAATGAGTTACTTAACAGAATGGATCACCAGTATCATCCTATTTATTCTTTTAGCAACGGTAGTCGAAATGTTGCTACCAAGTTCTTCGATGCAAAAATACACAAAACTAGTGATTGGCCTTCTGCTGATTGTCGTCATCCTAACCCCCATCTTAAAGTTGCTTTCCACAGATATGGATGAACTTTTTGCTAAAATGACCACGCATTCATCCTACGCATCAAAAGAAAATACAGAAAATTTAATAGAAATGAAGAAAAAAGAAATACAAGCCTCCCATGCTGCATACATTTTAAATAAAGCGGCTGTCCTAATGAAAGAAGATGTGGAGGAGGAGTTGAGAGAAAGCTATGGTGTAACAGTGAAAGACTTAAAGATTGTTGTGAAAAATGAGGACCAGCTTACGGAAATACCAATAGAAGAAAATATAGAGTCCGTTGTGATTCTACTCGAGCAAGCAGAGGAGACAGCCATTCAAGTTGTAAAACCTGTTCAAATTGACACCTCCAGACAAAAGGAACCAGCTCCTTCCTCGAGAGAAGAAGGGAAAATAGCAACTTTCCTAGCAGATCGATGGCAACTACAACCAACCAATATTTCAGTAGCAGTCGAAGGGGGGGATTAGTACAAGGTGGAAAAGAAAAACCAAGCATTCATTCCATGGCTAAAATCTCTGCTAACCAATCAGTCAAAAGATAAAAAAGCAAAATACCAATACATGACGGTCATACTCGTCCTTGGTGTAGGATTCATCTTATTCGGAAATCTGTTCTTTGGTGAAGACAGCGCAAGCTCTCCAGGTGGCGGTGTCCTGCCAACCATGAAGCAGCAAGAACCGGAAGATGAACCGGTATTTGGACAAAGTGACGATGCCAACGCACCTTCTACTATCTCTGATTACGAGGCAAGCTTTGAGAATCAGTTGAAAGATGCACTGGAAGCAATCACCGGAGTCAATGACGTATCTGTCGTCGTAAATATCGATGCCTCCGAAAAGAAAGTCTTTCAGACAAACAAAACCACCTCACAGCAAACAACCGTCGAAACTGACCAGCAAGGTGGGAAACGCGATGTCACTGATACCTCAGAAGAAGAACAAGTCCTCGTCATCAGGAAAAATGAACAAGAAATTCCGGTCGTAACCGAAACCAAAAAACCGGTCATACGCGGAGTTCTGATTGTAGCAAAGGGCGCTGAAAATATACATGTAAAACAAATGATTTTGGATGCTGTTACCAGAGTGCTAGACGTACCACAGCACAAAGTAGCAGTCCTTCCAAAAAAATCTGAGGGGGAATAATCCATGTTATTAAAAAAACAAACCGTTTGGTTACTAACTATGTTAAGTCTCGTTTTTGTCCTATCCGCTTACTACTTTATCGGTGATCAACAAGCCGGCGAACAACTGGCAAATGACGCCACAGAACAACCTGCAGCAACCGAAACCGCTGAAAACCACGGCGGTGAAGAAGGCGAAGCAGCTGGAACTGATGGCGAAGAAGGAACAGAAGGAACTGAAGGTGAGGAAGCAGTTGAAGGGGAAGAAGCTACAGAGGAAGACGGCAGTGCTGTCGTAAAATACATCTCTTCAGACGAGACATTAGCAGAAATGCGCTATGAACTAGAAAACCTTCGCAGTGTACACCGTGCAGAGCTAAAAGAAATGATGGCAAGCACAGATCTACCAGCTGAAGAAATCTCCAAAGCGGTTGACCAATACAACGAACTGGCACAAATCTCGGAAAAAGAACTAATCCTAGAATCCACGATCCGTTCCCACAAGGACGTAGATGATGCACTAGTTCGCGTAACAGACGGCAAAATCAGAATCACAGTCAAAACAGCAGCACACTCACCACAAATGGCAAACGACATCTACCACATGGTTCGCCAAGAATTCAAAGACGTACGTAACGAAGACATCGCATTCGACTTCCCACCAGCAACAGAAGAAGGCGAATAATATAAGTTAGTCAAAGTGCCGAAGCCCTGGGAATACAGGGGCTTCGGTTTTTTGGTTTTATAGAAAATAGACCCTTTTACTGGTGTTGCCTGAGTAGGATAAACCTGATGAAAGCAACAGACGGCGTGCTGTTCGCTCATTTTTAATACCAGTTATTTTCTGAAACTCGGAAACAGTGATTGTAGGGCCAATTAACAACTTATTATCTTTTAGTAGATGGAGATGTGCCTCCTTACAAGTATGGTGGCATTTTTGACAAAGCCAAGTCCCAAAGGCTTTCTCACAACCAATATGATGACATTTCTGGCACTGCACACCTTTTAGTATACAATCTGAAGTTACCCCATAATCTTTCTCCAAGTCTATAAAGGTGACAGGCTCGTTCTTTTTAATTATAAGCGAGCTTAGTTTACGTACATTTTTTGCGTCCCAGGTTTCTTTAGTATGTTTTTTGGTGAAGTCTGTAACTTTTGCTTCAACCCCTGAATTGCGAACTACCATGTTCTTAACGAGGTTGGGGTGCGAAATACATTTAATCTCTGCCCTTGAGTTCGCAATGACTACTAGACTTTCACAAGGACCAGGCTGAATTTTATAGTCTTTTAACCAACTTTTGAATTTAGTGAGTTGATTCTGCACTTGAATTATCGGATCTGAATAGGTGATAGTTTTATCTACTTCATTTTCGGTGAATTTTTGAATGAGTTGTTGGAAGGCCGGGTCAAACTCGAGAGTGCCTTTCATATATTTAGCATCTAATATGAGGAAAAAAGTAGGGAAGATCAGAAGTGTGTCAATTTGAAAGTGATGTTCTTTAAAAGGTAGCCTTATATCTTGCAAAACATAAAACTCTCCCTCTTCGTCGGGTAACAATTCCAAGTAGTAATTAAGCGACTCTTCTCCTTTAAAACCAGCTATGTTTTTCCCTAAATCTGAATTTATCCTCGGTAACATGTGGTGGGAGGCAGGAAGGCGCCGACTTAAGGCTTCTAATACTTTGATTTTTAAAGACATTTCACGTTCTTTCAGAATGATCATAGGCAAACAACTCCTTTAGTTAATGTTACTAGTTTTGACATGGAGGAAGGTTTTTCCTGCAAGATCTGACAAATTTTTTGAAATTCTTTTTGTTTGGGGGAAGGGGTTTAATGGAAAGGTTTTAGCAAATTAATCTTTTGGCCTTTTGATGGGAAGTTGTGTTGAATTTGAGGAAAAACTCTTAAAATCAGGCTGTTTTGGAGGTGTTTAAAATGGTTCGGACAAATTACATGTGACTTCGGACATTTTAGCACTGATTTGGATGAGGGTTCGGACAATTTGGTATGGTTGTTTGGACAAGAATTGGGGACGTTCGGTCACTTGAAAAATTGGTTCAGTCAACTTTTGCGAAGCTTCGGTCAACTTTGCGAAATCTTTGGACAACTTTTCAAAAACTTCGGTCACTTTTAGGAAAACTTCGGACAATTAGCAAAAAGAACAAATTGTTTGACGGAGGGCTGCTGAATTTTCATGGGAGATCAGTTTGAAATATGTACAAGACATAAGAAAATAGCTCGTTTTTAGCGAGTTAAAAATGGTTCGGACAAATTACATGTGACTTCGGACATTTTAGTCCTATATTATAAGGGGGTTCGGACAAATAAGCCTAATCGTTCGGACAAAAATTCACGGTGTTCGGTCACTTGAAAAATCGGTTCGGCCAACTTTCCCCAAACTTCGGTCAACTATGCAAATTCTTCGGTCAACTTTCCCCAAACTTCGGTCAAAATCCACAAAACTTCGGACACTCTGTAAAAGTCACCAATGACGCAAGCAATTTCCCCTGCACATCCGCAACAACCAATGCAAAACCTTCCTCCACTATCCCCAATCCCCAACACTCCCCCTATCCACCACACCCAAAATCCCCTATAATAATAACTAAAGCGTTTTCATCATTTCATTAACGCTACTAGCACCCTGAATTCACGCAACCACCTAAACTTAGCACTAGGTAATAATATCTATTACTATTTTTAGTTGAATTTCGGAAGCTTGTATCGTATGATGAATATGAACTATTTTGTTAAAATGTACATAGCAACATTCAGGCAGCCGCACAGCATCATCAACGCAGCAACTAATCATCAAAAGGACCGAGGAGTGAACGAAATATGTTAAAGATCCAAGAAATCAGAGAAATTATTAAGTTGATTGACCAATCCAATATAGATGAATTCACGTATGAAAATGAAGGTTCCAAAATTAAAATGAAGAAGCATGCGGCACAAACTGTTGTGAGCACGCAACAAGTAGCTGCACCAGCACCACAAGCAGTACCGCAACAACAAGCACCACCGGCACAACCGAATCAACAGCCAACAGCAGCTGCAGAAACTAAACAAGAAACAGCGGCACCTAAACAGGAAGACGCGAACTTACATAAAATCACATCTCCGATGGTTGGGACGTTCTATGCTTCTCCATCACCGGATCAAGCGGCATATGTTCAAGAAGGCGATAAAGTTGGAGAAAATTCTGTCGTTTGTATCGTAGAAGCAATGAAATTGTTCAATGAGATTGAAGCAGAAGTCAAAGGCGAAATTGTCGAGGTTCTGGTTGATAATGGCCAATTAGTAGAATATGGTCAACCTTTATTCCTTGTAAAAACAGTATAAGGAGGGGGCGACACTCATGATAAAAAAATTATTGATTGCCAATAGAGGAGAAATAGCAGTACGAATTATTCGTGCATGTAAAGAAATGGATATAGAAACTGTGGCTGTGTATTCGGAAGCGGATAAAGAATCCCTTCATGTACAGTTAGCGGATGAAGCATATTGTGTAGGACCAAAAACGTCAAAAGACAGCTACCTTAACTTTACTAACATCATCAGCGTGGCAAAACTTACGGCGTCAGATGCTATTCATCCTGGCTACGGATTCCTTGCGGAGAACTCGGATTTTGCCGAGCTTTGCAGAGAGTGTAACATTACATTTGTAGGGCCAAGTCCTGAAGCGATTAGCAAGATGGGGACGAAAGATGTGGCGCGTGAAACGATGCGTAAAGCTGGTGTGCCAATTGTTCCTGGTTCTCAAGGAATCATCGAAAACATTAATGACGGTATCTCCATCGCTAATGACATCGGTTATCCTGTTATCATTAAAGCAACGGCAGGCGGAGGCGGAAAAGGTATCCGTGTGGCAAGAAACGAAGAGGAACTGAAAAAGGGTATTTCCATTACGCAACAGGAAGCGGCAACTGCTTTCGGTAATCCTGGCGTGTATCTTGAAAAATTCATTGAAGACTTCCGTCACGTTGAAATTCAAGTAATGGCAGATGGTCATGGTAATACGATCCACCTTGGAGAGCGTGATTGTTCCATTCAGCGCCGTCTGCAGAAGCTTGTGGAAGAAACGCCTTCACCTGTTTTGGATGAAGAAATTCGTGCGCAAATGGGGGAAGCGGCAGTAAAAGCTGCTGAAGCAGTGGACTATATGGGTGCAGGTACGATAGAATTTATTTATGACTATCAGAATAGAAAATTCTACTTCATGGAAATGAACACCCGTATCCAAGTAGAGCATCCTGTTACGGAAATGGTGACAGGGGTAGATCTAATCAAGGAAATGATTCGGGTTGCTTCTGGGGAAACGTTATCTCTTAAGCAAGAAGATGTCGTTTTCAACGGCTGGTCGATTGAGTGCCGTATCAATGCAGAAAATCCAGAAAAGAACTTTATGCCTTCCCCTGGGAAGATTGAAATGTACCTTCCACCAGGTGGTCTAGGGGTTCGAGTGGATTCCGCTGTTTACCCTGGTTACAGCATACCACCATATTACGATTCCATGGTGGCAAAGCTAATCACTTATGGAGCAACACGTGAAGAAGCTGTCTCACGAATGAAACGTGCGTTAAGCGAATTTATTATTGAAGGCGTTCATACTACGATTCCTTTCCATCTGAAACTAATGGATCACGAAAAGTTCAAAGATGGGGACTTTAATACGAAATTTCTTGAGAAATATGATGTCATGAATTCTTAACTATATTTAGGAGGGTTAATTATGAGCGAAAGAAACTTATTAGAAATGGAAAACAACAATTCACTTGGCAAAGTCGAAATTGCTCCTGAAGTCATTGAAGTAATCGCCGGTATTGCTGCTTCCGAAGTGGAAGGCGTTATGTCAATGCGCGGTAACTTTGCTGCTGGTGTGGTAGAGAGACTTGGGAAAAAGAATCACGGCAAAGGTGTAAAAGTCGATCTTTCCGAAGAAGGCATTAAAGTGGATGTATTTTGTGTGATGCAGTTCGGTATTTCCATTCCGACAGTTGCACAAAAAGTACAAGACAATATCCGTCAAGCACTGTTGAATATGACAGCACTGGAAATTACAGAAGTGAATATCCATGTTGTCGGAGTACAATTTGAAGCACAAAAAAATGAAGTAGAAGTAGAACAAGAAATTTAATAAGACGTCACCTTGTAGGCACTCTCATTAGAAGGGTGTCTACAATTTTTTTGCTTAAGAAAGGTTCAAACCTAAGTTTCCCTTGTGTTCCCCCACATAATTAGGTACAATTTTAGTCGCTACTTTTAACTAGACTTTTTCAAAAAGTATAGTAGGGTATTATCTCGGTAAAGATGAAACTGACATAATTAAATAGAAGAATGACACCTTTTGAGCTCCCCCAGAGCAAAGAATGAAAACGGTTAATTCCGAACATTTAATGAAAGTAGAATCATTTTGTATGTAATTTAGCTAAAAAACGAATGAAAAACATGTGTTTTTTGATAAAAATGTGCTATTATCTTTTTATACTAGTATAGGCACGATAAGGAGATCGAACAATGAAACGTAGTGAATCAAGAAAAAAGGCGCTTCAAGCCATTTTTCAAATGGATTTAAGTGATATTGCGCCGGATGAAGCAATCACAAATGTATTAGAAGAAGGGGAAAAGCCGGATGATTTCCTAAGCAGCATCGTGTTTGGTACGAAAGAGCATCAGGAGGAAATCGATTCCACGTTGAAATCCCACTTGGAAAAATGGTCCCTTGATCGTTTAGGAACAGTGGACCGTACCATTCTTCGCATGACTGTTTTTGAAATGATGTTTGTCGAAGAGATTCCTGTAAATGTCAGCATGAATGAAGCAATTGAACTTGCTAAAACATTTGGTGATGACAAATCAAGCGGATTTATTAACGCAGTCCTTTCTAAAGTAAAAACTACCATCGAAAATAATGCGTAAGTAGTAGCATAAAAGGGGGAGCTATTCATGTCAGCAGTTATAGTATCAGGTAAAGATCTTGCAGTGGAGAAAAGAGCTTTTATTAAAGAGAAGGTTTCTGAGCTACATATGGAAAAGAGTATCCAACCATGCTTGGCGGTGATTTTAGTTGGGCAAGATCCTGCTTCACAATCCTATGTTAGAGCGAAACAGAAAGCATGCGAGGAAGCTGGAATTAAAAGTATATTGGAAGAGTATCCAAGTTCTATTACGCAAGAAGAATTGCTCAATAGAATCACTCATTTTAATGACGATGCTTCCGTGCACGGCATTTTGGTGCAGTTACCTTTGCCTGATCATATTGATGAACTGGCTGTTATTGAACATATTTCCCCTAATAAAGATGTGGACGGGTTTCATCCTGTAAACATCGGAAGAATGATGATTGATCAGAAATCATTTCTTCCTTGTACGCCTTATGGGATAGTCGAAATGATTAAATCCCTTGATGTTTCTATTTCCGGTAAGCATGTGGTGGTAATCGGAAGAAGTAATATAGTAGGAAAGCCTGTCGGGCAATTACTGCTAAAAGAGGATGCTACGGTTACCTATTGTCATTCCCGTACGAAGGATTTGGCTTCCATTACGAAACAAGCCGATATTTTGATTGCTGCAGTTGGGCGTGCAAAAATAATTGGGCCTGAATACGTGAAAGATGGCGCAATCGTGATTGATGTCGGTGTCAACCGACTTGAGACAGGAAAGTTGTGTGGAGATGTGGACTTTGAGTCGGTGAAAGAAAAAGCGAGCTTTATCACACCTGTTCCTGGAGGGGTCGGTCCGATGACAATTACAATGTTGTTGCACAATACGCTTCAATCGGCACAAAACCAAGCAAGTGAAAACAAGACGTTTTCCAGTTAATATGGTATCTTAGAAGATGGATGGGACTTAATGTTCTTCCGTCTTTTTTTCGTATGACCATGCTTCAAAAAGGAGTTAACTATTATGAGTGAACGCAGATACTTAACGGTTACTGCACTAACGAAATACATAAAAAGAAAATTTGATGTGGATCCTCATTTACAAGATGTGTGGCTGAAAGGAGAAATATCCAATTTTAAGCAACATAGCAGAGGGCATATGTACTTTACCTTGAAAGACCAAAACGCACGACTCCAGGTAGTCATGTTTGCAGGGCAAAACCGTAACCTTGCCTTCAAACCGCAAGAAGGAATGAAGGTCCTTGTTCGTGGAGAAGTTACGGTCTATGAAGCAAACGGATCTTATCAGATGTACATAAAGGAAATGCAGCCTGATGGTGTCGGCAGTCTATTTTTAGCCTATGAGGAATTAAAGAAGAAACTTTCCCAGGAAGGTTTGTTTTCACCGGAATACAAAAAAACGCTGCCAAAATACCCTCGTGCTGTAGGGGTAATCACCTCTCCAACAGGAGCTGCGGTCAGGGATATCATCACCACTTTGAAAAGAAGATATCCACTAACGAAAATAATTGTTATTCCCGCACTAGTTCAAGGGATGAATGCAGCACCATCCATTGTGAAGGCGATACAAACCGCTAACAATATGCCTGATCTTGATGTGCTTATCGCGGGCCGTGGTGGGGGATCCATTGAAGAGTTATGGGCATTCAATGAAGAAACAGTGGCTAGAGCCATTTTTGCTTCAAAGCTTCCGATCATTTCAGCTGTTGGGCATGAAACAGACTTTACGATCGCGGACTTTGTAGCGGATATGCGCGCACCGACACCTACTGCTGCGGCAGAATTGGCTGTACCGCATATCAATGAACTGATGGAGCGCCTTTCAGATCGTAAATTTCGCTTGCACAGAGCTTCCAACAAATTGATGCAGCATTACAAGGACAGGTTAACTACACTGCAGAAATCGTATGCATTCAGATTTCCTAAAAATCTTTATGCCCAAAAGCAACAGGATCTTGATCGGACCATGGAAGATCTTGAGGCGGCCATGAAAAGAATGGTGGAACGTAAGCATGTAAAATGGGAGCAACTCGCTGGATTACTTGCAAGAAACCATCCGAAAAAGCAATGGGAAGCAGAAAAACTTACACTAGACCAGCAGACAAAATTACTTACCAAGCAAATGCAGCAGACATTGCAAAAGAAACAATGGGAATTCCAACATAAATTATCCAAAATGGATGCTTTAAGTCCGCTTAAAATCATGAACAGAGGATATAGTCTTGCCTACCAAGAAGATGGCACCATTATAAAAAATGTGGATCAAGCAGAAAAAGGGGATACCATTCAGGTTCATCTTCAAGATGGTCGATTAGAATGTGAAGTACAAGATGTAAAGGAGCGAAAAGGAAATGACTGAAAAAAAGGACGTTACATTTGAAGAAGCAATGAAAGATTTGGAAAACATTGTGGAAAAGCTTGAAGAAGGAGATGTGCCATTAGAAGAAGCCATTTCTTTTTACAAAGAAGGAATGAAGTTGTCCAAGCTTTGTCATGACAAGCTTTCTCATGTTGAGGCAGAAATGGAACAGATCCTAAAAGAAAATGGCGAATTGGAGTCATTCCAAGTACAGGAGGATGAGGCTTAATTGTCACAGGTGATGGATTTACAAACTTTTATGAAGGATAGAAAGAAGTTGGTGGAGGACGCACTTTTTTCTTATATGAATGCTGTGAAAGCACCGGAAGTTTTACTTGAATCCATGAATTACTCCCTGAAGGCAGGCGGAAAAAGACTTCGACCTTTATTAGTGCTTGCTACGTTAAAGTCTTTTGGAAAATCGGAAGAATTGGGAATGCCGGTAGCTTGTGCCGTAGAGATGATACACACGTATTCCTTAGTTCACGATGATCTTCCGAGTATGGATGATGACGACTTCAGACGTGGAAAGCCAACCAATCATAAGGTGTTTGGGGAAGCGATGGCAATATTAGCTGGTGATGCCTTGCTCACGCATAGCTTTGAGGTCATGGAAGATCTATTGAATTATGACGTCAAGCCAATAAAAGTTGTCACTCTGATGAAGGAGCTTGCTAAAGCTGCAGGACCAACAGGAATGGTCGGAGGACAGGTTGCAGACATGGAGGGAGAAGGCGCACAACTCTCGCTTCAAGACCTTGAATATATACATAGAAACAAGACAGGGAAGCTTCTCGGATACAGCATTGTCGCAGGTGCGATACTAGGGGATGCAACAGAAGAGCAAATCTCGAAGTTGGAGCAATTTGCGGACCATCTCGGCCTTGCTTTCCAAATCAGGGATGACATTTTGGATATTGAAGGGGATGCCGCTAAGATCGGCAAGCCGGTAGGGTCAGATACCTTAAACGAAAAGGTGACCTATCCGTCTCTATTAACCATGAATGGCGCGAAAGAAAAGTTGGAATATCATATTAAAGAGGCAAAGCGAATTTTAGAGGAAATCCCGTTAGAGTCGGATCTTTTAGGACAACTTTGCGATTTAATTGCCAAAAGGGACCATTAATCGACAAAAGTAGCAGTCAAAATTGAGCATTTCCTCTTTTTGTGTTATAGTGTATGGTACAAATGAGTGGTCCTGCGACAATATGCAAAGCACTATTACATACTAAAGATTGTGGATAGAAATATAAAGTTTATAATAAAATGTAAGATATCTACAAAAACTTTCTTATATGGAATCCGGATAAGGTTAATTATACTGTGTTTTATAGATGGGAAGATGCATCAATTTGATTTTAGCTATCGCCGTTATCACACTCGTGTTAGCGGCTATTTTTTCAAATGTTAATAAAATAAGCGAAATTAGCAAGGAAAGAGAGTGGTCCCTTTTGGATCTTACAAAGATTAAAAATCCGCAATTTTTAAAGAAAATGTCTATAGATGAATTGGAGAGCCTTAGCGAGGATATCAGGCGTTTTCTGATTGAGCAGCTTTCCACATCAGGCGGCCATATCGGGCCAAACCTTGGGGTAGTCGAACTTACTATTGCGTTGCACAAAGTATTTGACAGCCCTAAAGACAAGTTTTTATGGGATGTTGGGCACCAGGCCTACGTTCATAAAATCTTGACAGGTAGGGCCTGTGATTTTGGTACGTTGCGTAAATATAAAGGTCTCTGTGGGTTTCCGAAAAGGAATGAGAGCGAGCATGACGCATGGGAGACTGGACATTCTTCCACCTCTCTTTCCGGAGCGATGGGTATGGCGGCCGCTAGAGACATCATGGGAACAGATGAGTATGTTATTCCAATCATCGGGGATGGAGCTTTGACTGGCGGAATGGCCTTGGAAGCCTTAAATCATATTGGACACGAAAAGAAAGACATGATTGTCATCTTGAATGATAATGAAATGTCGATTGCGCCGAATGTCGGTGCCTTGCACAGCGCGCTTGGAAGAATGCGCACGGCAGGTAAATACAATTGGGTAAAAGACGAACTGGAAGTGCTTCTTAAGAAAATACCTGCAGTTGGCGGGAAACTGGCGTCAACGGCTGAGCGCATCAAAGACAGTTTGAAGTACCTAGTTGTCAGCGGAATGTTTTTCGAAGAACTTGGTTTTACTTACTTAGGACCAATTGATGGACATAACTACAACGATCTCATTGAAAATCTTAAATATGCAAAGAAGACAGAAGGACCTGTCTTGATTCATGTGGTGACGAAAAAAGGAAAAGGCTATGAGCCGGCTGAACTGGACACGATCGGTACGTGGCATGGAACGGGCCCGTATAAAATTGAAACAGGTGACTTCCTTAAGCCTGTTGGCGGACCGCCGGCATGGAGCAGTGTAGTCAGCGAAACAGTCCGAAGACTTGCACGTGAAGACGAGCGCATTGTTGCCCTGACACCTGCAATGCCCGTAGGCTCTAAGCTTGAAGGATTTGCAAAAGAATTCCCGGATAGAATGTTTGATGTTGGAATTGCTGAGCAACATGCTGTCACGATGGCAGCCGGGCTTGCGACACAAGGGATGAAACCGTTCTTGGCCATTTATTCTACTTTCCTACAAAGAGGGTACGACCAAGTCGTGCATGATGTCTGCCGTCAGAACTTGAATGTGTTCTTTGGAATTGACCGATCCGGGTTGGTTGGAGAAGATGGCGAAACACATCAAGGTGTTTTTGACATTGCATTCTTAAGGCATCTACCGAACATGGTTCTGATGATGCCAAAAGACGAGAACGAAGGTCAACATATGGTATATACGGCAAATAAGTATGATGACGGTCCGATTGCACTTCGCTATCCGCGCGGTAATGGATTGGGTGTCAAAATGGATGAGGAATTAAAAGAAATTCCAATCGGATCATGGGAAGTTCTGAAAGAAGGAACAGACGCTGTCATCCTGACTTTCGGAACGACAATTGGAATGGCACTTGAAGCTGCTGATTATCTGAAAAAAGAAAACCTCTCGGTGAAAGTGGTGAATGCAAGATTCATCAAACCGATGGATGAGGCATTATTACATGACCTCTTCAAATCAGGCATACCTTTTGTAACGATTGAAGAAGCAGTCCTTCAAGGTGGATTCGGCAGTGCGGTTGTTGAATTTGCAAGTGATAATGGATATACGAACCGTGTGGTAAGAATGGGAATTCCGGATCGCTTCATTGAACATGGAAGTGTGAAGGAGCTGCTACAGGAAATAGATTTAACAAAAGAAAAAGTCGTGGAAAATGTTAAATTGATTGCAGCTAGAAGAAAACAAAAAAGGGCTTAAGGATATATGGCGAAAAAAGAAAGAGTAGATGTCCTTTTAGTGGAGCGTGGCCTTGTGGAAACACGCGAAAAAGCAAAGCGCTCCATTATGGCAGGACTTGTATATTCAAATGAACAACGGCTGGACAAGCCGGGTGAAAAAGTTGCATTGGATGCTCCTTTGACTGTTAAAGGCAATGTAATGCCATATGTAAGTCGAGGCGGTTTAAAACTGGAGAAAGCGCTAAAGGTCTTTGATTTAGATGTGAAGGATAAGATATTGCTTGATATTGGCGCTTCTACAGGCGGATTCACGGATTGTGCCCTGCAAAATGGTGCAAAGTTAAGCTACGCGCTTGATGTAGGATACAATCAACTTGCATGGAAACTACGTCAAGATGAACGGGTTGTCGTGATGGAGCGAACCAACTTCAGATACGTTACGCCGGTTGATTTAAATGAAGGTATGCCGGATTTCGCGAGCATTGATGTATCATTTATCTCACTGAAATTAATTTTACCTGTCTTAAAGACCCTGCTAGTATCAGGCAGCAACGTGGTGGCACTTGTTAAACCCCAATTTGAGGCAGGAAGAGAGCAAGTCGGAAAGAAAGGTATTGTCCGCGAACCGAAGATACATGAAGCGGTGATGGATAAGATCATTGGTTTTAGCTTGAAGGAAGGGTATGACGTAATGAATGCCTCTTACTCACCTATTAAGGGAGGAGAGGGAAACATTGAATTCCTCCTTCATTTGCAATGGAATGGACATACAGAAGAAAACGCAGAAAATAATCTCGATACTTCCATATCCGCTCTAGTTGCAGATGCGCACCTACAATTGAAGGTCGAAAAAGGGGAATAACTATTACGATGGTTGTTCCTTTTTTCTTTTACATATTGAAAGGTTTCCATTAACATAAAGCTAGGTTATATAGATTATTAAGGGGTGCCAACATGACAAAGGGCCAAAGACACATAAAGATTAGAGAATTGATTACAAATAGCGAAATCGAAACACAGGACGAGCTTGTCGATCGTTTGAAAAGTTTAGGGTTTAATGTGACCCAAGCAACCGTATCAAGGGATATTAAAGAGCTTCATCTTGTAAAAGTTCCGCTATTAGACGGCAGGTATAAATATAGCCTCCCAGCAGATCAACGCTTTAATCCTCTTCAAAAACTGAAACGTTCTTTAATGGATGCGTTTGTGAAAATTGATATAGCAGGTCATATGATTGTGATGAAAACAATGCCGGGTAATGCAAATGCTATCGGTGTTTTAATTGATAATCTTGATTGGTCGGAAATCCTAGGAACTATTTGTGGTGACGATACATGTTTAATCATTTGCCGCACTCCGGAGGATGCAAAAGAGTTATCCGACCGCTTTATAAATATGCTATAAAATCACGCGAGGATGTGATGATATGATCGCTGAGTTAACGATTAAAAATTTTGCTATTATAGAATCCCTATCTGTTTCTTTTGACAAAGGGTTAACGGTTTTAACCGGGGAGACTGGAGCGGGTAAATCCATTATCATTGATGCCATTCACTTGCTGGCAGGTGGACGGGGATCCCATGAGTTTGTTCGATTTGGAGAAAAAAGAGCGGAATTAGAAGGATTGTTCCTACTTGAAGAGGAGAAGCATCCTGCCTATAAAGTTTGCCAGGAGCTTGGTATTGATATTGAAGACGAAATGGTTGTCTTAAGACGAGAAATCCATGCTACAGGTAAAAGTGTTTGCCGTGTTAATGGAAAGCTTGTCACCATTGCGTTGTTAAGGGAAGTTGGTCAGACATTGGTGGACATTCATGGACAACATGAGCATCAAGAACTAATGGACCCGGATTTGCACCTTTCGCTTTTAGATCAGTTTGGCGGAGTAGCTGTACAAAAGGAACTTAAAGAATATAGAAACATTTATACTTCTTATAAGGATGTAGAAAAAAGGTTGTTAGAACTCACTGAAAATGAGCAAAAGGTTGCACATCGCCTTGATTTACTTCAGTTCCAAGCAGAAGAGATCAGCAACGCGCAATTAACCGTGAATGAAGAGGATGAGCTGCTCGACGAACGGAACAAAATCAGTAACTATGAACGACTTTATCAATCGCTCAACAACTGTTACCATGCAATGCACGGAGAGCAAAAGGGACTCGATTGGGTAGGACAAGCCATGTCTGAATCCGAGGGCCTGGAAGAAATCGATAAAAACCTTAAAGATGTTCACGAAATCATTTCTAACTCTTATTATCAATTAGAAGAACTCTCTTATCGTATCAGAGATGAAATTGATCAGCTTGAATTTGATCCAAACCGTCTTGATTTTATTGAAGGAAGATTAAATGAAATCAAGCAGCTAAAGCGAAAATACGGTACTACAGTTGCGGAAGTTTTGGAATATGCTTCGAAAATAGAAGAGGAGTTAGAGACCCTGCAAAACCGTGATTCGCACATACACCAGCTGCAGGAGTCCTTAGAGTCGCTCAAACAAGATCTTGCACTTGAAGCGAAATCTCTAACTGATGCACGTAGAAAAGCTTCCGAGAAATTGATGAAGAGCATTCATAAAGAGCTCAAAGACTTGTACTTGGAAAAAGCGATCTTTGATGTGAACATGGACGTGAAAAAAGAAAAGGCATCAGGGGACGTCGTGTTTGGTAAAAATGGCGTGGATATTGTGGAGTTTTACCTTACGACAAACCCAGGGGAACCGTTGAAGCCGATGGCAAAAGTCGCCTCTGGCGGAGAGCTTTCGAGGATTATGCTTGCTTTGAAGAGCATCTTCTCTAGACACCAAGGTATCACATCCATTATTTTTGATGAAGTCGATACAGGAGTCAGCGGCAGGGTGGCACAGGCTATCGCCGAGAAGATTTATCAGGTCTCGGTTGATTCGCAGGTCCTTTGCATCTCCCACTTACCGCAAGTCGCGGCTATGTCAGATACCCATCTATTTATCAGCAAAGAAGTATCCGGTGAGCGCACAAAAACGAAGGTGCGTGGGTTGAATCAGGACGAAAAGGTACGTGAAATCGGCAGGATGATTTCTGGCGTGGAGATTACTTCATTGACGAAGGAGCATGCTCGTGAGTTGTTGGAGATTGCGGGAAGTATTAAGCAGGGGTAAGGAATTAGATTTTTCATTTAGAGTAGGCCGTTCGCATTTAGAGGTGTGGACGGTTTTTTTGATTGTTTAGGAAATTACAAAAAATCGGATTTTGAATAATCTTAAGAGTAATTCTTGATTGTAGGGATGAAGACATCGGTGACGAGAAGTCAGGAGGAGAGATGTCCTCATCGCCGTTATGAAGACCATTCAACTGCAATAGCGGCCTTTCAAAAGCTGACCTATATTTACATAATATTCCCCATCCCTACTCCCGATATATATCCTCATTCTCCCCATATTACATAACTATCCATAATGGGTAGCATTTAAATTAATATCGTTGTTATAAATGTAGCCGGACAAGGCAAAATTATATAATGTAGCCATGAATGGTGTGGGATAGGACCGAGGAGAGTGAAAATGTTTGAGAGAAGATATAATTAGAAAAATTGTTGGTGTATTTCTCCTTGTTTCAGTCATGGTATTATGTGTAAGTCAACCATTTAAAGAGTATGTCCAAATCCCAAATAAAATAACGATGTTTGAAGGGCAAGGGTTACATTTCCAGTCATCTGTTCCGGTGACTGCGAAGGTGAATAAAGATTCTTCCTCCTCTCTCGGGATTGAGGCAAACGATAAAACGTTAGCATTTCAAGGCAAACAGGCTGGGGAAGGGCAGGTTGTTTTACAACTGGCAGGTATCCCGGTCAAGAAAGTCAATGTAGATGTCATACCTGAATATAAAGTGTATCCTGGTGGTCAATCGATCGGCGTAAAGTTAAATACTTTAGGTGTACTGGTAGTAGGTCATCACCAAGTGGACACAGCAGATGGGAAAAAATCACCTGGAGAATTAGCAGGCATTCAAGTTGGCGATATCATCACCAAGATTAATGGGAAAACCATTGAACAAATGAGTGACGTTGCTCCATTCGTACAAGAATCCGGCAAAACCGGAGACCCCCTTGATGTTGTCATCACACGAGAAAAAGAAACCATTGAAACGAAACTTATTCCTTTAAAAGACAAGCAAGAAAGCTCCTTCAGAATTGGATTGTATATTCGTGATTCTGCAGCAGGTATTGGTACAATGACTTTTTATGACCCCATTACCATGAAGTATGGAGCGTTAGGACACGTAATATCGGATATGGATACAAAGAAACCAATTATTGTCCAAGATGGACAAATCGTAAGATCCACGGTAACTTCCATTGATAAAGGAAGTAATGGAGTACCTGGAGAGAAACTTGCACGATTCTCTAGCGACCGTTCAGCCATCGGTGATATTTCAAGGAACAGCCCTTTTGGGATATTTGGTACCTTGCATAAAGATATTGAAAATGGCATCATGGACAAAGCGTTGCCAATCGCGTTATCATCTGAGGTGAAAGAAGGACCAGCTAAGATCTTGACAGTGGTCGAAGGTGATAAAGTGGAAGAGTTTGATGTAGAAGTATTAAGCAGCATTCCACAGAAATTCCCTGCCACCAAAGGGATGGTCATTAAGATTACGGACCCCGCCCTTTTGGAGAAAACAGGCGGAATCGTACAAGGGATGAGTGGAAGCCCTATTATTCAGAACGGGAAAGTAATCGGTGCCGTAACCCATGTTTTTGTTAATGATCCTACAAGCGGTTATGGCGTTCATATCGAATGGATGCTGAATGAAGCGGGAATTGATATTTATCAAAAAGACAAAGAGAAGAAAGTGGGCTAAGACAGCTCACTTTTTTTCTTTTGTTTTGAGAAAGATTACGTTAAGATGAAGAGTATAAAGATTATTCGACATATATACCAATAAATGTAATATAATGCGGTTTACGTCGAATTTAAGAGGATTCTGGAGAAAAATAAAGATTTAATATAAATTTTACGGTTTTTCAAATTTTTTAAAGGAAAAGAGGTTGCATTGTCGAATTTAATATTTAGAATAAAATTAAAGGCTTAATGCTTTATAGAAAGTATAGGGACTGAGGAGGAAACTATTTATATGAAAATTAAAGTATGTGTTGTAGATGATAACCGCGAATTGGTCGGTCTTTTGGAAGAGTATATTTCAGCGCAAGAGGACATGGAAGTTGTAGGGGTAGCTCACAATGGTCAAGAATGTCTTCAGTTGCTTCAAGATAAAAATCCGGACGTTTTAGTACTTGATATCATTATGCCTCATCTTGACGGCTTAGGTGTACTTGAAAAAATGCGCGGCTTAAACCTTGAGAAATCTCCTAATGTTATCATGTTAACTGCTTTTGGACAGGAAGATGTGACAAAGAAAGCGGTCGACTTAGGTGCTTCCTATTTCATCCTAAAACCGTTTGATATGGAAAACCTAGTTGGTAACATCCGTCAAGTAAGCGGAAAAGCATCACCTATCCTTAAGAGATCTAGTTCATCATCTGTTCGTTCCTCCAGCCCAGAAAATAAAGGTAGAAACCTTGATGCCAATATTACAAGCATCATTCATGAAATTGGAGTGCCTGCCCACATTAAGGGTTACCTATACTTACGTGAAGCAATTTCAATGGTGTACAATGATATCGAATTATTAGGGTCCATTACAAAGGTTCTATATCCTGATATCGCTAAAAAGTACAATACCACTGCAAGCCGTGTAGAACGTGCTATTCGTCATGCGATTGAAGTTGCTTGGTCGCGCGGAAATATCGACAGCATCTCTTCTCTGTTCGGATATACCGTGTCTATGTCAAAAGCAAAACCTACAAATAGTGAGTTCATTGCGATGGTCGCGGATAAATTAAGACTAGAGCACAGAGCTTCTTGAGAGGGTAAGGTATAAGAATTACTAGCAAAATGAAAACCCAACATGCATTATTGTATGTTGGGTTTGTTTATGTTACATATATTAAAATGTTAGAATTACTCATTATTGCTGTTACCTGACTCGTTTCGCTCCAATTCTACAAGCTTTTGAACAAGGACATGTTGAGGAAGATGCATGACTTGTTCGATAGGCACATCTAAAGCCTCAGCAAGTTTTTGGGCGGTTTCAGCGGATATTTGTAATGGGCGCATTCTGATCACCTCGCTTTATCTAGAAATTTTACTAAATAATACGTACGTTGACAATTATTTCTGACAAGAAAGAGAAAGAAAGGTGTGTAAAAATGACGAAAATTTTCGGCCACAGGGGATCGGCAGGTACTCATCCGGAAAATACGATGATCAGCTTTGAGCAAGCATACAAAGATGGAGCCGATGGCATTGAGCTAGATGTTCAGTTAAGTAAAGACGGCATTCCTGTTGTCATACATGATGAAAAAGTGAATCGGACAACCGACAGTAAAGGCTTTGTCCAAGATTTAACCTTAAGAGAATTAAAACAACTAAATGCTGTACATAAATTTAAAAAACAATATAAACATGCAGAAATACCTACATTAGAGGAAGTGTTGGATTGGGCTTCCAGAAAGCAGACGATAGTCAATATTGAACTAAAGAACAGTATCCTTCCTTATGCAGGCATGGAAGAGAAAGTGCTGGAGCTAGTAGACAAACATAAGATGGCTCATTTGATTATCTTTTCAAGCTTTAACCACTACAGCATAGCTCGTTTAAATACATTAGCGCCGAAAATAGAAAAAGCAGTTCTATATATGGAAGGGATTTACAAACCGTGGGATTATACAAAATGGGTCGGCGGAAGCGGAATTCATCCCCATATCAAGGCAGCAACTGCCAGTATCATTCACCGTTCTCAACAATCGGGAGTACCTGTCAGGCCTTTCACGGTAAATGATGAGAAGACGATGAAGAGACTGTTTGCAGAAGAATGTGCAGGATTTTTCACGGACTACCCGAAGAAAGCTGTGCAAATAAAATATCAAAATTAAAACCGGCTGCCATATACAGCCGGTTTTCTTATTTCTCTCTCTTTTGAAATCTTTTTTGTACATTGTTCCGCTTGCGGTCGCGGTGAAAAATAAATCCGGCAACAAACCATAAACCGATTAAGAAGAATAATAATCCGATGATGAATTGTAAGGTTAATGAAGGGATTAATGGGTGCGCAATGTTAAAAACCATGTCGCGCATCAATTTTATTCCATATACAGCAATTATTCCAGGAATCAATAAAATAATTAAAGCGATTATACGTTGCATATCAATTGTTGGCCTCACTTTCAAAGCTTTCGGTTTCCATTATAGCAGAAATAACCTTGCATAGAAGAGAAAAAAGATTTAAGATAAAAGTGTGCAAGAAATTTCATACCTTTTATAGAAGACTGTGAATTTTCTTTCAATTTACCTATCGTAAGAGAAATATACGTATCAGGTGTAGAGGAGTTTTTTATGCAGACTGTATTAGTAGTTGGTGCTGGTAAAGGTGGCTCTGCGATTTTAAAAATGTTAACGCATTCAGGAATGTTCCATTTGCTTGCTGTAGTTGATGTTAATCAGGCGGCACCTGGCTTGGAACTTGCTGAGGAAATGGGGATTCCAGTTGGACGTGATTGGAAGGATTTCTTATCGGAGAAGGTTGACATCATTATTGAAGCGACTGGTTCTGATGAGGTGTTTCTTGAAATTCGTGAGGCGAAGAATCCTAAGACGGTTCTCGTACCAGGAACGGTAGCTCACATTACTGCAACTTTGGTAGAAGAAAAAGAAGAACTGATTGCAAAAATGAAATACGAATCCCATAAACGCGACCTCATTTTCAATCTTTTGCATGATGGATTGATGGTGGTTGATCAACACGGGAAGGTAATTATCTACAATAAAAGTGCCGAAAAAATAGTAGGAATAAAAAAAGCGCATATGCTTGGACAACATATCTTAGAAAATGTGCCGACAAGCAGACTGCAAGATGTGATACATACGCAAAAAGTAGAAAAGAACAAAGAGATGCTCCTGGAAAATGGCAAAAAAATCATTACCACAAGATCTCCTCTTATAGATGAAGATGGGAAGGTAATTGGAGCTTTCGCTGTGTTCAAAGACATTACAGAAGTGATGAACCTTGCAGAAGAAGTAACAAACTTAAAAGGTATACAAACCATGCTTGAAGCAATCATTCAATCCTCCGATGAAGCCATTTCCGTAGTGGATGAATTTGGTAGGGGGTTGATGATAAATCCTGCATATTCAAGGCTGACAGGACTGGAAGAACAACAAATCATTGGCAAGCCAGCTACAGCGGACATTTATGAAGGTGACAGTATGCATATGAAAGTGCTGGAAACCAGGAGAGCTGTACGCGGTGTGAACTTGAAAGTTGGTCCTTCCAAGAAGGAAGTCATTGTAAACGTTGCGCCAATTATTGTGGACGGCAAGTTAAAGGGGAGTGTGGGTGTTATCCACGATGTCTCTGAAATACAAACGCTTACCACTGAGTTGGACCGTGCAAGGCAGATTATCAGAACGCTTGAAGCCAAGTATTCTTTTGAGGATATCATTGGTTCCTCAGAAGAGATGAGCCTTGCTATTGAACAGGCCAAACTTGGAGCGAAAACTCCGGCAACTGTATTGTTACGCGGGGAGTCTGGTACAGGAAAAGAACTTTTTGCTCATGCTATTCATAACGCCAGCAGCCGTAAGTATAACAAATTCATTAGAGTGAATTGTGCGGCCCTTTCTGAGTCTTTACTTGAAAGTGAACTTTTTGGATATGAAGAAGGTGCCTTTTCTGGTGCCAGGCGAGGCGGTAAAAAAGGGTTTTTTGAAGAAGCGAACAACGGTAGTATTTTCCTTGATGAGATTGGAGAATTATCTGCCAATACTCAAGCAAAACTATTAAGGGTTTTACAAGAAAGTGAAATTATACGGGTAGGTGGCACCAAGTCAATCTCCATCAATGTCAGGGTCATTGCTGCCACAAATGTTAATCTTGAAAAAGGGATTGCAGATGGCTCATTCCGTGAGGATCTTTATTATCGTTTAAATAGAATGCCGATTCACATCCCGCCTCTTCGGAAAAGAAAAGAGGATATAGAGGCATTAAGTGAACACCTTATAAGAAAAATAAACCAAGACTACGGTAGAAATGTGGATGGGTTAACCCCTCGTGCAATCAATCACCTTGCTGCATACGATTGGCCAGGCAATGTGAGAGAGCTTGAAAATGTCCTTGGTCGAGCCATTATTTTTATGAAATTCAATGAAGTGTTTATTGATACGGAGCATATTCCGGACTTGGCGACGAGCGGAGACAAGATTGTCCAGGATTCTACCGAAGCTGTTGCAAGTGATTACACTTTGGCGGAAATGTTGGAAGGATACGAAGCGAAAATAATTCAGAGGACATTGAAGAAGAATAAAGGCAATAAAACAAAGACGGCAAAAGAACTCGGTGTTTCCATAAGAAATCTTTATTACAAAATGGAAAAGTTTATGATTGATTGAGCTTGCATGCAAAAAACTGCACACTATGAAGAAACTTGCTTGTTGTTGAACGCTAAAATAAAGCGTTTTCATTAAAATGAAGTTGGCACGCTTCTTGCATATAGAATATTGGAGTAGAAAGGAAGGGTTGAGAAAATGAAACTAGAGGAACTTATCACCAAAGCAACCCAGCTCACTTCTAAAGTAGTAGCCATTGCTGCAGCTGAAGATGAAGAAGTGATCGAAGCGGTTTCTCATGCATTAGACAAACAGTTGGCTTCCTTTATATTGTTTGGACATGAGGAAAAAATAATAGCATTACTTAAAGAACATAATGTGGATGCATCACACCCAGCATTGAAAATTGTAGCTGCTGATGGTGCCAAAAAGGCATCAGAACTTGCAGTGAAAGCTGTTTCCGGCGGTGAAGCGGATGTGCTGATGAAAGGAAATGTCCCGACGGCAACCATTCTAAAAGAAGTGTTGAATAAGGAATATGGTTTGCGTACCGGGAATGTCTTATCACATGTTGCAGCTTTCGAAGTGCCTGGGTATGAACAATTAATTTTTGTAACAGATGCTGCAATGAATGTAGCACCTGACCTACAACAAAAGGTACAAATTGTTCAAAACTCTGTTCAAGTTGCAAGAGCACTAGGAATAGAACTTCCGAAAGTGGCGCCACTAGCGGCAGTGGAGGTTGTGAACCCAGCTATGCAAGCAACTGTTGACGCAGCACTTCTTACACAAATGAATAATAGAGGTCAGATAAAGGATTGCATCATTGATGGCCCGCTGGCTTTGGACAATGCCGTATCAGCGCTTGCTGCTGAGCACAAAGGAATTCAAAGTGATGTGGCAGGGCAGGCAGACATCCTGTTCGTACCGACCATTGAAGCTGGTAATGTCCTATATAAATCATTGATCTATTTTGCAAATGCAAAAGTCGGAGCTATCATCGCCGGCGCAAAAGCACCAATTGTATTAACATCCAGAGCAGACTCAGCCGAGAGTAAGCTAAACTCACTCGCACTTGCAGTTTGTTCTGTTAAATAAATCAAAGTTCATTCAAAAACATAGTTGTTGATTGGAGAAAAAGGCGTAGACTCCTGAGGGAGATAGCGTTTGGTGGAGACCCCGCAGGCTTGCCGAGGAGGCTCCAGCAGCGCCCCTAGGAAAGCGAAGCCTTTTGCGGAAATCAACAGCGGTGTAGAACAAATTTCTAAACTAAAAATCATTTACTATCTTGGGGAGGAATTTTATAATGGAAATTTTCAAATATATGGAGACTTACGACTACGAGCAACTGGTGATCTGCCAAGACAAACAATCTGGACTAAAAGCAATCATTGCCATTCACGATACTACACTTGGACCAGCACTTGGTGGAACACGCATGTGGACATACGCAAACGAAGGTGCAGCAATTGAAGATGCACTTCGCCTTGCAAAAGGAATGACTTATAAAAACGCAGCAGCTGGATTAAACCTTGGTGGCGGTAAAACAGTTATCATCGGTGATCCACGCACAGACAAAAATGAAGAAATGTTCCGTGCTTTCGGCCGTTACATCCAAGGATTAAACGGACGCTATATCACAGCAGAAGATGTTGGAACAACTGTTGCTGACATGGACTTAATCTATGAAGAAACAGACTATGTAACAGGTGTATCTCCTGCATTCGGTTCTTCCGGTAATCCATCTCCTGTAACAGCATTTGGTGTATACCGCGGAATGAAAGCTGCAGCGAAAGAAGCATTTGGAACAGATTCATTAGAAGGTAAAGTGGTAGCAGTTCAAGGTGTAGGAAACGTGGCATTCAACCTTTGCCGTCACTTGCACGAAGAAGGCGCGCAACTTATCGTAACAGATATCAATAAAGAAGCGGTTAATCGTGCAGTTGAAGAGTTCGGTGCAAGAGCAGTAGACATCAACGACATCTACAGTGTTGATTGCGATATCTATGCACCATGTGCACTTGGCGCGACAATCAACGATGAAACGATTCCTCAATTAAAAGCAAAAGTTATTGCTGGTGCAGCGAACAACCAATTGCTTGATACAAAACACGGCGATATCATCCACGAAATGGGTATCGTTTACGCTCCAGACTATGTAATCAACGCTGGTGGAGTAATTAACGTAGCGGATGAGCTTTACGGTTACAACCGTGAGCGCGCAATGAAAAAAGTAGAAGGAATCTACGACAACATTGAAAGAGTTATCGAGATTGCAAAACGTGACGGTATCCCGACTTACCGTGCAGCAGATCGTCTTGCTGAAGAGCGTATCGAGAGAATGAAAAACTCTCGCAGCCAATTTTTACAAAACGGACATCATATTTTAAGCCGTCGTAACGGACGCTAATATAAATAAATATTAAGTTTCTCAGAAGGGGGCAAACGGGATGAAAAGGAATTTCGCTCGTTTGCCGTCCGTCTGAAATGGAGGTTTCAACAGTGTTAGAAAAGGAATATCGCATACTTGTCATCAATCCAGGATCCACATCAACGAAAATCGGCGTATTTGATAATGAACGCTCTGTATTTGAGAAAACATTACGTCACGATAGCGAAACGATTAATTCCTTTGCAAGTATCTATGATCAATATGAATTCAGAAAAACGACCATTCTTGAAACATTGGATCAAGAAGGCATCAATATATCAAAACTTAGTGCAGTGTGTGGCCGCGGTGGACTTCTTCGTCCAATCGAAGGCGGAACATACGCTGTAAATAAAGAAATGCTCCATGACTTGAAAATCGGTTATGCAGGCCAGCACGCATCTAACCTTGGTGGAATCATCGCTTACGAAATTGCTACTGGTTTGAATATCCCGTCTTTCATCGTGGACCCGGTGGTAGTGGATGAGCTGTCTGACATTGCTCGTATTTCAGGATTTTCACTAATCGAGCGCAAAAGTATCTTCCATGCGTTAAACCAAAAAGCAGTTGCACGAAGAGTAGCGAAAGATCTTGGCAAAAAATATGAAGATCTTAACCTGATTGTTACCCATATGGGCGGAGGTATCACAGTAGGCACGCACATTGGCGGTAGAGTAGTCGATGTAAATAACGGTCTTCATGGTGACGGTCCATTCAGTCCAGAGCGTGCAGGAACAGTGCCTGCAGGTGAGCTGGTATCCCTGTGCTTTTCAGGTGACTATTATCGTGATGAGATTATGAAAAAGTTAGTCGGACAAGGTGGTCTCGTAGGTTACCTTGGAACGAACGATGCAGTTAAAGTCGAACAAATGATAGAGGCTGGCGATGAAAAGGCCGCTTTAATATTTGATGCAATGGCTTATCAGGTTGCAAAAGAAATCGGTTCAGCGAGTGCAGTTCTGGCAGGTAAAGTAGATGCCATCATTTTGACTGGTGGACTTGCTTATGGAAAAGGATTTGTAAAACAAATCTCCGAGCGTATTAGCTGGATAGCAGACGTCATCGTACAACCAGGCGAAAACGAATTGCAAGCTCTTACAGAAGGAGCACTTCGCGTATTACGTGGGGAAGAAGGAGCAAAAGAATACCCTGGAACAGTCGTTGACACCAAAGTAGTACAGAGCTAGAAGGGAGCAAGGAATAATGGCACAAGAATATGATTTAGTCATCCTAGGTGGCGGAACAGGCGGGTATGTCGCGGCTATTCGTGCATCTCAACTTGGCTTAAAAACAGCAGTAGTAGAAAAGAAGAAAATCGGTGGAACTTGCCTTCATGCAGGGTGTATCCCAAGTAAAGCATTGCTTCGCAGTGCAGAAGTCTTTGCTCAAACGAAAAACAGTGAAGAATTCGGCGTAATTTCAGGAGAAGTGAAGCTGGACTTTTTCAAAGTGCAAGAGCGTAAACAAAAAATCATCGACCAGCTTCACGGCGGTGTGCAGCATTTAATGAAGCAAGGGAAGATCGATGTGTTCTACGGAACAGGACGTATCTTAGGACCTTCCATTTTCTCTCCAATGCCTGGTACGATCTCTGTGGAGTTCGAAAATGGTGACGAGAACGAAATGTTAATTCCGAAGAACGTTATTGTCGCAACAGGATCTCGTCCACGTTCTCTTCCTGGACTTGAAATTGACGGCACACAAGTCATGACTTCTGATGAAGCATTATCACTCGAGGAACTTCCAAAATCAATCATCATCGTAGGTGGAGGCGTAATCGGTATCGAGTGGGCATCCATGTTAGATGACTTTGGTGTAGAAGTAACCGTCCTTGAATATGCAGATCGTGTATTGCCAACAGAAGACAAAGAAGTGTCCAAAGAAATGCAACGACTGTTGAAAAAACGCGGCATCAAAGTAGTAACAAGTGCGAAGGTGCTTCCAGAAACACTTGAAAAAGCAGATGGATCTGTAACAATCAAAGCCGAGCATAAAGGAGAAGAGAAATCCTTCACTGCAGAAAAAATGCTAGTTTCCGTTGGTCGTCAAGCTAACGTAGAGGGCATTGGTCTTGAGAACACAGAGATTCAAGTAGAAAAAGGTTTTATTACAACAAATGATCGCTTCCAAACAAAAGAGTCCCACATCTACGCAATCGGAGATGTAATCGGCGGTTTACAGCTTGCACACGTTGCTTCTCACGAAGGAATCGTAGCAGTGGAACATATGGCAAACGAAAATCCTGCGCCAATTGATTACTCCATGATTTCCAAATGTGTGTACTCAAGTCCTGAAGTCGCATCTGTTGGATACACAGAAGAAGAAGCAAAAGAAAAAGGCTTCGACGTAAAGACAGGCAAATTCTCTTTCCGTGCAATCGGAAAAGCACTTGTTTACGGCGAGTCTGATGGCTTTGTGAAACTTGTTGTGAACAAAGAAAACGATGACATTTTAGGTGTTCACATGATCGGCCCACACGTTACAGACATGATCTCTGAAGCTGGTCTTGCAAGAGTACTTGATGCAACACCTTGGGAAATCGGACACACCATCCACCCGCATCCATCTCTATCCGAAGCAATCGGCGAAGCAGCCCTTGCAGTTGATGGAAAAGCGATACATTCTTAAAAAATGTAAGAAGGAACGTTGATTGAACCGGAAGGCACGAGACTCCTCGAAAATGCTACGCATTTTCTTCGTGCGATGTCTTGCTGTCGAAGCATTCCTTGTCCTGCGGGAGGAAGGGACATGGGAGACCCCGGAAGGCGAAGCCTGAGGAGGCTCCCGGACCGCCCGCGGAAAGCGAGTGCCTGCAGCGGAAATCAACAGCCTACATCATATTGAATTTAATTGTTAGAGGAGCTACACGCTCCCAACTCTCTACATATAGGAGGTAAACTTAAATGGCAGAAAATCGTCACCAAGCTCTAGGGCTTACAGATGAAAACGTATTAGAAATGTTCGAAACAATGTTACTAGCTCGCCGCATTGACGAGCGCATGTGGTTACTAAACCGCGCAGGGAAAATCCCATTCGTAATCTCTTGCCAAGGTCAAGAAGCAGCACAAGTAGGAGCGGCATTCGCTCTAGACCGTGAAAAAGACTACGTACTACCATACTACCGTGACATGGGTGTTGTACTTACATTCGGCATGACAGCAACGGAATTAATGCTTTCCGGTTTTGCAAAAGCGGAAGATCCAAACTCAGGTGGACGTCAAATGCCAGGTCACTTCGGTCAAAAGAAAAACCGCATCGTAACTGGCTCTTCCCCTGTAACAACACAAGTACCACACGCAGTTGGAGTAGCACTTGGTGGCCGTTTAGAAGGAAAAGACCTTTGCACATTTGTAACATTTGGTGAAGGTTCATCCAACCAAGGGGACTTCCATGAAGGCGCTAACTATGCAGCAGTTCACAAGTTGCCAGTTATCTTCATGTGTGAAAACAACAAATATGCAATCTCAGTTCCTTATGAAAAACAAGTGGCATGTGAGAAAATCTCAGACCGTGCACTAGGATACGGAATGCCTGGTATCACGATTGACGGAAATGACCCGCTTGAAGTATATGCAGCGGTGAAAGAAGCAGCTGACCGTGGACGTCGTGGCGAAGGTCCTACTCTTGTAGAGGCTATTTCCTACCGTCTAACACCTCACTCCAGTGATGACGATGATCGTGCATACCGTGAGCGTGACGAAGTGGCAGCAGCTAAAGCGAATGACCCAATCATCAGCTTTGCAGCTTACTTAAAAGAGGTTGGCGTGTTAACAGATGAAAAAGAAAAAGAAATTAACGATAAAATTGCAAAAGAAGTTAACGAAGCAACAGAATACGCAGAAAATGCTCCATACGCAGATGCTGAATCCGCAATGAAGCATGTCTACGCAGAGTAAGGGGGAACTATCATGGCAGTTATTTCTTATATAGATGCAGTTACAATGGCCATCCGAGAAGAGATGGAACGTGATTCTAAAGTATTTGTACTTGGGGAAGACGTAGGAAGAAAAGGTGGAGTATTCAAAGCGACTAACGGCCTTTACGATCAATTTGGTGAAGATAAAGTTATCGATACTCCTCTTGCAGAATCAGCAATCGCTGGTGTTGCTATCGGTGCAGCAATGTACGGTATGCGTCCAATCGCAGAAATGCAATTCGCAGACTTTATCATGCCTGCAGTTAACCAAATCATTTCCGAAGCAGCCAAAATCCGTTACCGTTCCAACAACGATTGGACTTGTCCATTAGTTGTTCGTGCTCCATACGGAGGGGGAGTTCACGGTGCACTTTACCACTCACAATCCGTTGAGGCAGTGTTCGCGAACCAACCTGGTTTAAAAATTGTCATGCCTTCTACTCCTTATGATGTAAAAGGATTACTGAAAGCAGCTATTCGTGATGAAGATCCGGTTCTATTCTTCGAGCACAAACGTGCCTACCGTTTAATTAAGGGTGAAGTACCAACAGATGATTACGTATTACCAATCGGTAAAGCAGACGTGAAACGCGAAGGAGAAGACATCACCGTTATCACGTACGGTCTTTGCGTACATTTTGCACTACAAGCAGCAGAGCGTCTTGCACAAGACGGAATCTCCGCTCACATTCTTGACTTGCGTACAGTGTATCCGCTTGATAAAGAAGCTATCATGGAAGCGGCTTCTAAAACAGGTAAAGTTCTTCTACTTACGGAAGATACAAAAGAAGGAAGTATCATGAGTGAAGTATCTGCCATCATTGCAGAAAACTGCTTATTCGATCTTGATGCACCAATCATGCGCCTTGCTGGACCTGATGTACCTGCAATGCCATATGCACCGACGATGGAAAAATACTTCATGGTTAACCCGGACAAAGTAGAAAAAGCGATGCGTGAGCTAGCTCAATACTAATTTCTGATATAAGTGGAAGAGTGAACAAATGGTAATGTTGAGTTTCCTGCAGTTGATTGTAGAGGAAGGAGCTTGACTCCTGCGGGAGGAAGGGCCATGGTAGATTCGTAAGGCGAAGCCTGAGGAGGCCCCCGGATTGCCCGCGGAAAGCAAGCTCCTGGAACGGAGATTAACTGCAGAGTTCAACAGAGCCCACCGATTAAAGGAGGTTCTCATCATGGCAGTAGAAAAAATTACCATGCCACAGCTTGGGGAAAGCGTAACTGAAGGAACAATCAGCCGCTGGATCGTAAGCGTAGGCGACAAAGTAAACAAATACGACCCTCTAGCAGAGGTCATGACAGATAAAGTTAACGCAGAAATCCCATCTTCTTTTACAGGAACAATCAAAGAACTTGTAGCAGAAGACGGTGACACACTAGCAGTAGGAGAAATCATCTGCTATATCGAAACAGAAGGTGGCGGAGAAGCAGATGCAACTGCTGAGGCACCGAAAGAGGAAAGTGCACCAGCATCTGCATCTGCACCTGCAACAGAATCCAAAGCGCCATCTGCACCATCAGCACAAGAGGATGCAGACGCACCAAACAAACGTCGCTACTCTCCAGCAGTTCTTCGTCTTGCACAAGAAAACAATGTAGATCTTGAGCAAGTAAAAGGAAGCGGAGCAGGCGGACGTATTACAAGAAAAGACATCCAAGCGGTGATCGATTCTGGTAACATCCCATCTGCTGATTCCAAGCCGGCAGCTACTCAAGCGCAAGCGTCGGAAGCTCCTAAAGCGGCGTCTGCAGCACCGGCGGCTCCATCTGCACCGGCAGCAGCAAGTGCTCCAAAAGCGGCTCAACCAGTAAACGTACCCGTAGAAGCAGGAGACATCGAAATCCCTGTAACAGGCGTACGTAAAGCGATCGCTGCAAACATGCTGCGCAGTAAACAAGAAGCACCACATGCTTGGACGATGATAGAAGTGGACGCGACAAACCTTGTAGAATACCGCAACTCCTTGAAGGGCGAGTTCAAGAAAAAAGAAGGCTACAACCTTACTTTCTTCGCATTCTTCGTAAAAGCGGTAGCGCAAGCTTTGAAAGAATTCCCACAAATCAACTCTATGTGGGCAGGCGATAAGATCGTCCAAAAGAAAGACATCAATATCTCCATCGCCGTTGCAACAGACGACGCACTTTATGTGCCGGTTATCCGCAACGCTGATGAAAAAACTATCAAAGGTATCGCACGTGAAATCACAGAACTTGCCAACAAGGTTCGCGCTGGTAAACTAACATCTGCAGAGATGCAAGGTGGAACATTTACTGTCAACAACACAGGTTCATTCGGTTCTGTACAATCACAAGGCATCATCAACTACCCACAAGCAGCCATCCTGCAAGTGGAATCCATCGTGAAACGTCCAGTAGTCATGGACCACGGAATGATCGCTGTTCGCGACATGGTAAACTTATGTATGTCTCTTGACCACCGTGTTCTTGATGGTCTTGTATGCGGACGCTTCCTAGCGCGCGTTAAAGAAATTATCGAAAAAATGTCTAAAGAGAATACGTCGATTTATTAATAGTTTGGAACAAACCGATAAAGTCCTCCTCGAATGGATGACTTTGTCGGTCTTTTTTTGTGTTCGCCCGATTACTCGTGAAAATCGCCCGTAAAATCAAATTTTCGCCCGATTGCCTTCAATTTTCGCCTGTAAATTTAAATAATCGCCCGTTTTTTCGAAAAATCGCCCGAAAGACATCAAGAATCGCCCGAAACGGTTTGACCGCCATTTTGGACGGACGTTCAAAATGTTCTACAAACAGGTGGACGTATTTTCTCGTGGATCAACATACAATGATTGCAGGCAAATAAAAAAACTTTCACACAGGGGGCAAGCCCATGAAAGCTGTTGTATACACCAAATACGGTCCACCAGAAGTACTCCATTTAAAAGAGGTCGATAAACCAATTCCGAAAGATAATGAAATACTTGTTAAAATAGTGGCGACAGCTGTCAATGCAGCAGATTGGCGATTGCGAAAAGCGGATCCAGCTGCAGTGAAATTGTTCTTTGGGCTGACACGTCCCAAGAAGTCCATTCTAGGAGGAGTCCTGGCAGGAATAGTTGAATCTGTAGGAAGTGAAGTTATGCGATTTAAAGCAGGGGACCAAGTTTTTGGATCTACAGGGATGAGCTTAGGTGCTTACGCAGAATATATATGTCTCTCTGAAAAAGGAATTATAGCATTAAAACCACAAAATTTAAGCTATGTAGAGGCGGCAACTGTTCCGTTTGGAGGGCACACTGCTATGCATTTTCTAAGGAAAGCAAATATCCAAAATCGGCAAAAAATTCTCATTTACGGGGCATCAGGTGCAGTCGGTACAGCAGCCATTCAACTTGCCAAATTATACGGTGCTGAGGTTACAGGGGTATGCAGCACAGCCAATATCGAAATGGTGAAGTCGTTAGGGGCAGATAAAGTAATTGACTATACCAAAGAAGAAATCGATGGGGAAAATTATGATGTCATTTTTGATACGGTTGGGAAAATCCCTTATGAAGCAGTAAAGAAAACGCTTAAGAAAAAAGGAACCTGGATTTTAGGTGCAGCAGGAGTTACTCAGATGGTGCAGGGGTATTGGAGTGGCATGACACGTGGCTATAAAATATTTTCAGGTCTTGCCTTGGAAAAAGAAGACGATATCAAGTTCCTGAAAGATTTGATAGAAAAAGGAAAGTATAAAGCAGTTATCGATAAGTGCTATCCGATGGAACAATTATCAGTTGCTCACAGCTATGTGGAAAAGGGACATAAGAAAGGGAATGTTGGGGTTGTTATCGATGAAGCTTTAGAAACAATATACAATTAAAAAAAGAGTGTATGAAATCGCTATGTTTTCATACACTCTCCTGTTATTCTGTTTATCTGTTCGACAAAAACATCCCATCTAACTCCCGCATCTTATCATAAGCCTGCAAGAGATACTCAGGTACGACCGTCCTTCCGAATACCCACGCATTTTTTTCAATTTGACGCATCAAGATTTTCTTCTCATCTTCTCCGCCATACATCAATATCCTCAAGTCGTGCTTGTTCTTTTTAAAATCCAAGTAATAGCCGACTTCATGAAAGAGTATGAGTTTCACAAAGTTTTCGTCAGTTTCTCTAATTTTATTGTTAATCTTCGCTTTGTATCCGTTAATCTGCAAATAATTGAATTTGATCGTGTTAGTCGAGATGTTAAAACTCATCGGTGCTTTTAAGTTATTATCAAATTCAAAATTAATGTCTAAATTAAGTTCCTCTAATGTTTCTTTAATTATGTTTTCAATATTCCATGTGTATAACATCGCTACAAATCACTACCTTTTTAAGAAACTATCATTTATATAATAAGTATAGTTTTTCTTAAAAAGGAATACCACCGAAAAATAAGTAATTCCAATGCTTTCTTTATTTGCCGTGCCCACATAACTATATTAAAATAAATATATGAACTTTTGAAAAATTTAAATTTGTAAGCGATTACGCAATTGAGGGAACGAGGGGATGAAGATGAGTAAATTGAAAGAAATGAAGAACAATAGTTTCCCGAAAGTGACAATGGAAGAGTGGGTGGAACAGGCAGAGAAAGCGTTAAAGGGGAAGCCTGTTTCCAAGCTCAACACCGTTACATATGAAGGCATTACACGTAAACCGGTATATACAGAAAACGATAGAAGTGAGCTTGCATCTAAGAATCTTATAGAAAAGTCTGATTGGGCAGTCAGCCAGCAACTTTATGCATCAACTTCATTTGAGGAAATGAATGCTCAACTGAAACTGGAACTAGAAAGTGGCTTGCAATCCATTCGTTTTGCCACTTTTCCATCAACAGAACCTAAGGCCTTATTGATAAAAAAACCAACAGACCTTAAGACTTTACTAAAAGAGATTTCATTAGATGACATAGCTCTCCAAGTACATGCAGGAGCCAGCGCCACAACGTTCATCAATGCATTGATTGATAGTGATATAGAAACAAAGAACCTGCACGGCATTATCGGAGCGGATCCTGTTGGGGAGCTTGCAGCAACAGGCAAGCTGAGTCAGCCATTGGAGCAGTATTATAACGAAATGAAATCCAATATAGAGTGGAAAGAAAACAATGCTCCGTTCCTTAAAACAGTTTGGGTGCAGTCCAATGCTTATCATAGCGGAGGAGCCAATGCCGTGCAGGAGCTTGCAGTTGTCATGGCAACGGCCGTTGAATATTTGCAACAACTGATGTATAGAGGTTTGACCATTGAGGAAGCTTCCCAGGAAATAGCATTCACTTTCCCTGTCGGAAGTGACTTTTTCATGGAACTCAGCAAGCTGAGAGCGGCAAGAGTGTTATGGGCAAATATCGTGGAGGCTTTTGGGGGAAATGAAAGAGCACAGAAGATGAACGTGCATGCTACAACCTCTATGTTTACTAAATCTAATCTTGATCCGTATGTCAACATGCTCCGTTCGACAACTGAGGCATTCTCTGCTGCAATTGGTGGAGCAGACAGTATCAATGTGGACAGTTATCAGCAAGGCAAGGATGCTTTCTCACGAAGAATTGCAAGAAATACCCATTATATTCTAAAAGAAGAGAGCTTTTTAGATAAGGTGGTGGATCCAGCAGCAGGCTCTTACTATGTGGAAAATCTGACAAATCAATTGGCTGATGAGGCATGGAAGCTGTTTCAGGAGCTGGACAAGCTTGGCGGGATCGTGGAAGCTATGCGATCAAATTTCTTACAGGACCGTATTGCCGAGGTAAAAGAAAAGCGACTTAAGGATGTCCAAAACAGGAAAAAAGTGTTGGTCGGTACCAATATGTATGCAAATCTTCAAGAGGAGCTAAAGCAGCAAATAAGCACTACAGCTATCGAAGAAAATGAACATGCTTCAGTAAAAGTACAGGCTATTCAACCGTTAAGATTATCTGAAGCCTTTGAAAGCCTGCGTTACCAAGCGAAGGTGTATCAGGAAAAACAGGGAACCCCGCCAAAAGTTACCTTGATCAATCTTGGTTCATTAGCAACACACAAGCCACGGACTGACTTCTCATCAGGCTTTTTCCAGGTAGGAGGTCTTCAACCTGTCGTCAGTCCAAGCTTTGAAAATGCGAAAGAAATAGTGGAGTGGGTCTCTCTTCAAAACATAACTGGATATGTATGCATTTGTGGCAGTGATGACACTTACGAAGAGCTACTAAATGCTGCGGTTATGGCTGTTAATTCGCCTAACCGAAAAGTATTGGTTGCGGGATTGCCTGAAGCAACTCGTCAAAAAGCGTTGCAGGAAATAGGGGTAAGTGATTTTATTCATATGCGCTCCAATTGTTATGAACAATTACTAGTGATACATCAAGAAATGGGGTTGACCGACAATGAAGCCTGATTTTTCTACGAGAACATTAAACAAGGAAACTACAGCTACCCAAGTGCCATTATCCAACGAAGCGGTGGAAGAACTATTTTATGAAACAAATGAACAGATTAAATTGAAAGCCAATTACACAAAGGCCGACCTGGATGGAGCCGATCACCTGGGAACTCTTCCTGGTATTGCTCCGTATTTGCGTGGGCCTTACCCGACGATGTATGTGAACCGTCCATGGACGATCCGTCAGTATGCTGGTTTCTCCACAGCCGAAGAGAGCAATGCTTTTTATAGAAGAAACTTAGAAATGGGACAAAAAGGATTGTCTGTTGCCTTTGACCTTGCGACACACCGTGGATACGACTCTGATCATCCTCGTGTAGAAGGGGATGTTGGAAAAGCTGGAGTTGCCATTGATTCCATTCTTGATATGAAGGTATTATTTGATGGCATTCCATTGGATAAAATGTCTGTATCCATGACAATGAATGGTGCGGTCCTTCCGATTATGGCCTTTTACATCGTTACGGCTGAGGAACAAGGGGTCAGTCCAGAGAAACTTTCCGGAACCATTCAGAATGATATTCTAAAAGAGTATATGGTTCGTAATACGTATATTTATCCTCCTGAGATGTCCATGAGAATCATTGGCGATATTTTTGCTTACACGTCCCAGCATATGCCAAAGTTTAATAGCATCAGTATTTCTGGTTATCATATGCAAGAAGCAGGGGCACCGGCAGATATTGAACTTGCTTATACGCTTGCAGACGGACTCGAATATGTGAGAACAGGACTTGAAGCGGGGATTGATATTGATAAGTTTGCGCCAAGACTATCATTCTTTTGGGCAATCGGAATGAACTTTTTCATGGAAGTGGCGAAAATGCGGGCTGCTCGATTTATCTGGGCGAAGATGATGAAGGAGTTCTTACCACAAAATCCAAAGTCCATGGCTTTAAGGACCCATTCTCAAACGTCCGGTTGGAGCTTAACAGAACAGGATCCGTTTAATAACGTGACGCGCACATGTATTGAAGCTCTAGCGGCTGCCAATGGACATACGCAATCCTTACACACCAATGCATTGGATGAAGCGATTGCCTTGCCAACGGACTTTTCCGCACGTATCGCCCGCAATACGCAGTTGTATTTGCAGGAAGAAACGGAGATTACCAAAGTCATTGACCCTTGGGCTGGTTCCTATTATGTGGAAACGTTGACGAAGGAATTGATTGATAAAGCTTGGGCACATATTGAAGAAATTGAAGAGCTTGGAGGCATGGCAAAAGCAATTGAAACAGGATTGCCGAAGATGAGAATTGAAGAAGCGTCTGCACGCCGTCAAGCAAAAATCGATTCAGGGAAAGAATCCATCATTGGCGTGAACAAATTCCGTTTGGAAAAAGAAGATATGGCTATTGATGTGTTGGATATTGATAATGCGGAAGTTCGTAAAAAGCAAATCCTTCGCTTGCAAGAGCTTCGTGAAAACAGAGATGAAACGGAAGTTATTTCTGCACTAGAAGCACTAACAGATGCGGCTCGCACAGGGAAAGGTAATCTTCTCGAGCTAGCAGTGGACGCTGCCCGTGCCCGTGCAAGTCTGGGTGAGATTTCTGATGCCATTGAAAAAGTAGCCAATCGCCATCGCGCTGTCATCCGTTCTATTAGTGGCGTGTACAGCAGTGAATTCTCCAATGAGGAGGAGATGAAGGCCGTGAAGGATAAAATCGAAGAATTCTTGGAGCTCGAAGGAAGACGTCCAAGAATTATGATTGCGAAAATGGGGCAGGATGGTCATGACAGAGGGGCAAAAGTCATTTCCACCGCATTCGCCGACCTTGGATTTGATGTGGATATCGGACCTCTTTTCCAAACGCCTGCAGAAACGGCGCTGCAAGCTGTGGAAAATGACGTGCATGTTATCGGCATCAGTTCCCTTGCAGCTGGGCATAAAACACTTCTACCACAACTCGTAGAAGAACTGAAGAAATTGAACCGTGAAGACATCATCGTTGTAATTGGTGGGGTAATCCCAGCGCAGGATTATGAATTCCTATATAGTAAAGGCGCTTCCGCTATTTTCGGACCTGGTACGGTCATCCCGCGTGCAGCCGAAAAGGTTCTGGATGAGATTTACGAACGCCTCGGCTATGAGGAAGTGGAAGAGACGCATGACTAAAGAGCGTAAACCGCGAAAAAAGGTGCTCAAAAAGGAGGAGCGGAGTACAGTGGATATCATATCAGGTATCCATGGGGGAGTCCGCTCTGACCTCGCTCAGGCCATCACGCTTGTAGAAAGCAATGCAACTCGACATTTTCATAGAAGCCAAGAAATCATTCAAGAAATTATGCCTTCAACTGGACGCTCTGTTCGGATAGGGATAAGCGGTGTACCAGGTGCCGGCAAGAGTACATTTATAGAAGCATTTGGATTGTATTTGTGTGAGCAAGGACACAAAGTCGCCGTGCTTGCAGTCGATCCGAGCAGTTCTAAGACAGGTGGTAGTATCCTTGGAGACAAAACAAGGATGGAACAACTCGCAAGGCATACGCGAGCATTCATCCGGCCATCTCCTTCCAGTGGCACATTGGGCGGAGTTCATAGGAAAACGCGTGAAAGCATTCTTTTATGTGAGGCTGCTGGCTATGATGTGATTTTAGTAGAGACAGTAGGAGTCGGTCAGAGTGAAGCCATAGTCCGGGATATGGTCGATTTCTTTTTACTGCTTGTTCTAACGGGTGCAGGCGATGAATTGCAAGGCATGAAAAAAGGGATTATGGAGCTTGTGGATGCAATTGCGGTGAACAAGGCGGATGGAGACAATAAAGCAAGAGCAGAGAAAACTGCTCATGAATACAAACAAATTCTTCATTTCTTGCAGCCGGCAACAGAAGGCTGGGAGACGAAGACGTTTACTTGCTCGGCTTTGAATAATGTGAATGTTGATGAGACTTGGAGGATTGTTCAAGAGTTTGTGAAAAGCACGAAGAAATCAGATGTTTTTGATGAGCGAAGGAATGCACAAAAGAAGACGTGGTTCTATACCTCTTTGAAGGATCAGATTGAGCGTATGTTTTTTGAAGATGAAAAGGTGAGAAAAGAGTTGCCGGTGCTAGAGAAGCAAGTTGGGGAAAATGAAGTTTCTGTATCTTTGGCTGTGGAGAAGTTAATTGGAAGTTACAGACAGTAATTAAAGTGCAAAAAAAGGAAAGTGAGCATATCACTTTCCTTCATCTAGGGAGTATAGGGGTATGGATATCTAGATGTTACTGATATAATACCCGCCAACTTAGAAAATAAACCTTTTTTATTTTATTATTTGAAAAAAATTGGTATGATAGAGATAGTTTAAGAAGAGGTGATACAACATGAATATCGATTTTAATATGTTTATGAATGATGTTGTTCGTACTGCCAGAGAAGAAATGGATAACGCTGGCTATGAGCAACTTAGAACTGTAGAAGATGTTGAAGAAGCATTTGCACGTAAAGGGACGACACTTGTAATGGTTAACTCTGTATGTGGTTGTGCAGGCGGTATCGCACGTCCAGCTGCAACGCATGCGGTGCATTATGACAAGCGCCCAACACACTTAGTTACTGTTTTTGCTGGTCAAGATAAAGAAGCGACGGAGAAAGCACGCGAATATTTTGAAGGCTATCCGCCATCCTCTCCTTCTTTTGCTTTATTAAAAGACGGCAAGATTGTAACGATGGTAGAAAGACACGAAATCGAAGGCCATGCGCCAATGTCTGTCATCACAAAGCTTCAAGGGTATTTTGAAGAGCATTGTGAAGAGCTATAAAAAGTAATAAAAAATGCCGGTTCCATTTTTATGGGATTGGCATTTTTTTGTTGTAGCTTATAAAGCTAATATTTACCGCTACATCCTCCACCAATAGCATATTACAATAATAGTTAGGCAGTTAAATAGGAGGAAGTAACAGGACATGCAACTTAGACGGCAACTTACGTTTTTTCTTATAGCTCTCCTAGTTATAGGTAGTGCCATAACTATATATTTAATTAATTCCACAAAGCCAGTATCTAATTTAAACACAGAAAAGAAACCGGAAGTCGTGGAGGAACTAACTGACAACCCACCTGAAATTTTTAATTTCACATATACTTCTTCAGATGAGGAGGAAGATTCTTTGGTAAGTGGGGATGTAGAACTCCAATTAGAAGCAAAGGATGATAACTCAATCAGAAAGGTTGAATTTTATTCTAGCAATGGCGACTACTTGATTGGCGAAAAGACAGAAGCGCCATACACGATCAATTGGTCGACCGATCCATGGGTGGAAAATGGGGAGCAGATATTGAAAGTGGTTGTTTACGATACTGCCGGACAAAAGGCGGAAGCAACGAAAAATGTAACCGTAGAAAATAAACTAGAGCCGGAAGCGGACTACAAAATGATCGGCTATTATGCAGGTTGGTCCAGTTATTCGGGATACAACGTTTCCAGAATTGATGCTAGTAAATTGACACATATAAACTATGCATTTGCTAATATTTCAGAAGATGGAGAAATTATTGTGGGTGACCCAGCAAGCTACTATGAAAATTTCAAGCAAATGCTACAACTAAAGAAGCGGCACTCTCATCTGAAAACAATGATTTCTGTTGGTGGTTGGACTTGGTCGAAGAATTTTTCTGATGCAGCTGCTTCTGAAGATTCTAGAACCAAATTTGCAGAGAGTGTTCGTCGATTTATTTTGGAAAATGGTTTTGATGGCGTGGATCTGGATTGGGAGTACCCGGTGAGTGGGGGACATCCTGATAATGTAAACCGCCCTGAGGACAAGCGAAATTACACCCTTTTACTTAAAAAAATCAGGGAAACCTTAAACGAACAAGAAAAGAAGGATGGCAAAGAGTACTTGCTAACAATCGCAGCGGGAGCGAGTGAGTCACATGCTGCAAACATGGAATTATCAGAGTTGCATCAATATGTCGATTATATACAGTTAATGACCTATGATATCAATGGAGAATGGGATGAATTGACCGGTTTGAACGCGCCATTGTATAAAGATCCTAATAGTGCATTCAGTTGGCAGTGGAGTGTAAAAGACGGCATTGAAACATATATCGCTAGTGGGGTGCCTTCAGATAAACTGGTGATGGGAATGCCTTTTTACGGAAGGGTTTTCCATGAAGCTAAGGCTAATAACAATGGATTGTACCAAGCCTTTAATGGAGGTACTTCGTTAAGTTATGGAAAGCTAGCAGAAGAGTATATTGAAAAAAACGGATTTGAACGTCATTGGATGGAAAAAACCCAAGTGCCAGTTCTGTATAATGGGGAGACGTTTATTAGTTATGATGACGAGAAATCTATTGCGAAGAAGACCGATTTCTTAAAAAGGAATGATCTTGGTGGGGCAATGATGTGGGAGTTGAGTCAAGATCCAGACAGAGTACTTTTAAATCAAATTTATAAAGAACTTAATAAATAAGGAATGGGAGGCACGCAATTAATACTAGCGTGCCTTTTTGTATTCCGCCGAATTAATTGCGATTACCTATGTTTCCCACTTCCCAAGAATTATATAATAGGTTAGTAACTTAAGAAATTCTTAAGAAAATACTTCAATAATACTTAAGATTTACCATATATGATGTGTACATAGAGAAAGAATGGTAAGTGGGAGAAGGGTGAGAGATGGCGAACTATACAGTGTTGGTAGTGGATGATGAGAAAGAAATAAGAGATGCGATTGAAATCTATTTGAAAAATGAAGGTGTGAAGGTCTTAAAGGCTCAAGATGGGGTGGAAGCGTTAGAAATCCTTCATGAAAATGAAGTGCACCTAATTTTACTAGATGTGATGATGCCAAGGCTTGATGGGATATCTGCGACGCACAGAATTCGCGAGGAGAAGAACATTCCAATCATAATTTTAAGCGCAAAAAGTGAGGATACCGATAAAATCCTTGGCTTGCAAGTGGGAGCTGATGATTACGTAACAAAGCCTTTTAATCCGATGGAGCTTGTCGCGAGAGTGAAATCTCAGCTCAGGAGGTATGTCACACTTGGAACGTTTGAAGGAATCAAGAAAGTTATTGATTTGAACGGACTGACCATTGATAAGGAATCGAAGGAAGTAACGGTTCAGGGAGATCCTGTCAAGTTGACGCCGATTGAATATAAAATAGTAGAACTGTTGATGACCAATGCCGGACGGGTATTTTCCATCAATGATATATACGAGCGGGTATGGAAAGAGCCTGGCTACAATGCGGAAAATACTGTAGCGGTCCATATTCGGAAAATTAGAGAGAAGATAGAGATAGATCCAAAAAATCCAAGATATTTAAAGGTGGTATGGGGGATTGGGTACAAGATGGAGAAATAGAGTAATAGCTGTTTTAATGGCACTAGTTTTTGTTTGTGCGTTAAGTGGAAGCTTTTATTTTATTTACAATTTAGATAGGTTTAATCAGAAAAGTTATTTTAAGACAGAAGAATTTCAGAATGAGTTACAAGAATATGCCAATTATTTGCTTGCAAATGAGCTTGGAAACATATCAGTGGAAAGTGTAAAAGAAAAGATTACGGTTACGAGGGAAGAAATAGAAGAACATCGATATGAATATGGTTCATTGGACGCTCAGCTTGATAACATTCGCTATCAATATGAAGAGAGAATTCAATTGGCAGAGGATGGTGATTCTAGTGAGGATCCAAAAGAAGTAATTGCTGAAAGAGATACCAAATTAGAAGATATTCAAAAAAACTTCTCAAGTGATGAGCATGTAGAGAAGAAAATAATAGCAGAAAAAGAAAAAATAGTGGAAGAGTATTTCGCTAAAGATTCAAACTTTAATTCGTATCCTTCAAGATTTTATGACGACTTCCAATATTTTTTTGAACAAGGTGAAGAGAGCTTTACAAATATTACTGTTAAAAAAACTTCATTAAATCAAGTATTCAATGAGAGCAATATGTTGTACGTTACCAAATATAAAATATCAGGAGACTATTTTCATTCCACTAATTGGCCTTATGAGGACTGGTTGTACCAAACAATAGCAGAAGTGAGAGGGGACTTTGAAGGGATTATAGGTGTTCCAAAAGGACTAGCTTCGGATAGCGAATTAATGATTGCAAAAATTGGTTATGAAGATAATAGAATGTGGTTTTGGAGACTTGGAATAGCATCATTGATTGCTTTATTGATTTGGTTTGTTTCGATGATTAAAGTAGTTTCCATACCAAAAGAACGAGGGAAATGGCAAAATCTCTATGCCAAGATTCCAGTTGATTTAAGCGTAGTTGTGTTGGGAATATCAACTTTAATATTCCTATTCAGTCTAATGTGGGTGCATGATTGTATTAATCAGCTAACATATAACTCCACTATGTATCTCACTGAATTTGTTATAAGTATATTTATATCAACTGTATTATGTTTACTCACTTACGTCCAGTTACGTTATTTGTTTACTAGTTTGAGGCATATAACTGATTTAAGAGAACTATGGAAGAGTAGTTTGTTCTTCATTATTTTTAAAAACTGTAAAAAAGTATACCAACGCATTTATCAAGTTATTAAGGAGGCCTTCCTAAATACAGCTACAGGCATCCAAGTATTTATTCTTCTTGCAATCGTCTTTGGACTAGGCTTTGGTTTCTTTATGATTTTCATTGATATAGCTTTCTTCCTGCTATATTTCCTCTTCGCTGTTTTAATAGGAGTGCCGACGTTCATTCTTTTAGTAAAAAGTGTCGGTTATTTCAATAAGATCTCCATCAAAACTGAAGAGATGGCATCAGGTAAATTAGGAGAGCCAATAGAAATTAAGGGGAATTCCGTTCTTTCTAAAATGGCGGCAAACCTAAATGTATTGAATCAAGGGGTAAAAGTGTCTTTAAACGAGCAGGCAAAAAGTGAGCGTCTTAAAACGGAGCTTATAACAAATGTCAGTCATGATCTTCGCACACCGTTGACATCCATCATCACTTACACGGAACTGCTGAAGAAAAACGAACTAACTGCTGAGGACCGGTCCGCGTACCTGGAGATTATTGATAGAAAGTCACAACGTTTAAAAGGGTTAATTGAAGATCTATTTGAAGTATCCAAAATGGCAAGCGGCAATATCGAGCTTGTAAAAGAGCGTGTAGATTTAAATCAGCTTCTTCAACAAGCCTTGGCGGAATATGATAGTTCGTTGAAAGAATCTAATTTACAATTTCGAGTTACAAACACGGATAAGCCACTATATGCATTAGTGGATGGACAGAAAATGTGGCGAGTGTTTGATAACCTGATAGGAAATATTGTGAAGTATTCATTGGAAAACTCGCGTGTATATATTCAAGTCCAACAGTTTAATGATAAAGCAAAAATTACGTTTAAAAATGTATCAAAATACGAATTGAATGATCAAAGCGAGGAATTATACGAACGCTTTAAAAGAGGAGATACTTCACGGAATACGGAAGGATCTGGCCTTGGCCTTGCAATTGCTAAATCCATCATCGATCTTCATGAAGGCAGTCTCGACATTGAAACGGACGGGGATTTATTTAAAGTCAATATCTGTTTGAGAGTGGTGGATTAGGTGGATTTCACGACATTATATAAGGTGCATTATGACAGAGTGTTTCAAGTGAGTTTCGCCGTTATTCGCGACCGTCAGTTGGCTGAAGACATTGTGCAGGAAACCTTCATTAAGGCGTATAAGAAGATGGATAGTTTGCAAGATGGTGATAAAGTTGGTGCTTGGCTTTGCGTGATTGCAACGAGAACAGCGATTGATTTTGTTAGACGAGAGAGAAAAAACAGAGGATGTCCGATGGAGTTAGATGTGTTAGATTGTCTAGGAAAAGAAGCAGTTCATAATGTTGCAGCAGAAGTGGAAGTGAAATTGCTGAAAGAAATTCTAGATGAAAAGATGGAAGACTTTTCAAAGGAAGACAAGAAACTGCTCGTCCTTAAAATGGAAAGAGGATTAAAGGAGCGGGAAATTGCTAATGCTTTGGAAATGAATCCAGCTACAGTGAAATCAAAGATCCATAGAGCTAGAAGGAAATTAAAAGAACGCATGGCTGTAGAGTTGAGTGCATAAGGGGATATTATATTTGTGCAGGGACCACTTTGTGTAAAAGTGCTCCCTGCACTTTTTTGAATAGGAATTTGTGTTTTATTATAGAAGTTCTTACGAGGACAAACTCCATTGGGTATATTTAAGGGAATTAATTATGTTGATTCAAAATCACGTTGATCTCTTTCATCCAGTTTTGCAGAAATTTCTTCAAGAATCGCTTCAATATCCTTCGTTTGATCCTCTTTTATCCTTGATAATGTAGCATTGATTTCATTAAAGCGGTCGTTCACATCATGCCTGAATAAGTAGAATTCCTCACGAAGTGTGCTAGTTGTATTTGTTAAAGAATGGAGTTCCTCTTTTATCTGGTGCTGTCCTGCAGAAAGCATGAATGTCTTTTCACTAAGGCCGCTGATTTCATCTTTCATCAGTATCTGATTGTCAGCGAGTGTGGAAGTTTTTTGGTTAAGACCTCGAATCTCATCGTTCATTAGAATCTGATTCTCAGCGAGCGTGGAGGTTTTATCGTTAAGACCTTTGATCTCATCCTTCATAAGCAACTGATTGTCAGCGAGCGTGGAGGTTTTATCGTTAAGACCTTTGATCTCATCTTTCATAAGCAACTGAGTGTCAGCGAGTGAGGAGGTTTTTTGGTTAAGACCTTTGATCTCATCTTTCATAAGCAACTGAGTGTCAGCGAGTGAGGAGGTTTTTTGGTTAAGACCTTTGATCTCATCTTTCATAAGCAACTGATTGTCAGCGAGTGAGGAGGTTTTTTGGTTAAGACCTTTGATCTCATTTTTCATCAGTATCTGATTGTCAGCGAGTGTGGAGGTATTTTGGTTAAGACCTCGAATCTCATCTTTCATCAGTATCTGATTGTCAGCGAGTGTGGAGGTTTTATCGTTAAGACCTTTGATCTCATCTTTCATAAGCACTTGATTGTCAGACAGGGTGGAAGTTTTACTGTTCAATTCACTTAATTCTTTTTTCATTTCAACCTTAAAATCCAACATCCTTTTAGAATCAAATCCAATTTAGCATCCGTAATCATCTTATATCACCTCCTTTTTCTAGTTCATTGTAATTATAACATGAACCTAGACTGATGGAACTATAACAAAAAGCGTATATTTCAGAATAATAAAAATATAAAAACTTTATTTATCTTTATTAACTATATTGCATAAATATTAACCTGTGTTAAAATACATTTATCCGAATAAACATACATCATAATAATACTTGATTTAAATGTAGGTTTGTTTCATAATTAGATTAAATTTTTAACTTTTCTGAAAAAAGAACAGGGGGAAATTATTGTGAAAAAATGGTTTTTGTATTCATTAATTAGTATTTTAGTAGTAGGCTTATTGTCAGCTTGTGGAACATCCGGTAATGGAGATGAAACGAGTGGAGAAGGTGAAGATGGAAAGAAAGTACTGGTAATGGGAACTTCCGCTGACTACCCTCCATTTGAGTACATTGATACGGAAGTTGGAGAAGAAATTATCGGTTTTGATGTGGATCTTGCAAAAGCTATTACAGAAGAACTTGGTTACGAATTGAAAGTTCAAGATATGGACTTTGGAAGTTTAATTACCGCGATGAAATCAGGTAACATCGATCTTATCTTGGCTGGTATGACACCGACAGAAGAGCGTGCTGAGCAAGTTGATTTTACAGATGTATATTATACAGCGAATCACATGATTGTTTCATTGAAAGATAGCAATATTACTAGTTTGGAAGATTTAGAAGGTAAAACGGTTGGGGTTCAAATGGGATCCATCCAGTATGATAAAGCGGAAGAAATTGCGGAAGAAGTGAATATTACTATTGAAAACCGAGACCGCATCCCACAAATTGTTCAAGATTTAAAAACGGGCCGTTTTGATGCAGCCATCATTGAAGATACAGTTATGAAAGGCTTTATGGAAAAAGATGAAGACCTTACTGGTTTTACACTTGAGTCTGATGAAGAAGGATCTGCCATTGCCCTTCCAAAAGGCAGCGAATTAACGGAGGAGTTCAACCGTGTTCTAAAAGAGATGGAAGAGAACGGTGAGATGGAAAAGTTAATCAACAAATGGTTTGGTGGAGAAGAAGAATAAGATTTAACGAAATCAAAAGGGTGCAGTAACCGCCCTTTTGATTTTCTTGTTAATATGACAGAAAGGACTGGTAGTACTTGACGATCGACTTCTTAGACTTTAGCGCCATAACGGGTTCGATGGATTTTATTCTTGCGGGTGTGAAGGTAACGCTTCAAGTCGTATCACTTGCAGGGATACTAGGTTTTATCATCGGAACGCTATTGGCTTTATGTAAGATTGGTAGAATTAAACTACTTAGAATTTTAGCGGATATTTATACATCCATATTTCGAGGAACACCGCTTGTTCTTCAATTAATGCTAATATTTTTTGGATTACCACAAGCAATTGGCATCACGCTTGAACCGGTCACTGCTGCCATTCTAGCTTTCGGGTTAAACTCTGGGGCCTATATCTCGGAAGTTATCCGTGCAGGAATAATGGCGGTTGACAAAGGGCAGAGAGAAGCAGCCATGGCACTTGGCGTACCCTATCGCCAAATGATGAAAGACATCATTTTACCGCAAGCACTGAAAAACATTTTACCAGCACTTATGAATGAATATATTACACTTACTAAAGAATCAGCCATTGTTACAGTTATCGGGGTAATGGACGTTATGAGGCGTTCTTTTATGACAGCATCGAGTACTTATGCATATTTGGAAGCATTCATTTTCGCTGGACTTATTTATTATGTGTTAGTAATGATACTCACGTTAATTGGCAAGCTCATTGAAAGGAGAATGAGACGCTATGATTAAAATAGAAGATTTGCATAAATCCTTTGGCAAGCTGGAGGTGTTAAAGGGGATTTCTACACAAATTAAAGAAGGGGAAGTAGTGGCCATCATCGGGCCTTCGGGGTCTGGGAAATCCACTTTGCTTCGCTGTATGAATCTATTGGAAGAGCCAACTTCCGGTCACATTTGGATTAAAGACCAGGATGTTGCAAATAAGAAAACCAACATCAATAAAGTACGTCAAAATTTGGGAATGGTATTTCAGCACTTTCATCTTTTCCCTCATAAGACGGTTCTGGAAAACTTAACGTATGCTCCGGTTTCTGTAAAAGGAGTGTCGAAAAAGGAAGCGGAAGCGAAAGGAATGGACTTGCTCGCAAAAGTGGGGCTAGCTGAGAAAGCGAAGGAATATCCTAATCGCCTGTCTGGTGGACAGAAGCAACGTGTTGCGATTGCCCGAGCTCTTGCGATGGATCCGGAGGTTATGTTGTTTGACGAACCAACTTCCGCTTTGGATCCGGAGATGGTAAAAGAGGTACTTGAAGTAATGAAAGCACTGGCGCATACAGGGATGACGATGGCCATTGTGACACATGAAATGGGCTTTGCCCGTGAAGTGGCAGACCGCGTATTGTTCCTTGATGATGGAATGTTGGTAGAGGATGCGCCGCCTGCAGAGTTTTTTACAGCTCCGAAGACCGAGCGAGCGAAAGTGTTTTTGGAGAAGATGTTGTAGGAATGAGGGGAAACCGGCTCTTATGGGGGAGCTGGTTTTCTTTGTTTTGAATGAGGACAAAGTTAGCAGAAGAAGGAGGAACATTGTCCTCGTAGGACGTGAATGAGGACAAAGTAAGCGGGAAAACGGAAACATTGTCCTCGTAGAGCGTGAATGAGGACAAAGTAAGCGGGAAAATGGAAAGATTGTCCTCGTAGGGCATGAATGAGGACAAAGTAAGCGGGAAAATGGAAAGATTGTCCTCGTAGAGGGTGAATGTGGACAAAGTAAGCGGGAAAACGGAAACATTGTCCTCGTAGGGCGTGAATGAGGACAAAGTAAGCGGGAAAACAGAAACATTGTCCTCGTAGGGCTTGAATGAGGACAAAGTAAGCGGAAAAACGGAAACATTGTCCTCATACAGCAACTTCCCATACATAATTAATCATGCTAACTTTAAACTAACAAATAAAATAACTCTTGCCATAGAAAGGAGCACAACAATGACCAATTACGATCACAATCTCCAAACCGTCACTCTCGGCATGGGCTGATTCTGGGGAACTGATGCCCGGTTCGGGTATTTAAAAGGAGTCATTAGAACAAGAGTAGGCTATGCAGGTGGAACCACTCAGACGCCTACCTACAAACAAATGGGAGATCACACTGAGTGCTTACAAATTGATTTTGATCCTACCCAGATAACTTTTGATGAGATTGCCCGTCATTTTTGGAACTCCCACAATTCTAATCGTGGGAACTATAAGGGCAGGCAATACTTATCGATAATTTTATACCATGATATCAATCAAAAAGAAGCTATTGAAAAGATTAAGCAAGAAATCCAAAATACAAACTCACAATCAATAGGAACAGAAATTGCACCACTAGATCAATTCACACTGGCTGAAGAAAAACACCAGAAATATTACCTGAAAAGATATTCTAATGCTACAAAAAAACTAAGAGAGTACTTCCAAACTGAAGAGGCATTTACAGATGCAACTTTGGTAGCGAGGTTAAACAGCTTTGTAAAAGGATATGGGACACTTTCTTCCTTGAAGGAAGAGATTATGCAATGGGAGAGTGAAGACGCAGCCGAGTTAATATCGTTGGTGAGTGAGTTAAGATGGTGAATGGGTTTGCATGCTGATTGATCTTTAGATAAAAGGATGAAAGTACTTTTAATCGGGATTTTAACCCGGAAGTGTATTCATCCAGTAATTCTATACGCCCGAAGCGCAAGTGAAAGCATTGCTTCGGTAAAATAGAGCCCCTCTATACGACCGAAGCACAAGTAAAAGTTCTCCTTTGGTCAAATAGAGGCCTTCTATACGCCCGAAGCGCAAGTGAAAGCTCCCCTTTGGTCAAATAGAGGCCTTCTATACGCCCGAAGCGCAAGTGAAAGCTCCCCTTCGGTCAAATAGAGCGCTTCTATACGCCCGAAGCACAAGTAAAAGACCCCCTTCAGTCCAATAGAACCCTTCAACCACCTCCAAAAGACGCTTTCAAAACGAAACACAGCTGGAAAATGTCTTTATCCCCTTCAAAGTCTTTTCCTAAGTTAATTTTCAATATAGTCCTTGTATTACCTACCCCATGTATAGAAAAAGCTGGAAAACAAACACTAACCCTTAGCAGAAAACTAAGGGAGGACCACAGTGACTATGAAAACCACACGAATCTTCGCATCACTTTTAATAACCGCCATTTTAAGTTTCGCGTCAACGCTAACCTATGCAGAAAGCCCAACCTATAAATCGCGCGCTGATATTCCAGCCGAATATAAATGGAACCTACAGACTCTATATAAGAATGAAACCCAATGGAAACAGGATGTGTATAAAGCCAAAAAGCTGGCAGACCGTTTTGCCAAAAAAGAAGAAAAGTTGGACAGTGATAAGCAAATCCTCACCCTTTTAGAAGACTATTTTGAATTGTTTCGCTTAATGGAAAAGATCTTTGTTTATTCAAGAATCAACCTGGACGTGGATATTAGCAACACCTCTGCTCAAGGATTATCGGATGAAGGTCAAAATATGATGATTTATGTGGTGGAGCGGACCGCATGGTTCTCGAATGAACTGCAGGCAATTGAGAAGGAAAAGTGGGAGAAGCTCCTCGAAAGCCCAAAACTTAAGCCATACTACACCCATTTGAAAGATACGTATGAGGATAAAGTGCATTCACTCCCTCCCGAAATGGAGAAGATGTTAATTAAAACGATGCCGATAGTTAACGCACCAAGTGAGCTTTTTACAATGATGTCTAAAGACCTTGTGCTTCCTAGTTTTACGGTAAAGGATAAAGTTTATGAAATGTCCGCACCTTTATATTCTGTCTATATGTCTAGCAAGGATAGGGAAGTGAGGAAGGCTGCATTCGAAACGTATTACCAGACTCTTGGAAATTACCAAGACACTTTTGCTTCGATGCTTGCCAATATAGTTAAGGCGAATAACTTTTTTGCCACAACGAGGAACTATCCTTCCTCGTTAGAAGCTCATTTAGAGAGAAACGATATTGATCCGAAAGTTTACACACAGCTCATTGACACCGTTGAAGAAGGCCTTCCGCTATTTCATCGATACCTTAAATTGAAAGAGAAATATGTTGGCATTGACGGGTCCATGCACATGTACGATTTGTCTGCTCCGTCTCCTTTTACAAAAGAGGACAAGATTCCATATGAGGAGGCGAAGGAAATAGTCATAAAAGGATTATCACCGATAGGAGAGGCTTATTTAAAAACACTATCAAAAGGGCTTTCTTCCAATTGGGTGGATGTCTATAACACTCCGGGTAAAGCGACAGGGGCATATCAAATTGGATCATATGATTCCCATCCATTTGTATTATTGAATTATCAGGGACTTCCAAGTGATGTGTTGACGCTTGCGCATGAAATGGGACATGCGATGCATTCTTATTTTTCCAATCAAAATCAGCCTTATCAAGATGCAAGATATGTGACGTTTACGGCGGAAGTTTCCTCTACCTTGCAAGAGCATCTTCTTCATAAGCAATTGATGGATGAAGCAACGACGAAGGAAGAAAAGATTCATGCTCTCTATCAATATTTAGAGGATTTCCGGGTAACGTTATTCCGTCAAACACAATTTGCGGAGTTTGAAAAGATTATTCATGAAATGGGACAAAACGAAGAGACTTTACATGCAGAGGCTATTAAAGGGGTCTATTATGATCTCAATAAAAAGTATTATGGGAAGGACATGGAAGTGGATAAGGAAATTGCGATGGAATGGGCCAGGGTTCCACACTTTTTCCATTCCAGTTTCTATACGTATCAATATGCAACAAGTTTTGCCGCTTCCGCTGCCCTTGCAGAACAACTCGAAGAAGGCGGGTCTGAGGCGCAGAACAAGATAGTAAAAGAGCTGTTCTCTTCAGGTGGCAGCCTACCGCCGATTGATATTTTGAAACGCGCGGGAGTGGATATGAGTAAAAAAGAACCGATTGAGGAATCGTTAAAACGGTTTGAAGAGCTGGTAGATGAATTTGAGGAGCTATTAAAATGACAGCCCTAAAATTAAGTAAACAACTCCCTACAATTTTCATGTATAGTAGTACTATGTGATATATTGAACAAACGAAAGTCGGGAGAGTTTTATGGATGAGAAAATTTAAAATTGGATACCGGACAGCAAAGACGGCCCTTGGTACAGGGATTGCAATCAGTATCGCTCAGTTATTGAACTTGGACTTTTACGCATCCGCTGGGATCATTGCAATCCTCTGTATTCAGAATACAGTAAGAAAGTCTTGGAAAGTGGCAACTGCCCGCTTTATCGCATGTTCCTTAAGCCTTTTATTCGGCTTTGTGTTTTTTGAGCTGTTAGGGTACAATCCGGTATCCATCGCATTATTATTGTTATTTTTTATACCGGTTACTGTTATGCTCAGGATAACAGAGGGTATAGCAACCAGTTCAGTTATTCTTCTTCACGTCTATTCAGTTGAGAGTTATTCAATCGGACTAGTAGTCAATGAGTTAAGTATCATCTCCATCGGGATAGGTGTAGCACTTATTTTGAACACATACATGCCGAGTGTAGAAAAAGAACTAAAAAACTACCAGCTACAGGTGGAAGAAAATTTTCATAAGGTGTTTTCCGAAATAGCCTATTTCCTTCGCCATGGAGATCGTGGTTGGAGTGGGGAAGAGATACCGGAAACAAATAAAATATTAAAAGAAGCTAAAAGTCTGGCCTTCCGTGATGTGGAGAACCACTTCAGACGAGAGGAAAATCATTATTATTTTTATTTTAAAATGAGGGAAAAGCAGCTGGATGTCATGGAACGGATGCTTCCTATAGTAGCTACGATAGAACATAATGTGGAACAGGCCAACATGGTAGCAGATTTCATAGAGGACCTTGAACATGCCATACATGCAGGCAATACCGCTTATCTCTTCTTACAACGCTTGCGCGAAATGCATGACGCCTTTCAGGAAATGCCGCTGCCACAGTCCCGGGAAGAGTTTGAGACGAGAGCGGCACTTCGTCATCTCCTTAAAGAATTTGAACAATATTTAATACTTAAAAGTGATTTTATTGGATTGAAAACGAAGAAGTAGACGAATGGAATGGACATCTTTCAACCACACTATACCTAAAAGGCAGGTGGTTGGAAGGTGTTCATTTTTTCCTTGATCTTTGCATTGGTGACATCACCACTTTGGCCGCTTGGACCAAATCCGCTTCCAGGCGATCCATATATTATCGTGAATAAACAGACAAATCAACTTGCCTACTTTCAAGGAGAAGAATTGAAAGAGGTGCATACGGTAGCCACTGGAAAGTCTAAAGAACTTACACCTGAGGGTGAATTCACGATCACCGTAAAAGCAATTAACCCATACTATCGCAAAAAAGATATCGCTGGGGGCGATCCAAAAAATCCGCTTGGAACAAGGTGGATTGGATTTGACGCTGAAGATACCGATGGCAGGACCTATGGTGTTCACGGGACAAACAATCCCTATTCCATCGGGGGATATGTGACACAAGGTTGCATTCGTTTGGAAAATAAGAATGTGGAAGCATTATTCGACAGAGTGCCTGTGGGGACAAAAATATGGATTGTGAAGACAGGTAAAACCTTTGAGGAGCTTGGGAGAGAGAAAGGTGTTTTGAAGTGAAGTAGTGGCTATTTTTATTGTTATAAACGAGAAGTCGGTTCTTTTTAAACAAAAAGAACTGACTTTTTTTGCGGAGATTTCACTATTTGAAATTTTCTGATTGTTTTGGTAAATCTTTCGGCCTATAGTTTAGGAAGATAGTTTGTATGGAGGTGAAACTACATATTTTTGGAGACAGGGTGCATAAAAATGAAAGCGATTTCAACAAAAGGGGGAAATGGAATGGGAATCAGGACAGGTGAGCAATACATTAACTCTTTAAGGGCCAGAAAGCCTGAAGTCTGGCTTGGTGGTCGGAAAGTGGAGGATTTATATAGCGAAGATGTGTTCAAGCAGCCAATTCATGAAATTGCCAAACTTTATGATATGCAGTTTGATCCCGAGTATCAGGATAAGATAACGCATATGTGTGAAGAAACAGGGGAACGGGTGAACAACGCGTTTCTTGTCCCAAGATCTCACGAAGATCTTATGGCCCGCAGTAGATTGTTTGAGACTTATGCTCGTGCAACTTTCGGCCTTATGGGAAGAACCCCCGATTTCCTGAATGTAGTGGTCACTTCCATGGCAAGCAACTCTTGGTTTTTGGATAAATACAATCCGGATTGGTCCGTGAATATACGAAATTACTACCGTCACATCAGGGATAATGATTTATTTTTAACACATGCAATCATTAATCCACAAAATGATCGAAGTAAAGCTTCCTATGAACAAAAAGATCTGTTTACTCATTTAGGGACGGTAAAAGAAACAAAGGATGGGTTAGTGGTTAGAGGTGCCAAAATGTTGGCAACATTAGCTCCTATCACAGATGAGGTGATTATCTATTCTTTCCCGGGATTCCAACCTGGTGATGAGAGATATGCGCTTGCATTTGCCATTCCTATTGATACCCCGGGATTACGGATTATTTGCCGTGAACCGATGCAGGATGGAAAACGTTCTGTATTCGATCATCCACTGGCTTCTAGGTACGAAGAAATGGATGCTATTCTTGCGTTTGACGATGTATCGGTGCCATGGGACAGAGTATTTATGTATAACAATGTGGAAGCGGCCAATTCCTTATATCCAATGACAGGAATTGCCCAGCAGCCTGCCCATCAGTCAGGAGTTAGAGGATATGTGAAACTAGCCTTTGCAACAGAGGTCGCATGTAAAGTAGCGGATTCCATCGGAGTAGATGGATTTTTGAATGTGCAAAATGATCTTGGTGAGCTCGTTCAAGCAGTGGAAACAATTCGGGCATTACTACGTGTATCCGAATATGAGTATGAAGTGACAAAGGATGGAGAATACCGTCCGGCACCGGCACCGCTTGAAACCATCAGAGGTCTACTACCGAAAATGTACCCACGGGCAATTGAAGTTATGCAGATTATTGGAGCAGGTGGTTTGCTAATGTCTCCTACAGGTGCCGATTTTGAAAATACAGAATTACGACCGGATTTGGACAAGTATTTTGGAGGAAGAGAAGGAGTGTCAGCAGAAGAACGTGTTCGCATATTTAAGCTTGCATGGGACCTTTGCGGAGAAGCTTTCGGACAACGCTTATTGCAATATGAACGCTATTATACAGGGGATCCAATCAGAAAGAGAGCAATTTTTTATAATCAATACAAGCGAAAGAGTAAATTCGAAATGGCAGAACAAGCTCTGAAGGATACAACTAAACCAGAAAAAAATCTCATTTAAAATAAAGGGAAATGGCGTTCTTTGTATAAATATTAGAATATTAGTTATATTCTGATATTTATTGTAGAACTTTGATGAAAAAGGGGCGAAGACATGATATCCTCTGTGCTGAAAGTAGCAAAGATTCTGGACTGTTTTACAGGGAATGAGCCAGTTTTGGGTAACCAGGAAATTGCAGAGAAGTTAGGGATGAATGTAAGTACGGTCCATCATATTGTCAGTACGCTATGCCATGAAGGAATTTTGATACAGGACAGCCGAAAAAAATATCGGCTCGGCTGGAAATTGCTTGAGTGGAGTAACCATGTCATGTATCAGCAGGACATATACAGTGAAGCCATCCCCATCGTAGAGGACCTTGTCCGACAGTATAATGGAACGGTCCATATCGGTATGTTTGATGCCGGGGAGGTGCGTTTTGTCCTAAAGGTTTCTGCCAAAAATTCAGTGCCTGTTCCGACTTTTGTCGGCGCCCGCAAACCTGCTTATTGTACGAGTACAGGGAAAATATTATTGTCTTTCAATCCATCATTCATCCAGCCTACTATTTCTAAAGGTCTGTTACAAAGAGCGCCAAATACCATTACTTGTGTGAAAAAGTTAAAAAAAGAATTGGATGAAATAAGAGAACAAGGTTACGCCATCAGTAATAATGAAAATGAGCTTGGGTTATACGGTATTGCTGCTCCGATCCATTCTTATACTGGGCAAACTGTAGCCGCTCTGAATATGGTTGGTCCCATTTCTTATATGCAAGGGGAGCAAAAACAGGCCATCATTCAAAGTGTTTTGCGGACATCCAGGCAAATTTCAAAAGAGCTTGGTTATATTAGCGCAATTTGACAGCGCTTACAAAATTATGAGGAGGAATTAGCTATGGCATTGAAAACGAGATCTATGAACATTATGAAAGTGATTGAGGACAATAAACATCTATTGAAGCCTCCGGTTAATAATAAAGTTCTTTGGGAGGATTCTGAATTTATCGCGATGCTGCTTGGCGGGCCGAATAGAAGAAGGGACTTTCATGTTGATCCATCAGACGAGTTCTTTTATCAGGTGAAGGGTGACTGTTATGTGGAATGTATCAATGAAAATGGAGAGCGTGAAGTAGTAACGGTTAAAGAAGGGGAAATGTTTATGCTGCCTGCAAATGTTCCCCATTCCCCTCACCGTGTGGCGGATACGTATGGCATTGTTTTGGAAAGAAAGAGGGACAAAGGGGAGCTTGAGGACTTTGTTTGGTTCTGTGACAACTGTAATGAGGAAATGCACAGGGTGACGGTTCAATTGACTAATATTGAAACGCAGGTAAAAGGAGCGATAGAGGAGTTCAATGGAAGCGAAGAACTGCGCACTTGTGACCATTGCGGCCATGTAATGCCAGAGGAAGTAGATGTGTGGAAATGCGAATAGATTTTCATACTCACATCATTCCAAAGGAGTTTCCGGACTTTGCAGAAAAATATGGCGGAGACCGCTGGCCAACGCTAGATCAGACTTGTACATGTGGCGCAAACATAATGGTTGCAGGAAAGGTCTTTCGGGAAGTGACCGACCAAGTTTGGTGTCCGCATAAGCGTATTCAGGACATGGACAGAGAGGGTGTGGACATACAGGTACTATCCCCAATTCCTGTGACATTTTCTTACTGGGCGGACAAAGAGGCTGCACTAGAAATGGCGCAGCTTCAAAATAATTTTATCGCGGATACGTTTAAAGAATATCCTAACCGATTTATTGGTCTAGGAACCGTACCTCTTCAAGATACGGTTGTTGCCATTCAGGAAATGGATCGGTGTATGCATGATCTTAAGCTTGCCGGAATAGAAATCGGAACTAATGTAAATGGGGAAAATCTTGATTCGCCTCATTTAACAGAGTTCTTTAAGATGGCTGAAGAGTGGAATGTACCTCTCTTTATTCATCCTTGGGAAACGATGGCGAAAGACCGTACCCCAAGACACAATTTTATGTACACGATCGGAATGCCAAGCGAGACAGCTCTTGCAGCCGCAAGTTTGATTTGGAGTGGGGTAATGGAAAAGTTTCCGAACCTTAAAATCTGTTTTGCCCATGGCGGAGGCTCGTTTCCTTATATTTTACCGCGCTTGGACAAGGGGTGGGAAGTATGGCCGCATCTTCGGCTTACAACACATCCTCCTAGTCATTATGCTAAGAAGTTCTATTTTGACTCCTTGAACTATGATGCGCTTACGATGAAATATCTGATTGAACGATTTGGTATCGATAAAGTGATTATGGGTTCTGACTATCCTTTCCTATTACGAGAAATTGCACCTGGAAAAGTAGTAGATGAGATAGAGGATTTATCTGATTCGGACAAAAAACTGCTGTTAGGAAAGAATGCTTTGGAATTTTTGAATATAAAGGAGACCGACTATGGAACAAAAGCTGATGACTCCAGAGGAAAAGCTGAAACAATTAGGTCTTGAGTTAAGAGATATACGTCCGGCAGTCGGTAACTATGTCAGTCATGTCAAAGTAGGTAATCTGATTTTCACCGCAGGCCAAGGGGTAGATCAATATCATGGCAAATTGGGCAGAGACTTTACCATTGAAGAAGGGTACCTTGCTTCCCGCCAGTCGATGCTAAATCTATTAAGTGTTTTAAAGCATGAGCTAGGTGAATTAAGTAGGGTGAAAAAAATCGTTAAAATGTTGGGCTTTGTCAATAGCACAGAAGATTTTACTGATCAGCCTAAGGTGATGAACGGGGCATCAGACTTATTGGTTGAGGTATTCGGTGATAGAGGAAAACATGCCCGTTCTGCAGTAGGCATGGCACAACTGCCTAACAATACGGCCATCGAAATAGAATTGATTGTTGAAGTTGCAGAGTAACGACTCCTTCTCTCTCTTGGATGAGAGGGAGTCTTCATTTTGGAAAGGGTGGGTTGTCTGATGCAAGTTAAAGAGTTTATTCCTGGGAAAATCAAGCCGATAGATTGTCGGCACTTTATCGACGGCGATTACATCGATTCTATTAACTTGAAAACCTTCGATAATATAAATCCTGCAACAGAAGAAGTGATCGGTAAAGTGGCGGAAGGGGGGAAAGAGGAAGTTGATCGTGCGGTTACTGCTGCAAGAAAAGCGTTAAAAGGTCCTTGGAAAAAGTATACCACCAAAGAGCGGTCAGATTTATTGCGAAGAATAGGAGATGGAATTTTAGAGAGAAAAGAAGAACTAGCTGTCTTGGAGTCTATGGATACTGGCAAGCCATACGAATTGGCTCTTGAAATGGACATCACCAGATCTGCTTACAACTTTTATTTTTTCGCAGACTTTTTAACATCTATGGGAGGAGAATCCTACCAACAAGATAATGTGGCGCTTCATTATTCTATTAGAAGACCGGTAGGAGTCGTTGGGATGATCAATCCTTGGAATCTACCTTTACTCTTATTGACTTGGAAATTAGCCCCATGTCTTGCGGCAGGTAATACTGCGGTCATGAAGCCTGCGGAATGGTCCCCAATGACAGCAACTGTTCTGGCGGAAATTTGCAAAAATGCAGGTGTACCAGATGGGATCATTAATCTCGTGCATGGTTTTGGAGCTGATTCGGCCGGTTCTGCATTAACCGAGCATCCAGGTGTGGATGCAATTACTTTTACAGGGGAAACCAAAACTGGATCTGCAATCATGAAAGCGGCAGCTCCTACGCTTAAAAAGTTATCTTATGAGCTAGGTGGGAAAAATCCAAATATCATCTTTGCGGATTCCAACTTGGATGAGGTTATTGATACAACGCTCAAATCGAGTTTCATGAACCAAGGGGAAGTATGCCTTTGTGGTTCAAGAATCTATGTGGAGAGTGCAATCTATGAATCGTTTCTTGAAAAGTTCACTGCCAGAACTAAAGAACTACAAACCGGAGATCCTTTTAATCCAGCTACAAAAGTAGGTGCAGTGATCAGTAAAGAACACTACGAACGGGTCCTCTCCTATATTGAAATAGCGAAAGAAGAAGGCGGGACCATTTTGACAGGTGGAGGGAGACCTGACTTTGTTGATAAAGGGTATTTCATTGAACCGACGATTGTCGTTGGACTAGATAGACATGCAAGATGTGTCAAAGAAGAAATCTTCGGCCCTGTCGTCACCGTTATTCCGTTTGAAACAGAAGAAGAAGTATTGGAGCAAGCTAATGATACTCATTATGGGCTGGGTGCAACAATCTGGACGAATGATCTTCGCCGTGCACATCGTGTTGCAAGAGAAATTGAGGCGGGAATCATCTGGATCAATACTTGGTATTTAAGAGATTTAAGGACTCCATTCGGTGGGATGAAGCAAAGCGGTATTGGCAGGGAAGGCGGCATGCACAGCTTTGATTTTTACAGTGAATTGTCGAATGTTACGGTAAAACTTTGATGCTAGAGAGGAGTTCCTATAATTGACCATTCAAACGAGAGAGTTTTCAGACCTGTTGATGAACGCTGAAAAAACAAGAAAAGGTGTATCGCCTTTAACGAATATGAACCCGGACTTAACAGTGAAAGAAGCATACAACATTCAAATGGATAACATTCAGGTGAAGCTAGAAAATGGAGAAACAATCAGTGGGAAAAAAATCGGACTTACGTCACTGGCCATGCAACAGCTTCTTGGTGTAGACGAACCCGACTATGGTCACCTTCTTCAATCAATGGAAGTGAGAAATGGTGGGGTTATTTCACGCCGGCAACTTCTCGAACCGAAAGTGGAAGGAGAAATAGCATTCTTTTTAAAAAAGGACTTAACTGGTCCCAATGTGACGGTGGAGGATGTATTGGATGCGACAGAATATGTTGTTGCTGCATTAGAGGTTGTGGACAGTCGCGTAGCAGGATGGAAAATCAAACTATGTGACACGATAGCGGATAATGCTTCTTCTGGCCTGTACGTGTTAGGGGATAAAAAGCTCCAGCCGCATCAAATTAACCTTAAGGAAGAGAAGATGTCGTTTTATAAGAATCAACAATTAATGAATGAAGGTGTCGGGAAAGCGGCTTTAGGAGATCCAGCCTATTGTGTCGCTTGGCTTGCTAATAAACTAGCTGAGTTTGGAATTACATTGAAAGCGAATGAAGTAATCCTCTCAGGTGCCTTATCCGCGGCAGTTAAAGCAGAAGAGGGCAACGAATTCGTGGCCAAATTCCAAACACTCGGAGAGGTAAAAGTAAAGTTTGAATAAAGAGAGGAGGAGTACGCTTTGGGGAAAGTGAAAGTAGCGATTATTGGTTCAGGAAACATCGGTACAGATCTAATGCTTAAACTTCATCGTTCCAAGTCCCTGGAACTGACGGCCATGATTGGCATAGATCCTCACTCAGATGGCCTTAGACGTGCAAAGGCTTACGGTCATACCATAATTATGAATGGAGTGGATGGTTTTCTAGAAAAGCCGGATCTTGCAGACATCCTTTTTGATGCAACCTCTGCTAAAGCCCATTACAGGCATGCAGAGGCTCTGAATAAGACGGGAAAACATCTGATCGATCTTACTCCCGCAGCTATCGGTCCATTTGTCGTCCCTACCGTAAACCTGTTGGAGCACATAAATAAACCTGTAGTGAACATGGTTACTTGTGGTGGACAAGCTACCATCCCAATCATTCATGCTGTCAGTCAAGTGTGCGAAGTGGAGTATGCGGAAATTGTTGCAACTATTGCAAGTAAAAGTGCTGGTCCTGGGACACGTATGAATATAGATGAATTTACTACTACTACAGCCCGTGCCATGGAAAAAATAGGTGGAGCTAAAAATGGTAAAGCGATCATTATTCTGAATCCTGCAGAACCACCGATTTTAATGAGAGATACGGTTTACTGCCAAGTGCAAAATGCGAAAGGAAAAGAAGAACAAATAAGTGCCGCGATAGCTAGACGTGTAGAAGAAATTCAAGAGTATGTACCAGGTTATAGACTTCGCACAGAACCGATTTTTGATGGAGATAAGGTCAGTATTTTCATAGAAGTAAAGGGAGCGGGGGATTACCTGCCAGATTTCTCAGGTAATCTGGATATCATGACTGCAGCAGCTGTAAAAGTAGGAGAAGAAAAAGCAAATAGATTGGCAGGAAAAAGAACTAAAGCAGTTAAAGCTACATAAGAGAGGGGAGGCCAAAAGGTTGAAACGTGATGTATGGATTACTGAGGTTGCTTTAAGGGATGGCAGTCATGCTATCAGTCATCAATTTACCGTGGATCAAGTGAGGAAAGTTGCCAAAGCATTGGATGATGCGGATGTTCCTGTTATTGAAGTGTCCCATGGTGATGGACTCGGAGGATCTTCCCTTCAATACGGATTGTCGCATACAAATGAAATGGATTTGATCAGCGCCGCAACAGAAGTTGTGACCAAAGCGAAAATAGTCGTTTTGTTGCTTCCCGGGATAGGTACTGTTCAGCATTTGAAAGAAGCGGCAAGCCGTGGTGCCAAAGTAGCCCGAATTGCTACTCATGTCACGGAAGCGGATGTATCTAAGCAGCATATATCTTTTGCAAAAGAGCTTGGCCTAGAAGCTGTTGGTTTTCTGATGATGTCTCATATGGCGCCAACAGAAAAATTGCTTGAACAGGCAAGCTTGATGGAAAGCTATGGAGCGGATGTCGTTTATGTAGTTGATTCTGCGGGGGCTCTTTTACCACATCAAGTAAAAGAAAGAGTTCATTGTTTGCGAAACAGTTTGGATGTACCAATTGGGTTCCATGCTCACAACAATCTCTCATTAGCGGTGGCCAATTCGTTAGTAGCTATTGAACAAGGGGCAACCAGAATAGATGGAAGCATTCGTTGCCTTGGGGCCGGGGCTGGTAATACACAGACAGAAGTGCTGGTCTCTGTACTAGACAGGCTAAATATTCAGACTGGTATTGATGTATATAAAATGATGGATGTGGCCGAGGAAATTGTCGCGCCTATTTTGCAGAAGCCGCAAGAAATCACAAGGGAAGGACTGCTGCTTGGATATGCAGGCGTATACTCTAGTTTCTTGGTTCATGCAAACAAAGCGGCAAAACAGTTTAAGGTAGATGCAAAAGATATATTAATAGAATTAGGCAAACGAAAAGTAGTCGGCGGACAAGAAGACATGATTGTCGATATTGCTGCTGAAATGGCCAAAAAGACCGTGAAAGCTTAAGAGGAGGATCTATATTGGACTTACTTCAAATTGCAAAACATGTGGCAGATCACCAAAAAAATGGACAAGAGATGGATAAAATTTCTCTCTCTCATCCGAATATGAATGTGGAGCATGCCTATGAAATTCAAAAGTTGAGCATGGACCAAGCTATCAACAATGGAGACAGATTAATTGGCTGGAAAATGGGATTGACCAGTAAGGCAAAACAATTGTCAGTGGGAGTGGAAGAAGCTATTTATGGTAGATTAACATCTTCTATGGAATTGACGGAGCCCACCTTACATATTGGCAATCTCATTCATCCGCGGGTGGAGCCTGAATTTGCGTTTATTCTTAACAAAGAACTGAAAGGAGATCAAATTACCGTTCGTGATGTTTGGATGGCAACAGAATGCATCTTCCCTGCCATAGAGGTGATTGACAGCAGATATCGTAACTTCTCCTTTACGCTAGAGGATGTGGTGGCAGACAATGCATCTTCTTCTAAGTTCATTCTAGGAAATCAAGCATTCTCTCCATACTTCACTTCTTGGGATAAGGTTGGAGTATCCATGGCGAGGAACGGAGAGACGGTTCAATCAGGAGTGGGAGCGGCAGTATTGGATCACCCCGTAAAGTCTATTGTGGAATTGGTGAAAATGTTGGACCGCGAAGGCTTTTCAGTCAAACCTGGAATGGTGGTTCTTGCTGGTGGAATTACGGAAGCAATTAATGTCTATAACGGGGATGTAATAGAGGTTCACTATGATCAGTTAGGAACATTGAAATTGTACGTCGAGTTGTAAAGGAGTACCTATATGCCGATCACTCACATTCATTTGTTGGAAGGTAGAAGTGTTGAACAAAAGCAAGAATTGATTCGAAGTGTCACTCAAGCGATCACTAATACCCTTGGAACCTCCCCTGAACAAGTTAGGGTTTTGCTCATGGAGGTACCTAAGGAAAATTGGGGCACAGGCGGTGTTACAAAGGCACAATTTGATGAATAAGGAAAAATAAAGGGGGAGAACGATGAAAAAGGTGATTCGAAGTATAGTTATGATGATGGTCATGTCACTATTACTGTTGCTCGCAGCATGTGGAGGAGACGAAGCAAGCGGAGATGAATCAGGTAAGACATATTCCTTTAAATTAGCACATATTACCCCAACCAACCATATGTGGCATCAGGCTGCGGAAAAATTTGCAGAAGAACTAGAAAATAAGTCCGATGGAAGAATGAAAGTGGAAATCTATCCCGCAAGCCAGCTTGGAACAGAGGCAGATATGGTTCAACAGATTGAGGCAGGATCCGTAGACTTTGGATTGATCACGGCAGCTTATATGAGTTCCCGCTCTCCTTCTTTTGCCGCATGGTTTATGCCATATGCATTTGAAGATATCAATGCAGCACATGAAGCTAGGACCTCTGAGGTTTCTAAAAAGATTTTGGCTACATTGGATGAGCAAGGCCTTGTTGGATTGGATTATCTGTTTGCTGGTCAACGTGTCATGCTTTTCAAAGACAAGGAAGTGACTTCCCCAGAAGATATGGCAGGTTTAAAATTACGTGTAACGCCAAGTCCTCCGATGCAAGATTTTTATCGTTCTGCAGGCGCCTCGCCTGAAGGATTGCCCCTTCCTGAAGTTTACGCAGCTGTTCAAACAGGCGTAATTGACGGGATGGACATGGATTTGGATGCTGCCATCACTAATAAATATTATGAAGTCGTAAAATATGGAGCTGTTACCAACCATATGGTTTGGCCATCCGTTGCCATCGTAAATAAATCCACATTTGAAGGAATGTCAGAAGCAGACCAAAAGTTAGTTCGTGATGCACTAACAGTAGCCACCGATTTTGCAGTAAATACTCGCTCTGGTCAGGAAGAAGAATTCAGGCAAACATTAAGCGACAATGGAATGAAAATTTATGATATCCCAGCAGATGCATTTGCAGACCAGATTGCAGAGTTTGATGCAAAATACAAAGATTCAGATCCTCTAATTAAAGAATTTATTGATACGTATAGAAAATAAGATTTAAAGGGGGAAGTCACAAGAATGATGAGAATCAGTGAAGGAATAGCCAAAGTCGAGAAAATTCTCGCTGCATTTTTAATGTTGTGCATGGCGGTTATCATAACATTATCAGTAGCCTTCCGATACTTCCTAAACTCCCCCTTGTCATGGGCCGGGGAAGTATCAATCTTTCTATTAATCTGGATCAGCTTTATTGGAGGTAGCTTGGGACTGAAATATAAGTCCCAGGCTTCTGTTTCGATATTCCTGGAGTATGTGCCAACAAATATCAGAAAGGTATTAACCTTAATCGGTCATATTTGTATGCTTTTATTTCTTTTCGTCATTCTTTATTATACCTATACTTGGATACTATCTCCCAATGTTGCCTTGCAAAAATCAAGTGGTATTCTATTACCCATGTGGATACCATACAGCGCAGTCCCAATCGGCCTAACTTGTGCAGCGTTTCATATTTTGACTAACTTTCTAGTTGTTTTCCGGGAGGGAGTAGTAGAATGACGATACTAGTAATTGTCTTGTTTTTTGTATTTTTACTCATTGGTATTCCTATCTCTCTCGTATTAGGTATGACAACTGTTTTGTACTTCTTACTTGTAGGAAGCCCGGTGCTTCTGGAATCCACACCTATGCGTTTGTATTCTGGGTTAGAAAATTTCGGGTTATTGGCAATCCCACTCTTCATGCTCGCGGGCGAATTGATGAATAGCGGGGGAATTACGACAAGGCTCGTAAAGTTCTCCAAAACATTAATTGGTCACGTGAGGGGTGGCCTGGCTTATGTTACGATTATATCCAATATGTTTATTGCGTCCATATTGGGTTCAGCAAATGCTCAAGCTGCGATGATGAGTAAAGTCATGGTCCCGGAAATGGAAAGAGAAGGGTACAAAAGAGAGTTTTCCTCTGCGCTCACCCTTGCCTCCTCCATTGTCGCCCCTATCATTCCTCCAAGCATGATATTTATCATTTATGGAACTCTCTCTGGCACCTCCATAGGTGGGTTATTCATGGCGGGAATAATTCCCGGAATCATATATGGTCTAGGTTTTATAGGTCTCATTGCCTTTATGGGTTATAAGTACAATTTCCCCAAAAGTGAACGTTCATCGTTTAAAGAAATTCTACATCACGGTTTGTATGTCATACCTGCATTAAGCGTTCCATTTATCATTATTTTTGGTATATTAAGCGGTGCATTTACCCCGACGGAATCGGCTGCGGTAGCATGTTTCGTTGCTCTGATAGTAGGCATGTTCCTTTATAAGGAATTGAAACTGAAAAACATTCCAAAGCTATTGATGAACACGGTAATAAGTACCGCCACCGTAACGTTTCTTATTGCGATGGCAAACATCTTTGGTTGGATGATAGCGTTTGAACAAATCCCGCAACTTGTTGCTGACGGTATGTTAAGTATTTCAGAAAATCCGCTAGTTTTCTTATTGATGGTGAATTTGATGCTTCTATTGCTCGGGGCGGTTTTGGACGGCATTGCCGCATTAATTATATTAATTCCTGTATTGATGCCTCTTGTTGTGGCATTTGGGATTGATCCTATCCACTTCGGCGTCATCATCTGTATCAATTTGACCATTGGACTTTTAACCCCTCCTGTTGGAACTGGCCTGTTTGTTGTCTCCTCCATTGCGGATGTGAAAATCGAGAAGCTAATAAAGGCTACCACCCCATTTCTATTAATGGGAATTTTCATCTTGATGATTATTACATATTGGGCAGACGCTGTGTTGTTTATTCCAAGGATGCTTGGTTTCTAAAAAGATGCCGGACCCATTTGGTTCGGTTTTTTTATTTGGAATAAATATTGAAACTTCAGGAGTTTTTAAACGTATTACTAAGCAATAGACTTTTTGTTTGAGGGGGGATAATATGTATGATACATATAGAGGACTTACAAAAATATTATGGGGATTACTTTTTGTATTAATAGACATAAACATTGAGTATGTAGATATAATACCGGATTTTGTGGGTTATTCCATGATTGCATATGGGTTGATGCAACTTGATTTTGAGAAGGAGAGAAGTTGGGCAGTTGGTATTGCAATCATATCTTTTCCCACTTTTTTCATACCGAAAGCCAATGCGGCAGACCCAATGAGTTACAATGGGGATTACTTTTTTAACGCTCTTTACTATACAGGGCTTGGAGTGTTGCACCTAATTCTGATGTATCTCATCATCAGTAGGCTGATTAAAGTGGCAGAAAGCAAAGGTCAATTTGAAGTAGCACAACAGGCTAGGACTAGACTCACGATGTATGTGGGAGTGAGTATTTTTGTTTTGGTGGGCTTTATGGTGGGAGAGGTATTGGGATTCTTATTAATTATTGCTCTAATTTTCTCCATTATCATGGAGATTGTTCTGCTGGTACAAATAGCGCAATTTCGTAGAGTTTTATAGGAGAGGGGTGTTGGCATGACTTTTGTGTGGTTGATGTTAACAATAGCAGTAGCGCTTGTATTCGTGGATGTAGCAGTGAGAAAGTTACTGGGAATAAAACGTGCGAAGCTTACAGATCCAAAAGGGAAGAAAATAGATGTGCTCGGAAGGATTATTTGTGTCATTTTAGTCTTTATTACGTACCCGGCCGTTATAGAAACAGGTGTACTTCAAATAGAGCATCTCTTTGTTATCTTTTTTACAGTTCTGTTTTGCCTCCAGGCAATCATTCAATATCTTTATATTAAGGAATCTAAGGAATTTATTATTACACTGCTTATGAATGTTGTGTTTGTAGTTTTTCTGTTAAATATTGATTCCCTTTTAAAGCTTTACAGTTAATTAAAAAACGAGCCAAGTATCTCCGGCTCGTTTTTGTCTGCCAATCTATTAAAAAAACATGGAAGCTCCAGCTAATAGTGTCGTGATTAGCATGACGCCAATCATTAAATAGACGACAACTTTTTGGAATTTGCGGTTCATCATTTGAGTTCATTCACTCCCCATTTATTCTACTATCCCTATTTTACATGGATTTCGATTCTTTCTCAAGTTAGGATTCTAGACGAAAAAGGAAGGAATTTTGCACAAAAAGTCGAATTGTTATAGAGTCATAGTTAGGGGACATACAACAAGGGGGATTGGCATGATTAAAAATGTAAATCATATTGGGATTGCTGTAAACTCAATTGAGACAGCGCTTCCATTTTATACAGAGGCTTTGGGGTTGACTTTTGAAGCTGTGGAACATGTAGCGGAGCAAAGGGTAAGAGTGGCATTCATCAATGCCGGGAATTGTAAGCTGGAGTTATTGGAACCGACTTCTCCTGATAGTCCGGTTGCCAAATTTATTGAAAAGCGTGGGGAAGGCATTCACCATGTAGCCTTAAGTGTAGAATCCATAGAAGATAGAATTCAAGAAATGATTGAAAAGGGAATACCTATGATAGACAAGAAATCTCGTGTCGGGGCAGGCGGGGCGAACATCGCTTTCATGCACCCAAAAGCAAGCAATGGCGTATTGGTAGAATTCTGCGAAAAGGCGGCGAAACAACATGACAATTGATATTTATGAAAAAATAAACGAGCTTTATGACAAACGTCGCGAAGTAGAACTTGGCGGTGGAGACGATCGAATTGACAAGCAGCATGAAAAAGGGAAACTGACTGCCAGAGAGCGTATCGAACTGCTTGTGGATGAAGGGACTTTTGTAGAACTTAATCCATTTATCGAACACCGTTGCAATGACTTTGGCCTGCAGGGAAAAAAAGGTCCTGGAGATGGCGTCGTTACAGGTTATGGAAAAGTGAACGGCAAACCAATCTATCTTTTTTCACAAGACTTCACTGTATTTGGTGGAGCCCTAGGAGAAATGCATGCAAAGAAAATCGCCAATGTCATGGATATGGCAGCAAAAAATGGTGCACCCATTGTCGGCTTGAATGATTCAGGGGGAGCACGAATCCAAGAAGGTGTTCTTTCATTAGATGGATATGGTCACATCTTTTACAGAAACTCTATCTATTCTGGAGTAATTCCTCAGATTTCGGTCATTATGGGTCCATGTGCAGGCGGGGCTGTTTATTCACCGGCCATTACCGATTTTGTTTTCATGGTGGAAAAGACCAGTCAGATGTTTATCACGGGACCAAAGGTAATTGAAACGGTAACAGGAGAGAAGATCAGTTCAGAAGGCCTTGGTGGAGCAAAAGTACATAACGCAATAAGCGGAAATGCTCACTTCTCCAGTTCTTCGGAGGAAGAGGTACTGGCACAAGTGCGAAACCTGCTAAGTTACCTTCCACAAAACAATGAAGAAAAGCCGGAAAGAATTTCTTGTGAACAAGGTGACGACTACCGTCCGGATTTAGCGGATGCCATTCCGTTTGACGCAATTAGACCTTATGATGTTCGAATTGTAATCAACCAGGTAGTGGATGAAGGGTCGTTTATGGAAGTTCATAAGGATTTTGCCAAAAATATCGTAGTTGGATTGGCAAGGCTGAAGGGAGAAGTTGTTGGACTAGTTTGTAATCAGCCAAAAGTGATGGCAGGCGGACTTGATATCGATTCTTCTGATAAAGCATCCAGGTTTATTCGTTTCTGTGACTCTTTCAATATTCCATTGATTACATTTGAAGATGTCACGGGGTTCTTCCCGGGCGTAAAACAAGAGCACGGTGGAATCATCCGTCATGGTGCCAAAATCCTTTACGCTTATTCGGAAGCGACAGTGCCAAAGCTGACCGTAATTTTGCGTAAAGCTTATGGTGGTGCATATGTAGCCTTAAACAGTAAATCCATCGGTGCCGACCTTGTCTTTGCATGGCCAAATGCGGAAATTGCTGTAATGGGTCCTCAAGGAGCAGCAAACATCATCTTTGCCCGTGAAATCAATGAGAGCGATAATCCGGATGAGACACGTGCCCAAAAAATTGAAGAGTATCGCGAAAAGTTTGCCAACCCATATGTGGCAGCAAGCCAAGGAATGGTAGATGACGTGATTGATCCAAGAGAGACAAGGATTAAATTGATTCAATCACTAGAAATGCTTTGCAATAAAAAGGAATCAAGACCATATAAAAAACACGGGAATATCCCACTATAATTCATGACGAGAGATAGTAGGTGGAAAAATCCTGCTATCTTTTTAACTAAAAAGGGGAAGAATAATATGGTTAATCTGAAAAAAGTGAATCAAGATCAGGAAGCGGTTCTTCATAATATAATTCAGTTTTATATTTACGAGTTCACAAGATTTAATAAGCAAATTACATTAGAAACGGATGGAAAGTATAAACCATTTGATTTAGACAAGTATTGGAATAACAATGAGTATCATGCATTTTTTATTCATTCTGGAGAAGAACTTGCCGGGTTTGCCTTTGTAGAGCAGGGACACGGAGATTCTCCTAGTGTCATAGAAGAGTTCTTTGTCTTGAAGAAGTTTCATGGAAAAGGGGTGGGAACAATAGCTTCTCAACAGCTGTTTTCTATGTTTCCTGGCAAATGGGAAATTTTCCAAATTGAAAATAACTATCCCGCTCAGGCTTTTTGGAGAAAAACAATCAAGGAATATACAAGTAATACCTTTACAGAGCGTTACGATGAATATAGAAGGTCTATCCAAGAATTTGATACCGCTACTTTACCGAATTATTAGGTTGAGCAAGGAAAAAATCGCATGAATAGGTTATAATAGGATGGGATTCAATAAGTAGTAGGAGGAACATACATATGATTAACAGAGACAGACTTGTCGAAGAATTTTTAGAGCTTGTCCAGGTGGACTCAGAAACAAAATTCGAAGCAGAGATTTGCAAAGTATTAAAAGAAAAATTCTCCGCTCTTGGTGTCCAAGTAGTAGAAGATGATACGATGAATGAGACGGGACATGGTGCAGGAAACCTAATCTGTACACTTGAAGGTACAAAAGATGGTGTAGATACCATTTATTTCACGTCCCATATGGACACAGTAGTTCCAGGAAAGGGAATCAAACCATCGATCAAAGACGGCTACATTGTCACAGACGGAACGACTATTCTTGGAGCAGATGACAAAGCAGGTCTTGCTGCAATGCTTGAAGCAGTGAAAGTTCTAAAAGAAAACAACATCGAACACGGAAAAATCGAGTTTGTCATCACGGTCGGAGAAGAATCTGGACTTGTAGGGGCAAAAGCGCTAGATCCAGCTTTAGTAACTGCGAAATTCGGTTTTGCTCTAGATAGCGACGGAACAGTTGGAAACATCATTGTAGCAGCTCCAACACAAGCTAAAGTAAAAGCAACGATATACGGAAAGACGGCTCATGCAGGAGTTGCACCGGAAAAAGGAATTTCTGCGATTACAATTGCAGCAAAATCTATCGCAAAAATGCCTTTAGGCAGAATTGATGAAGAAACAACTGCAAACATTGGGCGATTCGAAGGCGGCGGACCGACTAATATCGTTTGCGACCGTGTGGATATATTAGCAGAGGCGCGTTCTTTAGTTCCTGAAAAAATGGAAGCGCAAGTGGCAAAAATGAAAGATGCATTTGAAACAGTGGCAGCAGACATGGGTGGCCGTGCGGAAGTAACAATAGACGTTATGTACCCAGGCTTCAAGTTTGCTGATGGCGATCATGTAGTGGAAATGGCTAAGCGTGCCGTTACTGAAATTGGAAGAACCCCCGAACTTCAACGCAGCGGCGGAGGCAGTGATGCCAATGTTATAGCTGGATTTGGCGTTCCAACGGTAAATCTAGCAGTTGGGTACGAAGAAATTCACACGACTAATGAAAGAATGCCCATTGAAGAATTGATTAAAACAACGGAATTGGTTGTAAGTATCATGAAGGAAGTAGCAAAATAAAATGGGAAAGCTTGGTGAATTTGCCAAGCTTTTTTTTATACATTGTTTTATAATAGAGAAAAAGGGCGAATAGGAGAATAGTCATGGAATCCAAAAAACTAGTAATTTTTGAAACAAAGGAAGAAGAGTATGGCATAGCAGTTGAAAATGTGGTTTCCATTGAAAAGCTTGGAACTGTTACAGCTCTACCCGAGATGGAAGCTTATCTAAAAGGCCTTATGAAAGTAAGGGGACAATTAATACCAGTTCTTGATGTGAAGCATATATTATTTTCTGAACCGATTGAAGTGAGCGATAAAACACGTTTAATTGTGGTGCAAACATCGGAACTTTCCGTAGGGTTATTAGTGGAAGATGCAAAGGAAATATTGGATGTGAAAAAAGAGGCTATTAAGGATTTAAATGTGTTGGCATTTCAGTCTTCTCCGTATATAAGCGGGATGGTAAATCTTGATAGTCGATTGATTGCAATTATTGATCCGAATAACTTAGTGGGAAGCCTTGAAAAAGTCCATCATATTAAGGATGCGGTAGAAGCTTCTACTATATAGGAAAAATACATATTAAGTTACTATACAAAATAAGACCACCAGCCTTTTTCTAGCGGGTGGTCATATTTTGAATTATTGTGCTCTTGTTACTAGTTCCACTTCAATATTTCCTCTGGTAGCTTTAGAATAAGGGCAAACTTCATGTGCTTGTTTAACTAACTTCTCTGCTTCCTCTTGAGTAACTCCATTAATACTAACGTTTAACACGACAGCCAGTTTAAAGCCACCATCAGTATCTTTACCAATAGAAACCTCTGCAACAACTTCTGATTCAATTTTCTGGCGAGCCTGACGTGCTACAAGGTTTAGTGCACTGTCAAAACAAGCGGAATACCCGGCAGCAAATAGTTGTTCTGGATTAGTTGCTCCTTCTTTTTCTGTTCCACCTAATGATTTTGGCATTGCAAGTGCAAGATCTAAAGTTCCATCTTCGCTTTGAATTTTTCCTGCTCTACCACCTGAGGCTGTAACTTTCGCTGTATATAATGCATCCATCTAAAATCCACTCCTTTAAATTGTGTAAAATTATATTGCGCAAAACTTAATTCTCCACTATATTATCGCGTATAAATTATTTAGTCAACTAATAAGTTGTGCAAAAGGTATTTGTGTAAAAGGTAAGTGAGTTGTACAATAGTATTATTGAGATTTAAAGGAGATATATGTATGGATAGCAACTTAAAATTAGATAATCAACTTTGTTTTAAAATTTACTCTGCAGAAAAGAAAATGATGAAATTATATAGATCGTATTTAGATGAGCAGGGAATAACATATTCTCAATACCTCGTCCTATTGGTACTGTGGGAAAGGGATGCCATTTCTGTGAAGGAGTTAGGTGAAAAACTAATTCTCGACTCTGGTACGTTAACCCCAATGTTAAAACGTATGGAAACAAATCAATTAATTGTAAGAAATCGCTCCAAAAAAGATGAACGAAGTGTTGTGATAACTCTTACCCCGAAAGGAAAAGCCTTAAATAAAGAGGTAGAGTGTATCCCAAACAAGTTCCTAGAAAAAATATCATTAAATACGGATGAACTAAAAGCATTAAGCGAACTTCTGACAAAGCTGGTTGTTAAATAAAATAGGCGAGAAGTTTAGGGTGAATTGTATGAATGAAAAAATCACAAAAGGACATCGAGTCATCTTTCATGTAGATATGAATAGCTTCTACGCGTCTGTCGAGATGGCCTATGATCCCTTGCTTAAGGGAAAGCCTGTAGCAATTGCGGGTAATGTAGAAGAACGAAAAGGGATTATCGTCACTTGTAGTTATGAGGCAAGAGCCTTTGGTGTGAAAACAACGATGCCTTTATGGGAAGCAAGACAGAAATGTCCCCAGCTTATTGTGCGAAAGCCTAACTTTGACCGGTACAGGAAGAGTTCCCAAGCCATGTTTGATTTGCTAAGGGAGTATACAGACCAAGTTGAACCGGTTTCCATCGATGAAGGTTATATGGATGTGACAGATTATGCAGGACCACTAACACCTTTACAAATTGCTGAGGAAATCCAATTGAGGTTACAAAAAGAACTTTTGTTGCCCTGTAGTATTGGAATTGCCCCGAATAAATTCTTGGCGAAGATGGCATCGGATATGAAAAAGCCCATGGGAATTACTATCCTACGAAAAAGAGAAATTGAGAAAATCCTTTGGCCTATGAATGTGGGGGAAATGCATGGTGTAGGGGCCAAGACTGCTGAAAAATTAAAGACAATAAGTATTACAACAATTGGTGAATTGGCTAAAGGCAATGATTATCAACTAAAACACCTGCTTGGTATTAATGGAGAGCGGCTGAAAAAGCGAGCAAATGGAGTTGACACTCGTCCAGTTGATCCCGATAGTGTCTCTGAATTTAAAAGTATTGGAAACTCTACTACTTTACCAAAGGATTCAGAAGATGAACGTTTGTTAGAGAAGACCATCGAAAAACTGTCATCTTCTGTGAGTGCAAGAATGAAAAGAAAGTCAGTGCTCAGCCATAACATTCAGCTAATGATCAGATATGGCATTCATCATACGGTGACAAGGAGCCGAAAACTACCTAATCCAATAGAAGGTGAAAGTGCTATTAAAGCAGCTGCTATGTTTTTGCTTAGAAAGCATTGGGACGGGGAACCTGTCCGCTTATTGGGTGTAACTGCTCAAGAACTTGTGGAAAAAGATGATTCTGTTAAACAGCTTGATCTGTTTACGTTTCAAGAAGATGCTAAGAAAGAGCCATTGCATAAAACCCTTCAAGATCTAGAAGATAAATTTGGGAAGGGGATTATTAAAAGGGGTATTAAGAATAAGAATACTGCTGATGCAGGTTCAAAGGCTAAAATAACGACTAGTTTTCAGAAGGATTTTTTAGAATAAGTATTTATTAGCCTGTAGACAACATTTGTTTACAGGTTTTTTGTCTTTTAATACTCAAAAAATGATTAATAATCTGTCCTATAAACTTATATATATAGGGGGAGGAGGATTGCAACTATGAGAAAAATGCGCCGAACTTCCCTATTGAAAAGTGGGCCACTGCCATTAAAGTACGTGTTTTTAATAACGTTTATTCTATTTAATATTTTGACGGTTTTTAGTTTGATTATCATCAATAAAAACCTGGAACCGAGTTTAAGGAGTATAGCAGAAACGAAAGCACGTCAGATTGCAACACAAGCTATTAATGATGCCGTCTCAAAGAAGATAGCAAACAGTCTAAATCCAGAGGAATTAATTATTGTGTTAAATGAAGGTACGGATCATGTAGCTTTTAGTACCAATCATAAAGTAGTGAACACGGTGATTTCTGAAACTACGTTAAGAGTCCAACGGTATTTGGACTTCCTTGAAGAAGGTAATCTGGAAGGAATGGAATCATATAAAAATGATTTGAACATAGATTACGAAGAATCAAAAAAGCAGAATGGAATCGTGTATAAAGTTCCGTTAGGGATGGCGACTAAAACGACCCTTTTTTCCAATCTTGGTCCGAAAATACCAGTGCGGTTTGAAATACTGGGTGATGTGATTTCGAATGTGGAAACAAAAGTGATTGAAACAGGAATAAATAATACAGTGATAGAGGTCTATGTAAATGTGAGTGTGAAGATGAACATTATCATTCCGTTGGTGGAACAGCCAATGGAGATAAATAACTCTGTAAAAATAGGAGATTTAGTGATTCCAGGAAAAGTTCCGATGTATTATCATGAAAGTGGAAGCGGTGGTGGAGGGGTTGCACCAGTTATCATCCCTGAGATTCCAGTAGAAGAACAAAAGAATAATAACTGATTAACCCGGTCCTGTAATGTTCGATTGCAGGGCTTTTTTTATTTTGGGTGGCTTTTTCAGATAGGAAACGACATCTTCTTTACAAACATCCACCACAGAACTAATAATATCCAAGTCATTAGTAACATTATAATGAACCAATCTTTTTGCAATTTTGAGGGCGGTTTCCTTGGTTACGGAAGAAGAATCAGGATTCATGATGAGTCTCTTCGTAGTTATTGATTACATTTTTCATACCAGGGATAGCAATTAAACTAAGGGAAGTCATCAAGCTGAGCATGAACATAGGGGCATTGCTTGTCTTATCTGTCATCATGACATAAAAAAGAATGGCAAAACCGGAAACAGCCAATAGTTTAAAAATGACGTAGAAAGATTGTTGGATTAATTTCATTAGTATCACCTCATTAGTATTTAGAACGTTTGTTCTGTTTTTATTATAATAGAACAAGTGTTCTAAAAGCAAGCGTTTTATTCAAAAAAAAAATAACACCGTGAAGTGTTATTTCAAAAAAGATTTATCTAATAGCTTAGAAAGCTCTGATAATCCAGAGACTGTATAGGTTGCTTCGCTTTCTTTAAATAGGTTAAAAGGATCGATACAAATTGTACTACAACCCAATAATGCAGCAGGAAGGATTTCGTTAATATAGTTATCACCAACGCTCAGCATTTGGCTGTAAGGAACATGGTGTTCCTTAGATATGTATGAAAGACGATCTGCTGTATGTACCGGTTTATTGGCTTCATAAATTTTATCATGAAAGTAAGAAGTGAATCCGAGTTTCTTCAATATGACATCGCTGTCTGTCTGCGGGCTATTAGTCATAAGAATTAATGTATATTTTTTATGGAGCTTTTCTAATACATTAGCAAACTCTGCTAATGGTTCTAATAGAAAGTCATCTGTCATCATATGTTCTCTTGTTTGCAGGAATGCCGCATATGCTTCCTCGCTACTTAATCCGTAGTGTTTGGCAATGGAAACCGGTACCCACCATAGATCCCCGATACTTAGCATATCAAACAGGTCAAATTGAAGAGGTTCGGGATAATAGGAAGTAAGTTCTTCTTGTGATACTTCCACTCCGCCCCAAGTCCAGCCTCTAGATACCTTCCCATCATTATGGGCCAGAATTAAATCTTTTTTAGCATCATACACCCTACCCATCTTAAGAGTATGTGTCCCTGCCTCAATAGCTTTATAGTCTTCTTCAAACGTGGTCTGTTTTTCCGCTGGTAACTTGTTTTTGAGAAGGTCGGCGTAATACTGAAAGTGGTGTGTATCCTCATAAAGTGTACCGTCCAGGTCAAATACGATAGTAGAAATGTTATTCATAGCGTCTATTCTCCTTTTCCCGTGATATTATCATTGTACTATATTCATTGATTGTATTATGGAAAATTTCTTTTTTGAGTATAATGGAACAAGAGGAGCGGATGATTATGAAACTAACTTTTTTGGGTACAGGTTCTGGTGTTCCTGCAAAGCACCGAAATGTATCTTCGCTGGCATTACATATAGATGATAAAGAGGGTTCTGTGTGGCTTTTCGATTGTGGGGAAGCAACACAGCACCAAATTTTACATACATCATTAAAACCAAGGAAGATTTCTAAAATATTTATCACCCACTTACACGGAGATCATATCTTTGGCTTGCCTGGACTGTTGAGCAGCCGTTCTTTTCAAGGTGGGGAAACACCTTTGACGGTTTACGGTCCGGTAGGGATAAAAGAGTATATTGAAACCTCTTTACGAGTGAGTATGACACATGTGAAGTATCCATTAATTATTAAAGAGTTTGAAGAAGAAGGATTACTTTTGGAAGAAGCGGATTTCACCATAAAGGGGAAAAAACTTGTCCATGGAATTTCTTCATTTGGCTTTCGGATTGTTCAGAAGGACTTACCAGGTGCGTTATTAATGGACAAAGTTAAGCAAAGCAATATCCCATCAGGTCCACACCTTCAAGAACTAAAAGAGGGGAAAAGCGTTACCTTGTCTGATGGCAGAATAGTTGAAGGAATAGATTATATCGGTCCTCCTAAAAAGGGGAAGGTGATCACCATACTTGGGGATACAAGGTATACTCCTGTTTCTGTTGAGTTGGCGGAAGAGGCGGATGTCCTTATCCACGAAGCGACTTTTGCAGCAAAGGATGAAATGCTTGCAAGAGAGTATTTCCATTCCACTACTGTCCAGGCGGCACAGGTTGCCAAGGAGGCAAGAGCGAACCAATTGCTCTTATCGCACATAAGTGCGAGGTATCAGCAAGAGGATGTTCTCTCATTGATGGAAGAGGCAAAAGAGATATTTTCTAACACGGTTGTGGTAAACGACTTTGATGTAATTCCGATAAAATAAAAATCACAATGGAGTAGGACGATTACTTTCGAGGTAATCGTTCTTTTAGTTTGTTTGTTACATTTTCATTACCAATGTTACAGGAGTGGAGGGTAAGTGGATTATACATCGTTAGCCTGAATGATTTAAGGTTGGGTGGAACACCATTTTTAGTGTTCCTAGCCTATGGGTCAATTAGTCTTATTAAAAGGAGAATAGGGTACTAGAATTGCGGTAGAAAGAGATTAAATGGGGAATAACGGCTACCAGTTTTAGCTAAATTCACCTAACTTTAAAAGTGTTGTAACAATAGAAAGATAGGGGATTGGTACAATATTACATATAAGGTAAGGGGGAGAGATAAGATGGCTAAAGAAATTATCAATAATGAAGATCTTTACGAAATGTTAGACGGACTGCTAAGAGAACCGGGGGCTTTCTGGAATGACTTTTATAAGGACAGAAACAAGGAGATCCCATTTTTCAAGGTGAATGGTCCAGATGAAAATTTAGTTTCCTATTTGGAGAATGGCCTGTTACCTAAACGGGTGTTAGAGATAGGATGTGGACCGGGGAGGAATGCAATTTATCTAGCAAAAATGGGCTGTACAGTAGATGCTATTGATATTTCAGAAAACGCATTGACTTGGGCTAGAGAAAGGGCTTTATCTGAAAAGGTGGATATTAATTTTCGTCACGTCTCCCTTTTTGAGTATGGATTCGACCCCAACAGTTATGATTTTGTTTATGATAGTGGCATGTTCCATCATCTTGCTCCACATCGCAGATTGAGCTATATAGAAACAATAAAAGAAGCTCTAAAGAAAGACGGTCACTTCGGTCTAGTTTGTTTTAATACAAAAGCGGCTGCAGAAACTGCTGACTGGGATGTTTATGAACAAGGAAGCATGAACAGAGGCATTGGCTATTCGGAAGAAAGATTGAGACGTCTTTTCATAGAAAACTTTACTATCCTTGAATTGAGGGAAATGGTAAAGGTTTCACAGCCAGCTGAATTGTTTGGTGAGGACTTTTTATGGACGAGTTTAATGAAAATTAAATAGATACGCTAGTTTGAATTAATTGAAACTAAAACTATTTCCATTCGTAAATGTATTAGGAAGAAAAAAAGGGGGAGTTAGTTTGTTCACAGATTTAAACCAAGAGTTACTAGAAGTTAAAGACAACCTGCGTAAGAAAGCAAAGTACGAAGAGCATATTGAAAGACTGAGTACATATTTGGCAGAAGAAAAGCGTAAAAAAATTCAGTTGGAATCGCTTTTAGAAAAAGAAGAAGATGATGTAGCACGTCTTGAAGGCTTTACATTGACGAGTGTTTTCTATTCGATGATTGGCAAAAAGCTAGAGAAACTTGACCAAGAACAGAAAGAAGCTCTAGTTGCAAAACTAAAATATACCGAAGCTGTTGAAACGATACAGGATGTAGAACAGGAACTGGCTGAATTTCAAGCGTTACTTGCACCAGTGGCAAATGCTCCAGTTAGATATGAGAAGATTATTCGGGAGAAGGAAAAGCTTATTCACGACTCTAACTCGGTATGGAGTGTAAAATTATTTGATCTAGCGGATAAAGAAGCAGACCTTCAAACGAACCTGAATGAATACGATGAAGCAATTGATGCCGGTCAATTGGCATTGCATGCTTTGGAGCGGGCGTTATCTTCCTTAGATTCCGCAAAAGGCTGGTCCACATTTGATATGTTCGGCGGCGGGATGGTATCCACTGCGATGAAGCATAGCCGTTTGGATGAGGCTAAAGCGCATATCCATCAAGCACAAAATAAGCTACGAGTTTTTCAAGATGAATTACTTGATATCAAGCATCACTTTGATTCCACGATTGAAGTGGGAGGGATGTTGACTTTTGCTGATTACTTCTTTGACGGCCTGATTGTCGATTGGATGGTGCACGGGAAAATTACGGAAAGCTATGACCAGACGTCTCAGATTATCGGAAGAGTTTCCAGGTTGCTTGGAAGTTTGAAAGGCCAGCGAAACCAAATGGAAGAAGCGTTGCTTTCTGTTAAAGAAGAAAAGAAAAACCTTCTTGAATCTTCAAATTAAAAGAAAGCGGCCACTCCTCGTGAGTGGCCGTTTGTTTTACCAAGAACGATCATATTGTTTTGGCGACTCAATCTCTACACCAAGATGCTTTGCAGCTGTTCTTGGCCAGTATGGGTCACGCAATAGTTCTCTAGCAACGAAGATTAAATCTGCACGGTTATTTCTTAAAATTTCTTCCGCTTGCAAACCAGAAGTGATCAGTCCAACTGCACCTGTATCAATAGCAGCACCTGACTTAATGGTTTCGGCAAAACCAACCTGGTAGCCAGGATACACATCAATCGCTGCCGGCACCACCGCACCAGAGCTGACATCCACTAGATCCACCCCTTGCTCCTTCATCCATTTAGCATAGGTCACATAGTCTTCTGCTGTTAATCCCTCAGGGTGATAGTCATTTGCAGATACACGGACAAATAATGGACCATCCCATACTTCATTTACGCCATCAATAATGTCATGAAGGAAGCGATAGCGATTTTCCGTACTTCCACCGTATTCATCTTCACGTTTGTTCGTAAGAGGTGATAGGAATTCATTGATTAAATATCCATGAGCACCATGAAGTTCAATAATGTCAAATCCTGCTTCCTTGGAACGCTTGGCGCCTTCCACAAACGCAGCGATTGTTTCTTTTATGTCTTCTGTAGACATTTCCACAGGAGTTTTCATTTTTTCGTTAAATGCCAATGCTGTTGGTGCATAGATGTCTCCGTCCACCATTGCTTTTCTGCCGGCATGAGCAAGCTGAATGGCAGTTTTGGAGCCATGGACCTTAATTTGTCTATTTAATTCTTGGAAGCCTTGAATATGTTCGTCGTTCCAAATTCCAAGATCTTGTGGAGAAATGCGACCTTGTGGCTGGACCGCGGTTGCTTCCACCATGATCAGCCCTACTTGGCCTACTGCGCGTGATACATAGTGAGTCATATGCCAATCTTGAACATGCCCGTCTTCATTATGACTGGAATACATGCACATTGGGGACATGACAATCCTATTTTTCAGTGTTACACCTTTAACTGTATATGGGGAAAATAATGCTGATTTCATAAATGATTCCTCCTATATATTTCGAGTTCCTAAAATATTATATCAAACGTTTTTGTTCCCACCAAAAGATAGGTGTTCAATTCTTGAAAATAGTAGTATGATAGGAGCAAAATACTACTATCTAGAGGAGGATGGGAGATGCACTGGCAAACGAAAGAGCAGCTGACAAATCTACTTGTATCCCTTGTCCAGCACGGAAGTGTGACATTATCCGGGGAAGAGAAGCGCTTGGCTTCTTTTATTTATTATCAATTGAATCATCTAGATTATTTCCAAGAGAACCCTGGTAATTTGGAGCTCCATCGTATGGAGGATGGGCGTTCTTTTGTAACCGCTTTAGTGAAGCAATCTGAGAAGAAGGATACGATTGTGCTTGTCAGTCATTTTGATGTAGTAGGGGTGGAGGATTACGGATTCCTGAAAGATCTTGCTTTCCAGCCGATTGAACTGACACGAGAGTTAGAGCACCATGCAGATGCCCTTCCTGGTGAAGCGAAAGAACACCTACTTTCAGGCGATTGGCTCTTTGGGAGAGGGGTCATGGACATGAAAGCGGGACTGGCTCTTCAAATGTCACTCCTGGAAAAAGCGATTGATGAAAAATGGGATGTAAACCTGCTCCTATTGGCGGTTCCGGATGAAGAGGTAAACTCACAAGGGATGCTTCAGGCACTGCCAGCTTTGGGTGATCTAGCTTCGAAACATGATTTGAATTTTAAGGCTTGCGTTAATTCAGAACCAATGTTTCAAAAATACCCTGGAGATAACAATCTCTATCTATATACTGGAGCTATTGGAAAGCTATTGCCTGGCTTTTTCTGCTACGGAAAAGAAACACATGTCGGGGAGCCCTTGGCTGGCCTCAATGCTAATTTAATGGTTTCAGAGATACAAAAACTTATGGAGTGGAATACGGATTTATGTGAACAGGTAGGGGCAGAAGTGACACCACCTCCAACGAGCTTAATCCAAAAAGATTTAAAAACGGAGTATTCCGTACAAATTCCTCACACCGCGGTGACGTTATATAATGTCTTATTTATGGAAAAATCGTTGACGGATTGGGAGGCAGATTTTCTTCGTATCGCAAAGCAGGCGGCAAAGAATATCAATGAATTTTGCAAAGGTAAAGCTGACCAGTTTAAACGGTTCACATCTTTTACAGAAATGCCTGTGGACGTAGCGGTCTATACCTATGAAGAGCTTTTGAACAAAGCAAAGGCCATTCATGGCGATCAGGAAATGGACATGAGGATTTCTTCGGTGATTGTATCCAACTCTCATTTAGATGAAAGGGAGCAGTCCATTAAAGTTGTGGAAGAAGTGGCCTCCTTATGTAAGGATTTAGGTCCGATGATCATTCTGTTTTTTGCCCCACCATACTATCCTGCTGTGGCGACGGACAATAAGGAATTACTGGATTCAGCTCGAGCGTTTATTCAGAAGTGGAAAGTAGATGCAGATGTTGAATTCAACGAGCAGCGCTATTTTTCGGGTTTATGTGATTTGAGTTTTATAGGCAAAGGGGATTTTTCTGCAAAAGATCGACTGCCTTTCAATATTCCAGTCTACGGGGCGACATATTCTCTGCCTTTTGCAGAGATGGAAGCATTGCAGATGCCTGTGTTCAACTTGGGGCCTGTGGGGAAGGATCCTCATCAATGGACAGAGAGATTGAATGTTAAGTTTTCTTTTGAGGAGTTTCCACCGATATTGGCTGATTTTGTGAAGAATTTATAGTTTGTAAGCCTGTTTGGAGAGCGTAGTCTTTCTAGACAGGCTTTTTTGTTTAGGGATTGTGAAATAGTTGTTTGGGGTTGTGATGAAGACGTGAGTGACGAGGAAAAAGGAGAAGAGAGGTTCTCGTGTACGTGATGAAGACATGAGTGACGAGAAAAAAGGAGAAGAGAGGTTCTCATGGACGTGATGAAGACGTGAGTGACGAGAAAAAAGGAGAAGAGAGGTTCTCATATACGTGATGAAGACGTGAGTGACGAGGAAAAAGGAGTAGAGAAGTCCTCATCGCCGGTATGAAGACCTTGGTGACAATGAATTTCATTAAATCAGTCAGAGATTAAGCACTAAGGAAAGCACCAGCCATTATTTCAAAGCATCTGAGAGCTTAATCCCGTCTTGACAGTTACCCGAAGATAACTGCTTTTTTGGATGAAAAGTCATTATTAATTGGTTAATTATGTTAAAATTAATGTAGCTTATTTGACAGGAGTTTGATGCGCATGACATCTACACAAGTAACTTGGGGCGATGCAATCGTCCAATTAACCTGGGAAAAGCAATCTCAACTTCCGCCAAGAGATTTAATTACCAGCACTCACGGTTATTGCTTTTATCAGGGTAAGTTGATGCTGGTCAACCTCAGAGATAGAGGATGGGATTTTCCCGGTGGGCATATTGAACTCAATGAAACTCCAGAGATGTGTTTTCAAAGGGAAGCAATGGAGGAGGGGTATGTGGAAGGAGATTGCCGCTTGCTCGGTTCCATCGTGGTCGATCATCATAATAATCCACACTGGAGCGAAGAGAGTCTTTATCCTAAAGTGGAATATCAGGTTTTTTATAGAATGGATATCAAGAAGCTTCATAGTTTTAGGGCAGAGTATGAATCATTTGAAAGAATTTTTATTGAACCTAGCGATATACCAACCTACTATAGTAACTACAATATCGTCTATCAAGCCATTTTAGAGGATAGTTTAAATATAGGGCGTGTATCAAATGTAACTGGTATCAATGAATTAGGTAGTCCTTATAGGGGATGAGTTTTGGTAATGGGGGGCTGAAAATTTGACTTTTATTTTGCCAGGGTGGGCGCAGGTGGTATTTAATCTTGCAACATTACTCATTGTTCTTTTTTTATTAAATTCACTTCACACTTTCTTAACGAAAAAGATTGAGAAGAAGTGGTTGGAGCGATTGATTTCATTAGGACTTGGTGTAGTTGCAATTATGTCAATCTTTGCTCTTCATAATTCTTATGATTCATTTAGTGTGATGAGCAATGACCTCATTATTACAGGTGAGGGTGAGGTCAAGGATGTTGGTGAAAAGGATGCTTGGCTCTTGACAACGGATGATGACCTGGTCGTCTTCAGTAATGACCCTTTGTTCATTAGGGAGGAGTTTCGTTTTAAAACAAAAGACCATGAATCGATAAGATTTAACTTGCAGCACACATCTAAAGAATATGAGGTTGAAGCGCTACAGAGCATGGCTGTGAAATTTGCTGATGCGATAAGTGAAGAGCGGCCCAAAGGCCTTCCTTTATATCTCTCTTTCTACAGCTACTATGATGAAGTGATGAAAGAAGAGTGGCAGAAGAAATTAAGTGCCGAGGTGAGGAAGTATAGGAAAAGTGAATTATCAACTGAGAAGTTGCAATTGATTGTAAACGAAATTCTTGTAAGTATGGATGAATATGAGGATATGATGTTTGAAGTCGAAGTTTTAGATTAAGTTTATCAGCACTTGGAAGTAAACCCTCTTCCAAGTGCTGTTTTTTTGTGGGGTTGAGGGTCAATTTGATGCCATTTCCCTCAGTTTCTCCGCCAACTCTTCGCCCATTTCACGTGAACGTTCTGTCGCCCCCTTGATACAGTTCTCAAAGGCTTCAGAAACTTTCCAATCGTCTAGGACAGAAATCCCTCGCTGTGTTGTCCCGCCTGGACTTGTTACTTCTCTTCTTAAGACTTCTGCATCTTTGTCTGTCTCTTGCAGCATGTGAGCTGCACCTAATAACGTCTGGCTGACAAGTTTTTTTGCGACTTCTGTATCAAGTCCTTGAGCCAATGCTGCTTTTTCCATCGCTTCTGCAATGTAATAGATATAAGCAGGACCGCTTCCGGAAACGCCTGTTACAGCATGAAGTTGGTCTTCCTCTACAATGGTGCATAGACCGATTGCGGAGAACAACGATTGTACTAGGGTCAAGTCGCTTTCAGTAGCTAAGGAGCCTTTTGCAATGGCAGTTGCAGATAAACCAATGGCCGCTGATGTATTTGGCATGGAGCGGATGACACGCAATTCTTGTTCAAAAAGGTCTTGAATGACGTCAGTCGAGATGCCTGCCAGTACGGAAACAATAAGCTGCTCTTTTGTTACATAGGATTTGATTGCTTGAATTCCGTCTTTAGCGTCCTTAGGCTTCATGGCCAAGAAAATCACATTTGCTCCTTTTACAGCGGCTTCTTTATTTTCCATAATGGTTACGCCATATTTATCTTTAAGGCTTTCGAGACGTTGTTGATCCTGTTTATTTGTCACTGTTATATCCTCTTTTGCACAGATTCCCTGTTTTAACAGTCCGGCGATAATCGCTTCAGCCATGGAACCGGCACCAATAAATGCTATCTTCATAATTAACACGCTCCTTTAAAATAGAAAAAAGACCTATCTGTCCTGTATAAAAGGACGGATAGGTCTTATCCGCGGTACCACCTTAATTGGTTAGTTGAACCCAGCTTTGATTCCCGTATCGTGGGAGGACGATCAGGTTTGCCTGATTGTTCCTGGGTAGGTTCAAAAGTGCAGGGGATGAGGAGGTCTTTCAGCCGGTGAACCTCCATCTCTTTTCATCTTGCAGCATTTTACTGGTCCCGTTCGTCACGTTATCATTTGTAATTTTATACATTATCCATCGGAAGGGATGGAAAGTCAAGGGGATATTTGTCACGATTGTTTAATTTATTTGGAGAAAGCTGCTTCAAAATTCCTACACAGTCGTGGACGTTATTTCAAAAAAATGAACTGGGAAATTTTAATAGTTATTCAGGAATACCCCTTTCTTTTTTCCCTTATTTAGTGCATTCTATAATTGAATGGTTATTCAATGGCTGTTTTGGTTCTATTATTTCGTTATAATTTTGTACATCACTTATATATATACTAAAACGAATTAAAAGGGGATTATGATGAACGACATTTCTTGTAAGCAAGAGATTAAACAAATTACAATCCCGACTCCGTTTGCGGTTGGGGACGTACATACATACATTATCATTACCGATAAAGTGACACTGGTGGACGCTGGTGTGAAAACAATGGAAGCTTGGGAAGTTTTTCAGCGCGAGTTGAGCAGTCATGGACTGAAGGTATTAGACATTGATCAAGTGGTAGTGACACATCATCATCCAGATCATGTTGGTTTATTGGATTATTTTCCTGCTAATATACCAGTATATGGGCATAAACGTGCACACCCTTGGATGACGCAGGACCAACGTTACTTTTCCACTCATGAAGCATACTATAAAGAGCTATTTGAGCGAATGGGAGTGGAGGAACGCTTTTATCCTGTATTGGATGCCATTGACAAGCCATTACGTTTTGCATGCCAAAGGGGGCTCACTTCTTTTGTTGGAGAAGGGGACCGCCTGGACGGTTTGGCAAATTGGCGCATCATGGAAACGCCGGGGCATGCAAGCAGCCATCTTGTTCTTTTTGATGAGACGAGTGGAACATTAATCGGTGGAGATTTAATTTTAGCGGATATCTCCCCTAATCCGTTGGTGGAGCCCCCTTATGTGGATGAAGCGGAACGGAAGAAAGCGATGCTTGAATACATTCACTCTATTGAAAAAATGAAACGTTTACCGATAAAACGGGTGCTTCCAGGACATGGGGATATTGTTAAAAATGTCCCAGTATTATTAGAGACCCGATTAAAGCAGCAGGATAAACGAGCAAACAAGGTTTTAAACTACCTCAAAAATCAGCCAGCCACTGCCTATGAGATCTGTCAGTTCCTTTTTAAATCTGTCTATGAAAAACAACTTTTACTAACACTTTCTGAAACAATCGGCCAGATTGATTATCTTCTTGATAAGGGCTTGATTGTAGAAGATGCAACATCCAAGCCCTATACATATACAGCAGGAGGGAAGTAAGCGATGGCTAGTCTTCAAGGTAAATATATCGTTATTACTGGAGCTTCAGGTGGGATTGGGAAAGCACTTGCTCTTGAGGTTGCCAAGCGGGGAGCAACACCGGTACTCATGGCACGATCCTTGGATAAGTTGGAACAGGTAGCTGCTCAGATAAAGATGAATCATCAGATAGAAGCGCCTTTTTATCAATTGGATGTTCGTAAACAGGCAGATATCGAACATACTTTCAAACAAGTAATGACCGAGATTCCTGCTGTGGATGTGTTGGTAAACAACGCTGGCTACGGAAAGTTTGATGATATTGCAGATCTTTCCCTTGATGACATGAGTGGGATGTTTGAGGTCAATGTGTATGGATTAATTGCCTGTACGAAGATGGTCTTGCCGTCCATGCTCGAGCAAAATCAGGGACATATCATCAATATTGCTTCACAGGCTGGGAAAATTGCGACTCCGAAGTCGAGTGTGTACGCAGCAACGAAGCATGCTGTTCTCGGTTTCACCAATAGCATGCGAATGGAGCTTTATGATACGAATATTGTTGTAACATCTGTTAATCCAGGTCCAATCAGAACGGAGTTTTTTGATATTGCAGATTCATCTGGTAGCTATAAGCAGAAAGTGGATAAGTGGATGCTTGAGCCTGATTATGTTGCCAAACGGATAGCGGATGCGATGTTCACTCGTACCCGGGAAATTAATCTTCCAGGCTGGATGAACATGGCCAGCAAAATGTATCAGGTGTTTCCAGGAGTGGTGGAAAAATTCGGCGGCAAGGCTTTTCGACAAAAATAGTTAGGCTCTTGTTACCGCTTAGTTTCTTAAAAATAACATCCAGCTCTATTATAAAGCTTGTAACCTTTCCATCCTTCTTTCGTCCAATAGAGCAAGAGGTGAGAAAAGGATGAAAACAGTAAAATTCATGTCATTGCTGGCATGTTTCCTTCTTTTATTCGGTTGTGGAACAGCTGGTGGCAACGACAACAACAGCAGTTCAGGTTCTAATGAGGAAGCACCAAATGAAGAACCGGTGGATGTTGATGATCAGGCAGTTGAAGATCTGACAGGTTATATCGTTTCGGTTTCTGATGAAGGGCAAACCCGTATTTTAGTGACAGGTCAACACCCAAGCAGTGGCGGCTCTGGCACTTCGGCAACTATGTACACGCTTGAAGAGAGCACAAAGGTCGAAAACTCTGCAGGGGAGCCGTTGGAAGCAGCTGATCTTATGGCGGGTATGAAAGTAATTGTCTGGAACTCTGGCATAGTTGCAGAATCCTTTCCAGCCCAGTCTGGTGCCATAAAAGTGGTGGTAGATGAAGGGCAGGATGAACTCGAACAAAAGGCTATTGCCAAGGCGTTAGAAGAAGTGGAAGCCGGGTATCCGTGGCACGTCGAGGAAGTGACGGAGCAGGGGGAGCAATCGTATAAGGTAACTTTAAAGAACCTGTTGGATGACAGCGAGCCGGTTGATATTGAGGTGGAAGTGAAAGAGGGATAATATCCTTTTATGAGACGTCTTGTGTGATTGGTGCAAGGCGTTTTTTTGTTCATTGAGAGTTTCCTAGTTTCCTTAGCGAGGGTGGTTTGTTGGGATTTGACGAAGTTTGTCGGTTGGCGTGTATTGCCTTGAGTTTGGACAGTAAATAGGTGAGTTCGGCTTGTATTTTGACATTTCCGACAGTAAGTATCATCCAACGTGACTTTCTTGTAATCCTAGACATGAAATGGAGGCAAAGTACTATGAATTTTATCTTAGAAGACGAAAATTTAGGTATCGAGGTCATTAAAGCAATACAAACAGGTGATATTCCAGTTCTTGAGCGTTTACTTGCCGCTCATCCTGACCTTGCCACGGCAAGAATTATCGCCAAAGGCTATCATGATAAAATATCTGACGCGTTTGGAGTGTCCCGCACATTGCTTCATGTGGCGACCGACTGGCCTGGACACTTTCCGAACGGAGCAACGGTTGTCCGAACACTAGTGGAGGCGGGAGCAGAAGTGGATGCTAGGTTTACTGGTCATCACACGGAAACACCTCTTCATTGGGCTGCGAGCAGTAATGATGTGGAAGTGATCCAGGAGCTTCTTGATGCTGGGGCGGACATAAATGCCACAGGTGCAGTAATCGCAGAAGGAACCCCATTAGATGATGCGGTAGCATTTGGGCAATGGGATGCAGCCCGCTTGCTAGTAGAGAATGGAGCACAGGCTAAGCTCTGGAATGCAGCGGGACTGGGGATGCTTGATGAAGTGAAAGCGTACTATGAAGGTGATCAGTGTCCTTCCGCATTCGAAACTACTCAAGCCTTTTGGCTAGCATGCTATGGTGGTCATCTGATGGCGGCAGAATACCTTTTCAGCCAAGGAGCGGATCTCAATTGGATCGGTTATGATCATCTTACTCCACTTGATGCTGCAGTTCGTAATAACACGGATGTGAAACTAATTGAGTGGCTACGTAATAATGGTGCTCACTCTGCAGAGGCAATGGAGTAAGGTTTTTTTCGTTTAGGTTCTTTGGCTGAATTCTTAGAGATGTACTTCTCCCACATAGCTTGGAATCCGTACATCAATAAGGATTTTATTAAAAATAGTCCATATAGTTGATGGCGGTTCATTTTTTTCATTTCGAATACCCCTATTTTTTTAAAAAATACGTATACGGGATATACAAATATTGCATCTACAATTGCATTCAATAGGAAGTACAAGTAGAACCTCCCATATGTAAGACGTAAGATCCAAAGGGAACCGGCAAAGAACGGTCCTACTATAAATGCAAATTCATTTACAAAATAGGGCGGGATTTTTTTATAGATAGCCCACCATTTATACTTTTCCGCCACAATGCTCTCTAATGCAATTAATATAGACATAAATAATGTTCCCGGCAAAAAACGTTTAAAGTGCTTCCACCCAAGAAAAGGGAGTGTCAGAATGGAGATGAATACCATTATCCATAATACAAGCACAGGCTTTTTCTTCATGATGTCGCTCCTTTTCTAGATGAACTCTTCTTTTATCTTGTGTAATTACGTCGGATTTATGAATTATTTTGCTATGTCTCTTACCATTTACTCAAAAATTCATACACTACATCATTGACCGCATCAAACACTTCTAGATCGGCATCTTCGGCAACCGCTCTGCTCACTTCCTCTGCCATTTTTTCGTACTCTTCCTCATTAAGCGGAACAGATTCAACGTCATGCTGATATTGAATAAAACAATTTCGAATCATTTTTTTCACTAAATTTCTTTCCATTTCGTTCACCTCATTTCCTTTATTATAAGGGTTTTGCCCACTTAACAAGAGCTTGAAAAAGGTATTTGTCGAAATATGTAGTGGAATTTACCATTGAAACCGAACGTATATTCGCTTATTATTGGGTATATACTACTAATGCGAACATACTTTCTGTTTAGTGAGGTGTGAAGGTTCGTGGGCATGGATTACAGCAAGATGCCAAACAACAAGATTTTATGTGTAGATATGAAAAGCTTTTATGCAAGCTGCTCTGCAGTGATGATGGGACTCGATCCGCTCACTTGCTATTTGGCGGTGGTTGGGGATACAGAGCGACAGGGGAGCGTGGTGCTTGCAGCCTCTCCCATGTTGAAAAAGGAATTTGGTATCAAGACAGGTTCCCGCCGGTTTGAGATTCCAAACGACAAACGCATCCATATTGTAAACCCCAAGATGGCAACATATCTGCGCATCTCCACAGAAATTACGAGACTCTTCAACCGATATGTCCCAAAGGATGCCATCCATACCTATAGTGTCGATGAAAGCTTCTTGCAAGTCGACGGGGTAGAAGCGCTTTGGGGAGATGCCACCACGATTGCTGAAAAAATCAAAGAGGACATGGAGCGGGAATTTCAGCTTCCATGCGCCATCGGAATTGGCCCGAATATGCTCATGTCAAAACTATGCCTAGATCTTGAAGCAAAAAAGAAGGGCATAGCCGAGTGGACTTATGACGATGTGAAAACAAAGCTTTGGCCGCTTTCCCCTCTCAGTGAAATGTGGGGAATTGGATCCAGAGTACAAAAAACCTTAAATCGAATGGGGATTTTCAATGTTGGACAGCTCGCAAATTACCCCCTCGAGCTGCTGGAGAAAAAGTTTGGTGTGATGGGAAATCAGTTGTACTATCATGCCTGGGGGATTGATCTATCAGAGCTTGGCGCTCCCATTATTCAGGGGCAGATCAGCTTTGGCAAAAGTCAGATTTTAATGCGCGACTATACAGACCCGAAAGAAGTCAAACAAGTCATCTTAGAAATCTGTGAGGAAGTCGCCAGGAGAACGCGGCATCATCGAAAAGCCGGCCGTACCATCAGTCTTGGAATTGGCTACAGCCGCGATGAACTTGGCGGAGGATTCTATCGCTCTCGAACAATGGAACGAGCAAGCAACGTCACCATGGACTTATACCGTACTTGCCTTGAGTTGTTTGAGGAAAATTATGAACCAAAAACCGTCCGAAAGATTGCGATCTCGCTCTCTAACATTGTGGATGACAGTGAAATGCAACTAAACTTGTTTGAACTCGAACAGCCAAAAAAACGCGACCTAGGCTATGTAATGGACACCATCCGCGGAAAATACGGAACCAATGCGCTATTGCGGGCTGTATCCTATACAAATGCCGGAACTGCGGTGCACCGAAGCAGGTTGGTTGGTGGGCATAAAGCGTAGAGGATTTGCTATAGCTAGAAACGTGAGAAAGGATGTTTAAAGATGATACGAGATCGCGGAACCATTAAATGGACGTCCATGATGCTGCCGGAGCATGTGAAAATGCTGCGCGATTGGACCAAAGAGGATTTATACCAAACCAAGCCCGAGATTGATGAACAACGGCTAGAAGAAATGAATGATCTGTTTTGCGAAGCGATGGAAACGGGTAAGGAAGTAACCATTACCTATTATGAAAAAAGAAGATACCATCTGTTTGTAGGAGCGGTGCATCATCTCGATGCCTATCAGAGGCGCTTGCATGTGGTGGATAAATTCGGCGAAGCGGGCTGTTTATGTGTAGAGGATATTTTGGATATTTCCTGATAAATAAGGCTGTTTTCACAAAGCTTGTTGCTTTCAAGAAACTTAATACAGATGAGTGGATTGAAGCGGAAGGCACTCGACTCCGGCGGGAGGTAGCGGTAGACTTGAGACCCCGCAACGAAGTGAGGAGGCTCAAGCACCGCCCCGCGGAAAGCGAGTGACTGCAGCGAAAAGGAACGGTAAAAATAACCAATAACAACATTTATTTTAGAAAAAGAAAACAGCCAAACAAAAACATCCTTCCCAATGAATGAGGAAGGATGCTCCATTATTATTTCTTTTCAAAGTACCCAAGAGCCAAAATCGCCTCAAATACTTCTTCGCCTTCATCAGAAGTAACTTCTACTTCCTGGCCTGGCTGAAGGGCAAGTGCCAAGACACCAAGCAAACTTTTGGCATCAACCACCCAATGCTCCTTTTTAAATAGAACTGTCCCGGAATAAGAACTGATTGTATTCACTAGATTGCTTGCAGATTCGGCAAAAATAGGTTTTAAAACTGTAAGTACCATATGTATCTACCCCTTTTGTATTGTAATACTTTAAGTATAAAGAAAATGATGGAAACAACAAGAGAAAAATATTGATATTATGGAAGGAGGGAGAAAAAGGATGAGAGTGGAAGTGACGGAAAAGACCCCACAAAAACTTTTGACGAAAGCGAGTGGGTTTCTAAAAGGCTATACCCACACCCTCAACCCTTATATCGGCTGCGCTTTTGGTTGTTCCTATTGTTATGTGAGACAAAGCCCGGTTGGTTTGTTCCGCAAACAGGAATGGGGCACATGGGTGGATGTGAAAAAGGATGTAAAAGAAAAGCTCGCCAAAGAAATGAGACTTTTAAGGAAAAAAGAGCAGCCCATCAGCATTTTCATGTCATCCAGTACCGATCCTTATCAACCGGTGGAACACAAGGAAGAAGTTACCCGAACACAATTAGAAGTAATGGCAGAAGAGCCACCTGACTTTCTTTTTGTTCAAACAAGAAGCCCACTTGTGACAAGAGACATCGACATTCTAAAGAAATTGGGAGACCGCGTGATGGTAAGCATCACAATAGAAACCGATCTAGAAGAGGTACGCAAAAGGTTTTCACCCTCAGCTCCACCGATACCTGCAAGACTTAAAGCATTAAAAATATTGCATAAAGAGGGAATTCCAACCCAAGTGGCTATTGCACCAGCCTTGCCGTTTTCCGAAGAATTTGCGTTAAAACTAAAAGGGATAGTGGACAGGGTATGTGTGGATGATTTTACAGGGGACGGAAGTGGAGGCAAGCGGACGGCCCGGTTAGGTGTATATGAGAAATATGAAACGGAAGAAAAGGCGAAGTGGGTGGAAGGAAATGTGCAACAGGAGGTTTTTGAGGTAATGCGAACGGTATTTCCTGAAGAACAAGTTATCCAGAGTCCGGATGGCTTCTTTCCACCCAAAGTATAGTAGAGTCAAAAGCTTAGGATAACAAGGATCCTAAGCTTTTGATGAGGCCACCGCTACTCTGAAAGATTTAGTTATTATTCATACCAGCCGTTAGAGTCAGGTAGCTCCCGATAGACCTTCTTTGCTGCGACTAATTTATGTATAAAGTTCTCCGTTTGCCATAGGTACCATATGTAAGGCTAAATTCAAAAATCTGCAGACATGACTGGAGAACTAACATCAGGCAAGGCTGGAGCACTTACATCTTCACCGAAACTGCAAGCGGAAATGAAGAATAAAATCGGCAACAATGTTATATAAATGTGTTTCATTTAATAACCACCTCTTCTTTACAGGCGATAAAATTGGAAGAAGGATACTGTTATTCGCAGAAAAATGTAAAGATACGATACAATAGAAAAATAGTAATAATAAAACAAAGGAGGGTGACAAATGGACAGCATTATTTTTGATTTAGACGGTACGTTATGGGATTCAAGCGAAACAGTACTGGTGGCTTGGAATGAGATTCTGAATAATGATGATAAGATCGAGAAAGAGTTAACAAGGGAGGATTTCAAAGCTACCATGGGGTTGCAAATGCATGAAATAGAAAAGATTCTCTTTCCAGATATAGAAGAAAAGTATCGTACTCAATTGTCGAACAAATGTTGTGAAGCGGAGAGAGTGCTTCTAGAGCAAAAAGGCGGTCAACTCTACGAACAATTAGAAGAAGTGTTAGAGAGCTTATCTCAAAAATACAAGCTTTTTATTGTGAGTAATTGCCAAGAAGGATACATAGAGGCTTTTTATAAATACCATCAATTGGAGACACATTTTCTGGACTATGAGAATCCAGGTAGAACAGGACTTTCAAAAGGTGAAAATATAAAATTAATCATAGAGCGCAATCAACTTAAAAGCCCTGTTTATGTGGGGGATACGCTTGGAGATCAGCAAGCGGCGGAAGTAGCGGGTATTCCTTTTGTCTATGCTAGTTATGGATTTGGAGAAGTGGAAGAATACGATTATATCATTCATTCACTACGTGATCTTCAAACAATATTTTAGACGTAAATCAAATAAAAACCTTGAGGATGTTTAGTCTTTCAAGGTTTTTTATTATGCAACAAGACGTGTAGTTTAAATTTGTTATTGACGGTTTAAAAAGGGAGGTGTATAGTGAAATTTGCAAATAGTAATCATTACGCTTTATTCAGGGAATTTTCGAATAGGCTCAAAATAAGCACGGCGTTTAAATCGTAATCATTCTATTTTAATGGTTGTTGTAGGGCATATATAGGAGGGGAAGTATTGAACAAAGGGATCCTACTTGCCGTTACATCATCATTAACATTTAGCATCATGAATGTTTTTGTAAAAGCTGCAAGTGAAACCATTCCAGTGTCTGAAATAGTATTTTTTCGTAGCATTATTGGAGCTTTTCTTATTTTTCTCCTTATGCGAAAAGAAAAAGTGTCGTTTTCTAAAAAAGGTGTTCCGATGCTAGTGTTACGGGGAGCCCTTGGATCCCTTTATCTGGTGGCTTATTTTTTTACCATTGCTCACATACCACTTGGGGATGCAAGCATTCTCGCGCATTTATCGCCCTTCTTTGCCATCATGCTTTCCGGCTATTTTCTAAAAGAGAAAATGAACAGGAATATGGTTATGTTGTTTCCTCTGTTCATTGTGGGCGCGATTCTTTTGATAAACCCGTTTAGTTATAATTCGTACACGGTTTATGCACTGGTCGGTGTTCTTAGCGCTTTTTTAGCGGCATGTGCAGCCACCTCGATTCGGTATTTAAGCACAAGACATCATAAATATGAGATTGTTTTTTATTTTCTGGCATCAGGTACACTTGTTTCTCTCCCTCTAATGTGGAATGAGTTTGTGTGGCCGACGCCTCTTGGATGGTTCTACCTACTCTGTATCGGAGTGGTGTCACTGATAGGACAGTTAGTGTTAACGAGTGCATTTACACATGAAAATATCATGGTAGTGGAGGTCGTTCGATACATAGGAATTTTCTTTAATGTAATGTGGGGATTTGTTTTTTGGGGAGAGACTTTAGGAGTCCTCTCATTTGTTGGCGGTGCATTAATCATTGGCGCATCTATTGCGCTTTCCAAACAGAAAATGCCTGAAGCTAAAATCAAACCGAGCCTTGTTAGGCTGAATAGGTAAAAGGAGAGAAAAATATGAAATCAAAAAAATCATGGGTATTTTCCATTTTTATCGTCATGTTATTAATTATTTCAGGTTGCAGTAGTGGAAATGAAAAGGAAATATCAAAAGAATCCACTGATAAGTCTGTAACGATGCTATTCAGTTTTGCTTCTAAAACAATGGATCCGCATCAGGATTGGATGGGGGTCCGTGCTGGAGTGGCAGAAACATTGGTTAGAATTGACGAAAACCTGGAAATTCAACCTTGGCTGGCAGAAGCATGGGAGAAAAAAGATGAAAAAACTTGGACATTTAAGATTCGGGAAGGTGTCACCTTCCATGATGGGTCACCAGTGGATGGAGAAGCGGTAAAAGCTTCCTTTGAAAGGGTGCTGGAAACGAATGAAGCAATTTCATCTAGTTTGAAAATCGAGTCCATGGAAGCGGACGGACAGGAGATAACGTTCGTCAACACAGAGGAATATCCGGCCTTTCTTTCAGAGTTGGTACATACAAATACCTCCATCGTTAAAGCGGATGCTGAAAACATGGGGGAGCAACCGGTAGCGACTGGTCCGTTTAAGGTCACAAGTTTCACCTCAGAAACGGAAGTGAACTTAGAAAGATATGAGGATTATTGGGACGGAGTAGCAAAATTGGATCAAGTGAAAATCAAATTTAATTCAGATGGAAATGTTAGGGCGCTTGCTCTTCAATCAGGTGAAGCAGATATTGCCTATCATCTTCCTCCCGAGTCGCTAGAGCCAATTGAAAGCAACAACAAACTAAGGGTTGAGTCGGTACCAAGTCTTCGTGTTCACTTTCTACTCTATAACAATGCTAATCCTGCATTGCAGGATGTGGATGTGAGAAAAGCATTGGACCTATTGGTGAACCGTCCAGTGGCAGTGGAGGAAATAATGAATGGTCACGCAACAGAGGCGGCAGGCCCATTTAATCCTAACTTTGCCTTTGCGAGTGAAACGGAACCAACAAGTTATGACCCTGAAAAGGCAGAAGAGCTATTGAAAGAGGCAGGCTATAAAAAGAACGCGGACGGCAAGATGGAAAGAGACGGTGAGGTGCTTACTCTTAAACTTGCGACGTATCCAGGAAGACCTGAGCTTCCTTTGCTTGCTCAGTACCTACAGGGTGAAGCTGCATCTGTCGGGGTGAATATAGAAATCGTCACCATTGAAAACATTGATAGTTATTTATGGGAACAGCAAGATGAATGGGATATGGTGACATACTCTAACCTGACAGCTCCTCGTGGGGATGGCGGTTATTTCCTTAATGTTGCTTATCTACCGGATGGGGCGTTGAATCCTGGCCAAATTAATATTCCCGAATTAAATAAACTAACTCAACAACTAAACACCACAGCAGATCCGGAAAAGAGGATGGAGCTACAGAAGAAAGCGGTAAATGTCATTCGGAAGGAGGTTCCTCATTCCTTCATCTTGCACCCGCACATTATCGTAGGAGTAAATGATAGAGTGAAAGATTGGGAGCCCGGATCAGAGGAATATTACCTTATAACAAACAAGATGGATGTAAAATAAATGGATGAAGTGAAAGTATCCTGGATGCTTTCACTTTTCTTCATGAATAGAAGTGGGTGGAAAAATGCGACAGGCTGTTTCTATTATCAGCTCAAGATTGTTTCAATTGATAATTATAGTTTTGATACTTTCCTTCGCAACATTTATCCTGATGAAAATAACCCCAGGAGATCCGGTCAGGGCATTATTGAAAGTGGATGATGTTATATCCACCACAGAGGATAAGGAAAGGGTCATGGAGGAATATGGATTTGATAAGCCGATTTTAGTTCAATATGTTCAATGGCTATGGAATGTAGCACAATTGGATTTAGGAGAATCTATTATCTCTAAACGGCCAGTTTTGGAAATCATTTTGGATAAACTTCCAGCGACCGTTGCCTTATCCGTAGGAGGGGTGATTGCTCTATTCGTTATAGCCGTTCCACTTGGTGTAATAGGGGCAGTATATGAAGGGAAGTGGCCAGATTATATCAGCAGATGGTTTGCTATACTCGGTGCGTCCATTCCTAGCTTTTGGCTTGGGTTACTACTCATCTACTTTTTTTCATTAAAATGGAACTTGCTGCCTGTTATGGGAAAAGGGACACTTGCCCACTTTGTCCTGCCTTCTATCACTCTGGGGATCGCCATGGCGCCTTTATATATAAAATTACTGAGGGAAAGACTCGTTTCTACCTTGCAAAGTACATATATTGAATCAGCTTATGCCCGGGGATTAGGAAGGGGAAGGATCCTTTTATTTCATGCTTTGCGCGGAAGCCTCATTCCGCTTGTGACAATGTTTGGGTTGAGTATTGGCAGTCTTCTCGGAGGGATCACCGTAATTGAGATACTATTCTCCTGGCCGGGTATGGGAGAAATGATTGTACAAGCAGTGATGCAACGAGATTATCCGTTAATTCAAGGATACATTATGGTGGTAGGTGTCCTAGTGGTCATGACCAATTTAATTGTAGATTTGCTCTATTTGCTCATCGATCCACAGATTAGGCATGGAAGGGAGATAAGTTAATGGAAAGCATGACGATAAAATGGAAAAATAATAGTCTTCTTCGCAATCCTAATCTAGTAATTGGTTCCATTTTTGCAGGCCTTCTCGCTGGTGTCATTTTGTTTGGAAGTGCAATGGCTCCCCATGATCCCTTCCAAATAGATATGGGAAATAGGCTAAAAGAGGCTTCATCCCTCCATTGGCTTGGGACAGATCAATTGGGCAGAGATGTCTTTTCAAGAATTTTGTATGGAGCCAAGTTAACCATCGGACTTGGATTACTTGCGATATTCCTTGCAATTGTAATAGGCGTTCCAATCGGTCTTATCTCAGGTTACATAGGAGGAAAAGTAGATGCAGTTTTTATGAGAATGATAGATGGTATTTTGGCATTTCCCGATTTTATCCTGGCGATAGCCATTGCCGGCATATTGGGTCCGAATCTGTCCAATATTGTGCTCGCTATCATTTTAGTCAGGTGGATCATGTATGCGAGAGTGGTCCGAAGTCTAGTTATGGCAGAAAAGGAAAAAGAGTATATCCTTGTATCTAAGATTTCCCACTCAAGTACATGGAAAACCATTCGCATGCACCTTTTGCCACAAGTACTGCCGGAAATCATTGCGATGGCAGCCATTGATGTAGGTAAGGTGATACTCATGATTTCTGCCTTATCCTACATCGGACTAGGAGCACAACCGCCTATTCCCGAATGGGGAGCCATGTTGAATGAAGGGCGAGGATATTTTCAAGCAGTACCATCCCTAATGATTTATCCTGGTCTTGCCATCATGATAACTGTCTTAACATGCAATTTATTGGGAGATGGATTAAAAGATCATTTTGACATTAGAAAGGGCAGTGATAATCGATGAGTGAACCTTTGCTTACTATTGAAGACTTAGTTGTAAAAAAAAACAAAGAGTCAAAAGCAATCATCAGTAGATTAAATCTCCAGGTCGCTAGTGGGGAAATGATTGGATTGATAGGCGAAAGTGGTTGTGGAAAAAGTATGACAGCTAGAGCGATTTTGAACCTGCTTCCAGGACAAATGAATGCAAAAGGAAAGATACTCTATGGAAATAGAAATCTATTAAGTCTGTCCCGCCAGGAGCACCGTAAGCTTCTTGGGAAGGAAATTGGTATTATTTTTCAAGACTACAGAGGGAGTTTCACCCCTTTTATCCGTGTAGGAAAGCAAATGGTTGAAACCATTCGGGCGCATAGTCCTCTATCAAAAAAAGAAGCAAAAGCTGTAACTTTAGATGTACTTGCCGAAATGGGACTAGAGGCGGAAAGAGTCTATAAAAGTTACTCTTTTCAATTAAGTGGAGGACAGGTGCAAAGGGCTGCTATAGCCATGTCCCTTGCGTTGAAACCCTCGTTACTTATTTGCGATGAAGTTACCACTGCCCTTGATGTCATGAGCGGGGAAAAGGTATTGGATTATATTGAAAAAATGAGAAAAGAGACGGGGTGTGCTGTTCTCCTGATCACACATGATCTTACCCAGGCTTACAAGCGGACGGACAGGATATATGTGATGGAACAAGGTGAGATTGTAGAAAGTGGAACTCCTGAAGTGATTCGCTGTAATCACCAGCACCCGTTTACGAAAAAATTATGCGGTTGTGTATTGGCTCTACCAGGAGAAGGAAGCGGGGTTCAGCCAACTAGAGAGAAGGTGATTTTTATATGAGTCAATTAATCGTAGAGAACCTTTCAATTCATTATTCCAAAGGAGTTAAAGCTCTGGACAATGTGTCGCTTGCTGTAAACAAAGGGGAGTGTGTGGGGATTGTAGGAGAAAGCGGTAGTGGTAAGAGTACGCTTGCGAAGGTACTGTTAGGTCTTCAACCTTATAAGGAAGGTTACATAGCATTTGAAGGGAATCAAATCGTGCCAAAAAAGAAAGAGGCATTGCGGGAGTACCGAAGACAAGTCCAGATGGTTTTCCAGGATGCTAACAGCACGCTTAATCCCAAACTTCCAATATGGAAAAGTGTTTTGGAACCATTAGATAATTTCAAGGAGGTTCAGCCCTCTTTTCTAAATAGAGAAGAGGCATCCCGCAAAGACTTAGCGAAGGCTCTTCTTAAAATGGTTGGTTTAGACGCGCATATGTTGGAGCGTTTTCCAGTCGAATTGAGTGGAGGGCAAAAGCAACGTGTCAGTATTGCCAGAGCACTAAGTCTAGAACCAGGCCTTTTAATTTGTGATGAACCTACGGCAAGCCTTGATGTTACCGTTCAAAAGCAGATTCTGCAGTTACTAAAAGGTCTTCAAGAAAAAACAGAAATGACGATACTTTTCATTTCGCACGACATAAGAGCTGTCACCTTCTTATGCAACCAGATAATTGTCTTAAAAGATGGGCTAGTGGTGGATTGGTTCCCGTTGGAAGAACTTTACCATGAAGATCGACATCCATATACGAAGGCGCTGATTAAGGCAGCTTCGTTTTAAGGACAGAAAGGAAAAGAAAGTATGAATATAGTAGTATCTAAAGAGAAAGTATCCTTTAGTAACAAGCAGTATGTGGGACTGGCATTTCCCCTCATTATTGCTGGAATTACCACGCCGCTAATCGGAGCGGTCGATACTGCGGTTGTTGGGAGTCTGCCTGATCCATCTTCCATAGGTGGAGTGGCAATTGGTGCTGTCATTTTCAATACAATGTACTGGCTACTTGGATTTTTAAGAGTAAGTACAAGCGGCTTTACTGCACAGGCACAAGGTTCACATAATATTAATGAAACCAAATTAACCTTACTAAGGCCGATAATTATCGCAATGATTTTTGGCTTGCTTTTTATCATTTTTCAAAAGCCGATTTTACATATTGCATTAAATGTAATAGGAGGGAGCGATGCGGTATCTTCCTTTGCCTCCACCTATTTTTCCATTCGCGTTTGGGGTGCCCCGTTTATCTTAATGAGCTATGTGTTTATTGGGTGGTTAATCGGAATGGGAAAAGTACAGCTATCACTTGCAACCCAATTGATTATGAATCTAATGAACATAGTCCTAAGTATTGTTTTTGTATTAGTGTTTGAACTAGGGGTAGCCGGTGTAGGCTATGCGACACTTATCTCTGAAATAAGTGCTGTTCTCTTTGGTGGATTTATCATTGCCAAACATAACACAGTGGGGTTCCTTAGTGTGAAGCTTCGAGAGATCCTAGATCCAGAACCTTTGTTGAAGATGGTAAAAGTAAATAGAGACCTCTTTTTAAGAACGATATGTTTGTTGATTATGACCGGGATTTTTACATCCAAGGGTGCCGGTATGGGAGAGGTGACACTTGCTGCCAATTCCATTTTGCTACAAATTCATTATATAATGGCTTATTTAATTGGTGGATTTGCAAATGCATCCAGTATTTTGACGGGAAGGGCGTTAGGAAGCAAAGATTTATTCCTATTTAATAGAGCTGTAAATTTGTCTGCAGTATGGGGGTTAGGAACTGCTGTTACACTGGCTGTCCTCATGTTGCTATTTGGAGATAGTATTGTCGGATTGTTTACAAATATAGCTACGGTAAGAGATATGGCAATTGACAACTTGGTGTGGATGGTGATATTCCCTTTTGTGGGCTTTTGGGGTTTGCAACTAGAAGGGATATTTTCAGGGGTGACAGACGCCAAGTCTATTAGAAACTCTATTTTTCTTGCACTACTTCTATTTTTATTAGTCATATGGTTATTGGTACCTATGTTTGAAAACCAGGGTATCTGGCTTGCTTTTGTTGTATTCAGTCTGGGACGTTCTATTTTTTTGTTCCTTTACCTTCCAAAACTCCAGCGACTCCATTATTCATAATGAAAGGAGGGGAAAATGATTTCCCCTCCAAGCTTTACTGGTTACGGCTGCACCAATTTAGTCGTTCAGTACTTGGGCAGCCCGCACACAGGACTCGAAATTGCCTTTATGTGAAGCATCACAATAAGGAAGCTTTTTAGATAGGCCGCAACGGCACAAAGTAAACGCCGGCTTGTCCTCAAACTTGTTTCCCTCTGCATCAACTAACTCTACATCACCTGTTACACGGAACCCTCCGTTATCCATCACTTTAATTGTTACTTTTGACATTGGTAATCTCCTCCTTCTAATAAAGATATTAGTATCGTACCTACAATTATCCATTTTGACAACAAGAACTTATCCACTACCATCCTTTCCTAATGCCTTCTAGTTATACTAATGAGCAATATATGGTACAATCAGGCTAACAATGAAACATTTTGGAGGCATGAAACGTGAAAGTAACGTTCACAGAGAAAGCAACAGAAAGAGTAAAAGCAAAGCTTGAAAACCAAGAAGGAAAATGGTTAAAGCTAAAATATGATACAGATGGATGTGGATGCGTCGTCAGCGGAGTTTCCGCACTATGGATCACACCGGAAAAAGACGATGACGATGTGGAGCTAGAAACAAACATAGGACCATTATTAATGGAAAAATCAAAGCTTCTCTTTTTTGATGAAGACATGACAGTTGATTTTGTGGAAAGTGCTAACTGCTATATGTTGAAATGTCCAAGCCAAATTTTAAATCCACGAATGAGTTTATTGGTAGTGGAGGGAGCGAAATGAGCAATGGGGGCAAAATCAACTCATTGAAAAATGTGGCCCAATCGAAAACTTGGGCTTCATTTTTAAATCATAATCACCCATACAGCTTGTTGCACTGGTCGATTGGTGGCATTAATCATGAAGATAAAGATGTTTGGCTGCTTCAGGATGAAGTAACATTTGAGGTTCAGGAGTTTGAGAACTTGGATGTTGCTGTTGAATGGATCTCGGAAAATATGGACGGGATTACGGATGTGTTAGGCTGAATTCGGTACAGTTATGCAGAAAAGTCGGAGAACTTTGTTCTTCGGCTTTTTTGTGCTGGGATTACCATATGTGCTGAATATTGTTGTTATATGTCGTTTGGCTTGTATTGCATAAAGTTTGGATAGTAAGTAGAGGACTTTGGCTTGTATTTCAATAGATTCGGACCGTATTTCACTCCAAACCGACAGTAAACAGTGAGTTTTCGACAGTAAGTAATCTTGGTGGAAAAAAATGATAGAAAAATCCTATTTTCCCGGAGAAAATAGAACCAATTATTTACACCTCACCCAATCTTCTCTATAATCAGAGTTATAATTTTCAGAATGGGGCCAAAAATATGAAAAATGTAATTGAGGTTGAGAGTTTGTCAAGAATATACAAAATGAAGGGTGAAAAAAAGACGGCACTTAATCAAGTGAACTTCGAGGTCAGGGAAGGAGAAGTATTTGGACTTCTTGGACCGAATGGAGCAGGAAAAACCACCACGATAAAAATTTTGACAACGTTGCTTTTACCATCAACAGGAAGCGTCAAAGTACTCGGGTACGATGTGGTAAAAGAAAGCAGTGAAATTAGAGACAAAATTAATTTTGTCTACGGAGGAGAGCGGGGAGTTTACGGGCGACTTACAGCAAAAGAGTATATGCACTATTTTTGCACCTTATATAAGATCCCTAACAAAGATCAATCCCAACAGATTTCCCAGTTACTTGAATTAGTAGGGTTAACAGATGCAACAAACCAGAAGATACATACATATTCTAAAGGAATGGTACAACGACTACATATTGCACGATGCTTGATCAATGATCCGAAAATCATCTTCCTTGATGAACCGACAATCGGACTCGATCCAATTGGAGCAAGACTTCTCCGCGATATTGTGAAAGAACTTGCCCAAAAAGGTATTACCATCATTTTAACGACGCACTACATGCAGGAAGCGGATGAGCTGTGTGATCGAATTGCTTTTATTAAAAATGGAGAAATCAGTATGATTGGGGAACCGACACATATAAAAGAGAGTTGCAACCATCTAAAGTTGTTTGAAGCTACGATGCAAGTCTATGATACTGACAAACTAAAAGAGGATAAGTTCCTACAACAGGTAGAAGTGACAGAAATTAAAGCACCTTATTACTCTGTTATGTTTCAGGTGGAAGAGGAAGAAGCCCGTTTGGATCAATTGAAAGAATATCTCGCAAAGTATGGCGATGTCATTAAGCTTGAACGACGTGAGATATCGTTAGAAGATGCGTATGTTCACCACATGAAGGATGTGGGGTGACGCCATGAATTTTTTCTTCTTATTAGTAAGAGAGCTCAAATATTTTACTAATTTTCAAAACAAAATGTATCAGTTCTTACTGTTTTTCCAACCGTTGATGTTCTTGGCAATTGTCTATTTCCTGCAGCAGATGCGCGGTGGCGTGAATGTGGAAAAGTTTGTGGTGGCGTCTGCTTTAATTAGTATGTGGAGCTATGTACTTTACTCTTCTGGTTCGGCGTTGATTGCTCAAAAATGGAGCGACACGCTGAAGCTTTTAATTGCAGCCCCTGTATCCTTATTCCAAGTGATTCTAACAAAGGCGATTAGTAATGCATTTATCGCTCTTTTGTCCATGATTCTAAGTTTCGTATACGCAAGATTCATTTTTCAATTGCCAGTTGGGATTCAGGATTATGGGCTCTTTTTTCTTTCGGTACTAGTATTGTTGTTTTCCCTGAGTGTCGTTGGCATGATACTTGCCATCGTATTTGTTGCGTTTCAAAATGTATTTGATTATCAGAATTTAATCTTGATCCCGGTCCTTTTAATTTGTGGCGTGTTTGTGCCAGTCGACAGTTTGCCATGGGTTTTTAGGGCCATTGCTTTCGTAATTCCTATGACGTGGGGCATTCAGGGGGTATACGAAACCCTTGCCTTGTCACCGCAAATGTTTACGACCATGGGAATTGCATTACTGATAAGTGTTGTGTATTTTCTCCTTTCTGTTCTCATCATCAAACGAATGGAAATGGTGTTAAGAAATCATGGCAGTCTGGGGGCGATATAGATGATACTGCTAAACAAATTCGGTTTTACTTATCTATCTTATAAAGCTCTCTATTCGTTTCAAACACTGAGATTGTTTATTCTCTTTAGGATTTTAGATCCTTTCATGCATTATTTGTTTTTTGCGACACTGGTCAGTGCGATTGCGGGTCCTGATTATTTGTCTTATGTTGTACTTGGTAACGTTGTTTTTTATACCGGCCGGACGATGATGATTAATTTTATGTCCATGTTCAGAGGGGAGAGGCAATATGGGACATTGGAGTTGAATATTGCCTCCCCAACTTCAACATTTGTCATCATCTCAAGAAAAGCAATAGTTCCATTACTGGATGGATTGTTTGTTTTGATAGTAGGGCTTATCATCGCGAGACTTTTGTTTGGAATTGAACTTCCGGTGGAGCAGTTTGGTTATTTGCTACTTCTATTTGTGGTAACCATGTTCTCTCTTTTGAGCTTTTCACTGCTTTTTGCATGTGTCAGTTTATTGTTCTCAAATGTAAACCTGTTTTTGAATTTCATGATTGCTTCGTTTCAGGTTTTCTGTGGAGTGAACTTTTCTGTCAGTCTACTTCCTGGACCGATGGAAGCCGTGGCAAGAGTACTGCCTCTTACTAATAGCATAGAAGCAATTCGGTCTATTTATCAGTTGGAAAATAACGCAATACGTCCGCTCTTGTTAAATGAGTTAATGGTAGGTGCGGCGTATTTCATCATTGCCCTCATATTGGTCAATGTGATGGAGCGACTGGCAAGAAGGCAAGGTGCTTTGTTTAAAAATGTGTAATATGAAAGGAGTAAGCAATGAAATTTTTTCGGTTTGATAAAGAAATAGGTTTCCCGATAAAACAATACGATTCACAGGGTGCCCATTTTATAAAAGTTTGTAGAAACAAGCAGGAGAATAGTATCGGATTTATTCAATTGGATGCTGGCGGTGTAGTGGGATATCATCAGGCAACCGTACAGCAGTTGTTCATTGTAGTCCAAGGAGATGGGTGGGTAACTGGAACAGACAGAGAAAAAACCCCTATAAAAAGTGGAGAAGGAGTCATGTGGGAGGAGGGTGAATGGCATGAATCAGGAAGCGAGAGCGGGATGCTTGCGTTGGTAGTTGAATCTGAAACAATCGATACCTCCCTTCTTCAAGAAAAATAGACAACCAAATTGAATCCTTGGATAAGACAGAACTTGTGGGGGAAATCGTGAAGAAGTACTCTATTCATCATGGTGCGGTTGTAGGGGACCGACTGTCAGATATAAATGCGGCAAAAGGAAATGGATTGACGGCAATTAGATCCAGGTTTGATTTTGCGCAGGAAGAAGAGCTGGCACAAGCGGATCTGGTGATTAGTAGTTTTGAAGAGTTGAAAAATGTAATAGGTGAAAAAGTAGTGAAGTAATCATTGGAAAATGGAACCTTTTCCCCTTCCATATCGTATTATTGGGACAGGAACAAACCAAAATAGCTTGTTAGGGTGATACATATGAAAACAGAAAAATTTAAAAAAGAATTGTTTAGTTGGGGGAAGGCATGCGTAATCGGCCTCTTTTTCGCTTTTCTTGTTAGTGCATTGGTTGTGCAGCCATTTACCGTTAAAGGGAGCTCCATGGAACCGACGTTGGATGGAGAGGATATCTGGACCAGTAAAGATGATGGTGATAAAGTGTTAATCTTCAAAAGCGGGTACATGGTGGGAATCGACCCAAAGTACAATGATATTGTTGTCATTGATAGTCGGGTGGAGCGCGAAAGAAGTCTAACAGATAATTTCAAGGAGAGTCCATTAGTAAACGCGTTGCTGGACGAAACTCAGGGAAACAATTACTGGATCAAGCGAGTGATTGGTGTAGAGGGCGACAAGTTGGAATATCGGGGAGGAACCGTTTATAGGAATGGGGAGGCGTTGGTAGAAGAGTATCTACAAGAAGAAATGCTGTTTCCATTTGAAGAAGTGACAGTTCCAAAGGGTCATGTTTTTGTGATGGGGGATAACCGGAATGAAAGCAGAGACAGCCGTGAGATAGGCTCTATACCGAAAGAAAACGTGATGGGAAAAGTGGTTCTAAGATATTTCCCATTTAATCGGGTTGATACAGTTGAATAAGAATATGGAAAGCTACTTTAACAAATTAACCAATACTATCAAAGCCATAACAGACGAGAATTTTGTCGGCATTTACATCCATGGTTCATTGGCAATGGGTGGCTTTAATCCTGATCAAAGTGATGTAGACCTATTGGTAATTGTGAAAAATTCGCTAGACATCCCTACGCAATGCGAACTAGCAAAATTCCTGCTTGCCAATTCTAACTACCCATATCCTATTGAAATCAGCTTTTTAACACAAGATCAACTTAAAAACTGGACCCATCCAAGTCCCTATGAATTCCACTATAGTGAAGGATGGAGACAAGTCTTTGAAACAGAGTTGTTAACAGGTCAATACGAGGCAATTAACGTTGAGCATAAAGTGGACCCTGATCTGGCAGCTCATCTCAGTATACTCAATCATAGAGGCATATGCTGGGAAGGTCCTATGATAGATGATGTTTTTCCTGTCATTCCAAGCACTCACTATTTATCTTCAATCCTCGCAGATTATCAGGATTGTTTAAAAAACGTAGAGGCGGACCCGGTATATTGTGTGTTGAATTTGATAAGAGTGTATTGGTACGTAAAAGAGGGAATCATTTCCTCCAAACTAGAAGCGGGAGAATATGGGCTTACTTCTTTTCCACAAGAGTACAAAGAGACCATCCGGAAAGTGGTTGAGAGCTATCAAGGCAATAGAATAGGAGCATTTCAGAATGAAGAGCTAAAAAGTGTTAGAGATTACATACAAGGTGAGATAGAGAGGTCAATCATATGAAAATAAGAAACATACAAGACGAAGACTTTCTCCGCATATCCACTAACCTTAACACATGGTGGGGCGGGCGGGATATGGTCGACATGCTGCCACGATTATTCATTCATCATTTTAAAGACACGAGTTTTATTATAGAAGAAAACGAAGAGACCATCGGGTTTGTTATAGGCTTTATTTCTCCATCCAATCTACACCAAGCATACATACATTTTGTGGGTGTGAACCCTAAGGCACGTAAGGAAAATATCGGAAGAACACTTTATGAACATTTTTTTCAGGCAGTTAAGGAAAAAGGCTGTACAGAAGTGAGTTGTGTAACCTCGCCTGTGAATGCCACCTCTATTAAGTTCCATACTAGAATGGGTTTTACCATGACGGATGGGGACATGGTTATAGAAGGCATTCCGATACATCAGAACTATGACGGGATTGGGCAGGACCGGGTTGTATTTGTGAAGTCATTAGAAGCTTGGAGTGATACTCATTTCAAAAATTAAAATCAAACATATTTTTATTTTTTATATACTAAGTACCCTTAGCCTCATACTATTTACTACGGTGACCAACTTCAATTTAACAGGATATTCGTATCAATATCATGAAAATGGGGATCTAACCATTGAAAAAGGATACATAATAAAGGATCAAGTAATAAACACTCCCACCAATGAAGCAATACAAGCAATCGAGCTGATATCAAAAGCAAATGCTTATTGGAATGTGACATATGTATTTTGCTTGGTATTTTTTTTGTTGTTATTCAAAAACGCTTATAAGCCATTTAGACCTGAAAAAAACTGGAAAAGGTACGTAACATTCTATTCAATTGTTTTAATCGCATTTTTGGTTTGGATTATTAGCAGCCAAGTAACACTGACTGAACAAATTGCAACCATAATAAACGATCTCAAAGGAGGTGAATAAAGTGGATGTAGTTTTCCATACAGAAAAAGCTGTTTTCAATTACAGAGTAGCTGGAGTTTGGATTCAGGACGGCCGTATCCTCCTTCACAGAGCAAGCGAGGACAAAATCTGGTCGCTGCCGGGTGGAAGAGTGGAGATGAACGAAGCATCCCCCCTCAGCCTGCAACGCGAATTTAAAGAAGAACTGGATTTATCCGTTGAAATTAGAAGGCTGGTTTGGATTGTAGAAAATTTCTTTGAATACCGTGAGAAGAAAGTTCATGAAATAGGCTTTTACTATCTTGTTTCAACTGAAGATAAACAAGCTCTTCCCAATGGACCGTTTCATGGGGTGGAAGGGGAAAGGTTGGTTTATGAATGGGTACCAATCACTGAGCTAGAAGATGTAGTTTTATACCCCGAGTTTTTAAAGAAGGCGTTAAAAGAACTACCTGAAACCACCGAGCATCTAATAGTTAATAACTAAATCTCAGGATATTATCAATAAATCAGGACATCATATTTCGAAAAGAGATATGAGGAGTTAACCATGATTTTAATCCTGAAAATATTGACCATATACATAATTACAATTGCCATTATGAGATTGATGGGGAAATCTACTATCGTACAGATGACTCCGTATGACCTAGTGGCTATTATTATTGTGGGGACGGTAGCATCAGAACCGCTAATCAGTACTAAATATCTACCAACGCTCGGTGCTCTCGCTGTACTCGTTACGATACATATAATATTCTCAAAACTGACCCTTTGGCAATGGGGCAACCGGTTCTTTTTGGGAGAACCGACCATCCTCATCAAGCATGGTCAAATTGTTGAAGATAATATGGAAAAATCAATGGTTTCCATCGCACAACTGCTTTCCATACTAAGAAGTAAAGGGTACCCGAAAATCTCTGACATTGACTATGCCATTTTAGAACCGATTGGGGAGATAAGCATCATTCCAAAGCCGGAAAACACCCCTGTGACAGTACAGCATCTGGAAATATCTATTGATGATGAGGGACTTCCAATCTCAGTTATCATTGATGGGAAAATTCAAGAAAAGAATCTAAAGCTGCTGGACAGATCTAAGGAGTGGCTGCTAGACCATTTAACAGTCCGGCAAATCGATGTGAAGGATATCCTCTATGCCTATGTTAATGAGAAAACAAAGAAACTAATTATTAATAAACGGAATAACATACAATAATAGGCGTGACTTTCAAAAGCGCATCCATTATAATGGAAGTATCTTCAAACAGAAGGAGTTTGTTTTATGGAAAAGGTAGTTCTTAACTAAACGTAATCAAATACGTGCGATATGAGGAAAAAGTTCGACCAATGTCGAGCTCTGTTTGAGTACGCTTTTTTTCTCATAGCGAAATGTTAAGAACACGGGTTTGCGCCTGCTCCATAAAATGATAGTTACAGCATGAGTATAGGTATTTTTCTACTTATCGTGCTTTCAATTTTAAAACTACCATTCAAAACGCAAAGGACGAGTGTTGTTCTTTGTGTTTTTTTATATGTAAAAAATTATTATGGCCCTGCTCTTATCATTTCCTCGCACGGTTTTAGTGGCTACATCCCCAAACTGCTTACTAATTACTAGGAGGAAAAACGATGAATAACGAAACAATGAAAGCTTTACAATTTACAGATTTAAAGAAAGACGTGGCATCTTTTGCACTATCAGAGCCGGGTAAAAACGCTGTTTTGACATTGGGACCATCCGTAAATAAAAGACAGATTGAAGCATGGTTAAACGAGGTAACAGAAGGAAAGAAGATACTTGCCATTAGTTCAAGCGTACCCATTCACGGTCTTCACGGAATTGAGTACATTCTAAAAAATCTGCACAAGGGAATTGCATTCAGGCCAGATCAGCTGATGGGTCTACATGATTTCTTGGATACCATTGAAAAGCTCAAACGTTTTATGAAAGACAAGGAATATGTTGCACCTGTCATCACAAGCTACATCTACTCTGTTACAGAGCTTTCTCATGTAGCAGAAGAGATAATTCGCTGCATTCGAAATGGAAGAGTGGACGATTACGCGAGCAAGGAGCTGCTGAAAGTAAGAAAGCAGATAGCTACCTTGGAGGAACGTATTAAGAACCGTATCGAGCAGCTTGTCAAGTCCACCAAATACAGTAAGTATCTACAAGAAAACCTGGTAAGTACCAGAAACGGTAGGTATGTCATTCCGGTCAAAAAAGAATACAAAAACAATATAAAGGGCTCGGTTCTAGATGTTTCTGCTTCCGGATCCACTGTGTACATGGAGCCAGAAGAAATAAGCATCATCCAGGATTCCATCAGTATGCTGAAGTTTCAAGAAGAGGCAGAGGAAGAGCAAATCCTTTTTGCGCTGACTGGATTAGTCCAAGAGCATGAAAAAGAAATCAAATTGGCGATGGATTTAATGGTCAGCTATGATGTGATTTTTGCAAAGGCAAAGCACAGCTTATTGATGAATGGCACCTCTCCACAAATAAATGAACACCATGTAATTCGATTGGAAGGCGCGAGACATCCGTTACTAGGGAAAAATGCAGTACCTTTAAACTTGGTCATCGGTGAGGATTATGATGCGCTCGTTATTACAGGTCCCAATACCGGTGGAAAAACAGTGACGATTAAAACGGTGGGACTTTTGACTTTGATGGCCCAATGTGGCATGCATATCCCAGCAGAAAAAGGAAGCGAGATAGCAATTTTCCATAAGGTATTGGTGGATATCGGGGACGGGCAAAGTATTGAACAGTCGTTAAGTACCTTTTCTTCCAGAGTGAAAAACATTATTGGAATTTTGGCAGAGTCTACACCTCAGACATTGGTGCTGCTTGATGAACTTGGTTCCGGAACAGACCCGGCAGAGGGGATGGGGCTTGCAACTTCTATTTTAGAAGAATTGTATAACAAGGGAACGACAATGTTGGCCACCACTCACTATAGTGAAATCAAGGAGTTTGCGAATGAACAGAAAGGTTTCTGTAACGGATCGATGGAATTTAATGTGGAGACGCTTAAACCGACATATCGACTTATCGTTGGAAAAGGAGGGGACAGTCAAGCGTTTGCCATTGCATTGCGTCTAGGCATGCACCCCAAGTTGATAGAGCGGGCGCACCAGATAACGTATAAAGAAACGAAAGATTACAGCGATAAATCGGATAGACCAAGACATGAGCTAGACAGGCAACTAGCGATGAATCAAAAGTATGTGAGAAAAATGAAGCATCCAGAAAAAGAAAAAACAAAACATGAAATCACTTTCAAAAAGGGGGACAATGTAAAGATCCCATCTATCGGTGAGTTTGGTATCGTCTATAAACCGGCTGATGAGAAAGGGGATGTGCAAGTAATGGTAAAAGGGAGCCTAGAAACTTTTAACCATAAACGGCTCTCCCTTTATATCAAAGCGGAGGATTTATATACGGAAGATTATGATATGGACGTTGTGTTTGAATCCAAAGAAAATCGCAAACTTCGAAATAAAATGAAGAAACATCATGTGGATGAGGTGATCTTAGAGGAGTCAGACGACTGATATTTAGGGGATGTAAAGCGTACGTAAACAATGTTTAAATGTTGTGAATTATTGGTAAAATAGCTATCTTTTGTTCAGATTTCTTGTAAGATTAAGCTTGTAGTCCACTAAAACAAGCATAGCTCAAGGAGGAAGTTCAATCATGAAAAAAATGTTATTGGCTTTATCATCTTCCGTTTTATTATTAGCTCTTGCAACTGGATGCGCCGCTGAGAATGAAGAAATGAACAACAACGAAACGAATATGGAACAAAATGAAACGAATACTGGTGAAACAAACGAAGAATAGGTTGAGTGAATGAAAGCATCTGGGAGTGACGGCTCTTTTCATATGAGTCGGCATGCTCCAGGTGCTTTTTTATTTTGTGGCATTGTGTTATGAAAGATAAACCAAATAAAAAACCACCGCAACCGAAAGCCTTCTCACTCCCGATCACAGTGGTCTATCCCAACAATCAAATTTAGTTCACAATTGCCAATGAAAACGCCTGTGGTCCTTGAGGTACATTGTATGCTTGAACCTCTACTGTATATGTCCCACTCTGTGGAGCATTCACGAATACATTTTCCACGTTATTACGGCCGTCCCAATTATTATTGTAAGGAGCCGTAAAATCATTTCCTACATACTGTGTTCCATCTGGTGCAGTAATCACCAAGTCAAGGTCATTTACCAGCGTTATAGAAGCAGATGTGCTTGCAGGAGCATCAGACCATACTAGAGAGATTTTAAGTGGCTTGCCTGCAGTTGCTGTGAAGGAATACGTTGCCTTTTGGCTTGTAGACAGGGAGCTTGTCTCATTCACAAATGCTGTGTTTAAAGACTTGTCCAGTGTGACACGTCCCCAACCTTGGTTACCGTTCGGGAAGCCTAATCCAACATCAGTTGCTCCAGCGATCAAAGCTGCCTTCAATAAGGACGGCTTAGGTGTGATGCCTCTGTTTTTGATAAAGTGTTCGCGTAATTGTGCCACGTTTCCAGCAACAATCGGTGTTGCCATGGAAGTTCCGCCCATGTAGGCATATTTGCTGTCATGGTTTGCCCAGAAGGAAGAATCCGGTGCAAGGGAAGAACGTGCTGATAAGATAAATGTTCCTGGTGCCATTACGTCCGGCTTGATACGACCGTCACGAGTGGGCCCTCGGGAAGAGAATTGTGCAACATGGTTGATATTGTCTGCATAAGATCCAAAGCTAGGACGATAATTTTCTGTTGCACCGACTGTAATTGCGTTTTTCGCAGTTCCCGGTGCACTGATAGTCCCGCTGTTTGGTCCTTCATTTCCAGCTGCAAAAAGAACTGCCATGTCATTTTTACGAACATAGTCATCGACATTTCTGGAATCTGTCGTATAAGCGCCATTTACCGCAGCCCCCCATGAGTTAGTGTGGATCCGGGCTCCAGCAGTATAAGCTTGGCTGAACAATGTACTCAGGTTGGATGGAAGGCCGCCTAATCCGCCGCTGCTATCCATGATGGACTGGAATACTAGATTTGCTTGCGGTGCCATTCCTTTATTGCTTGTTCCGTTTCCAAGAACAGATCCGGCAACGTGCGTTCCGTGACCATTCGGGTCGTTGGAATTATTGGATCTACCTAATGCATATAAAGCGGTGATTTTTCCACGGAAAGCTTCGTGCATGGAGCTGTCGTTGCGTCCAGTATCAAGGCCTGTGTCTGCTACAGCGACTGTTTGCCCTTGTCCATATAATCCGTAGCTGCTCTGCGCTACATCGGCTTTTACGATTCCTCTAGCCACATCATTCATCACTTTATATTCCGGTTTAGGGGAGATGTAAAGAACATTATTGTTGGCAGCATATTCGACAATTTCGTCTATCCCTTTAAAGCTGATTTCTTTATTGTTTTGTTTTGCGTCAAGTGCCACAGCTTTTACTAGCGCAGAAGCACCTTTAGTGAATAGTAGAGGATCTACCTTATAAAGCGGCAGATATGGCTCTACGGATTCTAAATGAGCAATCCCGTTTGTGGCTTTTGCAACATCACCTTTGTATTCCACAATGTAAGCATAGTCTGGTATGTAATCTACAATAGTTGCCCCGGTGGACTCCAACTCTTTTTTCGTTTCTTCTAAAATAGGGCCATCAAATTGAACAATATATAGACTATTATCTTTCGGCACCACTTCAAGCTTCTTTTGAAGTCCTTTAGGAATTTTTACATTTTCTGTTTCTGCTAGAAAAGAAGCTTCCCCAGTTTTGCCGTTTTTGGAAACCGACTTCATCTCTGTTATCTTGCTGACTCCCTTAAAATCTAGTTCAAAGCTGCTAGCTCCCCCTGTTGATGGACTGCTTAGCGCAACAGTAGATAGAATAGTTGCTGCTGATAAAACGGATAAAAATACTTTCTTTGATGGATTCTTTTTCTTCATCCTCATGCTCATCTCCTCTCAATTGGTAACACAAGAATAATTTAGCATATTAAAGAAAGAATTTATATTGGGAAAATTCAGAATAAAAGACTAGGATTATAATAGAAAAAAGCATTCATTTTCCCAATGGAAAGAATTGTAGATTCTTATTAAAACGAGCCGATAATAATTTCTATGGTAAAATATACATAAAATAGCTACTGCAAAATTAAAGGGGATTTTGAAATATGCACAAGATCATGCTTATTGAAGATGATAGGCAGTTAAGTGAGCTTATAGGAGAACATTTAGAGAGGTATGGCTACAAAATACATAAGCCGACAGACTTCCAGCATATCATGGAAAGCTTTGCGAAAGTACAGCCGGACCTGGTTTTATTAGACATCAATCTACCATACTACGACGGCTATTTCTTATGCAGGAGCATCCGTCAGCAATCGACGGTCCCTATTATTATCATTTCCGCAAGAAGTACCGAGATGGATCAAATTATGGCGATGGAGCTTGGAGCAGACGATTACATAACAAAGCCCTTTACATTTGAATTACTACATACCAAAGTAAAGGCGACGATAAGACGGGTGTACGGAGAATACGCAGCGACTGATTCAGGCGAATTATTTATTGATGGCTTGAAACTAGATAGTCAGACTCTTGCCGTCCAATTTGAAGGGCAGAGGCAAGAGCTAAGCAAAAATGAATACATCTTATTGAAAAAGCTGTTGGAACATCATGAAACCTATATTCCAAGAGAAACACTGATAGAAGCAGTGTGGGACTCGTTAACCTTTGTTGAAGACAACACATTGACGGTTAATATGACGCGAATCAAACAAAAGCTTTCTTCTCTTGGGCTGCCCAATGTCATTACAAGTAAAAGAGGCGTTGGCTATATGCTGAGTGTTCCGACTCGGTTAGGCAAAACGAATGAATAAGAGAATACTAAAGAATTTTTTAAAAGACAGGGCCCTGTTAATATCTTTCTATCTTGTTAATATAGTTTCTGTCATCACCTTTTTTCATCTCAGTGAGCCTTCCAACACAGAGATCCTGTATCCTTTTTCCGTGGGGATATTTCTTATATTTGTTTACCTTTTCATTGATGGATACCGCTATTATCAAGTAAATGGAGCGATTGAAAATGAACATGCTGAAATAAAGTTATATAGCGAAGAACAAAGGGCTTTTTATAAGTGGATAAAGAAACTAAACCATGACCATTCTAGGGAAAAGAATGAGCAGAACGAAAGGAATAAGGAAAGGCTCTATTTCTTATCCCACTGGATGCACCACCTGAAGACCCCAGTATCTGTCATGGATTTAATTATCCAGAACGAGAAGAAATTACAAGGTGATCGAGAACCTATCCAAAAGTTACAACAGGAAAATAAACGACTTCATACAGCCATTGAGCAAGGATTGACGATGATTAGAATGGACAGTTTTGAAAATGATTTGGAAATAAAATCAATGGACCTTATCTCATCATTACGGAAATTGATAAACAACCGAAAGAGTGAGTTTATCTATCAAGCTGCTTTCCCTGTTTTAGACAGTGAGGAAGAATCGGCTTTCATCATAACGGATCAGAAATGGAATGAGACAATGCTTGATCAAATCATTTCCAACGCCATTAAATATTCTAGTGGAAAAGATGGAAGCAAAAAGATAAGATTTCATATAAAACAAGAAGAAGAGGTTACGATTCTCTCTATTACAGATGAAGGTGTCGGCATCCATCCCTATGATTTAGAAAGAGTATTTGAGGCATTTTTCACTGGAGAAAATGGCAGAGACTTTCAGAACTCATCGGGTATTGGGCTATACCTTTGCAAGAGAATTGCAGACCGATTGAACCACCGAATTACGATAGAGTCGGAAGTTTCCAAAGGAACATCTGTCACGATTCAATACCTTACAAAAGTGTAAGGTATTTTTCGTATTGTTCCATGGTAGAAGTTTTGATACCTCAGTAAAATCTAGATATAGAAAGGAATTAACTTACATTCTAATTTGATTTAGGAGGATTTAATATGGGGGTTACAATCTTAGAGACCAGTAAATTAGTAAAAATATATGGAGATGCGGGTTCAGATGGAGCGACAACTGCCATTGATGGCGTAAACCTTTCCATAAGTCAGGGTGAATTCATTGCCATCATGGGTCCGTCGGGAAGCGGCAAAACGACCCTGCTTCATATGATGAGTGGAATAGACGCCCCGACATCTGGAGAAGTGTATATAGCAGGAAAAGAAATTGGTGAAATGAATGGGGATGAATTAGCCCTTTTCAGAAGAAAACAGCTCGGCTTTGTTTTCCAAGAATTCAATTTGCTAGACAGTCTGACAGTAAAGGAAAACATGCTTGTTCCGATGGTGTTGGAAAAGAAATCAGTGGCAGAAATGGAGGGAAAGGTAAAGGAACTGTCAGAGCTGTTTGGCATTGAAAATATACTGAACAACTATCCCTTTGCTATTTCAGGGGGTCAGCAACAAAGGACGGCAGTGGGAAGAGCACTAGTGAACGATCCTACCATTATTTTCGCGGATGAGCCGACCGGCAACCTGGATTCCAAATCATCCACAGTCATCATGGAATGCTTTGAAAAAATTGTGAAAGAACTCTCCACGACCGTCGTGGTAGTCACACATGATGTATTCGCTGCCAGTTATTGCCGGAAAGTTGTATTTATTAAAGATGGAAAGATAGATTCTTATATTGTCAGAAAAGGGGATCGAAAAGAGTTCTTAAATCAGATCATGGACAATCTTGCCCTATTGGGAGGAAGGAGCCATGACATTTAATCAACTGGTTTGGAAAATGGCGAAAGGAAACAAGAGTAAATATCTATTTTATTTTCTATGCAACGCCTTTGCTGTGTTCTTTTTCTTTATGTATAGCACGATCTATTTCAATAATTCGGTGGTGGCTGTCAAAGAGAGTGAGAGCATTAAAGATGTTCTCTCTATACCAGGAGTAGCTCTAGTTTTCTTTACCGTTTTCTTTATCACTTATGCACATCGCATATTTACAAGGAGAAGGAAAAAAGAATTCGGACTCCTAATGACACTGGGGATGGCAAAGAGAGATATAGCTAAGCTTTTGATAATAGAAAACGTAATAATTGCTTTTACTTCAATCCTTACAGGTATCATAACAGGTTTGGTGTTTTCAAGATTGATGTTCTTGCTTTTCATACACATGACTGGGTTAGGCGATATTCCATTTAATCTTTCGCAAGAAATGTTCACCTATTCAATAGGTGCTTACCTATGTATAATTCTCATTTCAATTCTCATCACAATTTATTTAACATTGACTAAAACGGTATCCCAGAATCTGAAAAGTGACAGAGTAGTAGACGCTATCAAGCACCGGAGTCCCGTGTTTGGTTTGCTTGGAGTATTCATGGTGACAGGCAGTGCCGTCTTGCTATATTGTACTTTTTCCATACCGTCTATGGCTCAAGATGCTGGTGGATACCTTCTGATGAGTACATTGGGCATACTAATGGGTCTTTATGTAACGTTGTCTCAAGGGATGAGTTTCTTTATGAAATTAGCGAGGAAACATAAACCTTATTATTATAACGAGCTACTTACTTTAAGCAGTCTGGAATATAAATTTAAACAACTAACAGCCATCATGCTACTTGTGACGATCATGAGTATGGTGACCATCTTTTACAGTACGACCATATTGATTATCAATTCCTTGGGAGAGCAGCAGGTGATGGATGATCATCCATATGATATAGCATATGTGGAAACAGTAACTAAGAATAAACTCTCCAAAGAAGAGTTATATGAAGTAGTGAATAAGCCTGAAAATCCGGTCAAAAAATATGACACAGTGGAAATGTACATTTACTATCAGGATGATTCATACATGGATGATGCATATCATGTTCATACCTTTATGCAGGTATCTGATTTTAATAAAATTATGGGAACCAATGAGGTGCTAAATAAGGAGCAATTTATTGATTGGATTAATATGGATCCGAAAACTACTTCCGGAGATAGTATATATGAGAACGGCCTTGATATTAAAGATGGAGATAGCCAGTTTAAATATTCTCTTAAAAAAACTATTATTGATAAGCAGTTAAACTTTCATCGATACACACCTTATTCCATATTGGTTGTCAATGATACGGTGTTTCAGCAGTTAAGAAAGGATTTAATTGGAGATAAGGTTAGGATGAATCTTTTAAACTTTGCCGACTGGAAATTAACTCAAGAAGTTGCAGAAGACTTGGAAAGTAGGTTGGAGGAGATTAACGAGTCGACCCCTCCGTTAGAAAGTGTGCGAGAGGTTTATGATGTGGAAGAAGCAAAACAGATACTGAAGCCAGTATCCAAAGTAGTAGATTACAATCAAATTAGAAGCTCTTCGAAAATCATGTTCTTTGTCACCACTTTCATCAGTATCTTGTTCTTCTTCGGCTCCTTCATCCTATTGTACCTTAACATCTTCTCCAACATGGAAGAGGAGAAGGCCAAGTATAAAAAGCTCTTTAAAATTGGAATCACGAGAAGAGAGATTCAGAAGCTTGTTTCAAAAGAAATGAGTGTACTGTTCTTCTTTGCTCCGCTACTCGGATGCAGCTTGGCATTTGTTTATATTTTTTCCTTTGCTCAAGATGTAGGTGGGATCTTGGAGAATCCTCAATTCCTTGTGCATTTTTTCAGCATCTCTGGAGTTTATCTTTTGATACAAACAGTATATTACTTTTATTCGAGGAAAAAGATGTTAAGTGAATTGAAAATTTAAATATAATGAGAATGAAAAAGCAGGATCAATTCTTTAACGAATGAATCCTGCTTTTTGTATATAGATAAAGACCAGTTTACCCAAGCAATCTAGTGAAATTTTCATAGAATAATAGGGAGCAGGAGGTGATTGGAATTATGCGAAATGATGAATTTGCTCAAGCTTTTCGTGCGATTAATACAGAGCCTCAAGAGGTAATAGAAGCAGACACTTTCTATAAGGTTCTATTTCAAGATGAACAGTTTGATTTTGGGGATATTTACAACCCTAATTCTTCCACTTTTGTTCCGCAACAAGACGGGGTTTACTATGTATCAAGCATCGTAACCTTTTTGGCAACGTCTAACGAAAATCCTTATAGGGTCCGTCTAGAAATACGTGTGAACGGGACAAGTGTGTCAGCAGATAATGACTACTGGGACGAGTTTGCCTTTTCTAATGCAGTACAAGTATCAACCGTGCTGTTTTTAGAAGCGGATGACATTGTGGAAGTATACCTAACCAGTACGGTTCCAGGAAGAATCAATTTGAACTCCACGACACAGCCATCCTTCAGCACAAGATTTGAGGCATCTAAGTTTTATTAATAAAGTAGTAGACTCTATTGATAAAGATAGGGTCTTAATTGTTTAGGCTTATTTTAAAAATAGTATTGAGTTAATGATTTTGTTTTGAAATAATTGGTATATGCAGGAGGGTATTTTATGGACATCACAAAATTTGAAACTATGATCCATGAGCTTTTTCCTAGAGAGTTATTGGAGGAATTTGATGACGATTACGGATTTACCAACACTTCCAATTCCCTAATAAAGACAATTGGATATTCAACCAACCTTTCAATCGAAGTGATTGAACAGGCCAGAACGGCAAAGGTTGATTTAATCATAACTCACCATGACGCATGGGATTTTATTTATGGATTAAAAGATGAATGTATTAAGAGGTTAAAAGAATATAACATTAGTCATTTCTGGATACATGGTCCATTGGATTATATTGAATTTGGTACGTGCACATCATTGATGAATAAAATTGGTATAGAAAACATCATACGTTTTTCTGAATACATAAACTTAAGCATACCTGGTGTCGGTGAGTTTAAAGAAAGTAAAAGTTTTGAGGCCCTTGTCGATAAAATGAAAGTTGAATTGGACGAGCCTGTAAGAGCGTGGAAAAACCATGGGAACAAGGTAAAGAAAGTAGGAGTACTGACAGGTGCTGGCCATTCAACTGATCATATAAAATTTGCCTTAGATCAGGGCTGCGATACATATATAACGGGAGAGGCAAGTTTATATACCATTCAATATGCTAAGTTTGCAGGTATAAATCTACTGGTTGGAAGCCATACCTTTACGGAGATATTTGGGGTGGAGAGTTTGGTATTAAAGATAAAGGAACTTAACGAAAATATTTCCCTTGTTAAGTTGCAGGAAGAACACTTTGAATTGAATCATAAAGAATAGCAAAACGTAACAATAAAGAAAAACGCTCAATCCTGAGCGTTTTCAATCCTAAAAATCATATTCATCAATAATCTTTTTTGTAATCAAATCATATCCTTTTTCATTAGGATGCAAGGAATCACTGAAATACTCCTTTGACTTTTCCTTAAAAAGATCATTGGTGGAAATAAATTTAATTCGATTAAATTCATCGACCATCTTCTGGCTATTTTCATTCCACTCGACAATGATATTTTCATGTTCAGCTGAATCAGGATAGGAATTGTATAGCCCGAGAAATAATATTGGAACGTCTTTGTTTTCTTGACGAACAGTCTTAAGAATTTCTTCTATATTCTTCTCGTATTCCACAGCGCCTTCTTTAATTTTTTCTTCATTGATTCCTTTTAAGTCACCGCCATTGCTTTGAATGAGATCATTGGTGCCAATAAAGAGAATAATATAATCAGCGTTGCGGATGTCCTTTTGAATGTTGGTAAGCTTTACTTGCTTTACGACACCGTCTGATTTTTGTCCAGGGATACCGTAATTTTTCACTCTTACATTTGCGCTTTTTTCATCCTGAATCAGTTTCTCTAAATTTTCTACATATCCTTCACCAGAATTATCACCGACTCCATATGTCAAAGAATCACCTAGTGTGACCATGTTCTTAGGCGGATTGTCATTTTCATTGGTTTCTGTATTTTCCTGATAGCCACTATAAAAACCTGCTCCGATAAGAGCAGCCAGGATTAAGGCGGCAGCATAGATGATTGTATTCTTCATAGGTGAACCTCCTCAATGTTGTAGTAGTTCCCTATCACAAAAGTAATTAAACAGGTCGATTAAAACTTTTTTCTTATTTGTTTCGTTATTTTAATAGAGAATTTTTTTTAGAGGAGGAGATTGAATGAGTTATAAAAAAATAATTCCATTCGGTTTAGCTATCATGTTTTTCATCATTGCAACTTTCGCTTCATGGTATGAAGGGAGCGAATTGGTAGATAATAGTTTTGAATGGAAACACTCAGCAGTCATTACTTCATGGTTACATAGTGGAGAAGTGGATAGAGGCAATATATCTCAGCTGGACTATTTTGTATATTCCATTAAATTCAAGCCGATTTTTCCAATCATCATGATGAGTAGTTTTATTTATATCGTTTTCGCATTAGGTAATAAATTTCTGAAGTCTAGAACAAAACGAAACATGTTTGCAAGTCTATTGGGGGTACTTTTATTTATTGGAGCGGGTTTAATATCCGGATCACCGACGTCTGGTGCGAAAATTTTTATGTTTTCACTAGTACTGGTTGGGGCCGTGCTTTTTTGCTTCGCGGCCATCCATTATTTTAAAAAAGTGCAAATAGACTGAATGGAAAAGTGCCCTCCCAAAATGGAAGAGCACTTTCTTCATATCAATATCTATTCCCGTTCTTATCTACATAAACCGATTTCACGATTGTTCGTTCAAATGGATTTCCGTCTTTTGTGGTACCTTTCACATCAAGCGTGATAGTGTAAACACCTTCCTCTTTGAAGTCCACGTCTACCTTTCCTTTATTAGCAACTTTCATGCCAAAGTTTGCTTTAGTCTTTCCATCTTTATTGATTTTGACATCTACATTCATATTTTTCACTTTTTGGCCTTTGTTTTTTAATTCAAATGTAGCATCTTCTAACACAACTTCCTCATTAAGGTCAGTATGGAAGCCAACCGTCATCAAGTAGGCTGCTTTATCTTTCTTAGCTTTTACGGTCCATTGTCCTTGTTGTGGGGAGGCGATTTGGAAAGAGTGATGGTGTCCGCCTTTGAAAATTTCCTGATTGATGGAATGGACAAAGTTCGTATACACCTTTCCAGACGGACTAATCACCTCAATATCTTTCGTCTGCTTGTCGCTCAGCCAGTCTAGGTCAATTTTTTGTACATTTTCTTCCACTGTAAAGGTTTGTTTCACATCTTTCTGGAACTGTCCGCCACGGTGAAGCGCACTGATGTTGATTGGCTCCTGTTCCATTGGTTCGACGGTTGCAGCTGCCTCGCCAAGTGCGAAACCGGCTGTTTGAGTAGTTGTTAAGTAAGGACGGAAGTATTGGAAGGTACCGCCTTCACGGACTGTGGTATGGTTCCAGTTGCTTACTCTAACTTGTGTACTATAGGTTAAACGGGAGTTATTGACGGTAACCGCACCATCATTAGAACCATAAGAACTTAAGTATAATCCACCCCAGTAAAGAGCAGATCCGAAACCGCCCCAACTAGTTCCTGCCAGGGTATAAATTTTATTTCTATTTCTATTAGCGTGATTATCCATTTGAGGTCGGTAACTGTTCATATAACCGGTCTGAAGCGAGTAGGTTGCATCATTTTTACTTCCAAGAATACTTGCAAGCCAGCTTGCCCAGCCACTGTAAGCAAGGTCTGCTAGCTGTGAGCCGTAATGCGGGGTGGACAGAGTGATGAGGTTAGAAACATAAGGATGCGCTCCATAGTGAACAAGGGCGTTTTGAGCATCAATGCCGCCTTTGCTATGCGCAACTATCACTATCTTCTTTTGGTTGAAATGATCGGATATATCACGGATCCGACTATTGATGATGGCACCATTGTCCCACATATTCTTATCGGGATGAACATCGATGAACGCCGTTTCATATCCGTTATTCAAGGCTGTTTGATACATATTATTGTTTTCCCACCAAGTCTTTGATGAGCTGTTAATTCCGTGAACAAATACAAGAACCGGTTTGTTTGGATCGACATTACTTGGTGTATCACCTACATACCACTGACCTGGCACACCACCAGGATTGTCTTTCCCACCAATGGTCCCGGCATTTACGGATATTGGTACAACTAGCAAAGCTACTAACAATAAAATCACCAACCTTCTCATTTCAACACTCCTTTTGAATAAATTAGGAGATATCTCCCCATCTATTCTATCTGAAAAGGGAACGCTTTCAGAATAGATTTTCGAAAAATGAGCGGAAGGACTTGGAGTACGAACTAAAATAATAGGAAAAAAGATACATATTCGACAAATAGAAGCAGGATTTTCAGGATGAGGAAAGAATTGTATGGAGTGGAGTTCAACTAAAAACAAAAAGAGGGTTGCAGATGATTTTTATTTTATGGGCTTTATTAAGCATTACTACAATTGGTAGTATTTATGGCATTGTTGTAGCCAGTTCAACAGGAGAGCTGATTGCTAGTATCATTTTTCTTGTACTAAGTATAATCGGACTGTTTGCGAGCATTCATTATTATATGAAAAGACGAGATAAGAAAAAGAAAAGTGGTGGGGTTTGGGACTGTCTCTATTGTGATATTCCACTTCCTAGGTCTTCAGGGAAATCAAGTGGATTGGATTGCACAGACTGTGACTGCAATCCATTTAGTTAAGGGGAATGAAAAATGAATGAATACATTCATGCAGTTATCACTTTGCGTTTCTTTCCCTGCCATAAAAGAAAAGATCGTTCACTTGTCATAGGGGGCAGACAATTCCCTATGTGCTACAGATGTATGTCCATATTGCTGGGTTACCTTACTGTAGTTCCCTTACTATGGCTAGCAGCAGACGTCTCATTTTTGAGATTGTTAGTAATAGGTGTTCTTTTAAACGTTCCAATGGTAGTGGATGGATATACACAGTTACGAGGGTGGAGGGTGAGTAACAATTTCCTTCGATCCTTTACGGGGTTAATCAGCGGAATTGGAATGTCATGTATTATTGTGGCAGGATCTTTTCAGTTTCATAGGGGGATTCAGGGGTTTGCTAATTTTATTGATTCCTTTATTGGTTGATTATTTATTTTTTTAGAATGGGGGAATGATATTGCAAGTAGCAGGTCGAGTTTTAGTTTACATATTAGGATCTATATTGGTTCTTATTTTAAGTTTTTTCATATTTTTATTAATAGGATACCTTCAATACACATTGTTTGTACCTAATGACTATGTGTTATGGGTGTTCAAATATCCATACTCTAGATTTATTATTGTTATAGTCTTTTATTTATTTCTAGTATTCTTTTATTTTTTCTTTAAGAAAAATAGGGGGAAGGTTTCAGCCACCAAAAAGCGAAAAAATATATGGACAGCTTTTATTATACTTAACATTATAGGCTTCTATATTATCTTTACCTCAGTCACTGTGGTAACGGAGGAGAAAATCATTGACCATTCATTCCTGCATCCTCAAGGCGAGGAGTATGACTTTAAGGACATTGTTAAAATAGAGGCTGGCGTTCGTGGTAATAGATATTATTTTCCTTTTACACACAATAGAGGTGATTTCTATTACAAAATCCAGTTAATGAATGGGAAAATAATAGATTTGAATGATGAAGCCAGCGGGTATGATGAAGAGAATGATCATCCAACTTTTGTTCTGAATAAACTTGATGCACGCCTAGTAGATATGGGGATTACTAAAGAATCAAGCATGGACAATTTCCATTACACAACGGAAAGTTTAGATAGAATGTATACGGATCAAATCAAAAATATATTGGAAAGAAAATAAGGCATTGCGGGTAGCAATGCCTATTCGCATGTGAATTTTGTTAGACTCCATAAACTGCTTTTTTCTATAACGGCAGTTCCCCCTTCTTCCATACATGCTTCCATCTCAGAAGGTATACTTTGTGCATGATAATGGATTTGAGCAAGCCTTCCAACAGTAAGTACTGCAAGGATGAGACATACAATCGCAATCCCTCGAACAACTCTTTTATTCACTTTCGAGAGTTCTTGATCTGTCTTTTTACCTTTATTGCCGAATGTATAATTGCCAGAGTAGTATTGATTGATTTCATTGTAAAAAAGAAGGTTCTGAAAGATAATAACAAGCAAGATCGCCATAATGAATACAGATCGGTGAAGAGGGATAACCATCAGAAAGGCAAGTATCGGAAGTGCATTTGCAAAAAGTATGTATACCTTTTTTGTTGCATTTTTCGATACTTGTTGAAGCATTTCATCATCTTCAAGGATCTCACCAGGTTGATAAAAAACAAAGAAGTACAATTTTTCACTAGGATTCTCCTTATTATGTTTTCTATATCTACGATAAAATAAAATATTGAAAGAGAGAAGTAACAAGATACTAACCATAAAGAGTTGAATGGACATTAGCCCCCAATTTAAGGAGGTTCCTGTGCCGTTTACAACGAAAAAGGCATCAAAATTATGTATCATTAAATCAATTAACTGGACCAGACTAAATGTCAATGGCATCAAAAGAATACAAAATGCGATTGTCCATAGTGGAAGCTGAATCCGTAAATCTTTATTCATTTTCCTCATCCTCTCCTTCTAACCAAAATAACTCATCCACTTTTACTTTCAAATGCTTGGCAAGCCTTAAAGACAAAGCGATGGACGGCGAAAATTCTCCTTTTTCAATAAAACCGATTGTTTGCCTAGTTACGCCGACCAAGCTACCCAAATCAGATTGAGAAAAGCCGTGTCTAGCCCTTAATTCCTTCACCCGATTACACAGCATATGGTTCTCCTTTGTGTTAACTTTAATATACTTAATGTAAAGTATTATTAACATAGTGTCAATGATACTTTACAAAATACATCAAAAAAACAGTACAAGAAGCGCCTTGTACTGTAATGTGTTTAGTTTGAAAATTGGATAACGCCGTCTATAACATTCTTAAGCATATCAATAGAACCTAGCACATCCTCTTTATTTTCAAGACTATGATCACCATTTGGAATAAGTAATGTTTTTAAAGATGGATTAGATTTTAGGTTTGCAAATCGTTCTTCACGATAGCAAAAATCCTTATCTCCAATAATACAGAAAGAGTTATTTTCATATTGTAACATAGCCTGATACACATCATCCCGGTGCAGCAGTGGAGTCAGCCAAATTGCAGAAGCATTATGGAAGGTTGGGTGTTTTAATAGATTTGCCAATGCAATGGTCCCTATTGATTTTGCAACAATAAAACATTGGTCATAAGCTGTTTCTTTCAGGGTTTCTTCCAAGGTATGTAAAACATTAGCAGAAAACCCATCTGTATCAAAAGGGTTAAGTTCTGCTTCGCTAAATCGGTAATTGACCTGAAGGACATCATGTTCCTGTTTGAAATAATGTCCTGAAGAAAAATGCAACAAAGGACCTTGAGACGTATAGCCGGCTCCAGGAAGAATGATGGCAAGTTTAGTAGTGGTTTCTTTTTGTTTCATTAAATTAGTAGGGAACACTTTGACTTCTGATTTCTGGTTTATCATGGTTTCACCCCGGAAATGAATTTTAAAGAATTATATCATTTAAATTAGCAATAGAGGAAAAAAATGTATAATTAAGTTTAAGAAAAAACTATGCTATGCTAAAAAGGATAAAAACTAGAGTTTAAATGGAGGAACCCGATAAATGTCTGCACTACCAAACTGTCCAAAATGTAATTCTGAATATACATATGAAGATGGAAACCTACTTGTCTGTCCGGAATGTGCTTACGAATGGACGCCAGGTACTGAGAAAGTAGAAGAAGAGAAAGTGTACAAAGATTCAAATGGTAATATCCTTATTGATGGGGATACGGTGACAGTGATAAAGGACTTAAAAGTAAAAGGTAGTTCTTCCGTTGTGAAACAGGGAACAAAGGTGAAAAATATTCGTCTGGTTGATGGGGATCATGACATTGATTGTAAAATCGATGGATTTGGTGCTATGCAGCTAAAGACGGAGTTTGTTAAAAAAGTGTAAGGTGAATCCTTTTTGGGTTCATTTTTTTGTGGTTTGAAATTGGAATTTAATGCTAAAATGAGATTTTAATCAAGAATGAACCATTCTGTAATTATAAAGGAGCGATAAAAAATGAAAATCAAGATTGATGATGTTACACATCCAGCCGTCATAACGTTTGTAGAGGATCACATGAGAAATTTAAATCTGCTTTCTCCGCCAGAAAGCAACCATTATTTAGACCTTGATGCTTTGCGAAAACCGGATGTTACTTTTTGGAGTGTGTGGGATGGGGAAGAGGTTGTTGGTTGTGGGGCGATTAAGGAGTTGGATTCTAAGAGTGGTGAGGTGAAATCCATGAGGACCTCATCTTCTCATTTAAGAAAAGGTATAGGGGCCTTGATCCTTCAATCCATTATTCAAGCGTGTAAAGAACGTGGCTATCAGGAACTGTATCTTGAAACGGGTTCAATGGAAGCATTTTTTCCTGCGCAGAAACTATATAAAAGTTTTGGATTTGATTATTGTGAGCCGTTTGCTGATTACGAAGAAGATCCTAATTGTGTTTTTATGAAAATGAAATTATAAATTATAGAAAAATAGGAAGGAATTGTTAAGTGGCTTAGCGAATTAATTATAGCAACAAAATTTTAAGTAGTAAGGTGGAATTCGCTATTAGTATTGCAATGGTAGATGTAACAGTAAAAATGATTAATCATGATTTAAATGAAAGGGAAGTTAAGATTCTGGAAGTATTCTTACTTAATTTAGCAGCACAATCAAATGCAAGTACAACGAAAATGGGAATGGCGTTGAATCCTTTGGAAAAATTGGAACATGACATGATAATACATTACCGTTTTGCCTGGCAGTCTTCCATATCAGAGGAACTGTATGGTGAATTTAAAGAGGGATTGGAACGCAGATACTCAGTGGCTTTTAAAATGTGTGATCTTCCAGAAGTTCAAATTCTGTTTATGGAAAACGCATATATCGAGAGTATATAGAACGTAAATTTAGTTGGGATATATGTCGCTTTTTGTCGGTTCGCATGTATTTACTAGTTTTTGGACAGTAAAGTGAACGATTTGGATTGTATTTTTAATTGTTGGACAGTATTTGGTGCAGTTTCGACAGTAAGTGGTCTGGTTTGGACAGTAATGAGGAGGAGGGAGCAAACTTGACGACTTTAGGGGATAAAACGTTTATATTGGAACCCACTGAAGGTTATACACCTGAGGTTGGTCGGCTTTTAGCCATGATGGAGTATGCTAGAGGGACTACGATATATGCCACTCAGAACTTGTCTGTGGAAGAATTAGACTACAGGATTAATGGACAAGGAAATTCTATAGGTAGTTTATTATTACATATCGCATGTGTAGAAGAAGTTTATCAAATACTTACCTTTGAAGAAAGAGACCCTACAGAGCAAGAGATGAAGAAGCTTAGGGCTGGCTTGACTTTGGGTGATAGTGCTTTTAAAGAATCCGAAGGTAATGCTGCATCATTCTATCTAGAAAAACTGAGTAAAGTCCGAGAGATGACAAAATTCCAATTAAAGCAAAAAGAAGATAATTGGTTGGATGAAGAGTTCCCGTTTGGACCTGAGCACCTGGCTAACAATTACTTTCGTTGGTTCCATGTCTTTGAGGATGAATTGAATCACCGAGGGCAAATCAAGTTAATACTTAGTTATATGAAACGTCATAAAGATTCAAAATAATTGTTAAGTTACTGCACACTCTCATGCTAAGATTTTAAGGCAGGGAGTGTTTTTTTGCGGTGAAATGCTTTAATTGTGGAAGTTGAATTGGGAAATGTAGAAAGTAGTCTGGGAAATGCAGAAGGTCAGCACAAAAGAGTAAAACAAAAGCCCAAAAATGTAGAAGGTCTCCTCCAAACGGTCGAACCCCTCAAACATATGCATGAAATACCGCATCTCCCAATAATCCGCCGTAAATCCAAATCCACAGAGATCCCAAAAACCAATTCTTCACTCAAATGACCCAACATTACTATTTTTATAAAATCAGGTTCAGAAACTTTGACAAAAATGGAAAAGCGGAAACGGTTAAAAATATCCCTGCCGCAAGATTAACTGCTTTAAGAATTTTTTCTTTGATAAAAGCACGTGCAAAGTGTACCGTAAAGGCAATATTTAAGTTCCAAAGGAAGATTCCAAGTAACAAGGAGAGGCAACCGACCAAAGCAATGATCCAGCTTTTTTCAGAAAGAGATTGAATGGAAGAACCGAAAATTCCAAACCAGAAAACAAAATTAATGGGATTAAACGCAGCGATACTAAAGCCGACAAGGAATGAATTCCTCTGAATAGGTTGTCCAAGTTCTAGAATCTTCCTTTTGGGGAATGACCCATAGATAGTGGTGATACCGAGGTATAGCAATAACCCGCCGCCAATTCCATACATACATAATTCCACCCATTCGATTTGGAGATAAGGTGCCAAGCCAATTAAGATAATCAATAAAAATATAATATCAGCAGTCATACCACCTAATCCCACTAGCCAGGAAGCAAAAAAACCTGATGAAATTCCACGTTTGATCATCTCTAAATTTATTGGCCCAACCGGAGCAGCCAAGCTAATACCAAGTACCATAAAGTGCAGGATGGTCCATATTATTTCCATGTTAATTACTCCTTACAACAAGACTTGTCCATAAATTTATATGTTGAAGAAAAGCAATTTCATGCATAGATGGAGAGATTTGTTCGTATTTATAATTAGTACTTTGCTTAGCTAAAGGGGGAGAATGGATGCAGCAATTGGATCTGGAAGCACTTTATTCATTAAAAAATGTTCCTCCATGGGGGAGACAAGTTTTCTCTTCATTCTCAAAAGATATGTTATCTGAAACCCGGCCGTTTCCATGTGTATTTGGTGTAGAAGGGTTCAAGCAGGGCTCACTCCGGTTTGCTTTTATTGAAAGTCCAACAAGCGAAAATGCGATGGAGGACTTGGCAGAAGCATTAAAATTATATCTAGAAGAAGCGAGGGAACTCGGGAAGAATACATCGTTTGTTGCATTCTTTAAGCCGGAAGAGAAAAAAACCTTTGAACAGTATGAAAAACAATTTTGGAATATCCTTCAACGCCTCCATCAATTAGATGAAAAGGATTGGCCGGAAGAGATTCCTGCAGATCCAGATCATTATCTATGGGAATTCTCCTTTCATGATGAACCAATATTTGTTGTTTGCAACACTCCTGTACATGAAAAACGAGCAAGCAGGAAAGCGACAACGTTTATGATAACTTTCCAGCCGAGATGGGTGTTTGACGGCATAAGCGGTGACACCCACCTCGGAAAGCTGTTTCAAAAGACGGTCAGGGACCGCTTAGAAGTATATGACCGTGTTTCACCACATCCTTCGCTTAACTGGTATGGTAAAACTGAAACAAGAGAATGGAGGCAGTATTTCTTAATGGATGATAATAACTTAGAAACATCAAAATGCCCGTTTCACGCGTCGTTGGAGAAAGAGAAAAACAATACGTCAGGGGTCACTTATGCATTCCCATCAGATTTTAAAGAATTTCGCGTAGAAAGAGGGGTAGGAGGCAGCCTTGAAAAAGTAACCTTGGAGCTGTTACCACTCAACGGAACAGGATATGTGGAAGTACAGAAGGATGAACCGTTTAAAGCCCATCCCAATCATACGCACCCAACAAATGAAGTCCTACATATCCTTAAGGGGAGTATCTCTATGGAAGTAGGAGGAGAACTTATTACTTGTCAGGAAGGGGACAGGATTTACTTACCAAAAGAAACAGTACACGGATCATTATCAGGAATAGATGGGTGTTTATATGTCATTGCAGTATTAAAATAATTGTTAACTCCATTCTCTATTATTGGAATGGAGTTTTTTTATTAAACGGGGAAAATACTTAATGATTGGAGTCATTCCAATACTTGCTAATGGTAGCTGAAACTTCCAGTTATCTCGAATGCATACATTTTGACATTGAGATATTACTGTGTTAAAAATAAAAAGTAATCAATATCAACAAGAAGAAGGAGAGATTTCTTCATGAATAACACAACTACTAAATCAGCAATCGAAACAATGAAAGAACGTCATTCAGTACGTAAATATACACAATATGATATGCCGCAAAAAGACCTTCAAGAAATTTTAGAGGCAACCATTACTGCACCATCTTCATGGAACTTGCAGCATTGGAAGTTCCTTGTGATTCAATCAGATAGTCAGAAAGAAAAGCTTTTACCAATTGCCTATAACCAACAGCAAGTAGTGGATAGCTCTGTAACTATTGCAGTGTTAGGTGATCTTGAAGCAAACCATAATGCGGAAAGAGTGTATGGGGAAGTGGTGAACAAAGGATTCATGACTCCTGAGGTAAAAGAAATATTAACGAACCAAATCCACGGCGCATATACAAATGACCAATTTGCCCGTGATGAAGCGGTTATGAACGCTTCACTAGCATCCATGCAATTGATGCTTGCAGCCAAAGATAAAGGCTATGACACAGTGCCAATGGGCGGATTTGATAAAGTAGCATTCAGAAAAGAATTTAACATCCCTGAGCGTTATGTGCCTATTATGTTAATCTCTGTTGGTAAAGCGGCCGCTGAAGCACATGGAACATTGCGCTTCCCGCTCGATGAAGTTGTAACATATGAAACGTTTTAAGGTTTGAAAATGGAAAGGACTCACTCGGGGGTGAGTCCTTTTCCATTATTTATATAAAAAATCAAACATAACTGGAAGCCTCTTGCGCCATGCAGCTTCGTTATGCACTGCCTCTTCCACTATATCAAAGCGCACATTCTCGATTTTCTCCACTAATAAATCATACACTTTTTGACTAGAATCTATATAAATTTGATGGTTGATAAAGGAGGTATCTTCCTTTGTGCCGACATCCAAATAAAATCGTTCAACTTCACTTAAATCACTTTCTTGTATGTATGCTTCTATTTCATGTTGATTAATCCAATAGGCAGAAGACAAGGATGCAATTCGTTTGTATATATGAGGATATTTACATGCTGCATAAGTAGAAATTAGTCCGCCCATGGAACTGCCGGCCATTGCAGTTTCTTTCGGAAGTGTACGGTATTTCTCATCAATTAAAGGTTTTAATTCAAAGGTTAGATAATCAATATATTCTTTCCCTTTACCGCCTGTAAGTTTTTCATCGTTAAAAAGCCTTTGTCCAAGCTCTTTATTTTCCCATGGTGCATATTCGTTAAAACGCTCAAATCCTTCATGGTTACAATCAATGCCGACCACAATAATTTCAAGATCTGACTGCTGTTCTAAATAGTCCTTAATCCCCCAGCTGACCCCAAAGCTTGCTTCGCTATCGATAAAGAGGTTTTGTCCATCGTGCATATACAAAACAGGATAATGCTTGTCCGAGGTTTCATACCCTTTTGGTAAGAGAACGCTTACTCGTCGCTCTGATTGAAATGGGGTGATTGTTACGTTGAAATATTCAAGCATGCTTATTTACTCCTTCATGTTTATATTTCTTTTATTATAGTAGTAAATATGAAAGGAAGGTAGTAAAATTTAGTAATAGATATGGAAGTATATGCAAAATATAGAGGGGGAGAAATATGTACGAGCGGGAAGTAGGGACTGAACAAACAAATACTAAAGCTATCATATCTTTGGTGTTTGGTATTGTGTCGATTTTATTGCCTTTAATAGGAAGCATCTTTGCCATTATAGGGCTTGTGTGTTACTTTGTAGCTAAAAAAGAAATAGTTCTTACTGGGGAAAAAGGGCACGGAATTTCAGTAGCGGGTCTAGTGTGCAGTGTGGCCGGGTTGATTATTCACCTATTGGGTCTTTTGGCTATAGTAGCTTTCATGAATGTTGGATCTTTCACCTGAACAAAAGAGAGGACAGTGGCAACTGCACCGTCCTCATTCATTTCTTATTTCAAATGTTTTCTCAATAATTCAATATGCTGCTGATGCTCCTTCAATATGGACTGAACCATATTTCTACTCTCCAAGTCCAGGTCACCCTTCACAAACTCTGCCATCATATCTGACCCGAATTCCTCACCATGGATAGCACCTTCAATAATGGCACGAGAATCCTTCGGGTAGCCTTTTACCTGTTGAACTCTCTCCTGAAAAGCCCCGACCAGGCCAACATCATCGACAGCCTCGCCACCAAGGTTTTGAATTCTTTCTGCTACAAAAATAGCATGCATCTTATGGTTCTGTTGGATTGTTTGCAAATCTTTTTTAATCGCTTCATCCTGTGTGTTTTTTATATAATGTTCATATGCATGAATGCCCATGAACTCGCCCTCCAAAAAGGCGTTCAATTCCTTGATTTGCTCATCCATTCCTTTCACTCCTTCGAAACTGTCCTATCATTATGATTCAATTTAAATAAGGAAATTATTCTAAACAAAAAAAAGGAACAACCACTCTTATGGTTGCTCCCTAGAAATTACTCGGTCTTGCCAAAACCAATCTCATCCAAAAACTCATCAATCGCCTTTTCATATTCCTCGCGATTTTCAGTGTAGCTCATCGCATGCATTCCGTTTCTAGCGACATACAACTGTTTTTTTCCTTTTTTCTTTTCAAAAAGTTGCTGAGTCATCATTATTGGAATAAAGTCGTCCGGTTCACTATGGATAAATAAGACTGGATTCTCGATGTTTTCAATAACATTAATTGGTGAAACATCTCGAATGGAGTACTTATCTCTTATGCGTAAAAAAGTATTAGCAATCGGCATGACAAGCTGTTTAGGAATTTTGAAATCTGCTTTTAAACGATAGGTTAGTTGCTCCTCAAGATCTGAAAACGGACAATCAGCGATATAAAAGTCAGCACCATCTTCAATTCCACCTGCATACATCAGCAACGTCGCAGCACCCATGGATTCCCCATGAATCCCAATAGTTGCTTCACTACCAGCGTGTTCGCGAACCCAGTCTACGATCGCTTTTAAATCATGCTTTTCATAAAAACCATAGCTTGTTGTCTTTCCTCCGGATTTCCCATGTCTGCGATGATCATATAAAACGACATTCCATCCTCGTTCAAGGAAGATATTCATGTATTTAATGGAATTAAGGGTGTTCTGTGTGACACCATGACTGAAAATCATATAACGGGTGGACCCCGGTACATCAAACATTTCCCCATAAATATTGTATCCAAGTGGGGAAGGGATGGTAAGTTCTCGTTTAGGTAACTTCAAATAAACATCTTCCTTAAAGTGGCCGAGCAATTTCTCCCGTTCCAGGATTTCCTCGTTTGTCTTTTTACGAATGTACATAACTTTATTGGTGAAGAAAATACCTACAAACAGAATATAGGAAAGTAAAATGCCCATAACAATTAAAATGCGCTTTAGCTGTCTCACCTTAAAACCTCCAAAAAGGATATATATCCCATAGTTTATCATTTGGATTAGCCAGAAGGGAAATGGGAGGGCGGAAGATGGAGGGAATTTATCTAAAAAATTGTTTTTATATGATATGCTTTTGAGAAGAGAGGTGTTTAAAGGATGAACGTAGATCATCTACATAGGTTACCTGCAACGAAAGCTGCAAAGAAAATCATTGAAAGACATTTTCCTGAGTGTGAAGGCGCCATACTTGCTGGCAGTGTGGTGCGAGGTCAGGAAAGCGCCACGTCAGACTTGGATATCGTGGTCTTTGATAAAAAGTTATCAGCTTCATACAGAGAATCCTTCGTCGAGCTAGGATGGCCGATTGAATTATTCTGTCATAACCTAGACTCCTATCAAGCCTTTTTCAAAAGCGATTGTGAAAGGGCACGTCCATGTTTGCCGAGAATGATTTCAGAGGGAATCGTTCTAAAGGACAAGGGGATTTTAGATGGGATAAAACAGGAGGCAGAAACGCTTTTAATTGCTGGTCCAGAAAAATGGGACAAGGCAACAATTAAGTTGAAACAATATTTTCTCACCGATGTGCTAGATGACTTTATTGGCACAACGAATCGATCCGAAGGAATATTTGTTGCGGGGAAACTGGCTGAACTTGCAGCAGAATTTGTTTTAAGAACTAACAATAGGTGGATCGGCTCTTCCAAATGGGTTTTTCGCTCTCTTGCAGAATATGATGAAGAATATGCAGTGGCCTTTACGGAAGCTTTTGACTTATTTTATACAACCAATGATAAGAGAAGAGTTATACATATTGTGGAGAATATTTTGGATCTGCATGGTGGTAGGGTATTTGAAGGTTTTTCGTTAGGTAAAAAGTAATTAGTGATATACTAGCATTATTATTTTTAGAAAGGGCGTGTACAAAAAATGAAAATATCAGACTTGCATCATGTGAGCCTTGCGGTGGATGACATTGAAGAGGCAAAATATTTTTACGGGGCACTTCTTGGTTTTTCTGAGTTAAAAAGACCAGACTTTGATTTTCCTGGTGCTTGGTATCAAGTAGGGAATTCTCAGCTTCATTTAATTCAAAATAAAGAAGCGGAAACCTTGAGAAGTGAAAATAAAATTGACAGTAGAGATGGTCATTTTGCCATCAGAGTAGATGATTATTATCAAACGGTGGAATTTTTAAAAGGTAAAGGTATTGAAATAGTGCAAAAACCTCATAGCAAAAGCGGTTTTGCACAAATCTTTTGTATGGATCCCTCCAATAATTTAATTGAATTTAATGTAGATCAGAAGAACTTGAAGGAACAGGAGTAGCCATTATTAGTTGCTACTCCTGTTTCTTAATACCATTATAAACCCCTCTAAAATCTCATGACTTACAAAAAAACCTTTGCGTTTATAAAACTCCAGTGCCTGCTCGTTCCCATTTGAAACAAAGATAAAATAATCTTCTACTTCATTGAAAGTTTTAAGCCAATCCATTGACATGGAAAACAGCTTTGAACCAATTCCGTATTGGCGATATTTATCCTTGATGTAGAATTGAGACAAGCATCCAACGTGCGTTTTCTCAACGGACTCCATGTCAAAAAAAGTAGCAAATTCAGACGAATAGACCTCTTTTGGAGAAATGTTTGAGTAAACATAGCCAATAACTTCATCCTCATTTTTCACTACCACCAAATAATTATGCTGAGCTTTTTCTACAGAGGGAATTAATCTGGTTTCATATGTCATGTTATCGAAACGTTCAGGTGTAATATACGCCAATGATTTCTGGTATACCATTAACTCATTACAAATTTCTTTGCACATTTCTAATCTATCAATAGGTACTTCTTCATATGTAAAATTCATTTTTATCTCCCCCTAAAGATTATTATAAAATAAGTAGAATGAAAATTCTCTACTTTCTCTTTCTAAGTTGTTGCTATAATAAGAGGGAGCAAACTTTATTACGGTTAGGTAATTCCTATCCAGGGGGAGGAACGATGAAACTAGGTGCGTTTTCAATCAGTTTAACAGTAAAAGACATCCACAAATCAAAAGAATTCTATGAGTGTCTCGGTTTTGAAGTGTTGGGAGGGGAAATCAGCCATAATTGGTTGATTATGAAAAATGAAAGTTGTGTTATTGGGCTTTTCCAAGGGATGTTTGAGAAAAATATTTTAACATTTAATCCAGGATGGAATCAAAATGCAGAGAGCTTGGATGAATTTACAGATGTCAGAGTCCTTCAAAAGACCCTTAAAGAGAAAGGAATTAAGATCCTGACAGAAGCAAATGAATCAACTAAGGGACCGGCAAGCCTTACAATAGAAGATCCAGATGGGAACCCTATCTTAATTGATCAACATAGATAGATTAAAAATAGTCGACTTGTTTTGGGAGTATATCCCTTATCAAGTCGACTTTATTATTTTACCTATTAAATATTTCGTCCCAAGTATTTATCATATCCCAAGAAAATCTCGGTAACATTGAAAATATATCTTGGTCGGTTACCAACGCTGCAACTACGATTGATGTAAGAAAGAAACCTGTTATTGCAATTAAAAACGCATAAGTTTCCATGGATTTTTGAAACTCCGTTTTTTGATTCATCATCTTTCCTCTTCTCTGTGATTTAGTATCTAATACGTATCTAAATCACTTTAAAGGAGAGATAGCCACCTTGGTAAAAGTATGGTGTAAGAAAAAGGTGGGGTTTTACGAAAATATCTTTTCTGATGTAATGCTCGTTTGGAAAATGATGAACGTCTATTGAAAATGAAGGTATTGATTCATTCGTAATGTCCTTCTTCTTTTTTTGCCAGCCATTTGAACTAGGAGTCTGTACAGCCGGTTCAATTTGCATGTCACTATACGTTGATATCGTATCCTTGGATAATGGAAAAGAATGTGCAACTTCTCCATACGCCAAAGAAGGAAAGGAAAGAAATAAGATAGCTATTATTATATATAGAAGTCTTCCCACCATGATCACTTTCCTTGTTAAGTTAATTAGATTTTATTTTACCCGCATAAAATCCAGAAGGCAATATCAGAAAAATAGTGTTGAGAAAATATATGTAATTTTATGTTAAAATTGTTATAGATTAATAGAAAATGAAATATAAAGGGGAGTTTGGATGGTTGACAGTGTTCTTACCTTAAAGTTTCTTATCAGTTTAATTGTTTTTGGAGTATTACTTGTCGGAGCTGTTAAACTACTACTTCGCAAAAGCCGGCTCGGACCAATATCTGTAGTATTGGTAGTACTTTTAGGAGGGTACTATCTGTATGATCAAATAATTTCCACAACATCTGATGCTGCGGTGCTTAATGATGTCCATGAAGATAGTGAGATACGGAGTTTGGAAATTAGGAAGCTTGAATTTGAGGGAAGTACCTATTCATTTAAGGAAAGAGTTCTGATTGAAGAAGAGGAGACGATTCAAGAGATATTGCAAGACTTGTCAGGTCTTGACTTAAAACGGGATATTAACAAGGAACGTGGTGGATCAGATTATGTTCTTAATATTTTGGTATCTAACCAAAAGGATAATGTAATGGAAACAGGCAACGTTCAAATAATAGTAGGAAAAGAGTATATTGATGATTATTATAAAATAGTGAGCGAGAAGGATCATTTAAAGACGATTAAAGAGTTGGAGCGGGAAGTAGAGTGGAAGGAAAAATAAGAGGAATTATTCTTTCTCCTTCTTTTTCTTGTTGCGTGTAAAAGAAGTAGCAATAGCAGCGAAAATGTCGCCTAGCAATGTAAGTAGAGCAGCCAATGTTTAAACACCTCGTTTATTTGGACTTAAGTTCAGAACTTTCGCTTAATTATAACATAAATAAGAAAGAATTAGTGGATATTATAGGGGGGGGTTCTAAGTGGGAGAAAAGGGATGTGCTGAGAGAAGTAGGGGGAAATTGAGACAAAAGGAGTGGAAAAAGAATCCTGGTGGAGCATTTAACGACGGTTTGACTCGGGGGATGGTCGGTAGCCTGGTTGACCTTGTAGGAGCTGTGAGTTGGAAGGTTACAGGAGCTTTCATTATTATTTTAATTGTTGTCCTCGTTGTAGTGACAATTTTTTAAAAATCTCATGGACCTATATAAAGTTATGAGGGATAATATAATGTTCATAAGTAATAAAGGGGGATGTGGTTAATTGGTTAATATTATGGAGCAAGAACTTCCATACATGAGAGAAGCGAATAATATACAACAGCTAACCAAAGGTTTTTCCAACGATCAGAAGTTTGTAATTGATGAAAAGTACCTTATCCGTCTTTTTCCGATTGAAGATACAAATCAAAGAAGGAGAGAATTTGAAACAATTAATAAGTTATACTTACTTTCGGATTTTGTGCCAGAAGCAATCGAATTTGGTGAACAGGAAACCTTAGGATTGGCTTATATGGTATTAACATATCTGCCAGGCAAGGATGGGGAAGAGGCGCTAAGGAATTTGACAGAGAGGGAGCAGTATCTTGTTGGGTTTCAGGCGGGGAATGAGCTGAAAAAATTACACGAGTATGCTGCTCCTAAAGCAACCGAACCATGGAACATACATAAGAAAAGAAAAAGTGACAGATACATAGAGGAATTAAAGTTACTAGAAGATTTAGACACTGGAGTTATAAGTAAAGTTATCAATTATATAAAATCTAATGAGTACTTGATGGAAGGCCGTCCTAACAGATTCCAGCATGATGATTTTCACCCATGCAACCTTATTGTAAAGGGGAAGGAATTCAATGGGTTTATTGATTTTCAGAGGATGGACTGGGGAGATCCCATACATGACTTACAAAAACTCGGCTTTTTCGGTATAAAAGTAAGTGTTCCTTTTTCCATTGGTGCCATTGATGGCTATAATGCTGGAGAAAAAATAAGTGAGGAATTTTGGAAGCTATTTGCTCTTTATAGTGCTATGCATGTAGTTTCATCATTCGTGTGGGGTAAGAAAATGGGAGACGAGCAGTATGAACTATTGTCCCGCTATGCGATGGATGTGATGAGGGTCATGATGATTTTAGGGAGAGAATTCCTCGTTGGTATAAGGATATGAGGTAGGAAGAGAGGTTCTATTAGACAGTTTGGTAAGTTTGGAAGGTGCTTCGGTCAAATAGAACTTTTCTATTAGACAATTTACCATGTTGGTAAGATGTTCGATCAAATAGAATCAAAAAGAGGTTCTTCTATTTAGAACCTCCATACTTAGAACCTATTTCTTCTTCTTTTTCGATAAGTCCACAAATCCTTTTTTAACTACTTTCTCTAAGGCCACGTGAACATTAATGTGACGATCATCAACATGAGTCACACTTAAGACTTTCCCTTTTCTTCCCTTTATCCTTAATTCCTCATCCACATTTGGGAACTCTTTGCGGTACTGACTTAATACAACGTTCTTGTTTTCCATAAAATAAACGAAATACATAGAGATCTCACCTGTTTCATTTAGAATGGGTTATAGGAGCTCGCTCTTATAACACTTTTTACAAAATATGTTTGGATACTTTGTTTTAGACCTTATTTGAAGTTGTGGTTGGTAGAATTGAAATTAATATAAGGGAGTGTTTTTTTTGGTTCATGCGTTTGCACTTTTTATCGTGGCTGGAATAGCGGAAATTGGTGGGGGATATTTGATATGGCTGTGGCTAAGAGAAGGGAAGTCTGCATACTTGGGATTAGCTGGTGGAATTGCCTTGGCGCTATATGGTGTCTTAGCCACGTTTCAAAGTTTCCCTTCTTTTGGTAGGGTATATGCTGCTTATGGGGGAGTGTTCATTATTCTTTCCGTACTGTGGGGATGGGGCGTCGATAGAAAGACACCAGATTTTTATGATTGGGTTGGAGCGGCGATTTGCTTGATTGGTGTGGGTGTCATGTTATTTGCACCTAGGAGTTGATAGATAGGAACGAGGACAATGTTGACGTGATTTCGGGGTTACCGGGTTTTATAGGAGGTCAACGAGGACAATGTTGACGTGATTTCGGGGTTACCGGGTTTCATAGGAGTTCAACGAGGACAATGTTGACGTGATTTCAGGGTTACCGGGTTTCATAGGAGTTCAACGAGGACAATGTTGACGTGATTTCGGGGTTACCGGGTTTTATAGGAGTTCAACGAGGACAATGTTGACGTGATTTCAGGGTTACCGGGTTTCATAGGAGTTCAACGAGGACAATGTTGACGTGATTTCGGGGTTACCGGGTTTCATAGGAGTTCAACGAGGACAATGTTGACGTGATTTCAGAGGTGCTGGGTTCCATAGGAGGTAAACGAGGACAATGTTGACGTGATTTCGGAGTTACCGGGTTTCATAGGAGTTCAATGAGCACAATGTTTGCATGTTTCGGAGTTATCAGGACTCATAGGCCAAAAAGAAAGAAACTGCACTACTGCAGTTTCCATCAAAGAGACTATTTTATTGCTCCGAATTCTGGCGCTTTGTCGGATGGCTCGCGTGTTCCACTTCTTCAGCAGAAACAACTTGCTTCGCGCTCTCAGCGTTAGGCTGACCCTTTTGGCTTGGACCATTATGGTTATTATGCTTGGACATATAGGTCTCTCCCTTCCTTATTCTCCCTATTTAATGTGAGTAAGGAAGCGGGAATTTATACACCAGGAGGGACAGCAGTTCCATTCGATTGTACAAGTTTATAATATTGGCTTTCATATTGCTTATCTAAATGTGGTAGGAGGTTCTCTAATGCTCTTACAACACGCTTCAAGTTGATTCCTGTTTCAATGCCCATTTGTTCTAGCATATAGACGACGTCTTCTGTTGCAACATTTCCGGATGCGCCCGGTGCAAACGGACATCCACCAAGTCCGCCTGCTGACGTGTCAAATCGATCCACACCTGCTTGAAGGGCTGCAAAAATATTTGCCAGAGCCATACCGCGGGTGTTATGGAAATGGGCTGTTAACATTACGTCATCTAATTCCTCTTTTAAAACAGAGAAAAGTTGAAAGGATTCCTTAGGATTCGCCAATCCGATTGTATCAGCAACACTCAACTCATCCACACCAAAAGCAACAAAGCGCTTACATAATGAAACAACATCCTCCATTGCTACTTTCCCCTCATACGGACAATAAAACGAAGTGGAAATACAAGCACGCACAAAGTACCCCTCTTCTTTTAATTCCCTTACTAAAGGTTCCAATTCCACCAAGCTTTCCTTGGTGGTTTTATTGATGTTTTTCTTATTAAAAGTATCACTTACCCCAACGAACACAGCGGCATTTTTACAAGAGGTGCTTCTTAATCTCTCAATGCCTTTTTGGTTTGGTACTAACACAAAATTTCTAGTCTCACTATCATTGCAACTTTCAATGATAGTAGCGGCGTCTGACATTTGTGGTACCCACCTTGGAGAGACAAAGGATGTTAGCTCCATCTCTGGAATTCCCGCTTTCTTCAATTCTGTAATAAAATCGATTTTCGCATCCGTCGGTACAAAAGTTTTCAAATTTTGTAATCCATCACGCGGACCTACTTCGATAATGGTTGCTTTAGATGGCAAGTTCATCGTTGTTTCCCCCTTCACGAATAATTTCTCCCATCTTTAATTTTATGGAATAGAGGGTGCTAAAAGCAAGAATAATAGAAATTTTATAAAAAAAGAAGGATTTTCGACATGAATCTAGAAATTAATCAGTCGAGAGGAGAGGAAATTATGTCGAATAAAGAAGTAGTTATTGTAAGCGCTGTCAGAACAGCGATTGGAAGTTTTGGTGGGGCATTTAAAGATGTTTCCGCTCCACAGTTAGGGTCAGTGGTAATTAAAGAAGCGCTCGCACAAGCCGGGCTTGCACCAGATAGTGTAGATGAAGTAATCATGGGGAATGTACTGCAGGCAGGTCTTGGCCAGAATCCTGCAAGACAAGCAGCGATGGCAGCAGGACTACCACAAGAAGTGTCCTCCATGACCATTAATAAAGTTTGTGGATCAGGGCTGAAAGCAGTTCACCTTGCCACACAAGCAATCCTAGCTGGGGATGCAGATATTGTCGTTGCCGGTGGAATGGAAAATATGTCTCAGGCTCCTTACTTATTAAAAGGTGCTCGTGACGGTTTCAAAATGGGCGATCAGAAGTTAGTCGACACTATGGTGGCGGATGGTTTGACTTGCGCCTTCAACGATTACCATATGGGAGTGACAGCTGAGAACCTCTGCACGAAATATGAATTAACTCGAGAAGAACAGGATGAATTTGCTGCAAACAGCCAACAGAAAGCAGTCCAAGCAATCGAAGACGGCAAGTTCAAAGACGAAATCGTACCAGTAGAAGTGAAAAAGAAAAAAGAAATTCTGACGATAGATACAGACGAATATCCTAGAAAAGGAACCACAGCAGAAAAGCTTGGCGGATTACGTCCTGCTTTTAAAAAGGATGGTTCTGTTACAGCTGGAAACGCGTCTGGGATTAATGACGGAGCTGCGGCGGTAGTGGTAATGAGCAAGGAAAAGGCGGAAGAGCTTGGTATCAAACCGCTTGTAAGAATCGTTGCCAACGCAAGCAGTGGAGTAGACCCAAGTATCATGGGAATCGGTCCTGTCACTGCTGTGAAAAAAGCAATGGAAAAAGGCGGCCAGTCCATGGAAGAAATGGACCTTGTAGAAGCAAACGAAGCTTTTGCAGCTCAAGCTCTTGCTGTGGGTAAAGAATTGCAGTTCAATCCTGAAAAGTTAAATGTCAATGGAGGTGCCATAGCATTAGGCCACCCGATCGGTGCCAGTGGAACTAGAATTTTAGTGACACTTATCCATGAAATGAAGCGCCGTGAAGTGAAAAAAGGACTTGCAACATTATGTATTGGCGGCGGCCAAGGTGTCGCTACAATTGTAGAAAACATATAAAGAGAGAGGTGCAACTTAAGATGAAACCAATTTATACATCCTTTACAGAAGCGGTAAAAGACATTCATGATGGTGCAACGATTATGGTCGGCGGATTCGGATTGTGCGGCATACCGGAAAACTTAATTCTTGCACTTGTGGAAACAGGGGTAAAAGATTTAACGGTCATCTCCAATAACTGTGGTGTAGATGAATGGGGGCTTGGGCTTCTACTGAAAAACAAACAAATCAAGAAAATGATTGGTTCTTATGTTGGAGAAAATAAAGAATTTGAGCGTCAGGTTTTATCTGGTGAGCTTGAAGTAGAGCTAACACCACAAGGTACGCTTGCGGAGAAAATCAGAGCAGGCGGAGCAGGAATCCCTGCATTTTATACACCAGCGGGAGTAGGGACACCAATTGCGGAAGGCAAGGAAGTCCGTGAATTTAACGGAAAAGAATACTTGCTTGAAGAAGCTTACAGTGCGGATTTCAGTTTAGTGAGAGCAACCAAGGCCGATAAAATGGGGAACCTCATTTACAACAAAACGGCTCGAAATTTTAACCCAATGATTGCTGCAGCTGGTAAAGTGACCATTGCGGAAGTGGAAGATCTTGTAGAGATCGGTGACTTGGATCCAAACCTGATTCAGACACCAAGCATCTATGTTCAACGACTAATCGTAGGTCAGCAAGAAAAGAAAATCGAACGTGTTACCACAAGAGACTAGCAAGGAGGGGAACAAACGATGACAACTATAAATAACCGCGAAAAAATAGCAAAAAGAGCAGAAAAAGAAATTGAGAACGGCTACTATGTGAACCTTGGAATCGGAATGCCCACTCTTGTGGCGAATTACATATCCGATAACAAACAGGTAGTTCTGCAATCAGAAAACGGCCTTTTAGGTATCGGGCCATACCCGACAAAAGAGAATGTGGATGCAGACCTAATTAATGCTGGAAAAGAGACCGTAACGGCTATCCCTGGAGCAGCCTACTTTGACAGCGCTGAATCATTCGCGATGATTCGTGGCGGTCATGTAAATATCGCAATTTTAGGTGGCATGGAAGTTAGTGAGAACGGTGACCTTGCCAACTGGATGATCCCAGGCAAAATGATCAAAGGCATGGGGGGCGCAATGGACCTTGTGCACGGGGCTGAACGTATCATCGTCATTATGGATCACGTCAATAAAGCTGGAGAAGCAAAGATATTGAAGGAATGCACATTGCCTTTGACCGGTAAAGGTGTGGTGGACAGAATCATCACAGACCGGGCGGTAATGGATGTAACCGAACAGGGCTTAAAGCTTGTGGAAGTTGCAAGCGGCTTTACAGTGGAAGATATCCAGAACACGACGGAGCCGACGTTGATTGTGGATGAGCATGTGAAACTAGAAGCTTTTTAGATTATAGTGTATAAATGAACAGGAGGGAATCGTTATCCTTCCTGTTTTTTTATTTGAACAATATCTTTACCTTCTAACGTATAGAACAACTATTGCCAAAATAATTAATCCTCCCAAAATGAATGGACCTACCCCCGAACTATAAACAACATAAATCCGTACGTGACGGACAAAATTAACAACAAGAAATAGCATTAAGAAAATACCTAAAAATATGATTAATTGTTTATGTTTATTCTTGTACAAAGCAATCAGCCCCTTGGTTGAAGCTTGTATAAAGATTGGGAAAGAACATCTCCTTATAAAACACTATGTTAACTTGATCTTGTATTATTCTAAAAGTTATTACTGAGTCTTTTTACCTATAAAACATTTAAGATTTGTACATGATATCTTATAGTCATGCTATAATAACGAAAAGGGAGGTGAGCTAAAGTGGAAAATGAACTGTTAAAACAAATTCTGCAAGGAATCAATGAGATGAAGGTAGACATAAGCCAGTTAAAGAGTGATGTTAGTACATTAAAGAGTGATGTTAGTATATTAAAGAGCGATGTTAGTACATTAAAGAATGATGTTAGTATATTAAAGAGCGATGTTGATACGTTAAAATCTGAGTTCAAAGATTATAAAGATGAATACCGTCGTGATATGAAAAAGATTGATTTACGACTCAACGCCACAAACGAAAGACTGGATTCATTTAAATTTGATACAGATCTTCTTATTGAGAAAAACGCCAAATTGGAATTTAGGGTTAATAGGTTAGAAAAAAACACAGAAGTTTAAAGTCTCCTCGAGAAATACTTATGATTCAATCCCCTAATTTCTACGCCACTAGAATGTAAATTTCCTTAAATACAATTACCCATAAAAAAAGCATTTAATAATGTAAAGGGTTCCGTTGCCTATCGCAAATATAGAAAAAGCAAAAAATCACCTATCAAATTGGAAGCCAATTTAGTAGGTGATTTTTTTATATCAAAGGTTTTTCAGTCAAATATAAGGGGGATTTGTAGATTAATTTGTATCCCAATTTGCAACAAGAGAATGTGCCATTTTATGAAGACAAATACACCAATATTTTGTGTTGCAAATTCAGATATTTATTAGGTGAATTGAATAAAATTTTTGATAAAGGTTTAGTGGAATTTTATGTTAAAATATAACCAGATACAATGTAATTGTTGTTCTGTTAAAGGGCGGGATTATTGAAAAAGGAGGGGTTTTAAAAATTGAATGAAGTGCTTTTATTCTCGATAGTAATGTTTTTAATTTTGACTTATAAACAATTGAAGGTGCTTAAAAACAAAGAAGTTCCAAGAGGTAACCGAAGATTAGCTTGGTCGTTATATAGCTTTTCTGTAATAGTATTAGTAGTTATAAATATCTACTCTTCAAATATCTCGTATTAAAGTATATAGGGCAATTGTTGAATATCGAAATAAAAAATTGGCTTAGAGGAAAATAACCTCTAAGCCTTCTAGTGGGAAATTATTCATTACCGTGACTAAGATTAAAATCCAACCAATAGTTAATTGTTGTAACCGTATTGGTAGCCAAGCACTTCACCAATAATTTCATCTTGTTTTAGAATTTGCTTAGTCCCTCTAAACCAATCATCACTTACCACATAATACTCGTTATCTGCTAATACCAATTCATTCTGATTAAACTCGAAAACGTAATCCAGCATTCCTTTTTTGTCGTAATCCACCCCTGCTTTATCCATAGCTGGAAAGTAACTATCTTTATCAAGACCAAGCCTATGTGCCTTTCCATAAAACGTATCTAATTTTTGGTTGTTTATATAAATTTGCCCTTCGGAAATGCTAATTTTCTCACCAGGAAGTGCAATAATTCTAGAAATCATCTTGTCATTCGTACTATTGCTAAAGAATACAATATCTCCTCGAATATATGAGGATGGTTCTAAACTTGGATCTATCACAAGAACTTGATCATAGTAATCGTGGTTTCCTCGATCCATATTATCAGATAGGTAATGATGCTCAATCCAGTCGGGTTCAACATCTTTAAAAATACTTACATTAGCGTCCGTATCATTGTCCGACACGGTTCCAGATGGTGAGTTGAAAGAGCAACCCATAAGTACCAATAACATAATTACAAAAACGCCAAATCTAAATAATTATTCCCCCTTTGTATATATTGTACGGAAAAAAAAGGAAAACACTATTGTTAGTTGTGTATGTTTATTGAATTTTGAGAAATTAAACAACCCTTTTCTAGAAAGGCAAGATAAGGAATAATCTTTATTCTAAGGAATATACACAAAGACATATTAATCTAAATGGAGCGATTGGTGAATAAGCATCTAAAAAAAATCAACAATTTATAACTCAGTTCATTTTCGAGCTGGGTTATTTTTGATTTTCAAAATACACAAACAATAAGTCTAAAGGTTATGGGATTTTATGTTAATATATAAAGTGAGATTTTTTGAAAAGTGAGCATGATAAAGGAGTTTATATAAATGGATAATCCGTTTGATTGTATTACTGAATTTATATTTGTGGAAACGCCAGTATCTCCAGCGGATGTAATATTGGTGACAGGTGCCAATCATCCTCCATTAATGGAGAAGGCTGCAGAATTGTATAAGCAAGGAATGGCTCCATATATACTACCATCTGGCGGATTTAAACCACACGTTGGAATGACCGAGTGGGAGTATTTACGAAAAATAGCCATAGAAAATGGAATACCTGAAGAAGTAATTTTAAAAGAAGACAAGGCACAACATACATTAGAAAATGCCCGCTTTTCGTTAGAAGTTCTTCGCAGGAACAATTTAGTTCCGGGAAAAGCGATTGTGGTTTGTAAAGCAGGGCATGCTAGGCGTTCATTACTATGCTACCAAGCTGAATTCCCAATAGATTGTGAATTTCTAGTCTCACCTTGTGTTGATAGATATGGAATAACAAAGGAAAACTGGTGTTTAACAGAAATCGGCATAAAACGTGTAATGAATGAAGTTGAAAAAATTGGTACATATTTCGGTGAAATCATTCCTAGATGGAAAAACATGCACCTATTAAAAGAGAAAGGAGAAAATGAAATATGAAACAACTGATCGCCCTCGGTGGAGGAGGCTTTTCCATGGAACCTGAGAACCCGTTCTTAGATCGCTATATCCTCCAACAAACAGGTAAGCCCACACCGAAAATTTGTTTTATCCCAACTGCCAGCGGTGACGCGGATAATTATATTGCTAGGTTTTATCAGTTCTTTGAGAAGGAGGAATGTGTACCATCGCATCTTTCACTTTTTAACCCGCCTACGAGGAATTTTGAAGCATTTTTATTAGATAAAGATATCATTTATGTCGGAGGTGGTAATACTCGAAATCTATTAATACTGTGGAGAGAATGGGGGCTAGACGTCATTCTGAAAAAGGCATATGACAAAGGTGTCTTACTTGCCGGTATTAGTGCAGGGTCCATTTGTTGGTTTCAAGAAGGAGTGACGGATTCCTTTGGGGATGTATTAGAACCAATTCAGTGCTTAGGTTTCATAGAAGGTAGTAATTGTCCTCATTATGATGGGGAGGTAAAAAGGAGACCATCCTATAAAGAAATGGTGGCAAATAAGAACATTATTCCAGGTATAGCAACCGATGACGGCGTTGCGCTCCATTATGTGAACAATAAACTTGAGCATATTGTTAGTTCAAGGCCCAGTGCAAAAGCATACAAAGTTTATTTTGAGAAAGAACTTTTGGAAGAAGAGCTTCCGACAAAGTATTTAGGGAGTTAAGAGGGGATGCAGCAGTGGTAAACAAACTGAGTTGGGTAGGAAGCAAGAAACATTTTGTGGACGAAATCAGTGTAGTGAAGGTGGGGGAGAAGATTGTTCTCGGTCGTTTTGGCGGGAATTCCACTGCAGGACAATATAAAAATGAGGATGGTTGTTTAATCTGGTGTAATGAAAAAAATTGGGAGTTTGTGATTTTACTAGATGCTCATTTTACAGCAGAAAGTGCAGAGTTGGTTATTTCAACAGTTGAAAAGAATGAACAAAGGTTTTTAGCCATTTTTACATTGCCGGTAAAAGATTTATTTACAAGTTTAAGTGACTTGGTGCTGGATATCTTTCAAAGCGAAAGTTTCATACTGGATTGTAAGAATGTTCAAGGAGAGACAGCCTGTTTACTTGCATTCCGCAAAGACAAGTATTTGTGGTGGTTCTCGATAGGAGACTGCTTACTGTTACTGCATCATCCGGACCTTGAGCGGTTAGGTGAATATCAACAAAATCATCGCAGCTTTTTTGAATGGGTCGGCAAAGAAAGTACATTCAACAAAGATGTTCCTTGTTACAGCAAGGGTGTTAAGGAACTGCGAACTGGTGAAAATCATATTTTCATGACAACAGATGGATTAGTGGAATGCCCGAATACTTCATATAATGAAGCAAAAAATATTTATCGTGTGTTTCAGGATGTTACTTGTGCCGTCGGAGTTAGGAAACTTCTAGAAAAGATTCAATCAAAAAACGTACGGGACAGTACAACGGTTGTTTCCTGGATAATACAAAACGATAAAGCGGCAACTATTCCAAGTGATTTAAAGTAAACGAAAAAAAGGTAGGTACTACATACATGTCATTTCATATTAGAGTAAGAGCTGGTGCATTAATCATTCAGAACGCTTCTATATTATTGATAGAATTTAATGACGAAAATGGATTGCATTATAATTTACCTGCTGGTGGAACAGAGCCAGGTGAAACGCTAAAGGAAGCTGTAAAAAGAGAAGCTAAAGAAGAAGCGTCCATTGATGTGGAAGTTGGATCATTGGCATTCGTTTATGAATATGCCCCTCACTTAAACAACAACAAGTACGGTGGCACGCACTCACTGGGGTTAATGTTTGAATGTAACGTACCAGAAGGCTGTATACCAAGATTGCCAGCTAACCCAGATCCCAATCAAACAGGAGTGAAATGGATTCCTTTAACCGAATTGGACAAGGTGATTTTATATCCGAATATTAAGGAACACATTCTTGCTTATGCAGAGAAAAAACGAAGCGTTGAAATTATAGAAGAGCATCATTTAGAGGAATACCTTATAGAAAGATAGGAGTGGGGAGGTTTGCAAATTATCCGAGATAAAAAGAGAAGCTTTGACCTTGAAGCAATGCTAGAGAAACCATTGTTTGCTCATCTAGCAACCATTGAGGGGGATATCCCCAAAGATTCTCCTGTTTGGTTTCATTGGGAGGAAAATGAATTATGGATAATTGGAACTGCTAACGATACCTTTCCAAAAAGAATTCAGAATAACTCAAAGTGTGCCATTGGGATAGTAGACTTTGATTTTACTACGGGTAAAGTACACCATGCAGGATTCCGCGGAAATGGTAGTGTAGAGCCTTTTGATTCAGGTATAGCATATAAAATCATTTCGAAATATCTTGGCAAAGATGAATCTAAATGGGATCAGAGGTTTCAAAACTTAGATTCGTCTAATGTGTTAATTAGGTTTCAACCTAAGACTGTAGTGATTAGGGATCAGTCGTATCTAATATAAACAAGGGGAACAAATAAATGAAATTTCAATTTAGAAATGGAGAATACTTAGAAGTCAAAGAATATAAAGAAATTGATTTTCCCCATATTTATCAGCTAATTAGAAGAAAATTGGAACAATCTTGTGTCAAAAGAAACATTAACAAAGCAAGCATGGGATAATTCGAATATTACTTTTTGTGTGGAAGGACAATATTTTAGTTGGCTATATACGGGGACTTACAGATTATTCTATAACATTATTTATCTGTGAACTTTTAATATCCAAACAGTATCACGTAAACGAGGGTCTGTTTGGATGCAAGCAGGATATTACTTTGTAAAGTAAGGGAGAATAGGAATGAATGGTAGTCGATTAAATATAAACAGTTTTTACTTGGATTATAAAATATATGGAGAATTAAGTGGTTTTCCAACTGTCATCATGGACGCGGGATATGGAGACTATTCAAAAGCTTGGGAATCCGTCTATCCTGCAATCTCTAAATTAACTCAAGTATTTTTATATGATAGAGCTGGCCTTGGGAAAAGTGAAAGAAGTCCTAACCCAAGGACCAGCCTATTTATGGTAGAGGAATTGAGAAAACTCTTAATGAGTAAAAATGTCTTGCCACCTTATATTCTTGTAGGACATTCTTACGGTGGTGTAAACATGCGATTATTCAACAATCTGTACCCACAGGAGGTAGCTGGGTTAGTTTTAATAGATTCTACTCCCGAAGATTATCCCGAAAGGTTTTTACCTTCCATGTCTGATGAATTTAAAGAGGCTTACAATAAACAGTTTACCCTTGAAGGAGACTTCCATGAATTCAAAGAAAGTTTGCACCAGCTTCATTTAAGCAATAGAGTTACGGATACCCCAACAATCGTAATGTCAGCAGGGAAAAAAGCACATTACTCTAAGGGATCTCAAGCATTATGGAACAGTATGCAAGAGGAGATTCTAAGATTCACGACACAAGGTGAATTTATAGTTGCAGAAAATAGTGCCCATTACATACAGAATGATGAACCGCTACTAGTAATAAACACAATAAAAAAATTGATAAAATCACTGCCGGCTATTAATTAAGCAATAAACAATTAATCACCTTTCAAGGTAAATAGCAACCATTGGGGCCGCGATGGCTAAAACAGAAAGAACAATGAAAAATACCTTTCGTCCTTTTGGAGTTGAAAAATATAATTGAACCAAAAGGAAGTAAGTGAAGCTTGAAATTAGTATAAAGATTGCAAACTCGTACAGCTTTTTTCCTTTCATTATAGCCTTATCATTTTGATAGATTCCTATGTTTGGATCAATGGTTAATGGGTTTGTAATAGCCATGATAATCATGCCTAGAAAAATAAAAAGTCCTATTATGTTTAATAAACTTTTGATGGATAATTCCTTTTTCATCGTTGCCTCCTACATATGGGTATGACAATATTATTACGTATACTGAAAGAAAAAGTTTCAAAATTTATAAAAGACATCCAACCTCATAAATTCAAAGGAGAACTATGTATGGAAACAAGAGAAAGTTTGCAAAATGAATTGAAATTAATCGAAAAATGGGAAAACGACCAGAAAGGGCTATGGTTTTGGGAGCGAATTGGACGCATCCCTTTTAAATTGCTTGATAGATTGACTCCAAAATTTATTCAAGGGAAGATAGGGAGCCTCCTTGATGAGTTGGGAAGTTTTATACAGAACGGAGGGAGTTACCTTTCAAACGAGAAGAGTGTGTTTCATTATTTTGGGAAAAAAACCGGCAGAACAGTTACTGAATTAAGTGATTTTCAGGATATACCCGTTGCTGAAATGAAAGAAGCTTCTCTCGCATTGGGCAATACACGTAAAAATGCTGCCACCATCCAGGGAGCAAGTACGGGTATCGGCGGGATTTTCACTTTGGTAATTGATATCCCTGCGATCTTGGCTATATCTTTAAAAACGTTACAGGAAATCGCGATTTTGCATGGATATGATCCGAAAGAGAAAACGGAGAGGATATTTATTTTGAAATGCCTGCAATTTACATCGGCAGATATTGTTGGGAAGCAGGCAATTTTGAATGAACTGGCTGATTTTTCAAATGAAGAAATGAAATCTAAAGAGGTATTCTCCCAACTCCAAGGTTGGAGGGAAGTAACTGTGACATTCACAGAATCTTTTGGTTGGAAGAAACTTTTCCAATTGGTACCGGTAGCAGGTATCCTTTTTGGAGCGTTCGCCAATCGTTCTATGGTAAGCGATATGACGGAAGCGGGCACTATGCTCTATCAGAAAAGAAGAATTATAGAAAGAGTAGAACGTTTAGAGGTTCAAACGGAGAAAATAAAAGAATAGTAAGCATTTTTGCGAAATTAAAGCCTACTAACTTTTTCGTAAAAGTCAGTAGGCTTAGTTGTGATGAATTATTATTGTTTCACATTCTGAACCTTCAACACGTCCACGACTATCTTCCCGATTTGCCTTCCAAGTCTTAATCCCTCATCATTATCCACTTTAAAATGGACCCCTGCATACAAGCGGGATTGAGCAGAAGCTTCAGTAGTAGCTTTAATTCGGGCTTGTTCTTGTGGAAAATAGTACGTCATTATTTCCTGAGCCGCTCCTGCTAAGCATGCATGTGCAGAAGGATAGGCGGGGAATCTGGGTGTATCCATCAGCCTTCTAATATTTCTCCCATATTGGTTCGGGCGGGCAACATCCCATAAATACTTTAAATACCAGCAAACGACAAAAACATCATTCATGGTTGCATGGAAAAATCCTTGCATGCGGGCACAGTTAGGTGATCCCATCGGATATTGCTCAGCGAAATCATAAAGCATGGTTGAAAATCTTTCTGCAATCTCTCCTGTAGCCCAATATTGTGCGCTTTGTATTTGTTGATGAGTAATGACACTCATTGTTTGTTCTACAATCTGAAGTTCGCTGTTCCAATCTATTGATAAAGGCTCTCTTATTTGCCAAGTAATTTCCTTCCCGAAAGGATCAAGAAATCTATTTGCTCCCTCGCGCCTGATGAAAAACATCGGCCAAAAACCAGCGTTAGGATTTCCAACTGGGGGAGTTTGCTCTCCTTGATATGGATATAGGGACCATAGTCTATATTCTGTCCGCATAGGTTCAACCCCTCATAATGTTCTTCTAAATTTTTTATGATTAGTTAATCAAATATATGTTAAAAACAATAAGCAGTCTTAGTGGAAGCATGCTAAAATAGGAAGAAATGTTTTTAAATGAAAAAAGGGGAGAGTACAATGGAAGGTCGTAAAATTACTTTGGAAGAGATAGTTGCTTCCCCTGAAAAGTTGCAACATTTATATCGACGGACACTTATTATTGTCGTTCTATCACAAATATTTGGTGGGGCAGGTCTAGCTGCTGGGATTACGGTAGGGGCCTTGCTGGCTCAAGATATGCTTGGTACCGATGCATATTCTGGAGTTCCTGTAGCCTTATTGACGTTAGGTTCAGCGGGAGCGGCTTACATGATTGGTCGTGTATCGCAAAGGTTTGGTCGCAGGATTGGCTTGGCCGGAGGGTTCCTAACCGGAGGAATTAGTGCTCTAGGTGTGGTGCTTGCAGCTGTCACCGACAATGTGTGGTTGCTGTTTTTCTCCCTCCTATTCTATGGAGCAGGTACTGCATCCAATCTACAAGCGCGATATGCCGGAACAGATCTGGCAACTGCCAAACAACGAGGTAAAGCTATTAGTATTGCATTAGTTTCGACTACACTTGGAGCAGTAGCAGGACCAAATCTAGTCGGTGTGATGGGAGACTTTGCAGTTTCAATAGGTGTACCATCATTAGCTGGTCCCTTTATTTTAGGAGCGGCAGCATTCATTTTGGCAGGGCTGATATTACTTGGCTTCATGAGACCAGACCCTTTATTGGTTTCTAAAACGTTGGAAAATGAGAAAAGGAAAGATTCGGAGAAAACACCAAAAGAAACTCATGTAAAGAATAATCGTGGAATCATCGTTGGGGGATCTGTGATGGTGCTGACACAGATGGTGATGGTCGCAATCATGACAATGACACCGATTCATATGGGGCATCATGGACACGGCCTGGATGCTATCGGTCTTGTAATCGGGATTCATATTGGTACCATGTATCTACCTTCATTAGTTACCGGGGTTCTGGTCGATAAGGTCGGACGTACCGCAATGGCTTCAGCAGCGGGTGTAACACTGCTCCTAGCGGGGATCGTCGCGGCGACTGCTCCTGGTGATAGTTTATTCGTATTAATTTTGGCTTTGGCGCTACTTGGTTTAGGGTGGAACTTCGGCTTAATAAGTGGCACGGCAACAATCGTGGATGCCACTACTCCTTCCACACGGGCAAAGGTCCAAGGCTCTATGGACGTGATGGTCGCATTATCAGGGGCGACTGGTGGAATGTTGTCAGGAATGGTAGTCTCCCATTCGAGCTACTCGCTACTGTCCATTGGAGGCGGGCTTTTATCCATTTTATTATTACCTTTAATAATCTGGGCAAGTAGAGGTAACGTAGCTGTCAAACGGGTGAAAAATAAAAAAACGGCGTAAGCAGAAATAGTCTGCTTACGCCGTTTTTAATTATTTTCCTTTTGTCTTTTCTATCTCCTCAGACACGACAAATGCTAAGTCGTCATTCCCAAACATAGCTAACACTCCTAATACTGTATCGTTTGAGATATCCCCGGCCTCTTCTTTGGACACTGTTAATTCCAAGGCTTGAGCAAGTGCAGGGTTATTCGCTTGATCAGGGTATGCCTTTGTATAAAGAGTAAATGGATCGAGATTATGATTGATACACCATTGTGCAAAGACCAATATCATCATATTTTCTTCTTTTTGGTAGTTTTGTATGATTGCTTGTTCTAAATCTTTTTTCTCCATTGCCTTTTAACTCCTTTAATTCTAGTACTCTCATTATAGTCTAATTCTGCTTTTGAACCAACTCGTTCTTTTTAAAGAAATAATTTGAATAATTAGTAAAAAAGTCATGAAGTTTGTTATATAATAAGATAAATACATATAGGGATATTTTACCTGATTTTAAAGTTAGTGGGGCGGAACGATGAAAATGGCAGTCGGTGATTTACTTTTTGTGAAAGGAAATTGCAATTTCAGTCCTTTTATCCGTTTTTTTCTGAAATCTGAATACACCCATGTGACCATTGCAGTGGGTGAAGAGCAAATTTGTGAAGTAGATTTATATCGTAAGATGGAGATCATGAAGAATCCGTACAAAGAATACGACTTATACAGACTGAAAGTGAATTTAACGGACGACCAACAAAAAGAATTACTTCATTTTCTTCATAAAAAGGTTTCCACCTCTAAAGGGTACGATTGGTGGCGGCTTATTTCATTATGTGTGAAACGTTATTTCCGTTGGAACATCATTATTCATGAACAGGATCGTTACATCTGTTCTGAAATAATCGACAAAGCATTTCAGCAAATTGGTATAGATTTGGTCGAGGATCTGGTTACAGGAGACGTAACACCAATAGATATTATGAGGTCAGAGCGTATAGAATACATCTCTACCATCTATAGAGTCAAAGATTCTCTGGTCGAAAAAGGGAGTTTTAAAAAAAGCGTATGAATCGATATTCGGGTGCTTGTTCCTATTTTGTTAAAATGCTACTATCAATGAAGTAAATGATGTGATAGAGGAGCTAGAAAAATGGGAAAATCAAGAAATGTAATTGTATACATAGCACAGAGTGTCGACGGATTTATAGCAAAAAAAGATGACGATATCAGCTGGCTTTCCATGGTAGATGCTCCTGGAGAAGATTACGGTTATATGGAGTTTGTAGAAAGTGTGGACACGGTAATCATGGGTAGGAGAACTTATGAGAAAGTGTTGTCTTTTGGCGTAGAGTTTCCCCACAAGGAACGAAAGACGTATGTTCTTTCCAATTCTAAAAAAGGCTCGGATGATCATGTAGAATACTATTCAGGCGATGTGAAAGAGTTAATTACTTACATCCGTGCGAATAGTGGAAAGAATATATTTGTTGATGGAGGAGCGGAAGTGATTAAAGAATTCGTCAAGCAAGATCTCATCGACGAGTATGTCATTTCCACCATTCCAATTTTAATTGGGAACGGTGTGAGATTATTTAAAGAAACAGAACAAGAAAAAAAGCTGGAGCTTGTTGCGAGCAACTCGTTCCCATCCGGACTTGTTCAAAATCGGTATATAGTGATAAGAGACGAAGATAAGCAGGTGTAACTCTATTAGGAGTGCACCTGTTTTTATTTTGATGGATGGAAAAAGGAGCTTGGACCGTTAATGCGTCCGCTTTGACCGTTTATATGCGGCGTTCTACATTTCCCGGTTAACCTTCTACATTTCCCAATCAACCTTCTACATTTTTGCATGGACTGTAACTAATTTGTGGTAGATAATAAGTAATATATGGTAGTAATTGGAGGTAAAGGGATAACTATGAAACTCAACACTATCAAAGTACTCGCATTTCTCTGTACAATTTTTATTTTGTATCTATTATTTTGGCCAGTCTCAATTGACCCTCTTGCATGGGAATCACCAAAATCCAAAGGATATACAGGTGATTTTGAGAAGAATAATAGATTAGATGGGATGAAATATTTTTCTATTGAAGAATACTCAGAGCCAGAGCATATTGTCTATCGTGAAGGTTGGTTGTACGCAGCCACAAAAACTGGTGCTATCATTCGTATAAGGGAGGATGGCAAAGGATTACAGAAAATCGCAAATACGAAAGGCAGACCTTTAGGCTTTGACTTTGATAATGAAGGATCAATCATCGTTGCTGATCCCCTTTATGGTAAACATGGAGGCTTACTTAAAATAAGCAATTTTGAAAATGGTGAGGGTGACATCAATCTATTAACAGACAAAGTGGAAAATACCCCCTTAAACTTTATTGATGCGGTAGTAGTTTCTAATAATGGAATCATTTATTTTACAGATGCTTCTCAAAGTACAAAAGCGAAAGACATCGGTGATGTTGGACGCGCTGGAGAAATAGATATTCTTGAAAATCGCAGTACAGGAAGAGTATTGGAATATAATCCGGCTACGAAAAAAACCAGAGTTCTGATAAAAGGTATTAGCTTTGCAAACGGAATTGCATTAAGTACGGACGAAAAATATCTCTTTATAAATGAAACGGGAAAATACCGGGTCTGGAAATTAAACCTAGAAAAAGATCAGATGTTAAGTACAAAGGAAGAAAGTCAATTTGCAGAAGTGATAATAGAGAACCTCCCTGGATTACCGGATAATATGATGGCGGGAAAGGACGGAAGGTTATGGATTGGGTTGATCATGCCTAGAAATAATTTCTTGGAATTTAGTGCTGATAAACCGATATTAAGAAAAATGGCAATGCGCCTTCCAGCTAAAATGTTACCTAAAGGGGCAGGATACTCGCATGTTATCGCTATTAACGAATCAGGCGAAGTCGTTGAAGATATGCAAAGTGATTCTATAACATATACGAATATCACGGGAGTTACGGAAACGGAGGAAGTTCTGTATTTTCACCATCTTAATGATGAGAAAGCCATTGGATGGTTGAAAAAAGAAGACTTAGGCTTTTAAAAGAAAGGTTGTTAAATATGTACTTTAATAAATTCATAGGGATAGAAAAAGTAGAAAACAAACATATAAAAGTAAGGGAAGCTGTCAGGGCAATTGCAATCAGGGATAGCCATATATTGATGGTACACTCCAACAAAGATGATTTTAAATTTCCTGGTGGGGGCGTCGAATCTGGAGAAACCCATGTAGAAGCACTTATACGAGAAGTCTTAGAGGAAACGGGTTATGTAAATACGGTTGTAGGAGAAAAATTTGGTGTTTATTTAGAAAGAAGAGAGGACGTTTTCGATCAAGGTCTTCATTTTGAAATGAATTCTCATTATTACATGTGCGAATGCATGGGGGAAACCGTTGCTCAACAGTTAGAGGGGTATGAGATAGAACAAGGTTTTACCGCTAAATGGATAACAATAGAAGAAGCTATTTCACAAAACGAACGTGCGCAAAAACTAAGTGATCATAACGGATGGATCGAGAGGGAGACATACGTCTTACATAAAATTTTGCAGTTTGTCAGGGGGGAATCAGAAAGGTTGGTGAAAAAATGATCTACGTCATTAGGCACGGTCAGACAGATCTTAATAAAGAGGAAGAAAGGGGCTGCCCTTGAACGGATAAATCGGTTTGGCACCAACTTGCATGCTTTTGGCACGAACTCGTATCGTTTTGGCACCAACTCAGGCAGTTTTGGCATCAATTGGACTTCTGTCAAGAAAATGGACACTTATATGCCTTGAATTGGCGTACTTTTTTCCTTCCGCGCTCCGTGTTCCACTACGCTTGCACGCCTCTACATAAACAAACAATAAAGTTCACATTGTTTCTTTATGCAGAGGTTTTACGACCCAAATTGGCATCCTTTTGTTGTGCCATTTCATACGCCATTTCGTACTCATTTGGTGTGGCGTATTCTAGGGTTGAATGGATTCTTTTTCTGTTGTAAAACTCCACATAAAATTGCACAGCTGCCATAGCCTCTGCTTTTGTGGTGAAACGAAATTTATTCAAGTATTCTTTTTTCATGGAGGCAAAGAATGATTCCGCACAAGCATTGTCGTATGGAGTGGCTTTCCTACTCATACTGATCTTTGCTTTGGCATCTTCTAGGACGTCGATGTAATCTTTGGAACAGTACTGCGACCCTCTATCTGAATGGTGGATCCAACCTTTTTTCGGTTCCCTTAATTTTATTGCCTCCTTTAACGCTCGAAGAGGTAAACTACGATCCATTCGGTCGCACATTGAATAACTAATAACTTTTCGTCCAAATAAGTCTAGAATTGGATTGAAATAGATGAAACCTTCCATGGTAGAAATATACGTGATATCAGTGACCCAAACCATATTTGGGGCCTCTGGGTTAAACGCTTGTTTCAAGTTGTTTTTAAACGTTCGGTTAGAGTGATCAGAATCTGTAGTGGCAATGAAACTCTTAGGCGGAGTGGCATACAGTCCTAGTACCTTCATTCGCTTGGCTACTGTACTAGCTGATACATTAAAATCGTCATAGTCTACTAACTTTTGATGTATTCTCACACTTCCATACGTCTCTAGATTGTCATAAAAATGAAAACGGATACGGTCATCAAGTTGCCTTCTCCACTGTTCTCGTTCCGTTTCTTCTCGTTCTAACCGTTTCACATACAAATAGTATCCAGATGTAGTCACACCAAGGGCTCTGCACATCATCACTACAGTGTGTTCATCCCGATGGGAATGAATAAACGCAAACCTTACTTCTTTTCTTGCGTGAAGATGTGCATGGCCTTTTTTAAGATCGTTAACTCTTCTTCTAATTCAAGTTTACTTTTTCTTTCTGCTTCAAACATTTCTCTGTATTCTGTAGCTGTTAGTAGTTGATTTTGAGCATTTTTTTCTTCTGCTTTCTTCTGATCCCGGTACTTCTTTAACCATTTTTGTAGGGTATCATAAGGAATATCTAGGTTTTGGCTCACATCGACTATTTTATGTCCGTCTAATTCAATTTGTTTCACTACAAATTCCTTGAATTCTGGGGAGTAGGATTTGTATTTTGCCATGATTAACACGTCCTTTTTATTGTTGATTATGATTAAATCATGACGCCAATAGGTGTGTCCACTTTTTATACTACATCCACAATTCCGCTCATTTTGGCACGAACTTTCCAAAAAACCTTACTTTTCCATACATAGGGTCCATTTAACCTTCTCCCGTACTTGTTAGCTCTTCACCCATCAAGGCAAAACCCCATAAGATATCAAAAACTAATGGGGTGACCACATATATGTTCGGAAGAATAATTAAACCGCGTTTGTTTCCTGCTTCCGTTAGAAACGTAGAAGGCACAAAGTGGGGATATATAGATGAGAAAGGAAAGTTTGTGTTAAAGCCTACCTTTGAAGATGCCGGGGAATTCCAGCAAAACGGGTTAGCAATTGTTCGTAAAGGTGGAGCTGGGGTTATTACTCAAACCGGTAAATTTGTGGTTCGCCCGATATATAGCTCTATTTTTCCTCTTACAGAGGGTCGTGCGATTGCGATGTTAAATGAAGGTGGTTCCGTTGTCTTAAATGAAAAAGGGAAAGTATTGACGCAAAAAGCGTATTCGTTTATTAGTCCTTATCAAGGAGGCCGTGCGGTTTTCCAAGATTCCATAAATGGAGGAACCACCCTTTATGGATACTTAGATCTCAACGGAAATGTGGCAATACCTGCACAATACCAGTATGCCTTTGATATGAGTGAGGGAAAAGCACTTGTTCAGGTAAAAGATAAATCGTATGCTTTGTTAAATTCAACGGGAACTCAACTACAAACGTATCCATATGAACAGATGAATGGATTGAGTGAAGGGCTTATTTCTTTCAAGAGAACCTACCAAGATAAAGCAGGGTATGTTGATGAAGCAGGGAATGTCGTTATTAAGCCGCAATTTGGAATGGCTTTACCCTTTCAAGGCGGAAGAGCCATTGTCAATGCTTCCATAGACTATAAAAATAAGTACGGTTTAATTGATAAGACTGGAAACTATCTTATTCCTCCAAGATATAACGATATTAATCAGCTTGGTGGGAATCGGGCAGCTATCGGAAGAGCCATTAACCCTGAGCAGCCATTTGTAGGCTCCACATATGCAATAGCTGATACGCTTAGCGGGCAGATCATGACTGATTTTCAATATGATGCAGTGAACAACTACAAAGGGGAATATAGTTCTGTTACCCAAGGACTTAAAAGTTTCTTTATCAACAAAAGCGGAAGACAGGCGAAAGATCTTCCCGTTATAGATGGCATCGGTACGTTGTCCATAGAAGGTCAGTTAGTGAAAGCATTTGTGGATCAGAGATTATCCTATTACGATAAAGCTGGCAATCTCGTATATGCTCAAAATTCGGTCATCCCTGTAAATCGTAACGTTTCTATACGCGAGGAAAAATATCGACCAAATAAGGATTACCTTGTGTATTATCCCCAGTTACAGGGGATGAAAAATAAAGAAGCAGAGAAAAAAGTGAACGAAGTATTACGCACGCAATCTCAGGTTATTCCAGTTCCGCCGGATACACAACTGGATTATAATTACACAGGTGATTTTTCGGTGCAATTTTATAAAAAGAATCTATTGATCTTAGAACTCAACGGCTACAACTATCCGTTTGGCGCAGCCCACGGGATGCCGACACAAATCATGGTGCCAGTAGATATCAGCACGGGTAAAATATATGAGTTGAAAGACTTATTCAAACCGAATAGTGACTATGTGAAGGTGTTAAGCGATTTGGTTGCGAAACAAATACAGGAAAACCCTGATAACTACTTCCCGGATTCTTTTAAGGGTATTCAACCTGATCAGCCATTCTACGTCTCCAGTTATTCCTTGTTTCTGTACTTTACACCATATGAAATAGCTCCCTATGCAGCAGGGTTTCCGACTTTCGAAATACCTTTTAAAGAGATTAACAATATTATTGATAAAAAGGGCGATTTCTGGCGATCCTTCCATTGATAGTTAAGGAGAAACCGGAAAAGGCAGCTTACAACCAAGCTGTCTTTTCTTATGAATAAAGAGAAAAAAGAGAGAGGGTGAAGGGTTTGTAAATATTAGTAAACGGGTAAAAATCCTGGTATGAATTTTTTGCATAGATTAGGAGGAAAAGAGATGGCAAAAGTAGTTTTCGAGCGGGATGATCAATTTGCAAACAAAATGAGAAACTATCAGATTCTAGCTAATGAAAAAATTATTGGTGAAATTGCAAATGGGGGTAAAGAAACGATTGAGCTGGAGCGGGGAACCTACACATTTCAAATTAAAGTGGACTGGTGTGTAAGTAGAACCTACACAGTGGAACTGCAAGAATCAGAGACGATGCACTTTAAATGTGGAAGTCCCTTGAAGGGGTGGAGGATCCTTCTGTCTTCTGTTTCCATGTCAAAAGAGAATAAATTCGTCTACCTGGAAAAGGTAGGTAGCTAAAGTATAGAAGACTGGTTGAATCTTTGCATTCTTCCGGTCTTATTTTAAAAGTATCTTCACTCCACAGCCACATAATATAGAATGCTTTAATTTTTTTGCAGGCTTTTCACACGTTTTGCAAATTTTTTTGTTCAAGTTGATAACCTCCCTTTGAACTAGATTTAAGGCAGGCACCAATAACCAGTGCCTGCTTGACAGAAATGAGAATAAAAGAGAAATCTATATTTAGTAAACTATATAACTAGCGTACTTTCTGTGGGATTTGTAAGCCAAGTCCTTCTGCAACACAAATTCCGTATTCTGGATCAGCTTTATAGAAGTGACCGATTTGGCGAAGCTTGATTTCCTCATTTTCAACCGGCATCATAGCCCCGACAATATTTTTTACCAAGCGTGTGCGTTCTTCCTCACAAAGTAGGCGATATAAATCTCCAGCTTGTGTGTAATGATCATTATGATCAAAAGACACACTGTCTGCCATTCCAGAAACAGTAAAGGAAGCTGGTTTATTATCAGCAGTTTCAGTCGGACCATTAAAGCTGTTCGGCTCATAATAAACGGAACCTCCACCGTTGTTGTCAAACCTCATTTGGCCATCCCGTTGATAGTTGCGCACTTCATTTCTTGCTCGGTTTATTGGGAGAGCCTGGTGGTTCGCTCCAACACGGTAGCGATGCGCGTCATGGTAGGCAAAAAGGCGCCCCTGCAGCATTTTGTCAGGCGATACATCAATTCCAGGAACAAGTGTGCCTGGAGAGAAAGTTGCCTGCTCCACCTCTGCAAAATAATTCTCAGGATTTCGATCCAATACCATCCGTCCAACTTCTATCAATGGATAATCTTTTTGAGACCATACTTTCGTCACATCAAATGGATCAAATCGATAAGTATCAGCATCCTCCATTGGCATGATCTGGACATAAAGCTTCCATGCCGGGTAATCTCCTTTTTCAATGGAATTAAATAGATCCTCTGTATGATAATCAGGGTTCTCACCGGCAATCTTCGTTCCAAGCTCTTCCGTCAGATTTTTTATGCCTTGTTCTGTTTTAAAATGATACTTAACCCAAACTCCATCACCATTGTCATTTACCCATTTGAATGTATGGCTACCGAATCCATGCATATGACGGTAAGTAGCAGGAATTCCACGATCAGACATCAGAATCGTCACTTGATGCAGTGATTCAGGAGAAAGAGACCAGAAATCCCAAACGGCATTTGGATTTTTAAGATGTGTTTTAGGGTGACGTTTTTGAGTGTGAATAAAGTCTGGAAACTTAATGGCATCTCGGATGAAGAAAACCGGTGTATTGTTTCCTACAAGATCATAGTTTCCGACTTCTGTATAAAATTTCACCGCAAACCCACGCGGATCACGAACTGAATCGGCAGACCCGTTCTCACCAGCTACCGTGGAAAATCGGACAAAAATTGGCGTGCGTTTTCCTACTTCGGAGAGGAATTTTGCCTTCGTGTATTTTGTAACATCATTCGTTACTTCAAAATAGCCGTGTGCACCTGCACCTTTTGCGTGAACCACACGTTCAGGTACCCGTTCTCGATTGAAATGTGCGAGTTTCTCTAGAAGGTGGACATCTTGTATGAGTGTAGGTCCCTTGGAACCGGCAGTCATGGAATTCTGGTTATCTCCAACAGGAGCACCCCAGCTAGTTGTGAGTCTATTATTAGTTGTCAAAATCATTCACCTCAATTTAATGTGTAAGATTACTTTTATAATGATAACAGTTATCATACGAAAATCAATACTTTTTTATAATAATTATAAAGTAATAATATTTATCTTTAAGAAGCTAGTTTATTTTAGTTGATTGTTTATGGGTGAATCATAATTTGCTATACTACTAGAAAACGTGATTATAGGAGTGGGCTTGCCGTGAAGAAAAAGCATAAGAATAACCAAAGACCTTTGACGAACAAGAAGGAAGAGAAAATATCACTAAAAGATCAATTAGAGGGCGATGTATATTCGAAATTGAAATCAATGAAGGACCAACTGGTTCAAACAGAACAAAAACAAAAAGCGGAAGAGGCTGAAAGAAAAAAAGAAGAAAAACGTTTAAAAGAGAAGAATAAATCGTTTGAAGAACTGTTTGCAGAAAGTAATCAAAACTGGAAAGAATTCAAGTAAGAGTGAGAAAACGAAAGTAAACGAGAGAATGGTCCTGCGCAACTTAACCATTCTCTTTTTTGTTATGAAAGGAAAAAAGCCATAATGAAGTAGACAGCCAAACATAGCAGAGATCCAAGCAAAAATGGCCCGATATGTAATGTTGGCTTTTGTTGTTGCGGATTGTATCGACCGGCCATGGAATCAAAAACAGCTGCTTCTGAATTTTTGGTGAAAATGTCTCCTGAAGAGCTTGTGAAGAATGCGATGAAGACAAAGGAAAGAGAGCCGAAAAACATGGTGCTTAAGAGGTTAAAGTCAAAATAGGTGGAGATCCCGAGTAGGATTCCGATTTCCACTGCTAGGACAATGATTAAAAGGATAAGGTATTTAACCATTAAGTTTCCTCCTTCGGTTTATAGTTTAATTATTCTACGTTTGGAAATGGAATAAGTTTCAAATTAACAAAAAAACAGCATCCCGATAAAGGAAGCTGTTTGAGATTAATCACGATGTGAGTCGTAATTAGACTGCTTGACGAGTTCTTTGATTGTTGAGTATTGTGTTTCTGAGATTGCTTGTTCATTCATGGCATGGACGTTCGCTTCCAACTGTTCAATGGAGCTTGCACCAGGAATGACCGCTGCGACGGCATGGTGTGCCAAACAGTAATGAAATGCAGTTGTTTGAAGTGGCTTCTCACCAGTAACATTCATTAGTTTTGGTAAGAGATTCTCCAGCTCCTCATGACTATAATCAAGAAAACCTTTTCCTTTAAATTTGTCTTGAAGCTTATTTAGAGCATTTTCCGACAATAGTCCTTTTGCTAGAGGACCGCGAGCTATTACACTAACATTGTTTTCATGAAGATAATCCAACCATTCTTCCGGCCGTGTATCAAACATGCTGTATTGCATCATGACCGATACAATCGAGGAGTTTTCTACAAACCGCTTAATAACGTTAGGTCTAATGGAAGAGATTCCGTATTCGCGGATGTATCCTTCTTTTTTTAACTCCTCAAATGCCTCAATGGTTTCTTCGGTTGGATCGTCTATCGTACCTCCGTGAAGTTGATATAAATCGATGTAATCGGTTTGCAGGCGGCGCAGGCTGTCTTTGACTGCTGATTGAATATGCTGCTTGGAAGGATCCCATTCCCAGCCTTCTTTCCCTTGCGTCCATTTGTTTCCTGCTTTTGTTGCAAGCACGACTTTGTCGCGTTGCCCTTTTAAAGCTCTACCTACCAGTTCCTCATTCTGTCCGAAATCATACAAGTCTGCAGTATCTAAATAATTGATCCCTAAATCAAGCGCTCTTTTTACAATATCTATTGCTTTCGTTTCTTCGGTGCCAAGGGACATACAACCAAGCCCCAATTGGCTTACATATAATTCTGATTTGCCAAGTCGATTTTTAGATAACAAAAAAACGCCTCCTTTTCATCATTTTACCGAAAAGGAGGGCTCTGCTACAAATCATTCATCTTTTAAGGCGTTAATCCATGTTTTCACATACACGTGATGAAGGGAATATTCCCTAAGCTTGTTTCGTATTTCCCAAGCCTTTCCTACCAATACGATATTGTTTGGACGGACATAGACTTTCAATTTGCTCCCTCCTAACCCTTCTATGGTAGAATGTATGAAGAAATGGATGACTACAGAACAAGGAGCGGTCGGGATGGATCATTTAAAAGAAAAAACGTTACATAGTGAAAAATTATTCTCCGGAAGAATCATTGATTTATATTTAGAGGATGTGGAACTTCCAAACGGAAAAACAAGTAAACGAGAAATTATCAAACACCCCGGTGCAGTGGCGGTAATAGCTGTAACGGAGGAGAACAAGATCATTATGGTCCGTCAATATAGAAAGGCAATGGAGCGTAATTTGGTGGAGATTCCTGCAGGAAAGCTAGAGAAAGGCGAAGAGCCGATTGTCACCGCAAAACGCGAACTGCAAGAGGAAACTGGTTATACATGTGATGAATTAGAGCCATTGATTTCTTTTTATACTTCACCTGGTTTTGCAGATGAATTGGTACACGTATTCATTGCAAAAGGGCTGCGCAAAGACACTGAAGAACATCAGTTAGATGAGGATGAATTTGTGGATCTGTTGGAAGTGTCATTAGAAGAGGCGCTTGAACTTATAGATAAAAAGGAAATTTATGATGCGAAGACTGCTTATGCCGTGCAGTATTTGCAAATGCAAACATTGTTTCGAAAGTAGGGGAGAGGCATGCAAGATTATTTTGCCGATTTACATATACATTTGGGCCGGACAGCCAGTGGAAAGCCGGTAAAAATTACAGCCTCCAATAAATTAACATTGGAGGCTGTTTTGGAAGAGGCTCGCTTTAAAAAGGGCTTGGATATGGTAGGTGTCATCGATTGCCAGGTACCTGAAGTGCTTATCGGCCTTCGTAATCGCATTGCATCTGGTGAGTTGGTGGAGCTTGTTGACGGTGGTGTACGCATGGGAGATATTACATTGATTCTTGGTGCGGAAATCGAAATATATGATGAGAACTGTCAGGGCTTGATACATGCACTATGTTATATGAAGACAGTGGATAAAATGGTGGAATTCTCCAACTGGCTTAGTAAGCGAATGAAAAATGTTACGCTGTCCACACAACGAGTGTATGAGAATGCGGTTGTTATTCAGCGTGAGGTAAATCGTCTGGGCGGCCTGTTTATCCCAGCTCATGTTTTTACACCTTTTAAAAGTTTGTATGGCAAGGGTGTTAAGAAAAGTTTGACGGAAGTATTCGATCCTGACCTGATTGATGCAATCGAGCTTGGGTTAAGTGCGGACACCTCTATGGCGGGCCAATTAAGTGAGCTGTCCAAGTATGCGTTCCTTTCAAATTCTGATGCTCATTCGGTTGGTAAAATTGCAAGAGAGTATCAAAAGATTTGCATGAAGGAACCAAGTTTTAAAGAATTGCGTCTTGCTTTGAAGGAAGTGGATGGGAGAAGAGTGGTTGCAAATTACGGTTTGAGCCCGCAATTAGGGAAGTACTATACGACAGTTTGTGAAAAGTGCTTTACTCCATTAATGCAGGGGGAAGATATTTGTGGAAGTTGTGACCACATGAAATTCGTTAAGGGTGTTTCGGATCGGATAGAGGAGCTGGCTGATAATGAGGAACCATTGAAACCCCGCCCGCCTTACATACATCAGGTCCCATTGGATTTCATTCCTGGTGTTGGACCGAAGACTTTGATGAAATTACGGGGAGTTTTCGGTACAGAAATGGGAATCCTGCATGAAGCAAGTCAAGAAGAATTAGTGGAAGTTGTAGGGGAAAAGATCGCGTCTCTCATTGTGGCTGCTCGAAGCGGAAGGCTGGCGTTTAAAGCTGGTGGTGGGGGCAGGTTTGGTAAGGTAAGTGATGAATGACGTGTGAGACGCAATAACTCCCCTCTAAAAATTCTCCCCATAAAACAAGTCATACTTCCCCACCTCTATCATACACTCTAGTAAGAGAGTGATAGGAGGAAGAGGGATGAAAAAACAGTCGCGGTTTACTATTTTACTAGGGCATATAAAAGAACACTCCTCTCTATATTTGTTTATAGTGGTGCTTTTTTTCATGGGAGTAATCTTCGGGGCCATCGTGGTCAATAGCATGAACTTTTCACAAAAACAAGATCTTTTTGTTTATTTGAGCCGCTTCTTTGGACAGGTGGAAGAAGGACAGTTTGCAAGCTCCAAAGACATATTCTTTCAGAGTTATTTTCATAACATTAAATACGTTCTTTTGATGTGGGTGCTCGGCATATCCATTATTGGGCTACCGGTTATTTTGATCCTACTCTTTTTAAAAGGTGTGGTAGTCGGATTTACCGTGGGGTTTTTAGTAAATCAACTAAGCTGGAAAGGGTTCCTTTTTTCTTTTGTGGCCATTCTTCCACAAAATATGATCGCCATCCCTGCATACATTATCATTGGAACTTTATCGGTGGCCTTTTCCTTAAAGATGATCAGGCAGCAATTTGTAAAAAGAATACAAGAACCGTTTTTTCAACAGTTCATGAGATATACGATGGCGATGGGACTGATTTGCTTACTGCTTGTGGGTGCTTCACTAATTGAAGCATTGGCTTCTCCGGTCTTCATGAAATCTGTGATCTCTATATTAGAATGATGCCAAAATAATAATGATTATTTTCACTTATTTATAATGATTATTTTTTTCTTTGACAGTTCCCTGCGCTTTCGATAAAATAAAGTGGTAAAGCGAGGGAGGGAACGAAATGGAAAATAGGATAGATCGCATAAAAAAGCTACTGCATTCCGCAAGCTATAAGCTAACTCCTCAGCGAGAATCAACAGTCCGAGTCTTGCTGGAACATGAAGAGGACCATTTGAGCGCGGAAGATGTATACCTCCTCGTGAAAGAAAAGTCACCTGAGATTGGACTAGCTACTGTATATCGAACATTGGAATTACTGACGGAACTGAAAATTGTTGATAAAATAAATTTTGGCGATGGGGTATCACGCTATGATCTTCGACAAGAAGGTGCTAAGCATTTCCATCATCATTTAGTTTGCATAGAGTGTGGTGCGGTTGATGAGATTCAAGACGATCTACTAGAAGATGTGGAAGCAATCGTAGAACGTGATTGGAACTTCAAAATAAAGGACCACCGTTTAACCTTTCATGGCATTTGCCATCGTTGCCAAGATCCTGATGAACAATCGGAAGAAGAGAATACATAAACCTTTTCCAATATAGATGGGAAAGGTTTTTATTTTGGATTTAAAGGTATAATTCTTCTTTAATTTGTCATACCTTCTAATAAAGACAAGTTTATTGGGATAACTTGCATGGTTGGAGGTTGACTTTTATGAAGAATATTATAGATTCATGCTATAATACATTTAAAGTATTTATTTTATTTACCGGTTGTACGGTCTTATTTTACTATGGAATAATGTGGATTAATCAAGAATATCAGAATTATCACCGTTATGATGAGCCTGAAGGGGCAGCGGTGAAAGTGACAAAAATGGTAGAAGAAAGGGATGAGGGCTGGCTGCAGCGCTTGGTATTCTTTTATCATTACGGGGAGTAGAGGGTATTGCAGGATCAATTAAAAGATTTTATTCATTTTTTAGTAGTCGAAAAAGGCCTGGCATCAAACACAGTTGTTTCCTACGAACGGGACTTAAAGTCTTATCTTTTATATTTAAGTAAAGTAGAGGAAATATCTTCGTTGGATGCAGTTTCAAGATCTACCATTATACAGTTTTTAAAGTTTCTTACGGAAAATGGGAAATCGTCCAAAACAATAGCCAGACATATTGCCTCCATACGCTCATTTCATCAATTTTTATTAAGGGAAAAGGTCACAACTCAAGACCCGACAGTACATATAGACCGTCCTAAACAAGAACAAAAGCTTCCGCAGGTGATGTCTGTAGAAGAGGTGCAAGCATTACTAGATTCGCCGGATACAAGCAAAGTGTTTGGCGTGCGCGATAAAGCGATGTTGGAACTATTATACGCAACAGGTATGCGTGTCTCTGAGCTGATATCCCTGAATCTTAGCGATGTTCATTTAACCATGGGTTTTGTTCGATGTGTTGGAAAAGGAAACAAAGAGAGAATTATTCCGCTTGGAACAATGGCCCAAAATGCCATCACCAATTATATAGAAGAAAGTCGAAGTCAACTGTTAAAAAAGAAGACCACGGATGCTTTATTTGTGAATCTTTATGGTAACCGTTTAACAAGGCAGGGCTTTTGGAAAATATTAAAAAAGTTAACGAAGGAAGCCGGTATTGAAAAGGAATTGACACCTCATACGTTGCGACATTCCTTTGCCACACATCTACTAGAAAATGGGGCAGATCTTCGTGCAGTCCAAGAGATGCTAGGACATGCCGATATCTCAACCACCCAAATTTACACACATGTCACGAAAACCCGCATGAAGGATGTTTACTCGATGTTCCATCCAAGAGCATAAAATCATTTGGCGGGAACAGGATAAAGGGCTGTTCGAACTGTCTGAACAGTCTTTTTTTAATCATTTTAATTGCAACTTTGAAAGCGCTTGTTTATACTAGAATCAGAGGTCAGACTTCTGACAAGTAGAAGTGCGTTCTTGTATGACTATCCTAAGTGAAAAAGGGGAAAATACAAGAGGTGAAAACAGATCGAAAGTTCGTAGGAGGTTATAAAATGAGTTCTTATACATATAAAAGAGTTTTTCTAGTTGTAATGGATTCTGTTGGAATCGGTGAAGCACCAGATGCTGAAAAATTTGGTGATAAAGGTGCCGATACTTTAGGGCATATTGCAGAACACATGAATGGACTTAACATGCCGAATATGGCTAAGCTTGGTCTTAGCAATATTGAAGAAGTGAAGGGTGTACCAAAAGCAGAAAAGCCATTAGCATTTTTCACGAAAATGGAAGAAGCATCAAGCGGAAAAGATACGATGACAGGCCACTGGGAAATTATGGGCTTGCGCATTGATACACCTTTCCGTGTATTCCCTGACGGATTTCCAGATGAGCTTATCAACGAACTAGAAGAACGTACAGGCCGAAAAATCATCGGGAATATTCCTGCGAGCGGAACGGAAATTCTTGATCAACTTGGTCAGGAACACGTCGATTCAGGAGCATTGATTGTTTATACTTCTGCAGATTCTGTTCTTCAAATTGCAGCACACGAAGATGTTGTTCCTATTGAAGAATTATATGATATTTGTAAAATTGCACGTGAATTAACGTTGGATGAAAAGTACATGGTAGGTCGTATTATTGCACGCCCGTTTGTTGGGGAAGCAGGGAACTGGAAACGTACATCCAACCGTCATGATTATGCATTAAAGCCATTTGAACGTACAGTTATGAATGAATTGAAAGACAGTGGCTTTGATGTTATTTCCATCGGGAAAATTTCCGATATCTATGATGGGGAGGGAGTGACAAAATCACTTCGCACGGTCTCTAATATGGACGGAATGGACAAATTGGTGGAAACAACAGCTATGGACTTTACTGGTATCAGTTTCTTAAACTTGGTTGATTTTGATGCAGTATATGGTCACAGAAGAGATCCAGAAGGATATGGAAAAGCATTGGAAGAATATGATACACGCCTTCCAGATGTGTTCGCCAACTTAAAAGAAGATGATCTATTGATTATTACTGCTGACCACGGTAACGACCCAACAGCACCAGGAACAGATCACACGAGAGAATATGTGCCATTACTAGCATACTCTCCTCAACATAAAGAAGGAAAGCAGTTAGATATCCGTAAAACTTTTGCTGATATCGGCGCAACGATTGCGGACAACTTTAATACAAGAATGCCAAAGCACGGAAAAAGCTTTTTACAAGATTTGAACTAGGAGGAATTACTAAATGAATTTAGATGCTATTAAAAAATCAGCTGAATATATCAATGCGAAATTATCTAACAAACCTGAAATCGGCCTAATCCTTGGGTCTGGACTTGGTGTGTTAGCAGAAGAAATACAAAACCCTGTTGTGATTCCATACACAGAGATTCCTGAATTTCCAGTATCAACAGTCGAGGGTCATGCAGGCCAACTGGTAATCGGAGAATTGGAAGGGAAAACTGTTATTGCCATGCAAGGACGCTTCCACTTCTATGAAGGCTATGCAATGGAAAAAGTGACATTCCCAGTTCGTGTGATGAAGTATATTGGTGTGGAGAAATTAATCGTAACTAATGCTGCTGGAGGCGTGAACGAAAGCTTTGAAGCAGGAGATTTAATGATTTTAACTGATCACATCAATAACATGGGAACAAACCCGCTTATTGGACCGAATAACAATGAGCTTGGTGCACGCTTCCCTGATATGTCAGAGCCTTATTGCAAGCAGCTTCGTAAATTGGCTAAAGATGTAGCAGCAGAGATTGGTCTTAAGGTACAAGAAGGAGTTTACGTTGGGAACACAGGTCCTTCGTATGAAACACCTGCAGAAGTAAGAATGCTTCGTACTCTTGGTGGAGACGCAGTTGGAATGTCCACTGTGCCGGAAGTAATCGTTGCGCGTCATAGCGGCATGAAAGTGCTTGGAATCTCTTGCATCTCCAACATGGCCGCGGGAATCCTTGACCAGCCATTAACGCACGACGAAGTTATGGAAACAACAGAAATGGTAAAAGCAAACTTCCTTCAATTCGTTAAAACAATTGTTAAAGGTATGTAATTTATTTTATAGAAAATAAGAGGTGTTTCGGCATGAGAATGGTAGACCTTATACAAAAGAAACGTGACGGAAAAGAACTAACAACAGAAGAAATCCAATTCATCGTAAGCGGATTCACAGACGGATCCATTCCTGACTATCAAATGAGTGCTTTCTCCATGGCCATCTTCTTTCAAGGAATGAGTGACCAAGAACGCGCAGACCTTACAATGGCAATGGTACATTCCGGTGACACCATTGACCTATCTGCTATCGAAGGTATCAAAGTTGATAAGCACAGTACGGGCGGAGTTGGCGACACGACTACATTGGTGCTTGCACCACTAGTAGCGGCTGTTGGCGTTCCTGTTGCTAAGATGAGTGGACGTGGCCTTGGTCACACTGGTGGAACAATTGACAAACTTGAGTCCGTACCAGGCTTCCACGTGGAAATCGACAATCAAGAATTTATCGACTACGTAAACAAAAATAAAGTAGCTGTTATCGGACAAAGTGGTAACCTGACACCTGCCGACAAAAAGCTTTATGCATTACGTGATGTAACAGCTACTGTTAACAGCATTCCGTTGATTGCAAGCTCTATCATGAGCAAAAAAATTGCTGCTGGAGCAGACGCAATTGTACTGGACGTAAAAACTGGTGCCGGTGCATTCATGAAAGACTTGGATGAAGCGAAAAAGCTTGCAAAAGCAATGGTTGATATCGGGAACAATGTGGGACGCAGAACAATGGCCGTTATTTCTGATATGAGTCAACCACTTGGATTTGCGATTGGTAATGCATTGGAGATTAAAGAAGCTATCGACACTTTGCGTGGCGAAGGTCCTGAAGATTTAGAAGAACTTTGCTTGGAGTTAGGTAGCTACATGGTTCTTTTAGCAGAAAAAGCTTCTACATTGGAAGAAGCTCGTGGAATGCTGGAAGAAGTTATCCGTTCTGGAGCAGCAATTGAAACATTAAAAACGTTCTTAGAAGCACAAGGTGGAGACGCTTCAGTAGTGGATAATCCGGAGAAATTGCCTCAAGCAAAGCATGTTGTGGAGCTTGAAGCAAAAGAAGCTGGTGTCGTATCTGAGATTGTGGCTGATTCTGTTGGAACTGCAGCTATGTTGCTTGGTGCTGGCCGTGCAACAAAAGACTCTGAGATAGATCTCGCAGTAGGAATTGTTCTGCGTAAAAAGATTGGTGACAAAGTGGAAGCAGGCGAATCCCTTGCAACGATCCACAGTAACCAGGAAGATCTGACAAAAGTAAAAGAAGCATTATATGAGAGCATCAAAGTGGTAAATGGCGACGTTAAAGTTCCACCACTTGTATATGATACGATTTCTGAATAATTGAGAATATATTGGAGAGCGGCCCTGCCATATTTGGTGGGGCTGTTTTTTATTTTTTTTAGATCTTGATGAAGACCTGAGTGACGAGGAAAACGGAGGAGAGTAGTCCTCATAGCGGTGATGAAGACCTGAGTGACGAGGAAAACGGAGGAGAGAAGTCCTCATAGCGGTGATGAAGACCTGAGTAACGAGGAAAAAGGAGGAGAGGAGTCATAACGGTGATGAAGACCTGAGTGACCAGGAAAACGGGGGAGAGGAGTCCTCATAGCGGTGATGAAGACCTGAGTGACGAGGAAAACGGAGGAGAGGAGTCCTCATAACGGTGATGAAGACCTGAGTGACCAGGAAAAAGGAGGAGAGAAGTCCTCATAGCGGTATAAAGACCTGAGTGACAAAGAATAGCAAGAGAGGTGGCTTCATCGTCCTCCATTCGTTAGAGGGTGAAGAGGAAAGACAAAGTCCGGCCAATATTTTGAAGTATCTGGGACTGTTGGCAGTTACCCGACGTGACGGTAAGTGCATTTTTGTTCCGATAAAATTATTTCCCTCCATTACCAATACTTAGTATAAAACATATTTTTTTGGAAAAAATGTGAAGTAGGAATATGAATGGAGGTCTAAGGATGAAAAAGTTTATTACTGCAATAATTGCAATTGCTTTTACTTTTTCCGCATTTAGTCCTGTTGTAGGGGCGGAAGAAAAGAGTGTTCAACTAACGGAAAATGCGAGATCTGCTATATTGATTGAACGCGACACCGGTCAAGTGTTGTATGAAAAGAATGGACACGAAAAATTGCCCCCGGCAAGTATGACAAAAATCATGACGATGCTCCTTATTATGGAAGCTATTGATAAAGGTGAACTTACTTGGGATGAGAAAATCAGGACAAGTGAATATGCAGCCTCTATGGGAGGTTCGCAAATTTTCCTCGAGCCTGGCGAAGAAATGACTACAGATGAAATGCTTCGCGGTATTGCGATAGCTTCAGGAAACGATGCTTCTGTAGCAATGGCAGAACGTATTGCAGGATCAGAAGCTGCTTTTGTAGATAGAATGAATGCCAAAGCGAAAGAACTTGGGCTAGAAAACACACTATTCCAAAACCCAACAGGTTTACCGGCTAAGAATCATTACAGCACGGCAAACGACATGGCTGTGATGGCGAAAGAACTATTAAAGTATGAAGGCATTACTAAATATACTGGACAATATGAAGACTATCTCCGACAAGATTCAGAAAAGAAATTCTGGTTGGTCAATACAAATAAACTTGTTAGATTCTATCCTGGTGTAGATGGTTTGAAAACAGGATTTACTCAAGAAGCAAAATATTGTTTAACTGCTACTGCCAAAAAAGACAATATGCGTGTGATTGCAGTTGTTTTTGGCGCGCCAACACCGAAAGACCGAAATGCGCAGATCACGAATATGCTGGATTTTGCTTTCAGTCAATACAAAACACACCCAATGTATGAGCGAAACGTAGCGGTTGGAAGAGTAGAAATCAGTAAAGGTTCTGAAAAAGAAGTAGATGCTGTTACAAGCGAGCCAATCTCAGTGCTGACCAAAAAAGGTGAAAACACAGATGACGTGGAGAAAGAGATTACAGTAAATGAGAATGTGAAAGCACCTGTGAAAAAAGGGGATAAAGTAGGAAAGATTGTCTTGAAAAAAGGCGGAGAAATTCTTTCTGAAAGTGATCTTGTAGCTGCAAAAGACAGTAACGAAGCAAGTTGGTGGCAGCTCTTCAAACGTTCAATGGGTCACTTTTCCAAGTTAGGTTAATTTCAAATTACCACCAAAATAGAACCTGTTTTTTTAGCGAATAAACACTAGTTTTGTCTGTAGGCAGGAAAACGGAGATAGAATATAGAAATTGACTCACTGAACAAAGTTTCCACAAGGGGGAAAGTGCAGTGAGTCTTACCGTTGATTTGGAAGTCAAACAAAATGTTCTTTGCGTACGTTTAGCAGGAGAATTGGATCACCATACAGCTGAAAATTTGCGTAACCAAGCTACAGCTATAATTGAAAAACATCAGATCACTCATATTATTTTAAATTTGGAACAGTTGTCTTTCATGGACAGCTCAGGGCTCGGTGTCATTTTGGGCCGTTATAAACAGATTAAAAATAATGGGGGAGAAATGGTGGTTTGTTCTATTTCACCTGCTGTAAAGCGTCTGTTTGAAATGTCCGGGCTATTCAAAATTATCCGTTTAGAAGAAAGTGAAGAAAACGCCCTGCAAAAATTGGGGGTGGCATAATGAAAAATCACATGAACCTTCAATTTTCTGCCCTTAGCCAAAATGAATCGTTCGCAAGGGTAACTGTAGCGGCTTTCATCATGCAATTGGACCCGACCATGGATGAATTGACTGAGATCAAAACAGTCGTTTCAGAAGCAGTGACAAATGCGATCATTCATGGTTATGACAACGACCCTAACGCCACTGTTTACATCTCTGTCGAACTAGAAGACGGAGCTGTCCATATCACCATCAGGGATGAAGGTATGGGTATTGATGATGTAGAGGAAGCTAGACAGCCGTTATATACTACTAAGCCTGAGCTCGAGCGTTCTGGTATGGGGTTTACCATCATGGAAAACTTTATGGATTATGTAGAAATTCATTCATCTAGAGAAACAGGCACCTCAATCCGTATGACCAAGTATTTAGCTAAGAGCAAAGCGCTTTGTAATTAAGGAGCTAACCCTATGGATGTTGAGGTCAAGAACCAAACACAAACATACCTAAAAGATCATGAAGTAAAAGAACTGATAAAAAGAAGTCAATCTGGCGAACAAGAAGCACGCGATACAATTGTGCAAAAGAATATGAGGCTTGTCTGGTCGGTGGTTCAGCGCTTTATGAACAGAGGTTATGAACCTGACGACCTGTTTCAGATAGGCTGCATCGGTCTATTAAAATCAGTGGATAAGTTTGATCTTTCCTATGACGTAAAATTTTCCACCTACGCCGTTCCAATGATCATCGGGGAAATCCAGCGATTCATTAGGGATGACGGAAGTGTAAAGGTTAGCCGCTCGTTAAAGGAAGTAGCGAACAAGATCAGAAAAGCAAAAGATGAGTTATCCAAAAGGTATGGCAGAGTGCCGACCATTAATGAAATAGCAGAATTCTTGGAGATCACGGCGGAAGAAGTGGTCTTAGCTCAAGAGGCTGCACGTGCACCGTCCTCGATTCATGAAACTGTCTATGAAAATGATGGAGATCCTATTACGCTTTTGGATCAAATTGCTGATCATTCCGAGCATCGCTGGTTCGATAAGATTGCTTTGAAAGAAGCCATTGAAGAGCTTGATGAACGGGAGAAATTAATAGTGTATTTGCGCTACTATAAGGATCAGACACAAACGGAAGTCGCACAGCGCCTTGGTATCTCCCAGGTGCAGGTGAGTCGATTGGAAAAGAAAATATTGCAACAAATGAAAGACCGTATGGATGAATGATGTCCGTACGGTTTTTTTGTTGGAGAAAACGTGGTAATTCTTGGTGTTCTTTTTTCCTTTGCATGGTAAATCTCCCACTAATCCATACTACATATACAATATTTTTTGGCAGGATGTGTTTGGAAGATGGATAAATCACTATATGTTCGCCTTCGTCATCGGATTCAAGCTCGTCCAAATCAAATGATAAAAATTGAAGATGTCGCACAGTTGGTTGCAGGTACGGAAACATTGGATAAGGTTCGGAACATTTCTATACATCAAATTAACATGAGTGATAAATCCATCGTCGTGTTGGATGTTATACGGATAATTAAAGAGATAAGGAAAGTAGACAGCGAATTGGATATTCAAACCTTTGGACCTGCACAGACAATTGTGGAAGTGGTGTATAAGAAAAAGCGATTTCGTCCAATGTTTTTTATTGGGGTTTGGCTACTTCTTTTTCTGGGCGCTGCACTTGCTATCATGAATTTTCATGAGGATGTCAGCATGCGGATCGTCCATCAAAAGATTTTTAAAACCATCACTGGCCTTGAGGATGACAAGCCGCTTCTTCTCCAGATTCCCTATTCTATTGGTTTGGGCTTAGGGATGATTTTATTTTTCAATCATGTATTCCGTAAACGAATTAATGAAGAGCCTAGCCCCCTTGAAGTGGAAATGTTCAACTATCAGCAAGACCTTGATCAATATGTAATCATGCATGAAAACAAGGAGAGCTCGAAGAACATTGATGACGATTAATATTGTATTTGTCGTATTTCTCGGGTTGGCCGGGGGGCTTGCTGTTGGTTCAGGCTTTGTTGCGTTTCTTGCTGTGCTTGGAATCATCCCGAGGTTAACACAATTGACTAAGACAACAAAATTTGTCTATGGCTATGAATGGGGTGTGATAGGGGGGGCGTTGTTCGGAAGTTGGATTAGTTTAAACAGTGTCGCTTTTCATCTACCTTCTATTCTGGCCATACCGATTGGTTTGTTTTGTGGGGTATTTGTCGGTTTGCTTGCTGCAGCCTTGACGGAAGTGCTGAATGTATTGCCGATATTGGCAAAAAGAATTGGGGTTGACGGTCAAATGGCCATTCTTCTAATGGCCATCGTGTTCGGGAAAATAATAGGATCATTATATCACTGGTTGGTGTTTGTCAATCTATAAGGAGGCCGGTAATCATGAGTGAAAAGCTTAAAGATAATTATAAAAATAACATAAAAAAATTCCAGCCTAAACCATCTTACGTTATCAATTGCGTGAAGGCTTTTCTTGTAGGAGGGCTGATCTGTTTGATAGGGCAGGGTATCCAAAACTTTTACATGACGGTGTTTAATTTCAATGAAGAAAATGTCGGAAACCCTACGGTAGCTACTCTGATTTTAATTTCAGCCTTGCTTACAGGCGTTGGGATTTACGATAAACTTGGTCAATTTGCTGGTGCCGGTTCTGCTGTACCTGTGACCGGTTTCGCAAATTCCATGACAAGTGCGGCTATGGAACACAGAAGCGAAGGAATTGTCCTTGGAGTAGCGACAAATATGTTTAAGCTTGCAGGCAGTGTCATCGTATTTGGAGTAGTGGCGGCCTATGTAGTAGGCATGATCAGGTATTTATTAAATATGAGTTTTACTGGTTAGGGGGTAAAAATAGTGCGACTAACAGGAAAACAAAGTTGGGTTTTTGAACAACCAATTTATATTAGTTCCACAGGAACCGCCGTTGGACCTAAAGAAGCGGAAGGGCCACTCGGATCTTTATTTGATAAAACGTACGATGAGCTTCACTGCGGGGAAGATAATTGGGAACTTGCCGAAAGACGGTTGATGGAACAATCTGTTCAAACTTGTCTGGAGAAGGTGAACCTGGAATACAAGGACATTGACTTTTTTCTTGCAGGAGACTTGCTTAACCAGAATGTAACGGCTAATTATGTGGCTCGGCATCATCAAATTCCATTCCTTTGCATGTTTGGAGCTTGTTCCACCTCGATGGAAACATTAGCAGTGGGAGCAGCTCTAGTTGACGGTGGTTTTGCCAATAGGGTACTTGCCTCCACCAGCAGTCACAATGCCACTGCAGAAAGGCAGTTTCGTTATCCAACTGAATATGGAGGGCAAAAACCTGATTCCGCAACTTTCACTGTGACGGGATCTGGAACTGCACTTGTCAGCAAACAACCAAGCCCAATCCGTATTTCCTCAGCGACCATAGGAAGAGTGATAGATCTTGGCATCACAGACCCATTTGACATGGGTTCTGCCATGGCTCCTGCAGCAGCTGATACGATTCAAGCACATTTTCAAGATTTAAATGTAAATCCCGACACGTATGACCTGATTGTCACAGGTGACCTTTCAGGTGTCGGAAGTCCTATTTTAAAAGAGCTTTTAAAAGAAGAAGGCTATGATATCACCGTTAAACATAGTGATTGTGGTTTGATGATTTTCAGGCCAGATCAGGAGGTTTTTGCAGGCGGAAGCGGTTGTGGATGTTGTGCGGTCGTAACCTATGCCCATCTCATTAATGAACTAATGACCGGAATGATCAAGAAAGTCCTTGTCGTTGCCACAGGAGCACTGCTAAGCCCTACCATGATTCAGCAAAAGGAATCGATTCCAACGATCGCCCATGGCGTTGTGTTAGAGAGGGTGGGACCTTAATGGAATATCTAATAGCTTTTGTGGTTGGTGGGTTGATCTGTGTTATTGGGCAACTATTACTGGATTTTGCCAAGCTTACACCTGCACATGTGATGAGTTCGTTCGTTGTAGCTGGGGCGATCCTGGACGGTTTTGGGATATACGATAAGCTGATTGATTTTGCAGGTGCAGGTGCAACCGTCCCGATAACAAGTTTTGGTCATTCATTACTACACGGTGCGATGCACCAATCAGAGAAACATGGCTTTATCGGGATTGGGATGGGAATATTCGAGTTAACTTCTGCGGGAATTTCAGCTGCCATTCTATTTGCTTTTATCGCCGCACTTATCTTTAAACCGAAAGGGTAGATGGATGTGATTACAAAACGGGTCATCTTAATAACGGATGGAGATGTGTATGCCAAGAAAACAATACAGCTTGTTGCTAAACACTATGGTGGCAGATGTATTTCTGCTTCCTTTGGCAATCCTACCCTGCTTAGTGGGGAGGAGTTAGTGCAGCTAATATTGCAGGCGAAAAGTGAACCCGTTTTTGTAATGTTTGATGACAGCGGTTTTCTTGGGGAGGGTTCAGGTGAGCGAGCACTTCGTTATGTGGCTACTCATGAACAGATTGAAGTATTAGGCGTAATCGCCGTTGCTTCTAAGACACATCAATCGGAATGGACAAGAGTGCACGTGACGGTTGATCGTGATCTTCAAGTCTCCTCTCATGGAGTTGATAAAAGTGGAATACAGGAAATGGATATTGGAAGAATAAATGGAGATACCGTGTATTGTTTAGATGAATTGCATTTTCCGCTTATTGTCGGAATTGGCGATATAGGCAAGATGGCAAGGAGAGATGATGTAAAACGAGGAGCTCCCATTACCAGCAAAGCGGTCGAAATCATTTTAGAGAGGAATGGGTATGATGTCTCACAATGGAATGGAAAAAGTACCGATATCACCGAAGCTGACGAATAATGAAAAATTCTTTAAAGACGAAGTAGGACTTGATGTCAGCTTTGACCTTGGCGTAAGGAAGTTCACCGTACTTGGCAAGGAGTTAAATCTTTACTACGTTAACGGACTTTGTGACACGCTGTTTATAATCGAACTTATGGAAGAATTGCTTCATGTTAATGACTTTGAAAAGAAGACATATAAGGTAAAAGAGATTGTTCATAATCGGTTGGTAAACCAGCAAGTGAATAACATTGAGTATATGGATGAAGTGGTCGACCAAGTGCTCAGTGGCCTTGTTGTTATTTTGCTAGAAGGGGAACACAGCGGTTTTGTCATTGATACTCGTTCATACCCGGGACGTACTCCTGAAGAACCTGATACGGAGAAAGTGGTAAGGGGAGCAAGGGACGGATATGTAGAGAATATTATTGTTAATACGGCACTCACTCGTAGAAGAATTAGGGATGAGAGATTGCGTTATGAAATTTTCCAAGTCGGTGAACGGTCAAAAACAGACATTTGTCTGGCGTACATAAAAGATGTAGCAGACCCAGACCTGGTTGATATTGTTCGAAAAGAAACGAAAAATATCGATATTGATGGGCTGACGATGGCGGATAAAACAGTAGAAGAGTTTATTGTGAAACAAGGCTATAACCCATACCCGCTCGTACGTTACACAGAAAGGCCTGACATTGCAGCAACTCATCTGCTGGAAGGGCACGTCATTGTGATGGTAGATACTTCGCCAAGTGTCATTATTACTCCTACTACTTTCTTCCATCATGTGCAGCATGTAGAGGAATATCGACAGTCCCCGGCAGTTGGTACTTTTGTTCGCTGGGTCCGCTTTTGCGGCATTTTTGCTTCCTTGTTCCTTCTGCCACTTTGGTTTTTAATGATCTTGGAACCAAGTCTACTTCCAGAGCAAATTAGTTTTATTGGACCAAATGAAGAATCCAATATTCCTGTGGTCTTTCAAATATTTCTTGCTGATATTGGAGTGGAGTTTCTAAGACTGGCAGCGATTCATACACCTACCGCCCTTTCCACTGCGATGGGGTTAATCGCGGCAGTATTGATTGGACAAATTGCCATTGATGTAGGGCTCTTCGTACCAGAAGTTATTCTATACGTTTCGGTAGCGACAATTGGTTCGTTTACAACCCCAAGTTATGAGCTGAGTGTGGCCAATAAAATAATGCGGTTGTTGCTTTTAGTATTAGTTGCATTATTCCACGTCCCAGGATTGATTGTCGGGGGGACATTGTTAATATTATTCCTTGCTGGAACTCGTTCTTTGAATACTCCTTACTTATGGCCGTTTATCCCATTCAGTCCAAAAGCTTTGCTCATGATTCTAGTAAGGAGAAGTACACCAGGTGCTAAAATCCGTCCGAGCATCGTTCATCCGAGGAATCGTTTCAGGCAGCCTCAATAACAAACTAGTAAGAATATTCGCTTGATAGAGGCATTCATGTGTGGTAAAGTTTAGTTTAATTAAGTACAGGATGAAAGAGTTTGAAGACAGCTAAAGATTCTGTTTAGCTGTCTTTTACTTAAATTTATAAAATAGGGCTAGAACACTTCCATATTACTCTCATAGAGAATATGGTATTAGATAGAGTTGCATATAAACTAACTGCGCGAGGGGAAACGGCATATGTATTTTCACGGAACTAGTAAAGTAAACACAAAAGGACACTTAGAAATAGGGGGAGTTGACACAATTGAGCTTGCAAACGATTATGGAACTCCTCTATATGTTTATGATGTAGCACTAATTAGACAGCGTGCACGCGACTTTCAAACAACGTTTAAAAATCTTGGTGTAAAAGCACAGGTAGCATACGCAAGCAAGGCATTTTCTTCTGTTGCTATGTTCCAGCTTATAAAAGAAGAAGGCTTATCATTAGACGTCGTGTCAGGAGGCGAACTTTATACGGCACTTGTGGCCGACTTTCCGGTAGATCGCATCCACTTTCACGGCAACAACAAGAGTGTAGAAGAGCTTGAAATGGCTGTAGAAAAGCAAATTGGTTGTGTTGTTGTAGACAACTTCTTGGAATTGACTTTGCTTCAGGACATCTGTGAAAAGCATGGATATACAATGCCAATACTACTACGTGTTACTCCTGGGATTAATGCACATACACATGATTATATTTTGACAGGTCAAGAGGATTCCAAATTTGGTTTTGACCTGCAAAGCGGCCAGGCGCACGAAGCGATGAAGATCGCATCTAATGCAACTCATTTGGACTTGCTGGGTATTCACTGTCATATCGGTTCTCAAATTTTTGAAACAACAGGATTTAAGCTTGCTGCCGGCAAACTTTTTGATACATTAAAGCTATGGAACGATAAAGAAGGATTTGAAGCGCGTGTTGTAAACCTTGGCGGTGGATTCGGCATTCGCTATACGGAAGAAGACAATCCTCTTCCCGCTTCGGTGTATGTAGAGGAAATCATCACAGACGTTCAATCCTTTGTAAAAGATCATGGCTTGAAAATGCCGGAAATTTGGATTGAACCTGGTCGTTCATTGGTTGGAGATGCAGGAACTACCATCTATTCTGTAGGATCTAAAAAAGAGATTCCAAACATCAGGCATTATTTGGCAATCGATGGTGGTATGACAGATAATATCCGTCCAGCCTTATATCAAGCAAAATATGAAGCGGTACTGGCTAATAGAGTGGAAGATGAGGCAGATGACAAGGTGTCGATAGCAGGTAAATGCTGTGAATCAGGAGACATGTTAATTTGGGACCTTCCATTACCTAAAGCCAATCATGAAGACTATCTTGCGGTATTCTGTACCGGAGCATATGGCTATGCAATGGCAAACAACTATAACCGAATTACAAAGCCTGCAGTTGTTTTTGTAGAAGACGGCGAAGCTCAACTAGTCATCCGCCGCGAAACATTCGAAGACTTGGTAAGACTGGACTTACCATTTCAAGCGAAAACCAAGCTGACAAAATAAACCAATCCAACAAAAGCTCCCCCTTTTTGCCAAGGGTGGGTTTTTTTAGAGAACAGTTGATTTCCGTTCCAGGCGCTTCGCTTGCCTGCGGGCGGTCCGTGAGCCTCCTCGGCTTGCGCCGAGGCCACTGAAAAACTATAATTATTTTTGAATGAAAAACATTCAGAAATGAGATTCACAAAAAAAGGGGCAACTTTTTCTCCGAAAAGGATAAAAAGTTGCCCTATAAACGTTGTACTTTACTATTTTTCATTTATTAGTTTTAGTATTCTCTTTAGGTTGACAGCGAATATCGCTGTGGCACCTTGTACCTCCATACCTAATAGACCCGCGGAGGAGGCTGTATCATACCCGTGTCTATGCTTTAGTTCACTGTTTTTCGCTTCAATCTTATATCTGGATTTCGCCTTTTCTTTAAAACCTTCGGTATTTTGAAATTCCTCCTGCTCTTTATGTTCTGTTGATTTTATAGTAATAGAGTATGTTCTACTTTTTGCACCTTCTGTATAACAACCTTCTTTGAAAGGACAGACCTTACACTTTTCGATATCAAAGTAATAGGTTTCACGTCGGTTTTTCGCCACATTTTTCTTGCCTTGTCGTCTTAACTTAAATGCCAGGTGTCCCGCCCTACATACATACATGCCTGCATCCTTATTAAACTCAAATTCATCCTCTTTTGTACGAGTCCCTTGAATAACAGGATTTAATTTAGAGATGAGTGCTATATTATTCTCTTTTGTGTAGGAGATATTATTTTTTTCTGAGTAAGCGGTATCTCCAATGGCTGTATCAACTTCCATCCCAGCTTTTACGGTTTTCTCAATTAATTCAGGAAGGTATTTCCCATCACTTTTTTCACCTGTTGTAATAACTGCAGCTGTAATAATACGTTCTTCACTTATTGCGATATGAGTTTTAAATCCGAAAAAAGAGGAGTCAGCAGTTTTATGTCCCTTGCGAGCATCTGGATCATTGGAATAACTTATTTGTTCTGTGTAATCTTCCACAACTTCTTTCAGTATATTTAACTTCTCCCTAACTGCTGGTATAGAAGCAACTTGCGGGATTTCATCTACCGTATCAATCACTTTACGGCAATAAGCTAATTCCTCTTCGACATCATTAGATGTCGTCTTCTGTGGTAACTTTGATTTTAACGATTCGTCTATCTGGTAAATAGCTCTTCTCACATTTTTTGATTTTTCTTGTAGAAATTCAGTCGCGGACTTTTGATTGTATCGAGCTTTTGAATGGGTGGCATCTATTATTATGGTATTGGTTTTTATGATTCCTTTTTCTAATGCAATCTCAACTGTCTTCTCTATAAGCATATCTAATAATCCCACGTCTTTAAGACGGAGCTTTCGAAATTTCGTTAATGAACTTGAATCAATGACACGATCTTCTGGAGCCATCTCGAGAAAATACTTAAATGACATATCGTATTGGGATCGATCAACAACATCAACATCTGACAAATCATAAATAGATTTTAACAACAAGTATTTGAACATACGAATAGGCGGGATAGCGTTACGACCATTATCCAAACAGTATTTTGTTTTTAGTTCATCAAGAATAAAAGAGAAATCTACTAGTTCATTTATTTGACGAAGCATATTATTTTTGGGGACTACGATATCATATATCGCTGAGAATGGGCTAAGGTTAAAGGACTCTTGATTAGAAATCATTTGGATACCACCTAAAACTTTTTATAAAAATATTATAAAACAAAAAAGCAGAAGAAAGTTGTAATTTAAACATTCTTCTGCTTAATTAAGTACGAATTGTACATTCAATTTTTATCTTTTGAATGGAGCAAATGGCGTAGACTCCAGCGGGGGAAGAAGCGACATTGTTGAGACCCCGCAACGAAGTGAGAAGGCTCAAGGTCGCCCCGCGGAAAGCGAAGCCATTTGCGGAAATCAAAAGCGGTGTCTTAACAATATCTAAAATTAAGAACTTTTTCAGTGGCCTCGCTTGCGCCTGTGGGGTCTCACCTGTCCCTTCCTCCCGCGGGCGTCTGCGCGCCTTCCACTACAATCAACAAAGTTACTTCATTCACCGGAGGATTAAAAAAGCTATCTTTCTAATATATTGAAAACCAATAGTGTTTCGTACTTGTAATTTCTAGCTGTTGATTGGAGCAAAAGGCGAAGACTCCTGGGGGAGATAGCGCTAGGTGGGGACCCCCGCAGGCTTGCCGAGGAGGCTCAAGGTCGCCCCATGGAAAGCGAAGCCATTTGCGGAAATCAACAGCGTATGAGATCTACTGACGAAATAGTAGCTTTACCGGTCATCTGACTTCCTTTTCGTTTTATAATCATGTATGATTATAACTGGTTGATTTTAATTTTAGATACAAGGAGATGTTCATAATGGCAAAAACAGGATACATACTTATGGAAAACGGAGAAAAAATCGAATTCGAACTTTATCCAAACGAAGCACCAAACACAGTTGCTAACTTTGAAAAATTAGCTAACGAAGGATTCTACAACGGTGTAACATTCCACCGTGTTATCCCAGGTTTCGTAAGCCAAGGTGGAGACCCAACTGGTACTGGAGCAGGCGGTAGCGGCACTACAATCAAATGTGAAACAGAAGGTAACCCACATAAGCATGAAGCAGGAAGCCTTTCCATGGCTCACGCTGGAAGAGACACTGGTTCTAGCCAATTCTTCATCGTGCACCAGCCACAACCTCACTTAAACGGTGTTCACACTGTTTTTGGTAAAGTGACTTCTGGACTTGAAACTGCTAGAAACATGAAAAATGGCGACGTTATGGAGAAAGTAGAAGTAACAGACGCTGAATAATACTTTTAAAAGTGGGAGCAGAGATGCTCTCTCTTTTTTTACAAGAAAAGGAAGTAGGTACCTATCATGAATAAAAAGAATTGGATTTTACTAGGCGTGTTGCTCGCCATGTCCATGGTTTGGGGCATAATTTACTGGTTTTTTATCGTCTAACAAACTTATCTGAAACTTTAAATTTTACTTATCAGGAAGATATGCTAAAATAACAATGGTATACAACTTCATATGAATGTCCTTCGGGGGTGGGTGAAATTCCCTACCGGCGGTGATGAAACGATATGTTTCTTAGTCCGTGACCCGGTTTTCTTGAAAAAGAAAAGCGGTGGATCTGGTGTAACTCCAGGGCCGACAGTGAAAGTCTGGATGGGAGAAGGATTATAGATTGCAAGCAGTGAAAATTCATTTATGAACACTGTTTATTTTCCTATACGCAATTTTAATCCAACCAAACCTCTAAGGCTATATTCTTAGAGGTTTTTATTATTTTATCGATGAAGTGCAGGAGGGGGATTTGCTTTGGAGGATCAGTATTATATGAAATTTGCCATTGATCTGGCCAAACGCGCAACAGGTCAAACCTCTCCAAACCCGGTTGTGGGCAGTGTCGTAGTGAAAAATGGAGAAATTGTTGGCTTTGGTGCACACTTGCGGGCGGGAGAAGCTCACGCAGAAGTGAATGCCATTCAAATGGCAGGTGTAGATAAAGCAAATGGTTCAACCGTTTATGTAACGCTGGAACCATGTAGTCATTTTGGCAAAACGCCTCCATGTTCAGACCTTCTCATTCAATCTCAGGTTAGCAGAGTGGTTATCGCTTCCACAGATCCAAATCCATTAGTAGCAGGGAAAGGGATCGAAAAGCTTCGTAAGGCAGGTATAGAAGTGGACCTTGGGGTGTGTGAGGAAGAAGCCTTGGCATTGAATCAAGTTTTCTTTCATCATATAAAAACAGGCAAACCTTTTGTGACATTGAAAACAGCTGCGAGCCTTGACGGGAAAACAGCCACTCACACGAATGAGAGTAGGTGGATAACAGGACCTGATGCGCGCCTGGATGTTCACCAATACCGTCATCAACATGATGCGATCTTAGTGGGAGTTGGGACAGTACTTGCAGATGATCCAAGTCTGGATACAAGACTCCCAAATGGCGGAAAAAATCCGATAAGAATCATCCTTGACTCTCACCTCAGGACACCGTTGAATTCTAAGGTGTTAACAGATGGAAAGGCTCCTACATGGATTGTCACAGGCTCTAAACCGGATTTGGAGAAAGTGGCTGCTTTAGAGGAAAAAGAAGGAATAAAAGTCCTTACTCTTCCTATGGAAAAAGTAGAGGTCAACGCTCTTCTTTCTTTACTTGGCGAGGAAGGAATTACCTCTTTATTCATAGAAGGCGGGGCAACTGTTAATGGCAGTTTTCTTAAAGAGAAAGCCATTCAACAGGTAATAACGTATATCGCTCCTAAACTAATTGGTGGAAAAGGTGCTCCGACGCTTGTTGGCGGAGAGGGGTTTGCAACAATGGATGAAGTGGTGGAACTTGAAATAAAAGAGGTCACCAAAATGGGTCCAGACCTGAAGATTGTATCTGCACCGAAACTAGACGAACGGAGGTGATCTCTTGTTTACAGGAATCATTGAAGAGATAGGAACGATTAAACAAGTCATTCGAGGCGATCAAGCAATTATCCTAGAAATCGAAGCTGAGAAAGTTTTAGAGGATGTAAAACTGGGAGACAGTATAGCAGTCAATGGTGTCTGCCTTACTGTTACAACGTTTACTTCAAAACGATTTACAGTAGATGTTATGCCTGAAACGATACGTGCAACCTCGCTTAAGACATTAAATGCTGGCTCTAAGGTGAACCTAGAAAGAGCAATGATTGCAAATGGAAGATTTGGTGGGCATTTTGTCAGTGGGCATGTGGACGGAATAGGGACCATTCAAGATAAAAAAAGAATGGGCAACGCGGTCTACTATACCATCACTGTAGAGGATACTATTTCACGATATTTCATGCTTAAAGGTTCCGTAACGGTTGATGGTACAAGCCTGACCATTTTCGGAGTAACAGATAACAGCTTTACTATTTCCCTCATTCCCCACACTTTAAATGAAACAATCCTTGGTGGAAAAGGGAAAGGTGATCTTGTCAATATTGAGGTGGACATGTTGGCAAAATATATGGAACATCTTTTAAAGCAGAAGAATAGAACTCCTTCAAGTAAATCTAGTATGTCTGCATTATTTTTAGAAGAGCATGGATTTAAATAAGGTGGGTGAGAAAGATGAGTGAATTATTTAATTCGATAGAAGAAGCATTGAAAGATTTACAGCAAGGGAAAGTTATCATTGTTTGTGATGATGAGGACAGAGAGAACGAGGGAGATTTCGTTGCTTTAGCTGAAAAGGCGACACCTGCTGTAGTGAATTTTATGGCAACGCACGGTCGTGGACTGATTTGTGTTCCTGTTCAAGAAGAATTGGCTGAGAAGTTGGACCTTGTTCCAATGGTGAATCACAATACGGATTCCCATGGTACGGCCTTTACTGTCAGTATTGATCACAAGTCCACTACAACCGGCATTTCTGCATTTGAACGTTCCACTACCATACTGGAACTCTTGTCACCTGCATCTAAAGCAGGAGACTTTAAACGTCCAGGGCATATTTTCCCGCTTGTTGCAAAAAAGGGCGGGGTGTTAAGAAGAGCAGGTCATACAGAGGCAGCAGTAGACTTGGCGTTAATGAGCGGCTCCTATCCGGCAGGTGTTATCTGTGAAATTATGAACGAAGATGGATCCATGGCACGTGTACCCGAACTAAGAAAAATTGCCGACAAATTTGATTTAAAAATGATTACCATTAAAGATATGATTCAGTACCGTAACCGTAAAGACAAGTTGGTTCAACGGGAAGTGGAAATTAAACTTCCAACTGAATTCGGTGATTTCCGTGCTGTAGGCTACTCAAACGTTGTGGATGGAAAAGAACATATTGCATTGGTAAAAGGAGATATTGATCCTGAATCTCCAACACTTGTCCGCGTTCACTCTGAATGTTTGACAGGGGATGTGTTTGGTTCCAATCGATGTGATTGCGGCCCGCAACTTCATGCGGCACTTGCACAAATTGAGAAGGAAGGCAATGGCGTGCTTCTTTATATGAGACAAGAAGGAAGAGGCATTGGCTTGTTAAATAAGATGCGTGCTTATAAGTTGCAAGAAGAAGGGTACGACACCGTCGAAGCTAACGAGAAGCTCGGCTTTGGAGCGGACCTGCGGGATTACGGTATTGGAGCGCAAATTTTACGAGACCTTGGAGTATCTAAAATGAAACTTCTAACTAACAATCCTCGAAAGATTGCAGGATTGAAGGGCTACGAGTTAGAGGTAGTAGACCGCGTACCACTCCAGATGCCAACCAAAGAAGCAAATGAAAGTTACTTAAAAACCAAACATTCAAAATTAGGGCATATGTTACATTTTTAATAATAGTGAAAACGAAATTAGGAGGAACTAAACATGGCGAAAGTATTTGAAGGTAATTTAGTTGGAACAGGACTTAAAGTAGGAATCGTAGTAGGCAGATTCAATGAATTCATCACAAGCAAGCTTCTAGGCGGAGCACAAGACGCACTTAAAAGACACGGGGTAGAAGAAGAACAAGTGGACGTAGCATGGGTACCTGGTGCATTCGAAATCCCATTGGTTGCAAAAAGAATGGCCGACTCTGGTAAGTACGATGCAGTAATTACCCTTGGGACAGTTATTCGCGGATCTACACCTCACTTTGACTATGTATGTAACGAAGCGGCAAAAGGAGTATCTCAAGCTTCCATGCAATCGGGTATTCCGGTAATCTTTGGTGTACTTACAACCGAAACCATTGAACAGGCTATCGAAAGAGCAGGAACAAAAGCTGGTAACAAAGGCTGGGAAGCTGCTGCGGCTGCCATTGAGATGGCCAATTTATTACGCGAATTTTAAGATTTATTTTAAAAAGGTGTACTTTAAAGCTTTGTTTGGATAGAATGTATACGTAAGAGTAAGAAAATCTTTCAAATAGGAACATTTTTCATCTAATTTCCTATACTACTTGTAGTTATACTTATGAAAGTTTTTTCGATAATGAGGGGTAATTTATGTTAATTCGTTATAAGAAGAGCTTTGAGAAAATTGCTATGGGTCTTATGTCCTTTATGCCAACTGAAAAAGAGCTGAAGAAATTACAGCAATCGATGAGAGACTACGAAGAGAAAGAAAACTGGCAGCTTTTCCTTTGGAAGGAAGACGATATTATCGGATTGATTGGTATCGAGTTGGAAGAGGAAAGCTTCACCATTCAACATATCAGTGTCATCCCTTCCCACCGTGGGCAAGGATTTGGTAAAAGAATGGTTGTAGCGCTCACGCAAACTTATCCAAACAAAGCAGTCAAAACAACCCAATATACTACTGCATTTATTGAAAAATGTGATTTAAATGAAAATGAATGCAGTGAATAACTGCATATATGAGAAAAACGACGGCTTTCTTTGTGAAAGCACGTCGTTTTTGTGTTGTGGAGGTGTTTTTTTGTCTATCATACAGGTCCGGAAAGTCCGATGAAATAAAATACGAGCGGAACTAGAGCAAATACTGTCCAAAAAATGAAAATACGAGCCGAAATGCACTAAATACATTCCGTTCGGCAATAAAAGTCAAATTTCGACACCGCCTCTCCGGCTCATGTTCATTCCCACTCTCGTCCTATCCCTTCCTCCGCAATTCCAGCTGTCTCTGTCGTTCCTCAATTACATCAGATCGGTCGCGCAAAGTATGCCTATTCACCAATGAACCATCAAGCAAATCACTGGATGCTCCCCATACTTTACTCGCGCTCTGAGCCATAGCATCACAAGAAAGCTGCAGCTCAGGGTCTGCTATCGGTAAATTCATGCTCGCATAGGGTTCTTGATTGGTCACACAATCTATCCGCTCTTCTAGAATTTTAACCAACCGCCCACTATCAAGCCCCAACGCATTAATCGCTGCCGACTCCTTGCCGATAATCCGACAGGCATTTCGAAGCATCCGCAATGCTCCCCTTAAATTCCCCCTGCGATGATGGTAAAGGCCAACTGCTATTTGGATGAGGCCGACCCAATGAATTTCGCGCTCACCCGCATCTTTTTCTTTCCAATATTCTTCAAGTACTTCATGGCATTCAAAATAATCTCTATCACAATGAAAATGATATAAATAATCAAGGTAAGCTTTTGGATACAAAGGATTTCCTCCTTAATACAATTCTAATAATATTTTAACATAATCATGAAAACCCTATAAAATCTTGCCGCAATACTCTATACTATTGTATAGTTTGATGTTTATGTTAGGTGGATGAATGATTGTGCAGGAATACAATGTGAAAGTAGAGGCCTTTGAAGGCCCTTTGGATTTATTATTACATTTAATTAACAGGTTGGAAATTGATATATATGATATACCCGTTGCTCAAATTACCGAGCAATACTTATTATACATACATACGATGAAAGAACTTCAGTTAGATGTTGCAAGTGAGTATCTTGTCATGGCGGCGACCCTTATTGAAATTAAAAGCAAAATGTTGCTTCCGAAGAATGATGAGGAAATCTTAGACGAGGAAGATGAATTTACCGAATTTGAAGAGGATCCTCGAGAAGAATTAATGAATCGTCTAATTGAGTATAGAAAATATAAAGAGGCGGCGGATGATTTAAAAGAAATGGAAGAAGAACGAAGCCATCTCTTCACGAAGCCACCAAGTGATTTGAGTGGGCTCATGAAGGAAGTAAAGCCAGAAGAAGTCAAACTCGATGTTTCCTTATATGATATGCTCGGTGCATTGCAGAAACTAATGCGTAGGAAAAAAATACAGAAACCGATGCAAACGAGGATTACACGCCAGGAGATTCCGATAGAGAAGAGAATGGAAGAACTGATCCAGGATTTGCGTCAATTCAAGGGACGCAAGCATTTTTATGAGCTATTCCCAGAATCAAGCAAAGAGTATATTGTGGTGACATTTTTGGCAATACTTGAGCTTTTGAAAAAGAACAGTATTCTTTTGGAACAGGATAACAATTTCTCGGATATATATGTGTCTTATAAGGAAGGAGAAAACGAAGAAAGTGGCTATTATTAATTGGAAAGCGATTGTAGAAAGCCTCCTTTTTGCAGCAGGAGACGAAGGCCTCACACTTAAGGAACTTACAAATGTTCTAGAAGTTGAGGAACATGTCGCAATGGATATTTTAGATGAGTTGAAAAAAGGTTATCAAAAGAAAGAGAGGGGAATCACCCTCATAGAACTTGCAGGAACGTATCAATTGACTACTAAAAAAGAGCATTCTGTTTATCTGAAAAAGCTGGTAGAATCGCCTTCTTCCCAAACACTTTCACAAGCAGCACTCGAAACATTAGCGATAGTTGCATATAAGCAGCCGATTACGCGGACGGAAGTAGAGAGTATTCGTGGTGTGAAAAGTGAAAGGCCGCTACAAACATTGGCAGCAAAGGCCTTAGTGAAAGAAGTCGGCAGGGCGGAAGGAACAGGAAGGGCCATTCTTTATGGAACGACCAAGGAATTCCTTGATTATTTCGGGCTGAAAGATATAAAAGAACTGCCGCCGCTATCTGTAAATATGGAAGAAACGGATGAAGAAGCCGATCTGTTCTTTGAAAAGTTTCAAGAAACATTTGAATCTTAAGATTATTTAATCCTCTTATGGTAAAATAGTAGTATGGGAGGCTATTAATAGAAAGCCCCTATGACAGATTAGCAGGTAGGAGTGACTGTATGCGTATAATAAATTGTAGAGGGTATGAATTAGAAAAGGCGCAACCCAATACTTCTGAGGATTTTTTCAACCGCTCTGAAGTGACTTTTGAAGATGATGGGCAAGAAAAAACATTACATGTACTGTATATTCGGTATTATGATGAAAACTTTTCGGAGTACATCCCAACTCTGAGTGGACAGACAGATCCTATTTTCGAGATTGGTGAAAAGAACATTACCTTTAAAGATTTGGTAGCCATTACTTGTTTAATTAAAAACCCAAGTTTTCGTCAAAGAAAACGAATCTATATTAATACGCCAGAGGAGCTTGCGGGTTATTTTGAAGGAGTGAATATTCCTAAAGTAAGAGAGATCTTTGAAGGCCTTCACAATCAAGGTACCTATAAACTTTCCTCGCCACTTCAATTTTTAGCGCAACCTTCTTAATGAAGTAGGCCAAGCTTAAAGTACATTCTAGCATTACTAGTAATACTTTTATCTCTAGAAACGTAACGTAGTAGAAACTGACAATTAGAAAAAACTAATACTTGGAGGGTCATTTTTCAATGGCAAATACAATTGTAAAATCACAAACAGAACAGGTTGAGAGCTTTTTAGGAAATACAGTACATCAATTGAATTCATTCTTGAATGAAGCTACACTTTCCACGTTAATGGAAGAGTCCTCTACGAAACAGGAGTATGTAGAACTTCTTTTATTGAATACTCGTCGACTTGCTGTATTCTGTGACGAAGGGTTGAATGCTTGTCAAGTTATCCTGAAAAGTGAACCGTTTAGAAAGTCAGCTGCTGAAAAAGTTTTATATAACATTTACCATCAATGTATCGAAGAGTTCTTTGCTCCAAGAAACGATGCTTGGTATGAGGACAGCCGTTCTGCTTATACCGGAAAAAATTCCATTCAGTTCCATGAGGCACCTCCAGAATCATTAAAGTTGGTGATTCGAGGCTTGGAGGGCGATTTTCAAGCAGTCCGTGAAGAGTTAGAGTATTATGAAACCGACTACCGGACAAAAATGTTGCAAAGCAATTGATACGACAGCACCAGCCCGTTCATTTGGGTTGGTGTTTTTTGTTTATCTTCCACAACTCTTCTGTTGTTCCATAACGCCTAGATGCTGCATACAATAAAACGATGAGTGCAGGGGAGGGTGAGGATGATCAAACAAAATCAGCTTGTTTTTAAGCAGTTTTTAAGCGATGTGGAAGACTGGTGTTTAGAAATATTGACGTCCAACCAAGGTAGCAAAGAAGATTCTCGCAGCAGTTGGTTATCCGAAATAAGAGGGATTCTAAAAAGGGTTCAACATGCACAAGAACAACAGTATATTTACGAGTCTGACATATTAGATATTAAAAGGTGTGTGGAAAAGACCGCAGAAGGGATGCGTAATGTATCAGGTAGCCGAGTGAATAATGGAAGGGTGCCGATAGGTCAGCATACCCTTCCACCATTGCCATATCCATATAACGCCCTTGAACCATACATTTCAAGGGAGATAATGGAGTTGCACCACCAAAAGCATCATAAAAGCTATGTGGACGGTTTAAATAAAGCGGAAATGAAGATGTTAGAGGCGCGTGAAACAGGTGACTTTGATCTAATCAAGCATTGGGAACGTGAAGCGGCGTTTCATGGCTCGGGTCATTATTTGCATACGATGTTTTGGGATAATATGTCCCCTAATGGTGGAGGACATCCAAGCGGAAGGCTAATGCAGCAGATAGTTCAGGACTTTGGTAGTTATGAGAAATTTAAAAAACATTTTTCAGAAGCTGCGGACAAAGTGGAAGGTGTTGGTTGGGCTTTGCTTGTTTGGTCACCGCGTGCACACCGATTGGAAATTTTGCAAACAGAGAAGCAGCAGCTGTTTACTCAATGGGATACGATTCCCTTACTTGGTTTAGATGTTTGGGAGCATGCTTATTATCTTCAATATAAAAATAACCGCAAAGATTATATTGATAAGTGGTGGAATCTTGTTAATTGGAAAGACGTTGAAAAGCGCTACCAAGAAGCGTCAAGATTGAAGTGGAAACCATACTGATAAGAGAGGGAGGCCAATGCCTCTCTTTTTCTTTCCATCCATTCGACATAAAAACCATTCATATTCTAGGACAGGTTCCGCATAAACTTGTACAAAAATAGATAAGGGATGGGATTGGATGTCTCTCAAAAGAAAAATGTTCAGCATTGCGCTAGTTTCGCTGCTGATTTTCTCCATATGCATTCCGCAAAATGTACATGCAGAACAAGTAGGGGTCAGTGCTAGAAATGCGGTTTTAATTGAACAAGAAAGTGGCAGGATCATTTACGAAAAGGATGCACATGACAAACAGAGGATTGCCAGTATCACAAAGGTGATGACTGCTATCTTGGCAATTGAATCTGGAAAACTGGATGAGATTGTGAAAGTAAGTGACAAGGCGGTACGTGCAGAAGGCTCATCCCTTTACCTGAAACCAGGGGAAAAAATAAAACTCGAACATCTAGTGTATGGATTGATGCTTCGCTCCGGAAATGATTCTGCGGTTGCGATAGCCGAACATGTTGGCGGAAGTTTGGAAGGCTTTGTCTTCATGATGAATGAAAAGGCGGCAGAACTTGGGATGACCAACACAGAGTTCGCCAATCCACACGGCTTAGATGACCATGAGAACCACTACTCTTCTGCATACGACATGGCGCTATTGACTAGGTATGCCATGGAAAATGATAAATTCAAAGAGGTAGCAGGCACAAAGGTCTACAGAGCACCCGCTGCCCCTGGTGAATCATGGGACAGAAGTTGGACCAATAAACACCGCTTGGTAACAGGTATGTACCAATACGCAACAGGGGGGAAAACAGGTTATACAAAGCGGGCAAAGCGAACCCTTATCACCACTGCATCTAAAGAAGGTTTAGATGTAATAGCCGTGACATTAAATGGTCCGGATGATTGGAAAGATCATATCTATATGTTCAATCGGGCATTTGTCGACTACAAATTATATGAAATAGCCGAAAAAGGAGAAATAGACAATGTGAAAGACGACTTTTATAAAGGAAAAGTCTCACTCTCTCGTGATATTAAATTTCCAATGACGAAAAAGGAAAGAGAAAATGTACGAATTAAAGTGACACTGGAAACGCCGAAAAAGGATTGGAAAGACGAAGGTAATGTACCGGAAGTGGTGGGGGAATATACCTTAATTGTCCACGATGAGGCTGTAGTGGAAACGCCGATCTATTTTGAGCGGAAACAGGAGAAGGAAGGCGGTTTCTGGAGTATCTTTAAGGATATCTTTTTCATCATGGCAGGAAAGATTACATGGTAAACATTATCTGGGTGGCCATGACAATTATCGGAATCTTGTTCGCGATGATTAATGGAACGATGGATAAAGTGAACGAGGCGATATTTACTGGTGCAAAGGAAGCGGTAACGATTTGCATCGGTTTTATCAGTATACTAGTGTTCTGGCTTGGATTAATGCGAATTGCACAGGAAGCGGGACTTCTTGAAAAGTTAGCTTCTCTCTTTAAACCCGTGGTACGCAGGGTTTTTCCAGAAGTTCCTCCAGATCACCCTGCAATGGGTTATATGCTATCTAATATGATTGCAAACATGTTTGGCCTGGGTAATGCTGCGACTCCCATGGGAATTAAAGCAATGGAACAACTGAGGGAATTGAACGGAGGAAAAATAGAAGCAAGCCGCTCCATGATTACATTTCTCGCAATCAATACATCAAGCCTTACCCTGATTCCAACAACTGTCATTGCGATCAGGATGAATTATGGATCTGCTTCCCCGACAGAAATAGTAGGTCCCACCCTTGTTGCCACCCTTTGCTCCACCATCGCTGCCATTACAATAGACCGTTTATTCTATTACCGGCGTATGGCAAAAAGGAGGTAGTCCATGCAACTCATTTCACTCATATCATTATGGATGATACCTCTCATTATTGGGTTCATTCTCTTATACGCAACGTTTAAGAAAGTGCCCACTTACGAGACGTTTGTAGAAGGCGGAAAAGAAGGCATAAAGATAGCGATATCTATCATTCCTTTTTTGGTAGGAATGTTGGTTGCCATCTCAATCTTCAGGGCTTCAGGCGCCTTAGACTTTCTCGTAGAGTTTGTCAGACCTGCTATGCAGGCAATAGGTGTTCCCGCCGAAATTGTCCCCCTATCCATTATCAGGCCCATCTCAGGCACGGCAGCACTTGGAATGACGACAGATATGATAGCTACTTATGGTCCGGATTCCTTTATGGGCAGGCTGGCTTCAGTACTCCAAGGAAGTACAGATACCACTCTGTATGTCATTACGGTTTATTTTGGGGCCGTAGGTATCAAGAAAATGGGAGATGCTTTAAAAGTAGGATTGTTGGCGGATGTAGTCGGAATAGTTGTATCTATTCTGGTAGTTACAATATTTTTTGCAATGTAAACTAACGTCGAGAAAAATCTCGGCGTTTTTATTATGAAATCTATATTACTGTTGCTTTGCGTTCCAGGCGCTTCGCTTGCCTGCGGGCGGTCCGTGAGCCTCCTCAGGCTACGCCTTCCGGGGTCTCACCTGTCCCTTCCTCCCGCGGGCGTCTGCGCGCCTTCCACTCCAATCAACTGGGTGACTTCATTTAACTTATGGCTAAAAAAAGATGCCTAAAGAGTTACTGATAACCAATAACAATACTTTTACTAAATCTCTAGCTGTGGATTGAAGCAAATGACGAAGACTCCAGCGGGGGAGTAACGGTAGGTTGAGACCCCGCAACGCAGTGAGGAGGCTCAAGCACCGTCCCGCGGAAAGCGAAGTCATTTGCGGAAAGGAACAGCGTGCATAACAAAGCAACCAAAAGTGGAACGGTGTTTTAGCTACTTTTTCCCCTATAGTTTTTGGTCAAATACGGATATCTATTATTTCCTCTTTCTTTTTGCAGAGAACAACAGGTATAATTAGAGTTTGCAAACATTGGGAATGCTAGAAGAAGAGAAATCTTGGCTTTTATTGTGAAAGTCGGGTAAGATGTTGAATGAGGTGAAAGATATGGAACGGTTACAAAAGGTAATTGCACACGCAGGGATTGCGTCAAGAAGAAAAGCAGAAGAATTGATAAAAGAAGGTAAAGTAAGAGTTAATGATAAAGTAGTGAAAGAATTAGGGGTAAAAGTTAACCCAAATGATAAAATTGAGGTAGAGGGAATTCCTGTTGAACGGGAGAAACCAGTCTACTTCTTACTATACAAACCAAGAGGCGTTATCTCTAGTGTAAGTGACGACAAAGGCAGAAAAGTAGCGACAGATTTCTTTCCATACATTGAGGAGCGGATTTATCCTGTTGGCAGATTAGACTATGATACTTCTGGTTTATTATTGATGACCAATGACGGTGAGTTCGCAAATGTGCTTATGCACCCCGCATCAGAAGTGGAAAAGGTCTATGTTGCAAAACTTAAAGGCATTCCTTCAAGAGAAGCGATTAAAAGCTTGGAAAGAGGAATAAAGCTTGAAGACGGTAAAACCGCACCTGCTCGCATTAAGCTACTTTCTATGGAGAGAACGAAGAACACCTCTATCTTTGAAATTAGCATTTATGAAGGTCGTAACAGACAGGTTCGCCGTATGTTTGAAGCAATCGGCCATCCTGTCATGAAATTAAAAAGGGAACGTTATGGTTTCCTGAACTTGCATGGACTGTCTGCAGGGGAAGCAAGAGAGTTGACTCCCCATGAAGTGAAACAGCTTCGTGTGATGGCAACAAAACCGAAGAAATAATAGTTATACTAGCAAAAGCGGAGGAAGCTTATAAGGCAGCTTCCGCTTTTGTTTGTGTCTGGCTCCTGTGTTTGGGAACCTTTGTTTTTCGGTCACAAAACCTTCATATTCTATTATCTATGCAAAAAGTAGTAAATGTTATAATAACTAGGATGAAATGTCTCAGTTTTAGGAGAGTATGTATATGAATAAAAAGAAACGCCTACTGATGCGGACAAGCATACTACTGCTTCTTTTAGTAGCAATCGGATATACCATGTATACAAACTTCTTTCAGTCCAAAGAGATTGTGGACGTGGGAGATGAGGCACCAAATTTTGTACTTACTGATCTCGAAGGCAATGAAGTAATGCTTTCTGATTACCGTGGTAAAGGTGTATTCCTTAACTTCTGGGGTACATGGTGTAAGCCATGCGAACGAGAAATGCCATATATGGAAAATCAATATCAAGCCTTTCAAGAACAGGGCGTAGAAGTAATTGCAGTTAATATTAGAGAAACGAACCTCGCAGTCGAGAAGTTCAGAGATCGCCATGGATTAACCTTTCCCATCCCGATGGATAAGCGTGACCAAGTAAGACAGGCTTATGGGATTCTACCATTACCGACTACTATTCTTCTGGATGAGAACGGCAAAATCGTAAAAAAACATTCAGGTGATTTAACAGAGGAAGAAGTAAAAGAATTCATGGAAATGATCAAACCTAAATAATAGGGAGTTTTACGTATGAGTGAAATAAAATGTGAATGTGGACACGTAAATCCAGAGGGTACCATACTTTGTGAAGCGTGCGGAAAACCAACGGAAAATGATCAAAGTAAAGAAAAACTTTTGGATATGCGTTATGAAGGTAGTGCTAGACGTTCACAAACCTATAACAAAACGATAATAGATAAAGTATGGAACTTCTTTTCATCCGTTAAAGTTGGTATCTGGATTATCTTCATTATTCTGGTTGCCTCTTCCATTGGAACCATTTTTCCTCAAAAAGATTATATCAATCAGGCAATCCCTGCGGAAATGTATTACGAGCAAGAATACGGGTTTGCAGGAGAGTTGTATTATGCGTTAGGTTTCCATGATTTATATGGATCTTGGTGGTACATGCTTTTAATCGCTGCCTTAGGTATTTCCTTAGTCATTGCCAGTTTAGACCGATTTATCCCTTTACATAAATCCTTGAAAACACAAAGGGTGACAAGGCATGAGAGCTTCATGAAACGCCAAAGGGTTTATGGAACGACGGTGGTGGACGAAGAACCAAGCGCAGAAATTGAAAAAGCTAAGCAAGGTTTACTGAAACGAAAATTTAACGTCAGAGAAGAAGATGGCAATATTCTTGCAGAGAAAAATCGATTCTCCAGATGGGGTCCATATGTAAATCATATTGGTATCATCATTTTCCTTATTGGTGCAATGCTTCGATTTTTCCCAGGTATGTATGTAGATGAAACAGTTTGGGTTCGTGAAGGGGAAACTGAACTTATTCCCGGCACAGGTGGTCAATACTACTTGAAAAACGAAGGTTTTATTTATGAAACATATAATAGTGAATCATCGGACGAAATATTTAATTCCGCTATTTCCAGAGCGGGGGAAGATGCCATTGCGAGTAATTTCCAAACAAACGCGGTATTATATGAGCGTAAGGGGGAGTACATCCTCGGGGCTGAACCAGAATTAGAAAAAGTAAAAGAGCATGCCGTTCAAGTGAACCAGCCGTTGAAGCATGACAACTATGCTCTTTATCAAGTAGACTATAAATTGAATGAATTTAAGAGCATGTCGTTCAATGTAGAAAACAAGGATTCTGAAGAGAGCTTTGGTACAATAAAAGTGGACTTGCTAAATCCGCAAGAAACATATGATCTTGGTGAAGGTGTTTCTGTGGAACTGGTAAATTACTTTCCTGACTTCACTTTAGAAGGTGGAGAACCAGCAACCAAAACAAGGGTGCCTAATAATCCTGCATTTGTTTTCAGAATGGTTACCCCTGAAACACCTGAAGGGGAAATTGCACTCGTAGCAATACGACAAAACATTGAACCTAATGGGACAAACCAGAATAAGATGACATTTGCCGGCGTAGAAACGCGCAATGTATCTGGATTGACTGTTCGAAAAGACCTCACATTATGGATTCTTGGCGCAGGCGGAGCGATCTTTATGATTGGTGTCATTCAAGGAATGTATTGGAATCACCGTCGTGTATGGATTAGAAGGAACGGTAATGAAATTATGCTTGCAGGTCATACGAACAAGAACTGGTTTGGATTAAAAAATGAAATTAATAAAGCATTAGAACATACTTCTATTTCCATTCCTGTCGATCAAGTGGAAGCCGAAAAAGCGCAGGAACAAAAGATAGAAAAGAAAGAGGAGGCATAAAATTGGCTCAGCTAAGTGGTAATTTGTTATACACTGCATTTATTCTCTATCTGATTGGAACAGCCTTCTTCGGTGGAGCCATTCGCGGTAAGCAAGGAAACAAAGCCGCGAAAATAGGGATTATCATTACAATTCTAGGTTTTATAGCTCAACTAGGCTATTTTATTACCAGATGGATTGCAGGTGGACATGCACCTGTAAGTAATCTATTTGAATTTACAACTTTCTTCGGTATGATGATGGTGTTAGCTTTTATCGTCATTTATTTCATATATAAAACTAGTACACTGGGAGTTTTCACCCTTCCAATAGCATTACTGTTGATTGCATATGCAGCAATGTTTCCAAGCGATATATCTCCACTGATACCTGCATTGCAAAGTCATTGGCTGGCGATTCACGTATCAACGGTAGCACTAGGCATAGCTATACTGTCTGTCAGTTTTGCCGCAGGTTTAATTTATTTGGTAAAAGTGGTAGATTATAGTAAAAAAGGCAAGAAGCCTTTCTGGGTTGAATTTACCCTTTATGTGTTAATTTCTTTCCTAGGGTTTATATTCATCTCCATTGGTTTTGGCGCAGTTGATTATGAGGCACAGTTCAATTACATCAATAAAGAAGGCGCACAAGAACAAGTGGTATATAACTTATATCCAATTGTCGGACCTAATGAAGGGGAATTATTGACGGAAAATAGAATGGATTCCCTTGTAAATCTTTCTCCATGGATTAATACTGTAAAGCTGAACACAGTTATTTGGTCCCTACTTGGCGGAGCAATTTTATATCTATTATTAAGAGTTATCATTAGAAAACCAATCGGAAAAGCGTTAAAACCTGCTGTGGCTAAGGTGAATCTGGATATGGTAGATGAAATTGGGTATCGAGCAGTAACAATTGGTTTCCCGGTTTTCACCCTTGGTGGACTTATCTTTGCAGCCATTTGGGCTCAGTTAGCCTGGTCAAGATTCTGGGCATGGGATCCAAAAGAAGTATGGGCGTTTATCACATGGTTATTTTATGCAGGATATCTTCATCTCCGACTTTCTAAAGGATGGGAAGGCGAAAAATCCGCATGGCTCACGCTTGTTGGTTTTGCAATCATCTTGTTTAACTTAATTGGTGTTAACTTAATCATTGCAGGGCTTCATTCCTACGCGATGTAATACAAATAACCGGCCTTCACAATATTGTGGGGGCTTTTCTTGCAGATATTTGAAGGGGGTTTTATGAATATGGAAAAAGAAGTGAGAATCCTTGTAGTGGATGATGAGGACCGTATTAGAAGGTTATTGAAAATGTATCTTGAAAGAGAAAATTACGTAATCGAAGAAGCCGATAACGGCAATACGGCGCTTGAGATGGCGCTTGAAAAAGAATACGATGTCATTTTGCTCGATGTCATGATGCCTGGTATGGACGGGATGGAAGTGTGTAAAGAAATTCGGGAGAAAAAAGCGACACCCATTATCATGCTGACAGCCAAAGGGGAAGAAACGAACAGAGTGCAAGGGTTTGAAATGGGAACTGACGACTATATTGTAAAACCGTTCAGCCCAAGAGAAGTAGTGCTTAGAGTGAAAGCGTTATTACGTCGCTCCTCTAGCACAACGTTCTTGACAACTGAAACAACAACAAAGGATGTCATCGTCTTTCCTCACTTAACTATTGATAATGATGCACACAGAGTGACATCGGAAGGGAAAGAGATTAATCTTACCCCTAAAGAATATGAACTTCTTTACTTTCTTGCAAAATCTCCTGATAAAGTTTTCGACCGCGAGCAACTGTTGAAAGAAGTCTGGCAATACGAATTCTTTGGGGATTTACGTACAGTTGACACGCATGTGAAACGCCTTCGCGAGAAATTAAACAAAGTATCAGAACCAGCCTCTAAAATGATTGTAACAGTATGGGGCGTAGGCTATAAATTCGAGGTTGGCAATGAATCATGATTTGGAGAAGTGTAGTTGGTAAGCTTTGGCTTACAGTGTTACTTTTAGTTTCATTTGTATTATTTGTTTTAACTATTCTTTTACTAGAGTTCTTTGAGAATTACCATGTACAGGAAGCAGAAAAGGATCTGACCCAGGCAGCGAGTAAGATTTCATTAATTCTTGAGCAGCATGAAGACATGGAGCAATCGAAATCTATTGCTTGGGAGCTTGTAGACGATGTGTCAAGGGTGGTTATTTTTACGGACAAGGGAGAGTACGCTCATTCCCCAACTTCACAAATTGACCACTTGCCAGCTGAATTCTTCCTAAATGACCCGGACCTTTCCCTTGTCTTTGAAGATCAGCCTATCGTGACGAAAAAGACTTATCTGCCAGATTTTCAAATTACAGATGAGATGCAAGGCGAAGTGATGATTGTTGGAATTCCCTTGCATATAAATGAAGATAAAGATGGAGCGGTTTTCGTATATCAGTCCCTGCTTGCCATTAAAGAAACAACCAAACAAACAACAAAACTTATTTTGCTTGCTGCAGGTTTTGCTATCTTCCTAACGACCATTTTCGCATTCTTCTTATCTACAAGAATCACAGCGCCGTTGCGTAATATGCGAGAGGCCGCTTTTGAAGTGGCAAGAGGAAAGTTCGATACAAAGGTTCCAATTTTAACTTCGGATGAAATTGGGGAACTTGGAATGGCCTTTAATCAGATGGGCAGACAACTCAAGTTTAATATTAATGCCTTGAATCAAGAGAAGGAACATTTAGCCAACATTCTCAGCAGTATGGCCGATGGGGTTATCACCTTAAATCGAGATGGCACCATTCTAGTAACGAATCCGCCGGCGGAGAAATTTTTACAAGCCTGGTACTACCAAGAGGGCAATGCCAGTGGGGAGGACCTGCCAGGTGAAGTGGTGGAAATGTTCCAACGGGCCGTTTCTGTGGAAAAAGAGCAAAGTATCGAACTTACCTATCAGGGGCGAACTTGGGTTATCGTAATGAGTCCACTATATACCCAGACTCATATCCGCGGGGCCGTTGCAGTAATACGGGATATGACGGAAGAGAGAAGATTGGACAAACTTCGTAAAGACTTTATAGCCAATGTGTCCCATGAATTACGTACACCAATTTCTATGTTGCAAGGCTATAGTGAGGCAATTGTCGATGATATCGCCGGAACCGATGAAGAGAAAAAAGAGCTCGCATCCGTTATTTACGATGAATCACTCAGGATGGGCCGCCTTGTAAATGACTTACTTGATTTAGCGAGAATGGAAGCAGGTCATATTTCCTTGAATTATGAAAATGCCAATATTGTCGCCTTTGTCGAAAAGATAACAAGAAAGTTCCAGGGCCTTGCAAAAGAGAAGTCCATCGTATTGCAATCACGTGTAGAAGGTGATGGGGACATCCAAATGGATGTGGACCGTATGGAACAGGTAATGACAAACCTGGTGGACAACGCGATTCGACATACTGCAGACGATGGGACCATAACCATTCATGCAAAATTAATAAACAACGGTGTCAAAATAGATGTAAAAGATTCTGGGCACGGAATCCCGGAAGAAGATCTGCCTTTTGTTTTTGAACGCTTCTATAAAGCGGACAAAGCGCGTACAAGAGGGCGTGCAGGTACAGGGTTGGGACTTGCCATTGTGAAGAATATTATAGAAGCTCACCGTGGTACCATATCCGTTCATTCAAAAGAGAACGAGGGAACGACATTTTCCATGTATATTCCGCAAAAACACGCTCAAAATGGAGATGTGTAGCGAAAAATCTTGTTTTATATGAAACATTATCTTGTCAAGACCAGACATATCTTGTAATATGAACATAGTTAATTGAATAGCAATCGAAATAGTTGGTGTCACGATTGTGACTTAATAGGGAATTTGGTTAAATGCCAAAACTGTCCCCGCAACTGTAAATGTGGACGAAATGAGAGGACCACTGTATGACCGGGCTTAAGAAATTAAGTCCCCATATGGGAAGGCTCAAAGTAGGAAGAAGCATAAGTCAGTAGACCTGCCAATTATTACACCAGTTTCAATACTTCGGGGGTTGAGTAGGAGAGACGGTAGAGATCTGTCTTTATATGTCGTATTATGACATTGCCGTTATCACCTCATCCTGAAATTGGATGAGGTTTTTTGTTTTGCTCAACACAGATCGATTGGGACATTAGCGGTAAAGTTAGGAAGAGAATCATTCACGGATTTACAACTTGCACGGCAAATTTATTACATAAGGGGAAAAAACAGATGAATAAACTTTTACTTACACTATTACTATCATTAACTCTTGCCATTACAGGCTGCGCTAATGCAGGCAATGAAACAAATCAGTCAACTAGTAATGAGACTCCTGTTGAAACAGAAGAACAACAAGAAAGCCAACTTTCCACCACGATTAAACTAACGAAAGAAGGCGAAGAAGTAATCAGTGAGGAGACAGTTGAGTTTGAAGAAGGTGAGTCTTTGATGGAAGTCATGGATCGTAACTTTGAGCTTGCTACAGGATTTGGAGGAGATTTCATCGTTGGAATCGACGGTCTGGGATCTGAGGAAGAATCTGATTATTATTGGAACATCTCCGTTAACGGCGAAAGCTTAATGGTAGGAGCAAGTGATTACACGCTAGAGGAGAACGACGAAGTTCATTTTGACTATCAAAAGGTGGAATGATGATGGCAACCAGAAAAATAGCTCTTCTTGGTGTTTTAATAGCCCTTTGTGTAGTAGGGAGAATTGTTTTCGCATCGATACCTAACGTCCAGCCAGTGACGGCAATCATCATAATTTGTGCTTTTTGGATGGGGCCGGTTTCAGGTGTAATTCTTGCAGTAGGTACGACCTTTGCAACGAACCTAGTTCTTGGTACTGGCATGTGGACATTCACACAAATCTTTGCATGGTCAATAATTGGGTTGTTAAGTGGTGCAATTGGGATTTGGTTTAAAAGAATCCCAGTATTCATACTTTCCATCTATGCTGGGCTTTGCGGGCTGTTTTTCGGTTTTGTTTTCTCCATACAAAACATGATTGTCGGAGGATTTCCATTTTGGCCATATTATCTTGCTGGACTACCATTTGATATCAACCATGCAGTCGGAAATGTCGTTTTCTTCATTGTTCTTTATCCAATCCTTTCCAAACTCTTAAACGAAAGAGCTCCATTCATCATTAAAAGAAAAGAGAGCCTGGCACAATATCAAATGAGCAACGCCTACAAGAAATGATACGGAAGCGCCAATCCTCTGTGGATTGGCGTTTTTACTATGTAAAAGGTGAAGCGAAATTGATAGGAGTTTCTAGCTGTTGATTGGAGCAAAAGGCGAAGACTCTTGAGGGAGATAGCGCTAGGTGGATACCACACAGGCGAAGCCGAGGAGGCTCCAGCAGCGCCCCTAGGAAAGCGAAGCCATTTGCGGAAATCAACCGCGGTGTCATACAAAAATAGGTCGAAATATGTATATAACCTCTTTGGAAAAGCCTACAAAAATCCCTATAATCCTAAATGGACATCCCTTATACTTAAATTACACATAAAACCAAAAGAAATAATTACCAAATAACCCTAGTCAAATTGTAATTTTTTTAATATATTTGTAATGTAACTTTCTTACTACAATATACGACTAATGAAATGAACGGAGGGAAACTATGAATACCGTTTTTCAAGAGCTCTATGAAAAATATCACCAAGATGTTTATCAGTTCTTATATTACATGGTGAACAACAAGGAGCAAGCGGAAGACCTCGTTCAAGAAGTTTATATAAAAGTTTTACGTTCCTATGACCGTTTTGAAGGGAAAAGCAGTGAAAAGACCTGGCTCTTTTCAATTGCCAAGCATGTTGCCATTGATTCCTTTCGCAAACAAAAAGGATGGAAAAACAAACTACTTGAAACTTTCGACTGGAATAAACAACAGGTAAAAGATCACGCTCCACTTCCTGAAGAGATAGCCGTACAAAATGAACAAGTTCAACAAATGTACCGGTGTTTGGATAAATGTAAAGTCGATCACCGACTAGTCCTTATCTTGCGGTACATACAAGCCCTTACTATTCAAGAAACAGCTCAAATTCTCGGCTGGACGGAAAGTAAGGTGAAAACTACTCAACATAGAGCCTTAAAGGTCTTGAAGGCATATATGGAAGAACTTCAAGAGAAAGGAGGAAACAGCAATGCGTCATAATGATGAAGACCAAATCGAAAAGTTGTTAAGGCAAATGCCTAAAATTAAAGATGATCGTGACCCGAAACAAATATATAAAGAAATACAGCCAAAACTAGTAAATTCACCGCGGCGTTCGAAAATAGTACCTGCTTTTGCATTAGTTGCGGCATTAGTGCTGTTCGCGTTGGTTGCACCTATGTTCGTAAACAACATTCAGTTCGACATGAGCTTAAGTGGATCTGACAGCAGTTCAGAAGAAAGTATGGACACCGCAACAATGAATGCAGATGATAGTGCAGAGGATTCTGCCGCAGTGACCAGCAGGGAAGCCCTCGAGGAAGAGGTAGAATCTTCACTGAAGGCAGAAGGTGAAGAGGAATCTAATGACTTTGCCGCAGCTGAGATTAGTTCAGCGGAGGGGAAGAGTTTTGTTACACCTTCTTATAATATAGAATCAGAGTACGCTGTAACCATTGGCGTGTCCTTAATTGAGGCGGATAATTTTGAACATGGTGGTTCCAGCACACCATTGACTGTGATTGTTCCTCGTGGTGAAAATGACACTTATGTGGATGCTCTCAATAAGGTGCGGGGAGGAATAGCATACGAGGACTATGGGGTTAATGTGCCAACTATCAATGACAATGTAAAAATTTCAGAAGGTGACATAGGGTTAGATAGGGCGATGCCAATCTTAGATGTAACGGATATGGCTAAAGGTTTAACATCTTATCAAGACATTATGTTCTCAAAAGAACTTAGTGATACTTTCAGTACTAATTATACTCATATTTTGTTTAGTGATAATGGATCAACTAAAGGTGTGCAAGTTGGCAACGATGTATATAATGGTCCGATAGAGTTACAGACTAAAAACAAGCGCGCTTATTTCAAATACCACACAGGTAGCCTTCCTTTACTTGTCCCCGGGCATGAAAGATATCTTTCAATCGGAGATGCTCTCACGGCGATGATAAGTGCCCCAGAGCAAGCTGATACCAGTATACTAGAGCCATCTATTCCGGATACGGTGAAAGTGGAGGGATTGGGGCTAGAAAGTGATGGTGCTGTAGTTCGCATTAAGCTGGCAGATAGCAGCGTACTTGAAAATAATGACGAAACCATCTTTGCCCTTGAGGCGATGATGATGGTAGCAAAAGAATTTGGATTAAGGGGTGTGGTCTTTGAATCTTCTCAAGATGGGATGATTGGGACTATCACACTCAATGAAGAGGTAAGCGTGCCTTACTCTCCGAATCCTATACCGTATAGCGAGTAAGTATGAAAAGCGTGCAGATGAGCACGCTTTTTTACTTTTATGTCGTCTCTTTGCTCGAAAATTCTTTTGGAACAGTTGATACGGTCGTATAGAAGGGTTCTATAAGCCCAAAGAGCAACTCTAGCCGGAGTTTCGGTCGTATAGAAGGGTTCTAAAAGACTAAAGAACAGCTATAGTCAGAGCTTCGGTCGTATAGAAGGGTTCTAAAAGACTAAAGAACAGCTATAGTCGGAGCTTCGGTCGTATAGAAGGGCTCTATAAGCCCAAAGAGCAGCTATAGCCGGAGCTTCGGTTAAATAGACTCCTCCTATAAGACTTCTAAGGTACTATGCACGCTCCTTCGGGCAAATAGAAACTACCTAGTTACCTAATTTTAAAAGGCTGCCTAAACACAAAAACCCCAACAAATAATGCTCTCACACCAACCCTACATGTACATATTTCCAATACAAAAAGCAAATACTACCTCCATATATAGAAGAATCCCATTTCTCCCACATAAAGGAGGGTATATATATATGTTCAGTATTATCGTTGGACTGGTACTATTGATGTTACTTGCCTACCTCGGATGGTCCATCATCTGGATAGCTCCACTTGTTTCTGCGGTAGTTGCGTTATTAAGCGGTTTAGATCTCTTGCCAGCCTATACCCAAACGTATATGACTGGTTTTGTCGACTTTGCAAAACAGTGGTTTCCAGTATTCTTGCTTGGGGCTATTTTTGGAAAATTGATGGAAGATACCGGTGCAGCTCAAGCTGTCGCATTTAAAATTACCAAGTTGATAGGAAAAAAGAGAGCCATTCTTGGAGTGTTAATTGCTGCAGCTGTTCTGACATATGGCGGGGTGAGTTTATTTGTTGTGGTATTTGCTATCTATCCGCTCGCTATTGCCTTATTCAGAGAAGCAGATATTTCTAGAAAGTTGCTGCCAGGTACATTTGCATTAGGGGCATTCACCTTTACGATGACTGCTTTGCCAGGGACCCCTCAAATTCAAAACTTAATTCCTATTCCTTACTTTAAATCTACTCCACTTTCTGCGCCGATTATGGGGATTGTAGCAGGATTAATAATGGCAGTGGGGGGATATTTTTATTTAAAGTGGAGGGAAGGCAGATTAACCAAAGCGGGAGATACATTTGACGAGCCGAAAGGTGGCCAAGAGGTAAAACAAATCAAAGAAGAAGAGTTGCCTAACTGGATATTGTCTTTTCTTCCTTTAGTGATTGTTGTAATTACCCTCAATGTCTTCAAATGGGACATCATACCGTCGTTAATAGTGGGGACTTTAGCTATCATGCTATTTAATATCAAGAAATTCAAAACTTTCATAGGTGCAATCAATGGCGGGGCTTCAGGTTCTGTAATGGCCATTATCAACACTAGTGCAGCTGTAGGGTTTGGAGCAGTTGTTACAGCGGCTCCCGGATTTGAAACGTTGACGGATATTCTGTTAGGAGTAAAAGGAAACCCCCTAATTTCTGAGGCACTGTCTGTTCAATTAATGGCGATGATAACTGGATCTGCTTCAGGAGGAATGGGAATTGCCTTAGAAGCGTTAGGGGATCAGTATTATCAATTAGCTCAGTCTACCGGGATGAATCCAGATGCCTTTCACAGAATCGCAGCACTTGCCTCTGGAGCATCCATTTTGCCTCATAATGGCGCATTGCTTACGCTATTTGCGGTAACAGGTCTTACCCATAAAGATTCATACAAAGACATCGCAGTGGTCGCACTATTAATCCCTACGGTAGCGGTTGTCGTAGCTATCATTATGGCAAGCATCGGAATTATGTAAATCAAAAAGGAGGAAGGAAAATGGTTGAGAATAAAGTAGTATTCATTACAGGGGCAGCACAAGGAATAGGGTATGAAATCGGAGAGCGTTTTGCTGAAAATGGAGCGAAAGTTGCTATTTCTGATATTAACGAAGAAGGAATTGAAAAAGCGGTCAAACAGTTGAAAGACAAAGGATATGAAGTATTTGGAGTAAAATGCGATGTGACAAAAGAAGAAGAGGTAAAAAGCGCATTGGATCAGACATATGAACACTTTGGGTCACTGGATATTTTAATTAATAATGCAGGGATGCAACACGTGGCGCCAATTGAAGAGTTCTCAACTGAAAAATATGAGTTATTGCTAAAAATAATGCTCATCGCACCGTTTATGGCGACTAAGCATGTTTTTCCATTGATGAAAAAGAACGGGTTTGGAAGAATCCTAAACATGGCATCCATCAATGGCTTGATAGGTTTTGCCGGAAAAGCCGGCTACAACAGCGCTAAACATGGTGTGGTAGGTTTAACAAAAGTTGCCGCATTAGAAGGAGCAGAGCATGGAATCACTGTCAATGCTTTATGCCCGGGTTATGTGGATACACCACTTGTTAGAAATCAGCTGCAAGATCTTGCAAACACAAGAAGCATTCCATTGGAAAAGGCGTTGGAGTTGGTCATTTATCCGCTTGTACCGCAGAAACGTTTATTATCGGTAGATGAAATTGCAGACTATGCTTTGTTTTTAGCAAGCGATAAAGCAAAAGGTGTGACAGGTCAAGCGGTTGTGTTGGATGGAGGATACACCGCTCAATAAATACGGAGGTGGCATGGTGAAAAAAGACGTGAAAAGTAAGACAGCAGATGAGGCTACTACTGCAAACCTTAAGCTTGAGCAGAAGTTCTACCATGAAACAGATCACCAAGACGGTAGCCTATACAATTTAGGAGATAGTACACCATTATTAAATGATGAAGAAAAAGGTGCTGATTAGGCACCCTTTTTTATGAATTTTTTGAAAATACAACCCATCTCTCTTTATATTAATAGTATAATTAGCAAAAAAGATGAGAGGGGACAGTTTATGCTGACAGATTATCATAACCATTTGGAAAGAGGAACATTAACTCTAGAATACCTAAAACAATTTACAAAGGTAGCTCAACAAAAAGAGATAGAAGAGTTTGGTATCTCAGAACATGCCTATCATTTCTATCAAACAAAAGATATTCTCAGCAACCCCTGGGTGGAGGAACGAAGATATTATGATATGGCCGAATATTATCAACTTTTCCAACAGGCCTGGAATGAAGATATCAATGTGAAAATGTCCATTGAAATGGATTATACACCTGGCAAGCATGCCGAGATGAAAAAATTTATCGATGCTTATCCTTTTGACTATGTGATCGGTTCCATACATTGGGTAGGGGACTTTGGGATTGACTTGGCCGAGTTTCGTAAAGAATGGGACCGCCGCGATACCAATGAGGTGTATACGAAATATTTTGATCAAGTAGTTACTCTTGCTGAGTCAAATATGTTCGATATAATAGGACATCTAGATCTAGTAAAGATTTTCAAATACGTGCCAAAGGACGAAGAATTTCTTTTAGAGCAGTATGAGCGGGCAGCTTCGGCTCTAGCTAACTCTAAAACTTGTGTAGAAATAAGTACTGCTGGACTGAGGAAGCCTGTTGGAGAATTATATCCAGATAAACGCTTGCTGAAACTTTGTCATGACAAAGGAGTGCCTATTGTCCTCTCCTCGGATGCCCATGTGCCAGAACACGTTGGCGCCGATTATGAACAAGCCGTAAAGCTTGCAAAAGAAGTAGGATACAAAACAATTATGACCTTTAATAGAGGAGAACGCAGCGAGGTAGAATTAGGTTAATCCTGTCCACTCAATAAAAATAATGGCATTAAAAATCCCCCTTACAAAAGTAAGGGGACACAGTTTATAAACAAAAGGGGTTCGGAATGTTCACATTCCAAATCCCTTTTTAATATTTAGTTAAATTTGATATGAAAAGATAGACTTCCTGAATACTATTTATAGGCTATCGCTGGACCTCTCCCTGTCCAGTTGGCCATCTTCTTTAGATTTAATGCAAAGAAAGTAAGCATCGCCTGCATCGACAAAAGTATAGTATTTTGATATTTCCTAATACTACCTGTAAGGGAGGTAGTATTATGCTTAACATAGAAAAATGCCTTGAAGAAAATATCAGAAATATCCAAAATTCTTTTCACCATACATCCGATCTTAAAGTACGTAATTTAAAGGTGGGTTACAAGGGTTCTGCCGAAATGGCTGTTGTCTATCTAGACGGAATCATTGATTTAGATCTGATTCAGGAACATGTGGTCAAGCCTTTATTGGAAACCTTTAAGACTGTATGTATGAAGGAATTACTCATAGATAAGATAATGGGAAGAATCATTGAATCGGCAGATGTGAAGACCACTACTAAGTATAAAGAGCTGACCGATGCCATTGTACAGGGGAGTGCTGTCTTACTGATAAACGAGTATCAACAAGGGATCATCATCCCATCTCCTAAGTGGGCGGAAAGAAGCATCGAAGCAACAGTAGGAGAACGTAGCGCAAGAGGTCCCCAAATTGGATTAACTGAAAAAATGAAAACAAATATCAATCTGATAAGAAGTTCAATAAAAACTCTCGATTTTTGTGTAGATACAATAGAGTTGGGCTCAATTTCCCCAACATCAGTTTCTATCTTATACATTGAAGGAATTGTGGATAAAGGAATATTAAAAAAAGTTAAAAAGAGAATAAATAGTCTTAGGATAAAGTATGTCCTCAGTGAAAGAGTAGTAGAGGATGTATTAGAGGGAAAGCCAAGGTCTATTTTTCCACGAATAAGGCATTCCGAAAGAATTGACGGAGTGGTCTCTTCCTTATTTGAAGGAAGAGTAGCCGTTATTGTTGATGGATACCCTTTTGCCATCATAGCTCCTGCTCTATTTGTCGAATTTCTTCAGGCACCTGATGAATATCACATTCCATTGGGCAGGTTTACTAGCCGGACAATGAGATTGTTTGCATTTTTGATGGGAGTATATCTGCCTGCTGTTTATATAGCGTTAGCCAATTTTCACAAAGATGATCTGCCAAAAAAGATTTCAGAAGCAATCATTTCTAAGGATGAGCTGTTGCCGACCTTTTGGGAAATTATCATTCTAATATTTTTGATAAGAATACTAGTCGATGTTTCGTTCCGGCTTCCGCAAACGGCAGTAATTTTGGTTTCTTTAATCGGAACAATCGTAATTGGCGAAACAGCCGTTACGGCAAAATTAATCCATCCAGTCAGTCTAATCGTCATTGGGATAACAACTCTCTCAAGTTTCTTAGGGGCAAACAGAGGGCTCGTAGTAGTTGATAACACTCTAAGAATCATATTTTTGCTTACTGCTAATTTTTTTGGATTTACCGGGTTAATTATTGCTATAACCCTGCAAATAATTTATATGGTGAGCCTAAAATCAGTAGGTGTTCCCTATCTTTCACCATTAATTCCATTTAAAATGCAGGAATTGAAGGATACTTTATATAGAGAAGATTTACAGAAACTTACGAACAGCAAACATACCTATACCAAAGATAATAATTAACTTGGTGATAATAGGTGTAGACTCCAAAAACGAGCACTTATTAGTGCTCGTCAGCTTGCAGAGAAACTCTACATATATTTTGGTCGAACATTTGGTTTAATTTCGCATCCTACCTGAGAGAAAAAGGTTCCTACATACCTAGCCCAACCGGGCCTTTGGCTGATAGGTGAATTTCCATTTTGGAAAGAGACCTTTGGTCGGTTGAAACCTTCTATGTGCAATTACTCCAAATATCTTTCTATCTGATAATCCCTTACAAATCGGTTTGGTAAGATAGCAATAGCCAGAATCAAGTGCTACAGGTTCCACTATAAATCCAAAGCGTTTGATTTGACGGTCTAGGCGTGAGGGATAGGGAACAGAGTCATGAACGTTTCCAGGAGTTACAAAGGCATCGGTATCTGACGTGTTATCTATATTCATATTAAAATACACATGTATATCGTTCCACAAAAAACTGAAGACAACCTGGAATTACCGCTAGTTTTTCTACAGTCAGAATCCCCTTAAAAAAGTAAGGGGATAATTTATGGTAGGGAACAATTTCATTCCCAATAATTGCTATAACTCTAATATAATCGCAGAAGAAATATCCGGTATGAGAAGGATTTCATCTATGAGCACTTTTTCAAGCGGTTGGTCAAAAGAAAGCATCATAATTGCTTTTCCGCCCTGTAGCATCCGTCCCACATGCATCGTAGCAATATTTGTTTCATGTTTACCAAAAATGAGCCCGAGTTGTCCGATGACACCAGGACGATCCGTATGCTGCACATAGAGCAAATGGCCGCTAGGTGCAAAGTCAATGTCAAATCCATTCATATGAACAATTCTAGCGCCAAAACCTTCAATGAATGTCGCCCTTACTACTAAGTTTACATCTTTTCCCTGCGCTTCCACTTGAATGATATTGGAGTATCCATAACTGTCTGTTTGATGTTTTTCTCCATAACTGATACCACGTTCTTTCGCAATGGTAGCAGCATTCACTTCGTTAACAGTCGTATCCACACGATTTCGCAAAAACCCTGCAATAATACTTTTAGTCAAAATAGATGTTTCCCACTCCGTTATAACGCCGGCATACGTTGCTGTAATCTCTTCAATTGGTGTTTTGGCAGATTGAGAAAGAATGGAACCCAAAGTTTTTCCGAGTTGATAGAACGGTTGAATCTTTTTATAAATTTCTTTTGGAATAGTAGGCAAGTTGATGCTGGTATTTACCGATTGGCCATTTAAATAAGCCAGCACATCTTTTGAAACTTGGAAAGCGACATTGTATTGTGCTTCTTTTGTTGATGCTCCAAGGTGCGGTGTGACAATTACATGCTCATGCTGTACAAGATCATGATTGGTTGGTGGCTCTACTTCAAATACATCAAGGGCAGCACCGGCAACATGTCCTGTGTTCAAATGGTGGAGCAATGCTTCTTCATCAATAATTCCACCACGTGCACAATTAACAAGATAAACGCCTTTCTTTAATTGAGGGATATTTTCTTTATTGAACAAACCTTTTGTTTCTTTCGTGAGAGGTGTATGTACGGTAATGATATCCGCCTGCTTCATCACTTCGTCTAAAGGTAAGGAGATAACACTTAATTTCTCAGCCCGCGTGTCAGTTAAAAAGGGATCATATACCACTACTTTCATCTGGAAAGCTTTTGCACGCTTGGCAATTTCACCGCCAATTCGGCCAAATCCCACGATTCCAAGGGTCTTTCCGAATAGCTCTGTCCCAATAAACTTCTTTCTGCTCCATTGGGCACCTTTCACATTCATGTTTGCTTGAGGTATGTGACGGACTAATGAAGAAATCATGGCAAAAGTGTGTTCTGCAGTGGAAATGGTATTCCCGTCTGGTGCATTTATGACGACCACGCCTCTTTTGGTTGCAGCGGTTATATCAATATTATCCACGCCAACTCCCGCCCTAGCGACTACTTGGAGATTGGAAAGAGAAGAGAGAAGGGCATCATCCACCTGGGTGGCACTTCGTACGAGTAGTGCATCGATGTCTTCTGGATTGTAGTTGTCTTCTTCCCGATCTTTCCGATATACTTTAACATTTTCCGCTTCTAAGAGCGGGGTCAGTCCTTCTGAACTTATAGAATCTGCAACGAGCACATGAAACATAAATGCAATCCCTCCAAAAAAATATTATAAAATTTCTGATAATTTATCATCTATCAGGAAGCATGTCAATGACTTTACAACAGGTCGAACCTATGTAAGCGCTTATTGTTTCAAAATTCCTATAAAAAATGAATAACAATTCACTTCTCTTCCCTTTTTACTATTTTTTGAGTATAATAAACTCGTAAGTTAATAATATGATCTATCTTCGGGGCAGGGTGAAATTCCCGATCGGCGGTGATGAGATGTATTCTCTAAGCCCGCGAGCCTGATGTTGGGGCAGGATTTGGTGCGATTCCAAAGCCGACAGTATAGTCTGGATGGGAGAAGATGGAGGTTCAAAGTTGTCGAAATTTCTTCGTTTCGATGCTTATTTCCTGATGCCTTCGTACTCCCGTTTGTTCATTTTGACAAACGGTTATTTGCGTGGATTTGCATCAAGAAATAAACACACATCTTTGAATTCTCTCTTTTCGTACGAGGTGGATCTCCATTTGAAAAGGAGAGAAGAAGAATGAATCAATCAAATCGCGTCAAAAAAATGGTAACAGTAGGGATGTTAAGTGGTATTTCCTATCTGCTTATGTGGCTAAGCTTTCCACTACCTTTGTTACCGCCATTTTTATCCGTGGACTTCAGTGACGTCCCGGCATTGCTTGCAGCCATTATCTTTGGGCCGGTGGCTGGTATTACAGTCGAAGCAATCAAAAATATCTTGCATTATATTGTGCAAGGAAGTATGACAGGAGTTCCTGTTGGACAGTTGGCTAATTTCACTGCAGGGGTATTATTTATACTGCCGACTTATTTCATCTTTAATAAAATTCGTACAACCAAAGGATTAGGATTAGGTTTGGTTGCGGGTACAGTATCCATGGCATTGATCATGAGTGTACTCAACTATTATATTTTCTTACCTGCATTCACATATTTCCTTAATGTCCCATCTGGGTCTTCCGCTCAAATGATTGAAGGAATTGTGAAGGGTATCCTACCTTTTAATATAATCAAAGGGTTGATTGTCACTTTCTTGTTCTTATTATTATATAAGAAGCTTGCAATTTGGCTCGATCGTCAGTTAGAAATAAAGAATGTTTAAATAAAATAAAGAAGAAGCCCCGATTCCATAAGGATCGGGGCTTCATTTCTTATAACTATTCAAATTTTAATGCGTCGCCATCGAATGGCTCGTCAGCAATTTTAATTGAATCAGTCGGACAGCCTTCAAACGCGTCCATCATGTCTTCTTCAAGTACATCAGGAATTTCTACAATTCCTTGGTTGTCATCAAGTGTTACGAATGCAATACCTTCATCATCGTAGTCGTAAATGTCTGGAGCTGCAGCACCGCACGCTCCACAAGCGATACAAGTATCTTTGTCAACAATCGTGTATTTTGCCATGAAAATAAACCTCCCAATTAGTAACTAGTCAATTAAATGATTTCCAATATTTAGTTGGAAGCCAATTCCTTATAATTTATATTGTAAAACTGTTTTCCCAACTTTTCAATAGAAAACTCAATGAGAATGCTTATCACACAAGGGTTTTGAAACATATTGTTAGATTACCCGACGAAAAGATGTGATAAACATGTCATCCTTTACAAAATTTTGATAAAATGACTGTAGGGGAAGAAAGGTGTAGAAATTTGATGAAATCATTCGAATATTTGTGTCTGAAATGCCTTGATTCATTTAGAGGAGAACGGAGCAATTCAGCGATATACCATTTATTTAGAGGAAAGAAATCTTCGCAAACTATACAGGATGCCAATATCTTCTCATTGGTTAATGTATATGGACTTTTTCCCGATCTAAACAGAAACTTTCTTCAACAAACCATACATTTTTTACAGGCGGAACAACTTATTCGTGAAGTACATAGCGAGCATTACAAAGTTACAGACAAAGGTAAAAAGCAGTTGTCAGATGGCGAAAAACTTTATTATTTAGCTCCTTATTTAAATGGATATGCATACAAAGATAAAAGTTTGACTTTTTGGAAGAGATATTCTCTGCTTGTTCAAACTATGTCTAATTTGGCAGGGAAAGAAAGTACATTTATCCCTATACAGTATGACGAATCTATCCAAAGGTGGGTAAAAAATTATTTATTGAGTCAAAATGGCAGTTCAAAAAAACAGTTATTAAACGATTTGTTTAAGGAAACAAACAGTTTGCTTACTCAATTACCGACTAATCAAGCGACTGTCTTTGCACTCAAACTATCTGGTTATCGACATACAGGAAATACAGATGAGCAAATAGCAAAAAGTTTAAAAAAAGACTCCGCCTGGATTCACGTGGAGTTCCAATCAGCTCTGCACTTTTTAATTCAAAGCTTAGAGGAAAAAGGCGCGGCTTCAATCTACAATAGTCTTTTTATTATTTGTCGTGATTTGCTGGAGAGACCACTGCTTACTGAAACCACACAAAAAAGTTTAAAGTTGCTTCATCAAGGACTCAGTTTACCGGAGATTGCCAATATACGGAGATTGAAGGAAAGTACCATTGAAGATCACGTTGTAGAGATTGCCATGCAGATTCGTGAATTTTCGCTAATTCCTTATGTAAAAGAGGAAGACATAGCAGCAATCCAGGCTGTTATTCATGATTTGCAAACACACCAACTTCGCAGAATTAAAGAGCAGTTAAACAATCATGATATCAGTTATTTTCAAATAAGGTTAGTACTAACAAGGATGGGGGATAGCGATGAACCTAGACACTCTGCTGGAAGTTAAAACCGGCTTTTCTTCTTTTAGACCGGGTCAAAAAGAAATTATCCAGGATGTCCTAAGCAAAAAAGATGTCATCGCGTTACTTCCTACAGGAGGGGGTAAATCTCTATGTTATCAACTTCCAGGTTACGCTCTTGGGGGCACCGTCGTCATCGTTTCCCCATTATTATCCCTAATGGAAGACCAGGTACAGCAACTTAGGTCAAGTGGAGAAAAAAGTGTCGTCGCGTTAAACTCATTTTTGACCTTCTCAGAAAAAGAAAAGCTGTTATCCGTTGACTTGAATTCTTATAAATTCCTTTTTATCTCACCAGAAATGCTTCAGGTAGATAAATGGATCAAGAAACTCCAAACAGTTCGTATTGATTTGTTTGTAGTAGATGAAGCACATTGTGTTTCTCAATGGGGGCATGACTTTCGGACGGATTATCTGAAATTGGGAACGGTAAATAAAATCCTTGGAGAACCGCCCACATTGGCCTTGACTGCAACTGCAACAAAAGCCGTCATACAAGATATTCAAGCATTTTTAGGCATGTCAGAACCTGTTTTTCACATCAATTCATTGGACAGACCTAACATAGCATTAAAAGTGGAAGAAGTAGTCAATAACCAAGAAAAAAGGGAACGGTTACTTGAATTGATAACCGACTTGCAACCTCCAGGCATCATCTATTTTTCGAGCAGAACAAAGACGGAAGAACTTTATGAATACCTAACGGAAAATGGAATAAACAAGGTCGCATATTATCATGCCGGATTATCACAAGAGCAACGAATTTTAATTCAACAACAGTTTTTGATGGATCAGGTTGACCTAATCTGTTGTACAAGCGCTTTTGGGATGGGTATAAATAAAAGTAATGTACGGTATGTTCTTCACTACCACCAGCCAACTCAAATGGAGTCTTTTGTGCAGGAAATTGGACGTGCAGGAAGAGGGGGAAACCAAAGTATTGCAATCTTGCTCAAAAGTAAGGAAGATGCGATGCTGCCAGAGTTCATAATAGGCAATGAATTGCCTGACCAAGAGTGGGTATCTTATATCCTTCAAAACCTGGTCAATGAATACGGTGAAATAGAATCCATATCAAAAAAACAAATGAAAGAATGGGTAGAACAATATCCAGAGCAGGAGTCCTATTGGAGGTATCTCTTTTTTCAACTAAACGAGTTCTTACACAAACACGGGAAACTGAATATCGCCTCTCTTCAACCATGCATAGAAGAGATACAAAGCAGAATTGACAAACGAACTACCATGAAACGTTCGAAGCTTAAGGAGTTTAATAATTGGACTACCACAGCTCTTTGCAGGAGAAAAGAGTTGCTGCATTATTTTGATGAAGAGATGTCCACTCCTATACAGCAATGTTGCGATAACTGTGGATTGAATATGGACAGTTATAGTCGGGAAATAAAATTCACTTCAAAAAGTGATGTAGACCAGCAACCTGTAACCTGGGAGAAGGTTTTGAAAAAAATATTTTGGCAGGAAGATGAGAATTGAAAAACAGACAAGCAGAAATCATTAAACATATGAACCCTAGAGAGCTTTTATATCATCTCTATCTTTCTCAAATTGCATTTTTTGTTATCGGACTAGTACTGGCCTATTTTTTGTTTAACAGTTTGGAATCCATTAAACAAATATTTGCATGGCAGCCAGTAAACATTTTTGTCATTGGAACAAGCGTCGCACTAATTGTGGTAGGCGCAGATCTTTTACTCATGAAATTGGTGCCTAAAAGCCTTTTAGATGATGGCGGTATTAATGAGAAAATGTTTCAGACAAGGTCCTTCCCGCACATCATTCTTTTAGCATTCATAATATCCTTTGCAGAAGAGTTCCTTTTTAGAGGAGTGATTCAAACTCATTTTGGGATATGGGTTGCCAGTATTTTGTTTGCAGCTCTTCATATCAGGTATTTGCACAAATGGGTATTGTTCATCTCGGTCGTAATTATCAGCTTTATTTTAGGATACACCTATGAAGTCACAGGCAGTCTATGGGTTACCATTTGGGCCCATTTCCTGATTGATATGTTGCTTGCTTGCAAAATTAGAGCAGACTATTTGAAAAATAATAACAAGTGGAAGACGGGAGTGGTAAGAGATGGAGAACAATAAAGGGTTAGATCAAGCAGACGGGTTACGGGAAGAAGTACAAAAAGAATCAAACAAACTCCCATCCAGAAGTGAGCTTCACGCACAAAAAAGAAGTAAAAAAACAAAATGGAAAGTGAACTTTCCGTTCGTCAGGCTGATAGGCGTATTATTTTTGTTAATTCCTATCAGTATTATGGCTATTCATTTTAATAATCAGGAGACAAATTTCTTAGATAAGATGTTTACGCCAGCAGTTAAGAACGTAGAGCAAATCTCTATTCCTACCAATGTTTCGGCAAGTACAGTAGACAACGTTGAAGAGAATGACGAGGAAACGCCTGTTGAAGCGGAACAGGTGTCTACCAAGGATGAAGAAGCTAAAGAGGTTGTAGACCAAGAGAATGAAGCAGATGGTCCAGGTAAAAATGCAGAGAAGACAGAAAGCAAAAGTACTTCTGAACAAAATGATTCAGCTCCTGCATCACAACCGGAAACCGAAGAAAAGGACGTTGCGGAAGAGGAAGTGGAAGAAGAATCATCCAATGTGACATATGTAGAGCATATTGTCCAAGAAAGTGAAACACTCTACCGAATATCCATGAAATACTTCAGCAGCAGAGAAGGAGAAAGTATCATCAGTGATCACAATAACCTTGTGAACGGCCAAGTAAACGTCGGGCAAAAGCTTCTCATTCCGATTAATAGATAACCTTATAGACATATAAAGATTAAGAAAGCATAATACCGTTGATTTCCGTTCCATACGCTTCGCTTGCCTGCGGAAATCAACACCGTCGTTTACCCAACAACTAAAATTTTGTAGTTTAAAACTAGGCGGTTTACTGCCTGGTTTTTTTAATTATCCCCTCAACATTTCCATTAGTAAATCATAGAGTGGATGTGTTCTGCATAGTTTTTTAGTAGGACAGGTTGGAAAGAAGGGATGACAGTGGAACATGCAATAAAGACGCTCAACCATCATACAGACGAAGCAACAAAACAAACACTACAACTCTTAGTAGACAAAAAACGAAAACAAGATACATTTAAAAAGAGGGAATGGAGATGGAGAATGTCCTGTTGCATTACTCTAGGTTTATTTTTAATGTACATTTACTTCTTTATTTTCAAGCAATCCGCTTCTTATTCAGCAAGCATTTCCTACTTTTTTGATCGCTCCATTCATTTTTGGATTGTCATGTTTATTGGCTATCAGATTGGGATGATTAAGTACTTGCTATATAAAAAAGATAAGGCAGAAAAAGAGTACCATGACCTCAGAAAGGAAATGGTAAAACGAAGTGATGACTATTGGCCAAAGCCTGCAGACTGGAAGCAACGACACCAAGTATTTGATCTTATGAAAAAAGAGTTTGATATCAATTTATATCATGAGACAAAGTGAGTTTGCTACAAATTTTGGATAGTGTGATATAGTTGGATTACAATTATGCACAAAAGGGGAAGTTCGAGATGATATGGATCATACTTGGAGTGGTGGCTCTTTTTGGAGTATCACTTCTTTTCTATATGTATAAGCAAGCAATGCAAGAGAATATTATAGAGCAAACTCTTGCATTTCCAGATTTTCCGCAAAGCTTTGGTAAAATAAGAATCTTCTTTATTTCAGATATACATAAACGGAAAATCAGTGCTGAGTTCATTAATAAAATAAACAACATAGATTTGGTGATTATTGGTGGGGACTTAACAGAAAAGAAAGTGCCTCTATCACAAGTTTCTGAAAATATTGAACAACTAAAGGAACTGGGCATTGTTTTTTTCGTATGGGGAAATAATGACTATGAAGTAGATTATCACGAATTAGACTCCCTGCTTCTTCAACAAGGAGTGAAAATATTAGATAACACCAGCTATTTGTTCGAAAGTGAACTTGGTGACCGACTGGAATTAGTTGGGGTGGACGACCTGGTCCATGAACGGGACGATCTTGCCACCGCTCTAGAAGAAACGGAGAGCGACAGTTTTAAGATCTTGGTCAGTCATGAACCTGAAATTGTTGAGAAGTTTGCAGATGGAGAAAATATCAGCCTTGTCTTAAGCGGGCATACGCACGGGGGGCAAATTAGAATTTTTGGTTTCGGTCCTCATGAAAAAGGAAGACTGACTCAATTGCCTCATACAACACAGTTAATCAGTAATGGATTTGGGACTTCTTTAGTGCCGCTTAGGCTTGGTGCCCCGCCTGAAACACATATTTTGACTGTTACTACACGAGCGGAGGCCTGATTTTCAGGTGCCGCTTTTTACTTTGTTGGCATAACTTTCTTAAGTCTCTCAGAAAAGATGACACCTATTCAAAACCTATACAAAGTTTACACAGTATCATTCGTGCTATATAATGCAAGTAATGATTTTGAAAAGAGAGAAAGGGATCTGTATGGCAAATAATGAAGGTAAATACAATATTAAGGCAGCATCCAAAATGCTGGGTATCCAACCGGGTACATTAAGGGCTTGGGAAAGAAGATATCAGATCATCGCTCCCGTAAGGAATGAGTCCGGGCACCGATTATACACGGAAGAGCATATCAAAATACTGAAGTGGCTAATACAGAGGGTAAATAAAGGCTTCACCATCAGTCAAGCTGTTTCACTTCTTGAAAAAAACAATCAGGCTCTTTTGGAATCAGATTCTACACAACATACAGATCAAGAAGATTTATCTACTGATTTGCTAAACCAATTACTAGAAGCTCTATTGGAGTTCAATGAAGGTCAAGCTCATGAATTAATGGATAAAATATTCAGTTTATATTCTGTAGAAAAAGTGTTAATAGATATTTTGGGGACGCTATTAGTGAAGGTTGGTGACATGTGGGAAAATCATGAAATATCAAGTGCACATGAACACTTTGCGTCTGCATTTTTGCGTTCTAGAATAGGAATGATTCTTCATGGATTACCAGTGAATGGATTTTTACCTAAAACCGTGTCAGTATGCGGACCTGGTGAATGGCATGAACTGGGATTATTGATATATACACTGTTTGTGCGTAGAAAAGGCTTTGAAACCATATACTTAGGAACAAGTATTGCCGATGAAGATATTCATATTGTTTTAAAAGAAGTACAGCCGAAATTTTTATTCCTGTCATGTACATTGTCCATCAACCTGCCAAAAACATTAGAAATGGTGACAGCGCTTAAAGAACAATATCCGGACCTCTTGATTGGGTTGGGAGGTACCGCAGTGGATAAAATGCCAGAAATTAAAAAACACAAATACGCTGATCACCTTATCGGAAACTCAATGAAAGAATGGGAAGATTGGCTAAGGGTCAGAATGAACTGATTTCATCTGCAACAATACGAATTACTCACGAACCAACTTACACCTTTTATCATAAAATGTAATAAGTTCTATGGTGTTAAAGGTTGGGAGGAGTCTTTCATGCGGCTGGAACGTTTAAACTACAACAAGATAAAGATATTCCTCACATTTGATGACTTGGAAGATCGCGGGTTAACAAAAGAGGATTTATGGAAAGATTCGCAAAAGGTTCATCAGCTGTTTCGTGACATGATTGATGAAGCTAGTGCGGAGCTGGGTTTTGAAGTGAGTGGATCATTGAATGTGGAAGTATATGCCCTTCAAGCTCAGGGTATGGTGGTAATTGTAACATCAACAGACCACGAGGAAATAGAAGAAGAGTTCAATGATGATTATATAGAGATGCAAGTGACAGTAGATGAATGCCAAGAACTGTTTTATGTATTTCAATCTTTCGACCACTTAATCGATTTAGCCAAAAGGCTTCAAAGCCTCAATATAAATGGCGGTACCATTTATTCGCATGATCATATGTTCTATCTTCTCCTGATGGAAGAAGATGTGGATGCAAACATGGATATCGACACCTTAATTGCACTATTATCTGAATACGGCACACCATCGACCATGACGACGCACCGAATAGAAGAATATGGAAAATTGATTATGAAACAATCCGCTATGAAGCAAATAAATTCTTATTTTAATTAGAAAGCAGCCTATTCTACATAGATCATTTTGTAGTGTAGGCTGTAAGTATTTTCTGATATTTCTTACGTTTTGTAATCGGTTACATTTTTTTAATAAAAGTTTATTTTCTATCTTTGCATAAGTTGAAGTAAGGTGTATACTATGTCATGAAGATGGACTATTTCAATCTTATTATGTGAGACAATCTAGGAGGTTTACTTATGGTAGCCGAGAAAAGCAATGATAAAAAAAGTTCTAACGAAGACAAGTTAGATGTATTAAAATCGACACAAGTTGTTATACATAAAGCATTAGAAAGGCTAGGCTATCCCGAAGAAGTCTATGAATTACTTAAAGAACCTTTGCGTATGCTTACGGTGAAAATCCCTGTCCGGATGGATGATGGATCTGTGAAGATCTTTACTGGATATCGCGCACAACATAATGATGCAGTTGGACCAACTAAAGGTGGAATTCGTTTCCATCCAAATGTCTCTGAAAAAGAAGTTAAAGCACTATCCATCTGGATGAGCTTAAAATGTGGAATAGTGGATCTTCCATACGGTGGCGGTAAAGGCGGGATTGTCTGTGATCCCCGTGAAATGTCATTTAGAGAACTAGAAAGACTAAGCCGTGGCTATGTTCGTGCAATCAGCCAAATAGTAGGACCAACAAAAGATATTCCTGCTCCAGACGTGTTCACTAACTCCCAAATTATGGCCTGGATGATGGATGAATATAGCAGAATCGATGAATTTAATTCTCCTGGATTTATTACAGGAAAACCTCTAGTATTAGGTGGCTCACATGGCCGTGAATCAGCTACAGCTAAAGGGGTTACCATCTGCATTCGTGAAGCAGCGAAGAAAAAAGGAATTAATATTGAAGGAGCTCGCGTAGTTGTACAAGGTTTCGGTAATGCGGGTAGTTACCTTTCCAAGTTCATGCATGATGCAGGGGCAAAGGTTGTAGGTATTTCTGATGCATACGGCGGACTGTATGATCCAAACGGTTTGGATATCGACTATTTGTTAGATCGTCGTGACAGCTTCGGAACGGTTACAAAACTTTTCAACAACACGATTACCAACAAAGAATTGCTTGAGCTTGAATGTGATATTTTGGTTCCGGCAGCGATTGAAAACCAAATTACGGAAGAGAACGCACATAATATCCGCGCTAAAATTGTAGTAGAGGCAGCGAATGGACCCACAACTATTGAAGGTACACAAATCCTTACGGACCGTGGCATTCTTCTTGTTCCCGATGTGCTTGCAAGTGCGGGTGGAGTAACAGTATCCTATTTTGAGTGGGTACAAAATAACCAGGGTTACTACTGGACAGAAGAAGAAGTAGAAGAAAAGCTTGAAAAAGTAATGGTGAAATCGTTCAACAATGTATACGATACATCACAAAGCCGCCGTGTAGACATGCGACTATCCGCATACATGGTCGGTGCACGTAAAATGGCCGAAGCATCCCGCTTTAGAGGCTGGATTTAATATTTGCTTAAGCTTTCACAATCCCCTATCATATAGTGATGGGGGATTTTCTGATTTCCTAAAATATAAGTAAATCCCTTGTTGATCGGAGTGGAAGGCTCGAAGACTCCTCGAAAATGCTATCGCATTTTCTTCGTGCGATGTATTGCTGTCGAAGTCTTCCTTGTCCTGCGGGAGGAAGGGACAGGGGAGACCCCGCAGGCGAAGCCGAGGAGGCTCCCGGACCGCCCGCGGAAAGCGAAGAGCCTGTAACGGAGATCAACAAAGTATAAAATAAAATCCCTCGAATTTAAAAATACGGAGTTGAACAACGGTGATAAACAGAGATGCCATCATTGTCGGCGGTGGTCCATGCGGACTGGCAGCAGCCATTGCACTAAAGGATGCAGGACTATCCCCGCTTGTCATAGAAAAAGGAAACATTGTAAATGCCATCTACAATTACCCAACGCACCAAACCTTCTTCAGCTCAAGCGAGAAGCTCGAGATAGGAGAAGTGCCTTTTATCACAGAAAATAGAAAACCAGTCAGAATACAAGCTCTGACTTACTATCGGGAAGTAGTGAAGAGAAAGAAAATTGAAGTGAACGCGTTTGAATTAGTAGAACATGTGGAAAAAGTTCAGGACGGTTCATTTATCGTACATACATCCAAACAATCCTACTCCACAAAACATGTCATCATTGCGACTGGCTATTATGATAACCACAATAAACTGGATGTGCCTGGGGCTGACTTAGATAAAGTGTCGCATTACTTCAAGGAAGGGCATCCTTATTTCGATAAGCATGTCGCTGTCATTGGGGGGAAGAACTCTAGTGTGGATGCAGCATTAGAATTAGTAAAAGCAGATGCACATGTAGCAGTCATCTACCGTGGGGAGACATATTCGTCAAGTGTGAAACCATGGATTCTTCCGGAATTTGATGCGTTAGTACGTAATGGCACCATTCGAATGGAATTTGAATCTAATGTGACTAACATTACCGAGAAAGAGATTTCATTTGTTAATAAAGATGGTGAGGAGCAAACGATCTATAATGATCACGTGTTTGCCATGATTGGGTATCATCCAGACCATTCCTTCTTGACGAAGATGGGCGTCGGGATAGATGAAGAGACAGGACGTCCCACCTTTAACGAGGAAACGATGGAAACAAACGTATCGGGGATTTTTATTGCAGGTGTTATTGCAGCAGGTAATAATGCAAATGAGATCTTTATTGAAAACGGTCGCTTTCATGGCGGTATGATCGCGGAATGTATTAAGGAGAGAGAATAGGTATTTTAGTTAGAGATTGTGATTTGGTGCTATCTAAGCCTCAAATCACAATCAGAATTTGTTAACGGTAACAGAGAAGGCTCCTCAACACCCGAAGCAAGCTGTGAACCCCGAAAACGGTAACAGAGAAGGCTCCTCAACGTCCGAAGAAAGCTGTGGAATTCGAAAACGGTAACAGAGAAGGCTCCTTAGCGCCCGAAGCAAGCTGTGAACCCCGAAAACGGTAACAGAGAAGGCTCCTCAGCGCCCGAAGCAAGCTGTGGAATTCGAAAACGGTAACAGAGAAGGCTCCTCAGCGCCCGAAGCAAGACGTGAAGCTCAACAACGGTAACAGAGAAGGCGTTTTCCTATACAAATACTTCATCTTATCTTAAAAATAATTCCTGCAGTTTATCAGGGTTATTCGTACTTTCTAATGCAATCATCAGTTTTATTCTGGCTTTTTGCCCGTTCAGTCCATTCGAGAATATTACGCCAAGCTCTTTTAACCTGCGTCCGCCCCCTTCATAGCCATAAATATCCTGCACTATTCCGTTAAAGCAACGTGATACCATCACAACTGGGATGTTTGCTTCCCTTAAAGACTTAATTCCTTCCACAGCTGTTGGGGGAATATTACCTTGTCCAAGTGCTTCTAAGATTACGCCGTCCACTTGCATATCTTTTAATGCATGAAAAATACTTGAATCCATGCCGGCATATGCTTTTAAAAGCATGACGTTTTTCGTGATGGCATCTACCCGGTATTTGTCTTCGGAAACGGGAGAATGGTGAAAAAATGCTCCTCGTTTAGTTACAATCCCAATTGGACCATATTGAGGGCTTTGAAATGTTGCGATATTAGATGTATGTGTCTTTGTTACGTTCTTGGCGGTATGTACTTCATCATTCAGCACAACGAGCACGCCTTTATTCTTAGCTTCTTCGCTAGCCGCAACCTTTACAGACGAAAGGAGATTATAAGGGCCGTCAGAACCAATTTCGTTGCTTGAACGCATTGCTCCAGTCAGCACGATTGGAACCCGTGTTTGGACTGTTAAATCAAGGAAAAAGGCAGTTTCCTCTAAAGTATCCGTTCCGTGCGTAACCACAAACCCCTCGATACCTTGTTCCATAACCTGTTGATCAATAAATTTGGAAAGCAAAAGCATGTGTTGTGATGTTATATGTGGGGAAGGAAGATTAAATAGTTCATGACTTTCAATATGAATGTTAGAGTCAACGATTAAAGGGATGGTGGTCAAAGGATTTCGTTCACCTGGCGATACTGCGCCGGTTTGTTCGTCCTCTGACATCGAGATTGTCCCACCTGTGTGAATAATCATGATTTTCTTTTTCATTGTCGTATGCACCTCATTAGTTTAAGCTTTCTCTTTAATCTTTATATTTTACAAACAATTTCCAAAAGTTTAGACATCTTATTTCATTAATTACGATAACATGATACGATAAAAAAAAACAGATTGAAACGAGGCTTATTTATGCTGGCAGTTGTATCCGCCGGGATTGCTCCAGGCTTAGCATTATTGTCTTATTTTTATTTAAAGGATACTTTTGAAAAAGAACCAATCACCTATGTATTTAAAATATTTATGTTTGGTGCACTGCTTGTGTTTCCGCTAATGTTTATACAGTACGTAATTGAACTCGAGCTTGGGGTCTCCTCACATTTAGTAAAAGCTTTCCTTATGTCGGGTCTTCTTGAAGAATTCTTCAAGTGGTTTATCCTCATATATCTTGTCTATCAAAATCTCCATTTTGATGAGCATTACGACGGAATTGTATATGGTGTAGCTGTATCTTTAGGCTTCGCTACAGCAGAGAATATTCTCTTCTTGATTGCAAATGGAGTGGAACTCGCCTTTGGCAGAGCTATTCTCCCTGTCTCCAGTCATGCTTTATTTGGCGTGATTATGGGCTATTATATTGGAAAAGGGAAATTTAACACGAATATTAAGCATAAACGGATATGCCTTACGTTGTCTTTATTCACTCCGATTTTCTTGCACGGAATGTATGATATGATTATTCTCTCTCAGAAATATTGGGGATTATATATGGTTCCATTTATGATTTTTTTATGGTGGCTTGGCCTAAGAAAAGTAAAGCTCGCAAATACTGTAGAAATATAGCTCGCACAAACGTTAAATACAATAACGTTTGTGCCGGGCTATTTTTTATGTAGAATCAATCCATATTATGGAATACCTCTTTTCTCCAAATGTATCTGTATAAAATACCAATATCTACAGAAAATACATTGTAACAATTGTTTAAAGAAGACAAAGGAGGAAATGTAAGGTGAAACGGTTACTAATAATTTCATGTATGTTTCTTTTTAGCACATGTATGTTATTTTCGATAAATCAAAACTCAGTCAATGCCTTTTCTGAACAAATCATCCAAAAAGGCGCGACAGGGAATGATGTTGTCGAATTGCAAGCCCGCCTCCAGTATAACGGTTATTACCATGCAAGGATTGATGGGGTATATGGATGGAGCACATACTGGGCTGTGAAAAACTTTCAGCAGGAGTTTGGCCTAGATCATGTAGATGGATTAGTCGGGCCAAAAACGAAAGAAATGCTTCATAAGTCGACAAAGTTCTATAAAGATTGGGTCCATCAGCAGATCAATTCAGGTAGAAAGTTCACGCATTATGGCGGTATGGAACTAAAGTATCAAGTAGAACCTTCCCAAGCGACTGTTGAAAAAGCAAAGCAAGGGGCTACAAATCAGTGGGAAAAGCAAAAAACTCAATATCAAAAGCAAACTCCGACACCGCAAAAGGATCAAGCAAAACCTGCACCTAATCAACAACAACCTGCTCCAGGACAACAACAAGAGCAGCCGGCACCAGAGCAGCAGCCAGCACCAGAGCAGCAACCAGCGCCGGAACAGGAACAACCTGAACCAGCTCCTGAAGAACAGGCAGCTCCTGAAGACCAACCGGCAGAAGATGAAGGAGAAGCACAGAGTGCAACCAATATGCCTGGTGGGTTTTCCGAAAATGATATTCAATTGATGGCAAATGCCGTTTATGGAGAAGCGCGTGGGGAACCGTATGAAGGTCAGATTGCGGTAGCTGCCGTAATCCTGAACCGTATTAATTCACCTACTTTCCCAAATACAGTATCCGGGGTAATCTTTGAACCGCTTGCGTTCACAGCTGTTGCTGACGGTCAAATTTGGCTTACTCCAAATGAAACGGCGAAAAGAGCGGTCATCGATGCGATCAATGGAATGGATCCATCGGAAGGAGCAACGTATTATTTTAATCCTGATACGGCAACAAGTGGTTGGATTTGGGGACGTCCACAAATTAAGCGAATTGGAAAGCACATTTTCTGTGACTAAAGAAGAGGGTGAAGAATTATGTTGAGACTTGTTATCATCGCTGTTTTAGCAATTGCAGTAGCAGGAACAGGCTATTGGGGTTATCAAGAGCATCAAGATAAAAACGCAGTCCTCATTAATGCGGAAAACAATTATCAGCGTGCTTTTCATGACCTTGTCTATCATGTAGATTTGTTGCATGACAAAATTGGAACAACCTTGGCAATGAGTTCAAGAGAGCAACTTTCGCCATCCTTTGCCGAGGTATGGAGAATCACATCAGAAGCGCAGAACGATGTTGGACAGTTACCATTGACACTCCTGCCTTTTAACAAAACGGAAGAGTTTTTGACCAATACAGGGGACTATACGTATCAAGTGGCGGTTAGGGACTTGGACAAAAATCCTTTAACGGATGAAGAATATAATACACTTCAAGCGCTCTATCAAAAATCGGATGAAATAAAACAAGAGCTGAGAAGAGTTCAGAGCATGGTCATGAGCAACAATTTGCGCTGGATGGATGTAGAACTTGCACTTTCTGCCAAAGATCAGCCTCAGGATAATACGATTATTGATGGCTTTAAAACGGTCGAAAAAAACGTGGAAGGTTATGATGAAGCAGACTTCGGACCGACTTTTACCTCCATGAATCAGGAAGATAAGAATTTCAGCCAGCTTTCAGGAAAAACGATAACAGAAGAAGAAGCAAAAAAGATTGCCGATAAATACTTAGAACTTGAAGGAAACGAAAAAATCACCATAACTGAAAATGGCGAAGGCTCCAAGTTTGGTTTTTACAGTTTGAAAATTGTTGATAAAAATCAACAGGACACATTCATGGATATTGCCAAAAAGGGTGGTATACCTATTTACTTGGTCCAAAATAAAGAATCGAAAAAGAAGAACATCAGCTTAAACGAAGCAACGGAGAAAGCCAGAAACTTTTTGAAACAGAATAAGTTTGACACGCTGGATTTATATGAGAGTGTAGAATACAAAAAGCTTGGTATCTTTACATTCGTGTCAAATGTAGATGGAGTGCGGATATATCCAGATTCCATCAAGATGAAAGTCAGTCTTGAAACAGGTGAGATTGTCGGCTTTTCTGCTAAAGATTACTTGATGTCCCACCACCTAAGAGAAATACCTGAACCTGGGATTTCATTTGAAGAAGCAACGCAGAGAATCAATGAAAAGGTAATGATCATGGAGGATTCCCTTGCCATTATCAACAATGATCTTGGCGAAGAGGTACTGTGTTATGAGTTTCTGGGGACAATCGATAATGACACCTATCAGATCTTCATCAATGCCAATGATGGACGTGAAGAAAAAGTGGAAAAATTAAAAAACCCGGAACTGTTATATGATTTGTAATTATATGGAGGAAAAGTCAAAATTGGCTTTTCCTTTTTTTCGTAAAATGGTTTAATAAGTATATAGAGAGAACGGTTTTATTAAGGGAGGCAGTTTTTTGTTAAAACCAGGGGTCGTACTAACGCTGCAAGTGAGAAACGATGATAAAGTTGAAAAATATAGATGTAAAGTACAGGAAGTAAAAGAGAGAGAGTTTTATGTCGACTATCCATCACACATGGAGAACGGGAGAACGACATACATATTGAATGGTACACAATTACTCATTACATATGTGACAGATGAAGGTGTAGCATATACATTTGAAAGCGAAGTCCTCGGAAGAATGAAACAAGCAATACCAATGGTACAATTGTCCTTTCCAGGGTACCACCAGGTATTGAAAGTTCAGAGGAGACAGTATGTGAGGGTCGAAAGTAATATGGATGTATCGGTTCATCCGCTTTCCTTTCATTTTACTCCTTTCGTCACGGTCACGCACGATATTAGTGCAGGAGGTGCTGCACTAATTTTGCCAGAAAAAGCCAGTCTGCCTGAAAAGGGTCATATTTTCACCACATTTGTCATTCATTTAAATAATGGAGAAATCCATTATTTAAAACTCAAAAGTAAAATCATTAGGTTAGTGGAGGATAAGGCAAAGAATAGGTGGAAAGTATCATTGCAATTTGATCCTGTTAATGAAGTGCAAAGACAAATCATTATGAAGTACTGCTTTGAACAGCAACTCTTATTAAGAAAAACTCATTCTTTAGCATAATCCCTTCCAAATCCATCCATACTGATAGTAGTATAGAGATTGGTAAAAGTGAAGGAGAATAATATGAAAAGAGTGGAAAGGATCATTATCAAACTGATCGTCATCCAATTAATCTGTCTCATCTGTGCACAAGGACTCTTGTTATATACCGATTCAGGCCCTTTTTTAAGTAAGGTCATTCAGTATGAGGGAGTAGGCGGTATGAAGATAATAGAACATATAGAAACATTCGACCAAAGTAGATGAGTATGATAAAATATACATGAAATAAGTCTAAGAAAATATGCAGGGTGACCTGCTTTTTTCATGTAAAAAAATGATAAAAGGTACATTCAGGAGGAACTATGAAACAACAATTATCTATAGCAATTGATGGTCCTGCAGCGGCAGGTAAAAGTACGGTAGCAAAAATTGTAGCAGACAAATTAGGTTATTTATACATTGATACAGGCGCTATGTATAGAGCGGTGACATTCCAAGCAATTAGAAAGGATGTTAACCTTGAAGACGAGGTATCTTTACAACAACTAGTAGAAAAGATGGATATTGATCTTCGAATTGCAAACAATCAATCGCAGCATGTGTACATAAATGATGAGGATGTAACAGAGCAAATCCGCACACATGAAGTGACAAATAATGTATCCATTGTTGCCAAGCATAAACATGTTCGTGAAGAAATGGTTGCAAGACAAAGAGTACTAGCTAAAAGAGGCGGAGTAGTGATGGATGGAAGGGATATCGGGACTCATGTTCTTCCAAATGCTGAAATAAAAGTCTTCCTTTTGGCCTCTGTAGACGAAAGGGCACATAGAAGACATGCCGAAAATCTATCAAAGGGCTTTAACTCAGATCTTGAAAAACTGAAAGAAGAAATTGCTAGAAGAGATAAGCTTGACTCCGAGCGTGAAATTGCCCCATTACAAAAGGCAGAAGACGCGAAAGAAATTGATACCACTTCCTTGAATATTGATCAAGTTGTAGAGAAAATCATGGATTTGGTTCATCAAAATGAGGAGACTAGATAACCATGACATTTTACTCATTTGCCAAGTTCATCGTTTCTGTTGTGCTTAAGCCACTGTACCGCATTAAGGTGGTGGGCAGTGAAAATATACCTAAAGAAGGTTCCGTATTAATCTGTTCCAATCATATAGATAATTTGGACCCCCCGGTAGTCGGAATTACTTCACCTAGAACCGTTCACTTTATGGCAAAAGAAGAGATCTTTCATGTACCCATTCTGAAAACCATTCTTCCAAAGTTGCATGCTTTTCCAGTAAAAAGAGGAATGAGTGATAGGGAAGCATTGAGAAAAGCTTTGAAAGTGCTGAAAGAGGGGCATGTTTTAGGACTTTTTCCTGAGGGTACGAGAAGTAAAACAGGTGAGTTGGGCAAGGGTTTGGCAGGTGCAGGATTTTTTGCACTCCGTTCCGAAGCAACAGTAGTACCGTGCGCGGTCATCGGACCTTACAAGAAGTTTCAACCCCTGAAAGTGGTGTATGGCAAGCCTATCGATTTTACCCAACACCGTCTGGAGAAAATCTCGGCAGAAGAAGCAACTTTAGTGGTAATGGATTCCATAAAAGAACTTATCGAAAAAAACAGATAGTTTAAGAGTTTTGACTTGACAAAATGTCCTATTTATTAGAAGTTAGTAGAAGGAAGCTAAATTATGTAGGAATTTGTTAAAGCTATTTCTGCTAATTTATCACCTGGCAGTTCTAATTGATCTGTCTGATCAATCAAGTAAGTTAACATCCGTTAATTTATGAATTATTACACGAAACAAATGCAACTTTTGTTAAGTTCGCATGCAAAGGCAAATGCCGGCATGCTTACGTAACGTCTACCGTTACTTACATAAATAATGGATTAGCTGGTTTGTATGGAGGAGGTAATAATGATGGTGGAAGACATGAATCAAGTAGAAGTTAACAATTTAGAGGTTGGCAACACAGTGACTGGAACAGTTACAAAAGTAGAAGAAAAACAGGTCCTTGTATCAATTGAGGGCAGCAAGCTAGATGGTATCATCCCAATAAGTGAACTATCCAGCCTTCATGTTGAAAAAGCGACAGATGTCGTTTCAGAAGGCCAGGAACTTCAACTTAAAGTTACAAAGGTAGAAGAAGAATTACTAGTACTATCTAAAAAAGCGGTGGATGCTGACTTGGCGTGGGAAGATCTGCAAAAGAAATTCGAATCCAAAGAAGTGTTCGAAGCTGAAATCAAAGATGTTGTCAAAGGTGGACTTGTAGTTGACCTTGGCGTAAGAGGATTTGTTCCTGCATCTCTAGTTGAAAATTACTTTGTTGATGACTTTTCCGATTATAAAGGGAAAACATTAACGTTTAAAGTGGTAGAACTTGAAAAAGAGAAGAATCGTGTGATCCTTTCCCATCGTGCTGTAGTAGAGGAAGAGATGCAAAATAAAAAACATCAATTATTAGATACCATCCAAACAGGTCAAGTGCTTGAAGGCACCGTACAACGAATTACCGACTTTGGGGCATTTGTTGATATCGGTGGAGTAGATGGATTAGTTCATATTTCTCAATTATCCTATGAGCACGTAGGAAAACCTTCAGATGTAGTGACTGAAGGCCAAAAGGTCAATGTTAAAGTTCTTTCTGTAGATCGCGACAATGAAAGAATTTCTTTATCCATTAAAGAAACATTACCTGGACCATGGTCCCAAGTATCAGAAAAGCTATCTGCAGGTAGTGTAACAGAAGGTGTTGTAAAACGTCTGGTTTCCTTCGGAGCTTTTGTTGAAGTACTTCCTGGTGTGGAAGGCTTAGTTCATATCTCGCAAATCTCCAACAAGCATATCGGTACACCGCATGAAGTCTTAACAGAAGGCGATAAAGTACAAGTAAAAGTGTTGGATGTAAACGAAGCTGATCAAAGAATCTCCTTAAGCATCCGTGAGTTGGAAGAGCCGGAACAAGAAGAGGATTACAGTCAGTATAACCAATCAGAGGACACTGGCGGTTTCCAATTGGGCGAAATGATCGGGGATAAACTAAGCAAGCTTAAGAAATAATAAATGATATACAAATAATGATGTCAAGGTGATAACAGGTGAGTAGAGCTCAAAGGAAAATGGACCATATTCAACATGCATTAACTACAGGACAAGTAAGGCAAACTGGATTTGACGATGTAATATTTGTTCATCAAAGCTTGCCTAACCTCTCCACCACTGACATTCAATTGAATACAAAAATAGGCGAACTTACACTAAGTTCGCCTATTTTTATCAACGCAATGACAGGTGGGGGCGGCAAAAAAACGTGGGAAATTAACAAAGCACTGGCTGAAGTGGCGAAGATTTGCAATGTTGGCTTGGCAGTAGGCTCTCAAATGTCTGCAATCAAAGATCAGGATGAGGCAACTACCTACGAGATCGTTCGAAAAGCGAACCCTAACGGTTTGATTTTTGCGAATCTCGGAAGTGAAGCTACTGTTGAACAAGCTAAACAGGCAGTGGACATGCTGGAAGCAAATGCCCTTCAAATTCACCTAAATGTCATACAGGAACTAGTCATGCCTGAAGGTGATCGTGATTTTTCCGGTGCCCTTGGAAGAATTGAGCGAATCGTCAACTCCTTGAACGTTCCGGTGATCGTAAAAGAAACAGGCTTTGGTATTAGTCACGAGACGGCTAAAAAGCTAGTAGATATAGGAGTTTCTATTATTGATGTTAGTGGCTACGGTGGGACTAACTTCTCTAAAATAGAAAATGAGCGCCGAACACAAAGGTTGGAGTTTTTTAATGATTGGGGAATTCCTACTGCAGCTTCTATTGCGGAAGTGAAACATGCTGTACCTGGCACCTCGATTATTGGATCTGGTGGAATACAAAAGCCAATGGATATTGCCAAAGCTATCGCTCTAGGTGCTTCAGCTGTTGGCTTGGCAGGTTACTTTCTAAAAGTATTTATGGAAGAAGGGCAAGATGGTTTAATTCAATTAATTCATCAAACACATGACGAATTAAGGTGGATGATGACTGCACTTGGAGCCTCTACTATAGAAGATTTGCAACAAGCTCCCATCATGATTACTGGTGAAACCTATCACTGGTTGACCCAACGTGGAGTAGATTGCTCAACTTACAGCAACAGAACATTACAAAACTAAAAATGCACAAACCAACGCCTTCTTTCTGAATTAATGGAAAGAAGGCGTTTTTTATTGAGGGAAAGTTCATCGACGTTATGAAGACCTCGGTGACAAGAAATAAGGGGAGAGGTGTCTTCATCGACGTAATGAAGACCTCGGTGACGAGAAATAAGGGGGAGAGATGTCTTCATCGACGTAATGAAGACCTCGGTGACGAGAAATAAGGGGAAGAGGTGTCTTCATCGACGTTATGAAGACCTCGGTGACGAGAAATTAGGAGAAGAGATGTTCTCATCGCCTATATGGAGCCAATGTTGATTAGTTAAAGATGAACCCAAAGGATAGACCTGGCCAAGGCCAACATTTCAAAACTATTTGAAAAGCAAGAAACGCCCCAAAAGATTTTGGGACGTGAGTTTAGGTCGCGTTAGCGTTTTTTGTTATTTATTTCGCTCTCTTGCTCCTTCAGGGCCTTCCATACTTGTTGCTCCCGGATACTTTAGAGATTGATCTCGGTCTGATTCCGTTCTCTTTTGGGCTTTCAGTTTTCTTTCTTGTCTATCTTTTCCCATGTGATCACCTCTTTTCTCAGAATCTGTTTCATATTATTTGCTTAATCGGTAAAAACATACTGTGATGAATGATTAGTATTCTCTCTTTTTAGGCATAATGATTTGGTGAGAGGAGGGAGAAAAATGGAAACAACAGGGCAATATTTTTATTTTTTAAGTTGGATGGGTTGGATCATCGTTACGTTTTTCTTCCCTAAATCTGCAATCAGAACAAATATGTCTATTCTCTTGCTAGTAGTAATAGCATGCTCAACTACCACTGTACAAATGTTCGGTTTCACCATAACCGCCTCGTTTCTTGTGTTGGCTGTTACTGCTCTTATAATGCTAGTAAATTCATTAAGGCAAAAATATATTTTACATTATTTCTCCATCTGTACCGTCGCGTTGGCGTATGTATGTTTTATCATATTTGAAATATATGATCCGGTTTGGATTTTTCTAGATAGAACCTGGTTGCTTTCCGTCATTATCTTATATTTATCATTGCTCCTTTTTAAAACAAAGAGGGAAAGGTTCGTGTTTATGCTTACGGGGGTATTACTGGGTGAGGTATTGCGCAGTATTGTAACGGACCGCATCTTTTCCTATTCGGATATTGGGTCCTTTGAGTTTTTGGCAGTTCTTGCTTTGTCTTCAGCGGGAATGGCAACATGGATGATGTTTGAAACATTGACCATACACCTAGATTCTTTAATTCAAAAGCGCGTAAGGGAGAGACAAGGATGAACGAATACACATTGCCCATTATTTTTGGGGTGGTAATAGGTTTAGCGACAAGGCTATATATGCTAGTTACCGACTATCGGCAATATCCTACCTATCTGCATGGTAAAATCATACACTTATCGCTCGCTTTCATTGCTTCAGGTCTAGGTACCATAGCGGTGCCAGCCATTATGGAAGAGGAGTTTGCGGCTATTACATTTTTAGCTCTGGCTGCTTCCCAATTTCGTGATGTAAGAAATATGGAGAGAAACACTCTTACGGAATTGGATGCATTTGAATTGGTACCAAGAGGAAGTACATATATAGAGGGAATCGCCATTGCTTTTGAAGGAAGAAACTATTTAGTAATGATTACTGCTTTTTTGGCCACGCTTGCTTATTTGGCAGCTAACATTTGGGTAGGATTATTTGTTGGTATTTCTGCGGCTCTTATATCCCATAAATTAATGACTGGTGGGCAGTTGAAGGACATTGTAGATATTGAGTATGTGAAGCCTCACTTTGATGGTGCAGGCTTGTATGTTGATAACATCTATATTATGAATATTGGATTACCTGATCGTCAAAAAGAAGTATTGCAATATGGGATGGGCTTTATTTTAAAACCGAAAAATTTCAATGCCAGAACGACGATAGCAAACCTTGGACAGAGACAGGCGATTCTCCATGATATGTCGACAGCACTTGGAGTGTACCGTGATTCCGGTACGCCAGCACTTGTCCCGTTGGCTAAAAGGGATTTAGATGATGGTCGTGTAGGAGTGTTCCTTTTACCACAAGAACAGGACTTAGAAATAGGGATTGCCATTCTAGAACGGGTACCAACTTTGGAAAATGCTATAAGAATGCCTACGAAAAACTTAAAGGAAAAGGTGAACAAGTAGGATGGAATTTGAGAAATATATACTTGCTGTAATTACGACCAATACAAGCAAAATAGCTGGAGGAGCACCTATTTTTACCTGTGAAACGAAAGAAGAAATGGAATTTATTGCAGCAAACCTTGAAGCGATACTAGACGGAATTGCACACGGGTTGGGTGAAGATTTATATATTATTGTCAAACATTAAGGCCAACATAATGGCTTTGCAAAAAGTCAGACTTCCTTATTGCGGGGAATAATGTTAAACTATTCAAGTTAGACCTTCCTTTGCAGGAGGGTTTCTTTTATTAGAAGATACAACAAAGTATCCTAAAACATTCTTTTGTAAAGACTAATAAAATCGAATGATTAGCATGAAAGAAATATTACATAAATTTTATAGAAAAATGGGAGGGTGGTCACCATGCCAAAACCAACCGTAGCGATCGTTGGAAGACCAAACGTGGGAAAATCCACAATATTTAACAGAATCGTTGGAGAAAGGATTTCCATCGTAGAAGATGTACCAGGAGTTACTAGAGATAGAATATACAGTTCTGGAGAATGGTTAAACCAATATTTTAATATTATTGATACAGGTGGAATAGAAATTAGTGATGCACCGTTCATGACGCAAATTCGTGAACAAGCTGAAATTGCCATTGATGAAGCGGATGTAATCATTTTCATGACAAACGGCCGTGAAGGGTTAACTTCAGCTGATGAAGAGGTTGCAAAAATTCTTTATCGTTCTAAAAAGCCTGTCGTGGTTGCCGTTAATAAAGTGGACAATCCTGACATGAGAGATACCTTATATGACTTCTACGCACTAGGTTTTGGTGAGCCGATCCCAATCTCAGGATCACATGGATTAGGACTTGGAGACTTGCTTGATTTTGTCATCGAGAACTTCCCGAAAGATGAAGAAGAAGATTATGATGAGGATATCATTAAATTTTCATTAATTGGCCGTCCAAACGTCGGCAAGTCTTCTCTTGTGAACGCGTTGCTTGGTGAAGAACGTGTTATTGTTAGTGACGTAGCAGGTACAACAAGAGATGCAATTGACACGCCTTACTCATATGACGGGAAAGATTACGTTATTATTGATACAGCCGGTATGCGGAAAAAAGGCAAAGTATACGAGACGACTGAAAAGTACAGTGTTTTACGTGCTTTGCGTGCGATTGAACGCTCAGACGTTGTTTTAGTTGTGATCAATGGAGAAGAAGGAATCATTGAACAGGATAAAAAAATTGCAGGATATGCACATGAAGCGGGCAGAGCCATTGTTATTGTAGTAAACAAGTGGGATGCCGTGGAAAAAGATGAGAAGACCATGAAGGAATTCGAGCAAAAAATTAGAGATCACTTCTTGTTCTTGGATTATGCACCGATTGTGTTCTTATCTGCTAAAACAAAAAAGCGAGTTCATACACTTATTCCTAAAATCGAAATCGCAAGTGAAAATCACTCCATGCGTGTGATAACAACCGTGTTGAATGATGTGATCATGGATGCAGTTGCGATGAACCCGACGCCAACTGATAAAGGCCAGCGATTGAAAATCTATTATGCGACACAGGTTGCAGTAAAGCCGCCTACCTTTGTTATTTTCGTCAATGATCCAGAGCTTCTGCACTTCTCATACAAACGTTTCTTGGAAAATCGTATTAGAGATGCATTTGGTTTTGAAGGAACACCTATTAAGCTAATCGCACGTCCACGAAAGTAAAAGGGAGGAGTGAGTCAGTGAAAAAGGTTGCTGTATTAGGAGCAGGAAGCTGGGGCACGGCCCTTGCAATGGTACTTGCCGACAATAATCACGAAGTACGTCTATGGGGGCATAAACAAGCTCAAATCGATGAAATCAATCAAAGCCATACGAATGAAAAATACTTAAAGAATATTAAGCTATCCGAAAAGATTGTAGGATTTACGTCCATGGAAGAGGCGGTAGATTCTGTAGAAGCCATCGTTCTTGCAGTACCTACAAAAGCGATGAGGGAAGTGTGCCAACAATTAAAAGGTTATTTGAAGGCGCCGGCTTTATTTGTTCATGTAAGTAAGGGAATCGAACCTGATACACATTTAAGGGTGTCGGAAGTGATAGAAGATGAACTTCCGGAATCTATCCGTGAAGCGGTTGTAGTTCTTTCAGGTCCCAGCCATGCAGAAGAAGTAAGCATGAGGCAACCTACAACGGTTACGGCAGCTTCTTTGAATATTGCAGCTGCTGAAAAGGTACAAGACCTATTCATCAACCAGCATTTCCGTGTCTATACGAATAGTGATGTAGTAGGAGTAGAAATCGGTGGATCTCTTAAAAATATCATTGCGTTGGCTGCTGGTATTACGGATGGCCTGGGATATGGCGATAATGCGAAAGCTGCTTTGATCACAAGGGGGCTTGCTGAAATTGCTCGCCTCGGAAGTTGCCTTGGGGCCAATCCGCTTACGTTCCTTGGCTTGACAGGGATGGGTGACCTTATCGTAACATGTACAAGTGTTCACAGTAGAAACTGGAGAGCTGGAAACATGTTAGGGAAAGGCATGAAGCTTGAAGAGGTATTAGAAAGCATGGGAATGGTTGTGGAAGGTGTACGTACCACCAAGGCCGCATATCAGCTATCCCAAAAGCTCCAAGTGAAAATGCCGCTAACATCTGCACTTTATCATGTATTATTTGACGGAGTGGATCCAAAGGATGCGGTTGATGAACTGATGAGCCGCTCTAAAACAACAGAATTGGACGACCTTGCACAACTCTTAGGTGACAGAGTCCAGTAAACTGAGAAACCCCTTCGTATTACGGAGGGGTTTCTGTTTGTTTAAGAGAAGAAAGTCTATAATTCGGTTGATTTCCGTTCCAGGCGCTTCGCTTGCCTGCGGGCGGTCCGGAAGCCTCCTCGGGGATTCGCCCTGTGAGGTCTTCCCTGTCCCTTCCTCCCGCGGCGTCTGCGCGCCTTCCACTTCAATCAACAAGGTGACCTCTTTCAACTTAGTTTTAAAAAACTATCTCATCGAGTTTTCAGAATAAGCATTAACATATCTTAACGTAATTTCTAGCTGTGGATTGGAGCAAAAGGCGGAGACTCCAGCGGGGGAGTAACGGTAGCTTGAGACCCCTGAAGCGCAGCGAGGAGGCTCAAGCACCGTCCCGCGGAAAGCGAAGCCTTTTGCGGAAAGGAACAGCGGTAATTTACCACAAACTAATGTATTATATTTTTGAAAATCGTTAACTAAAATAAACAAACACCCATCCTTTAATAGTGCATAACTTATAAGGAAGAAACCATAGGAGGGTGCTCAGGAAAGAAATCCATAATTTTTACAAGCTTTTTTACGATAAATAGGCATTTGGCGATGCATGTATGTAAAGTGCCGCATAAGATGTGTATGAGGATATCACTGGTTGAGCTGTGGGATTGGATTATTTAGTCTTTCTATTACTGCTGAAGTAAAAAGGGCCCCTTTTACTTCAGCTTTTTTTGTTGTTTCACTTCATGTATATCTTATGCTATAATGTTTCACGGAAAAGGAGAGATGAGGATGTCACCTGCATTAATGAAGATGTGGATTTCGTTTGTAGCGATGGGGTTCATGATTATATCCGTTTTAACGGTTTATTTTACTAGATTCAAGGTGAAAAACACTATTATCAGAGGCATTTTGAATACGGTTGCTTTTTTATTGATTCTATTTGCCGGTTTAATTATTTTTTATGTTGTATTCAGTGGTCCTGTACCGGAGCAATAATGATGAAGGAAGGAATAATTTATGAAATTAAATAGGTTCTTTCTAGTAGTAGGACTTATGGTGGTAAGCAGCGTCCTTTCAGGTTGTTTATATCCCCAAGATCGTCTAAAGGAAAACCAAGTCCCTTATTTAGACCAACTTGAAGCGGTTCAGTCCTCAGTCGACCAATACCGCGAGGCATCCGGTGGCTTGTTACCAATAAAAGACAGGGACATGGAGACACCAATCTATCAAAAGTATCCAATTGATTTTAATAAACTTTCTCCACGGTACATACAAGAACCTCCTGGAACGGCCTTTGAGAGTGGTGGAGTCTATCTTTATGTGCTTGTGGATGTGGAAGAAGATCCTAAAGTGAAGCTGATTGATCTTCGTGTGGCCGAGCAGATTCGCGACATAAACATTAGAATTGATATGTACAAGCGTTCAAATAACGGATATGCTCCGATCAAAGAAGTAATTAATGATCAGGCATTCAAATTGGATTGGGAAAAACTCGGCTATGAATCGGAGCCTTTTGCAGAGAGTCCAATCTCAGGTAAAAACTTGCCGTTTGTCTTAAATAGCGAAGGACAAGCTCAGTTAGATTATTCTATTGACTTGTACGATTTTCTGCAAGAACATGAACATAATTACAAACCAGGGGATGACATCCGTGACATTATCGTGGAACATTCCGTGTTTGTACCTGCTTTCTCGCTTGCCTACACGGTAGATGAGAACAATGAACCAGTGTTTTTAAATAAAGAATAGAATAGTTGTCATGAACCCTTTTTTAGAGAATACATTCTAAAGAAGGGTTTTTTGTTTTATTTACATGAAACATAATGCCCCCCTAATTCATGATATTAACCATATATAAAAATAAAGAGGGAAACGGGATGAATTTTCTATTAAAGTAGTCATATTTAATTAGGACAACATCATACACATATAGTGTCATAGATTATATCCTTACTAGAAAATGAAAATCCCAAGATAAATGTCGGGAGGGAATCACTTGGAAAAAGTAGATATTTTCAAAGATATCGCTGAACGTACGGGCGGCGATATATATTTAGGGGTCGTAGGAGCTGTTCGTACAGGGAAATCAACATTCATCAAAAGGTTCATGGAGTTAGTGGTTCTGCCGAATATAGGAAACGAGTCAGATAAAGCTCGTGCTCAAGATGAGCTGCCTCAAAGTGCAGCCGGTAAAACGATTATGACAACAGAGCCTAAATTTGTTCCTAACCAGGCAGTAAAGGTTAAAGTAGATGAGGGCCTTGATGTAAATATCCGTCTTGTAGACTGTGTGGGCTATACTGTGCCTGGTGCAAAAGGGTATGAAGATGAAAATGGTCCAAGAATGATCAATACCCCTTGGTATGAAGAGCCGATCCCGTTCCACGAGGCAGCGGAGATTGGTACTAGAAAAGTAATTCAAGAGCATTCCACCATTGGCGTTGTAATTGCAACAGACGGCTCCATAGGAGAAATTCCCCGCAGAGATTATATAGAAGCAGAGGAAAGGGTTGTAGAGGAATTAAAAGAAGTTGGTAAACCATTCATCATGGTAATCAACACCGTACAGCCACATCATCCGGAAACAGAGGCGTTAAAGCGAGAGCTATGTGAAAAATATGATATTCCGGTCATTGCTATGAGTGTGGAAAGCATGAGGGAATCCGATGTCTACAATGTGTTAAGAGAAGCGCTATTTGAGTTCCCGGTACTTGAAGTGAATGTAAACCTTCCGAGCTGGGTGATGGTCCTTAAGGATAACCACTGGTTACGTGAAAGCTACCAAGAGGCTGTAAAAGACACGGTGAAGGATATTAAACGTCTTCGTGACGTGGACCGTGTGGTGGGCCAATTCAGTGAGTATGAATTCATCGACAGGGCCGGCCTTGCTGGAATAGAAATGGGTCAGGGAATCGCGGAAATTGACCTATATGCTCCAGACGATCTATACGATCACATTCTTAAAGAAGTAGTGGGAGTGGAGATTCGAGGGAAAGATCACTTGCTGCAATTAATGCAAGACTTTGCATATGCAAAAGCAGAGTATGATCAAGTTTCAGATGCACTGAAAATGGTGAAACAGACAGGTTACGGTATTGCCTCTCCTGCTCTTACAGATATGAGTCTTGAAGAACCAGAGATTATCCGCCAAGGATCTCGCTTTGGGGTTAGATTAAAAGCGGTGGCGCCATCTATTCACATGATTAAAGTGGATGTGGAAAGTGAATTTGCCCCGATTATCGGAACTGAAAAGCAGAGCGAAGAACTTGTCCGCTACCTGATGCAAGACTTTGAGGATGATCCACTATCTATCTGGAATTCCGATATCTTCGGACGCTCCCTGAGCTCCATTGTTAGAGAAGGAATTCATGCGAAAATATCGTTAATGCCTGAAAACGCTAGATACAAACTAAAAGAAACACTAGAGCGAATCATCAACGAAGGCTCCGGCGGCCTAATCGCGATAATTCTATAAGTCTTCTAGCTGTTGATTGAAGCAAAAGTCGAAGACCCCTGAGGGAGATAGCGCTAGGTGGAGACCCCGCAGGCGCAGCTGAGGAGGCTCCAGCAGCGCCCCTAGGAAAGCGAAGCCGTTTGAGGAAATCAACATCGGAGTTTATAAAAATCTGTCGAAAATGTTTAAGAGCTTCCCAACTGTGGAAATAACACAGATGGGAAGCTCTTTTTGTGTATTAAAACAGAGAAATGCTTGATATAAAGGGATTCTTATGTTAATCTACAAACAGAAAATCTTCTCTTAATTGGCGAAATATTCCTCTAAAAGCACTTTTTTGTGAGAAATTTGTTGAAATCTAGTGTTTAATGGGTTAATATAAGCCTAGTTACAAGATTAAGCGATTCTACTATGTATAGAATCAATCAAAATTGTGAACAAATGTTAGTACGAAAGGCTTTTGCTAGACTAAAATGCTATTTTGGTTTAGAATAGCGATAACTCCTTTGGGAGGAGGTGAATGGCATGAACAAGACAGATTTAATCAATGCAGTTGCTGAAGCTAGTGAACTTTCTAAGAAAGATGCTACTAAAGCAGTTGATGCTGTTTTCGATACAATTCTTGACGCACTTAAAAACGGTGACAAAGTACAATTAATCGGTTTTGGTAACTTTGAAGTACGTGAGCGTGCTGCGCGTAAAGGTCGTAACCCACAAACTGGGGAAGAGATTGAAATCGCTGCAAGCAAAGTACCAGCTTTCAAACCTGGTAAAGCACTTAAGGATGCTGTGAAATAATTGACAGCTACATAGTCAAATGAATGTCATCTTAAAGAGGCGCATAGTTTGCGCCTCTTTATTTTTGCTTTTTTAAAAAAACTTATGCTAGAATCACATTACAGCTATTTTGCGGTAATGTAGGAGGATAAATAAATGACAGAAGTTAATAAGGCTCAAATAGAAGAAGCAGTAAGAATGATTTTAGAAGCAATTGGGGAAGATCCTAATCGCGAAGGGCTACTAGATACACCAAAACGTGTGGCAAAGATGTACACGGAAGTGTTTGCAGGTCTCAATGAAGACCCTAAAGAGCATTTTAAGACAGTGTTCGGGGAAGCGCATGAAGAATTGGTACTTGTTAAAGACATCTCGTTCTTCTCCATGTGTGAACATCACTTAGTTCCTTTCTTCGGAAAAGCCCATGTGGCATACATACCTAAAGGCGGAAAAGTGACTGGCCTCAGTAAACTTGCCCGTGCAGTGGAGGCGGTTGCAAAAAGACCGCAACTCCAAGAAAGAATTACTTCTACCATAGCAGAATCTATTGTAGAATCCCTTGATCCACATGGGGTAATGGTTGTAGTGGAAGCAGAGCACATGTGCATGACGATGCGTGGTGTTAAAAAACCAGGAGCAATGACAATCACATCTGCTGTCCGTGGGGTGCTGGAAAATGATCCTGCAGCAAGAGCGGAAGTTTTATCTTTAATTAAAGGATAACCCATACTGTAAACTAGAAGGAGGATTGTCATGAGTCAATCTAACACGAACGACTTTATTGTGATCAAAGCGAAGGAAGACGGGGTTAGTGTCATTGGACTTACACGAGGAACAGACACTCGTTTCCACCATTCCGAAAAGCTTGACAGAGGAGAAGTGATGATTGCCCAGTTCACAGAGCATACCTCCGCAATCAAGATAAGAGGAAAAGCGCTCATCCAATCTTCTCATGGAGAAATGGAAACAGACTGAGGCAAAAGATTCACTTTCATACTATAAAAGCGATTATATGTCCTGAGTAAGAAAGCAGAAGAATAAATATTTCTCTGCTTTTCTTATTATCTATTCAATAGCGGGTTAAACTAAAGAAAGATAGCCCATTTTAACAATATGCTTCACTAATGTGCTATAATTAACTTTGTCTATTTTAGTTCGACTCTATCGTCTGTAGATCTTTTGTTAAACGGACGACGTCAGTCAAGAAAAGGGAACAAGGGTGGTCTTTAGTGAGTCATATACATATATCCATAATAAAAGAGAAACTACATAATCTGATTACACATCCATATTTAATTAAACATATTGAATACCCTGCCATTGATGAGGATAAATTATTGCTGCTTTATTCTATCTTGGAATCCATTGATATATCTGATGAAAAAAAAGAACAATACATATTATCAACCATGCTTGTCCAGATAGCCCTTGATACCCATGATTTGGTGACAAATGCAAAAGCAGGTCAGCTACAAGACGGCGATGAAAAAAGCCGTCAATTAACTGTTTTAGCAGGGGATTTTTATAGTGGCCTATATTACAGGCTCCTGGCAGATGTTAATGATATTTCCATGATCAAAACACTCGCACATTCCATAAAGCAAATAAATGAACATAAAATCGCCTATTATCATAAAGAGCTTGAAGGAATTGAACCATTAATGGACAGCCTGGGAAAAATCGAGTCTTCTCTTATTCAATCCGTTTCTGGCTTTTTCTCCAACTCGGTTCTGAAAGAATTAAGCGGCAACTTCCTTTTATTAAAGCGCTTAATTCAAGAACGCAAACTTTTCTGTCACGAAAGATCAACGTTCCTGTTTGAAACATTGCGAAGGATCGCCTTCACAAAAGGGGAAAAGGATGTCGCATCCAAAGAACAGGAAACCTACATGTTATACCTTATTGATCGGTATATTGATCATATTAAACAAAAAATAGAACAGTTGACGCATTCCATCCCAGCTATGAACAAACAATTAGAAACAAGAATACAAGAACTTTTTTATGAAATCCCATTTTCATCGAAAAAGTATGCGGAAGAAGGGTAAGCCATGCAACATCCATCTAAAGAAGAGCGTGTTCATAATGTTTTTGAAAAAATATATAAAAACTATGACAAAATGAATTCCGTCATCAGCTTCCAACGTCATGTAGCGTGGCGAAAGGATACGATGAAAAGAATGAATGTGGCAGAGGGCGCCAAAGCATTGGACGTATGCTGCGGAACAGCGGACTGGACGATATCCATGGCAGAAGCAGTCGGCGCAAGTGGGAAAGTGGTTGGCCTGGACTTTAGTGAAAACATGCTTTCTATTGGCAAAGAAAAAGTGAAAAACCTTGGAAAGAGCAATATTGAATTGATCCATGGAAATGCGATGGCACTCCCGTTTGAAGATAATTCTTTTGATTATGTCACGATAGGTTTCGGTTTGCGAAATGTTCCTGACTATTTTCAAGTGCTGAAGGAGATGTACAGGGTGGTCAAACCTGGAGGGAAGGTTGTTTGTCTAGAAACATCACAACCTACTATGCCAGGCTTCCGTCAAGTCTATTTTCTTTATTTTCAATACGTAATGCCGATGCTTGGAAAGGTTTTCGCTAAAAGCTATAATGAATACGCCTGGTTACATGAATCGGCTAAGGACTTTCCGGGAATGAAAGAGCTAAAAGTAATGTATGAAAAAGTAGGTTTCCAACCAGTTGAGGTTAAGGCATATACAGGTGGAGTCGCTGCCATGCATTTAGGAGTTAAACCTAGAAAATAGTTTGTAAAGGTGACCTACATGAAATTAAAGATGATGTATTCCTTTTTAAATAATGATTTACAAATAATTGAAAATGAATTAGAAGCTACCATCCAAACAGAGCGAGCTTTGTTACAAGAGGCGTCGTTACATTTGCTGCAGGCCGGGGGAAAGAGAATTCGACCGGTCTTTGTCCTATTGGCCGCAAAATTAGGAGCTTACGACATCCATAAGGTCAAAAATGTAGCCGTCGCCCTAGAACTCATGCATATGGCATCCCTTGTTCACGACGATGTTATTGATGACGCGGAGTTAAGGCGAGGCAAGTCCACCATAAAAGCAAAGTGGGATAACCGTATCGCGATGTACACGGGCGACTATATATTTGCAAGATCCCTTGAAATGATGACAAAAGTGGAGGACATTGAGGCTCACCGCATCCTTTCCAATACGCTTGTCGAACTCTGTAAAGGGGAGATTGAACAGATCCGGGATAAATATAACTATGATCAGAACTTGCGGACATACTTGCGAAGAATCAAAAGGAAGACCGCAATCCTTATTGCCGTCAGCTGTCAACTAGGTGCCATCACATCCGGAGTCCCAGCATCAGTTCATCAGAGCCTTTATTGGTTTGGTTACTATGTTGGAATGTCCTTCCAAATTACAGATGATATATTAGATTTTACATCCACAGAAGAACAACTCGGGAAACCTGCCGGAAGTGACCTTCTACAGGGGAATATTACGTTGCCTGTTCTATATGCCATGGAATCGCCTGCATTAAACGAAAAAATTCGTACTATTCACGAACACAGTAATTCGGCGGAAATAAAGGAAATCATTGAGTTGATCAAAAGATCGGATGCCATTGACCGTTCCTTTGCACTTAGTGACCGGTATTTGGAGAGGGCTTTCAAGGAGCTTGAGAAACTCCCAAACGGACTTGCCAAACGCACCTTCAACAATGTGGCAAAGTATATTGGAAAACGTAAATATTAAGCCCGATTTCGTGAACTTTGTAAAATATTACGATAATTCTCCATCTTCTGTTGCGAAACTATAAAAACCGTGATATATTTTGGTAGGTTAGGGTTTACCTAACCTTACATAATCGTAATGGGGTGGAGAAATTATTATGGAAAAAACATTTTTAATGGTAAAGCCTGATGGCGTACAACGTAACCTTATCGGTGAAATCGTTTCTCGTTTTGAAAAAAAAGGTTTCCAACTTGTTGGTGCAAAATTAATGCAAATTCCAACTGAATTGGCAGAAGAGCACTACGGTGAACATAAAGAACGTCCTTTCTTTGGAGAGCTAGTAGAATTCATCACTTCTGGTCCGGTATTCGCAATGGTTTGGCAAGGTGAAAATGTAATCGCTACCGCGCGTCACATGATGGGTGCTACAAACCCTAAAGATGCAGCTCCTGGAACTATCCGCGGAGAGTATGGCGTAATCGTAGGCAAGAATATCATTCACGGTTCTGATTCTTCCGAGAGTGCTGAGCGCGAAATCGGTCTTTTCTTCAATGGCGAAGGTCTTGTTGAGTACAAAAGAGACGTAAATAACTGGATCTACTAATTTTTAAGATGAATTGAAAACGCTTTATCTTAAATGCCCTTCTCAGTTTGAGAGGGGTGTTTTTTATGTTTCTTTGATGGTGTGGACGAATTGCGGTGACTGTTTTTTTAGTTGGGAGGGGTAATTTGTAGAACATTTTAGCTAAGGGGTAGATGGTTGTTTGGGAAATGTAGAAGATATGCTGGGAAATGTAGAAGATCGAAGTCCAAACGGTAGAAGGTACTAATTTAAGTGTAGAAGGTGCTTCGGAAAATTTTTTGAAGCTACGTCCCCTCTCCAATCTCAAATCAGCTATACTAAAATTACAGATATAGAGAGAAAGTAGATGAATAGCATGAGGGACGATTACAATCAGTTTATTGAACAAATAAAAAGGAAAACAGGCATTGACCTGGCATTGTATAAAGAAGGGCAGATGAAAAGAAGGCTGACTTCACTCTACGAAAAAAAGGGCCTGAAGAATTTTAATGAATATTACAGACTTCTTGATCAAAATCGGGAAGAACTTTTCGAATTTCTTGATCGAATGACCATAAATGTTTCTGAGTTTTATCGTAATTACAAACGTTGGGAGATTTTAGAGAAAAAGATTCTTCCTGACATGATTAAAGAAAACAAAAGTCCGAAGGTTTGGAGCGCTGCATGTTCGACAGGAGAGGAGCCGTATACACTCTCCATGGTCCTAAGCAATTTCCTGACATTAAAAGATGTGAAAATAAAAGCTACCGATATTGACTCAAACGTCATTGCAAGGGCAAAGCTCGCAACATACCAGGAACGATCGCTGCAAGAAGTCCCTGTTGGAGTAAGAAATAAGTATTTCACCAAGCAAGATAGTTTTTATAAGGTTAAAGATGAAATAAAGAATACGGTGATTTATAAAAGACTAAATCTACTATCGGACCCGTTTGAAACTGGCCACGATTTGATTGTCTGCCGCAACGTCCTTATTTATTTTACCGAGGAAGCAAAAGAGCAGCTTTACCACAAATTCAGTAATGCTTTAAAAAAGGGCGGCATTCTGTTTGTAGGAAGTACCGAACAAATCTTCCAGCCAGCAAAGTACGGTTTTGAAGTAGTCGACACATTTTTTTACAGGAAGGTATAACGTAAGATTGTCTATGTGCTTCTATACGCCCGAACAACAATGGAAAACGTCCAAACTGTCTAATAGAAAAATTTTAAACCACGCAATCTGCCCCCGTTTCCCCCACAACCTGCTTTTTTTTACTAGAACAATCCGCTACACTTGTGTTATAGTATTACATAATTAATTTCACTTACATGCTTAAAAGCTTTAAAGAGATAAAGGAGAGGCTGATGACGATGAGATATTTGACTGCTGGCGAGTCTCATGGACCGCAATTGACAACCATATTGGAAGGTGTCCCAGCTGGGCTGCCACTGACTGTCGAGGACATTAATGATGATCTGGCAAGAAGACAGAAGGGGCATGGCCGTGGCCGAAGAATGCAAATAGAAAAGGATACCGTAGATATTCTAAGTGGAGTTCGTCATGGTCAAACGTTAGGTTCTCCCATAACTTTGGCAGTAACAAATGATGATTGGAAGCATTGGACAAAAATTATGGGGATAGAGCCCCTTTCCCAAGAAGATCAAGAAGAGGTGAAGCGCAAGGTAACAAAACCCCGACCTGGACACGCTGATTTAAACGGTGCGATTAAATACGGTCACCGTGATATGAGAAATGTCCTAGAGCGTTCTTCCGCAAGGGAAACGACAGTAAGGGTAGCAGCAGGTGCTGTTGCAAGAAAATTCCTCGCTGAACTAGGTATAAAGGTTGCAGGACATGTAACGGAAATCGGTGGCGTGAAAGCGGAGCCACAGTCTATTTCAAATCTTGATGACTTAAAAGCGCAAACTGAAGCTTCTCCAGTTCGTTGCTACGATAAAAAAGTAGAGCAACAGATGATGGATGCGATTGACACAGCCAAAGAGAACGGAGATTCTATTGGCGGTATCGTCGAGGTCATTGTCGAGGGCGTACCTGCTGGGGTAGGAAGTTACGTGCATTATGATCGAAAGTTAGATGCAAAGGTTGCAGCATCCATTATGAGCATCAATGCTTTCAAAGGTGTGGAGTTTGGCGTTGGGTTCCAAGCAGCCAGCCTTCCTGGCAGTAAGGTTCATGATGAGATTGCCTGGAGCGAGGAACGCGGCTATTACCGTCTATCCAATAACCTTGGAGGTTTTGAAGGCGGCATGACGACCGGGATGCCGATTGTGGTAAGAGGTGTCATGAAACCAATTCCTACTCTATACAAGCCGCTTCAAAGCGTTGATATTGATACAAAAGAGCCCTTCCAGGCTAGCATTGAACGGTCCGACAGTTGTGCGGTACCAGCGGCAAGCGTGGTGGCGGAAGCAGTGGTCGCATGGGAAATCGCTCAAGCGATCGTAGAACAGTTCGGACAGGACAGAATGGACCTTATTAAGGAAAATGTTCAAAGGATGCGAGAACATGCCGCAAAATTTTAACAGCAAACAGGTTGTCGTTCAGACTGATTCAAAGGAGTATCCTGTATTTTTAGGAAAAGGAGTAATAGAACAACTGCCACGGTTACTTGGATCTTTTGAAAAGAAACCAAGTAAGGTGCTTATTGTGACAGATGATCTAGTTGCTGACCTGTACCTTTCTGAAATAGTCTTAAGTTTAACGCAACGCTTTACCGTCCATTCTTATGTACTTCCTAATGGGGAAGAAGCCAAGTCATTTGAGAATTATTATGCCATTCAGACATTTGCGCTTGAAAATGGATTGGACCGCCATTCTGCCATCATCGCTCTTGGTGGGGGTGTGGTCGGTGACATTGCGGGGTTTGTTGCCTCGACCTTTATGAGGGGAATCAAATTCATTCAAGTTCCTACCACACTCCTTGCCCATGACAGTGCAGTCGGAGGGAAGGTTGCCATCAATCATCCGCTCGGGAAGAATATGATTGGCTCCTTTTATCAGCCCGAAGCGGTTATATATGACGTGGATTTTTTAAAGAGCCTGCCTGATAGTGAAATGCGCTCAGGCTTTGCCGAAGTGGTGAAGCATTCCCTTATCTGGGACGAAGCATTCTATCATTGGATAAAAGAAAACATTAAAAGTCTGGCCGACCTAACAGAAGAGCGGCTGCTTGTATGCTTGGAAAACGGAATTAAAATCAAAGCGGAAGTCGTATCCAATGATGAAAAAGAGACAGGCTTGCGGGCGATCTTGAATTTTGGTCATACATTAGGTCATGCTCTTGAAGCTGCTTATGGATATGGAAAAATAACGCATGGAGACGGGGTAGCGCTTGGGATGCTTTTTGCGACAAGATTAAGTGAAAAGCTGAATGCCAACCTTAATCTAACCGCTGACTTGATAGAATCGTGGAACCGTTACGGTTTTCCAACAAAGATTAGATCATCTGTATCCCCAGAAGAACTGTTAGGTTGGATGAAAAAAGACAAAAAAACACAGAACAGTCATATACATATGGTATTGATACAGTCAGTAGGAAATGTAGAATTGCGTACCGTATCAGATGAACTCATACTAGAAACGTTACAAGAATTTTATTAAAAAAGGGGGAATTCGGTGATTCGTGGTGTAAGAGGCGCAACAACCATACTGGAGAATTCTGAAAAAGAAATCATCTGTAAAACAGAAGAATTATTAACAAACATGATTGAAGCGAACAACATTGTGGCCGAAGATGTCGCGCAAGTTCTTATTTCTGTAACAGCAGATATCACGGCATGTTTCCCGGCCAAAGCGCTCCGAAATCTTGAAGGCTGGGATTATGTCCCTGTCATGTGTACGAAAGAGATTGCTGTACCGAACTCACTGCCTTCCTGTATTAGAATTATGATGACTGTCAACACAGAAGTCGCGCAAAAGAACATTCAGCATATTTACTTGCATGATGCGGTAAGCTTACGACCGGACCTTGCAAAAACTTTATCGGTTGACAATTAGCAATCTTCTATCATATAGTACTTACAAGTAACAAAACAGTTTAGAGATTAGTTTAGAGAGTAACAAGTTGAGGGCTATAGAGCCAAAGAGTAAGACCAAAACCAATATTTTTATTATTGAGCCGAGTTGAGAAGAGAATAGCTGAGAATGAGTCGAGATTAGCTGAGGTTAGAATGTATTCTATAAATCTACCCAAAGACTATCCTCTGTCTTTGGGTTTTTGTTTTTCCTCATTCTGTAACGCCTCGTTACAAACTCATTCTCCATTACGTGAAAATGGAGGAGATCAGATGCAACAGTTTGCAGAATTCCTACATGCAAGCAAACATTATAAAACCATTCCCATTATGGAAAGTTTTTTTGAAGACACGTTAACACCCGTTTCTATCTTTCAGGCTTTACGAAAAGAAGCGGTCTATCTATTAGAAAGTAAAGAGCCCAAATCAGACTGGGCAAGGTATTCTTTTATTGGATTGAATCCATTTTTGAAGATAACAGCTGAGGATACCACCATTTCTTTACGGGAAGAAAAGACCAACCACATCCTCTTTCAATCAAATGAATTGAATGAAGTCATCCAACAAGCTAACAAACTACTGCAAGTAAAGCTCCTGGAAAAAAAGGTAGGATTTACAGGGGGAGCAGTTGGCTATCTAAGTTATGATTTTATCCCGACAATCGAAAAAGTGCCAATGCACCCATCTTACGGAGGAGAACACACAGCAAATCTATTGTATTGCGAGGATATAGTCGTATGTGATCATAAGGAAAATGAATTACATTTTATTCATTATATTCGTTTAGATGGAGAGGAAAATGAAAAAGAACTACAGGATAGATTTAATCAGGCAAAACAATCAATTCTTGAAAAAGTGTCTCTAATAAGAAAACGACAAGAAAGCGACCCTCTTGTGGAAGCAGATAATGAAAAGGCGGAGCTTCCTGTTCAGTCTAATTACACAAAAGAGAGATTCATTGAACATGTAGAAAAGATTAAAAAATATATCCAAACAGGTGACATCTTTCAATGTGTCCTTTCCCAGCGTTTTGAGTTGGAAGCTGACATGGAAGGATTTGATGTTTACCGAGTGCTAAGAAGGCAAAATCCCTCTCCTTACTTGTTTTATCTTAAATATGACGAAATGGAACTGATAGGAAGTTCTCCCGAGAGGTTAATACAAATTCAGGATAAGAAGTTAGAGATTCATCCGATTGCCGGTACGAGAAAAAGAGGAAAAACGGAAGAGGCAGACCAGCAGCTTGCAAAAGACCTAATGCAAGATGAAAAAGAACAGGCCGAACATTATATGCTTGTCGATCTTGCGCGAAACGATTTAGGAAGGGTCGCCAAATATGGATCCGTCCATACGCCGGTCATAAAAGAGCTTGTTTATTTTTCAAGGGTGATGCACCTTATTTCGATTGTGAAGGCAGAACTTGCTCCAAGCTACACACCTGTAGAAGCATTACTTGCAGCTTTTCCTGCTGGAACAGTTTCCGGCGCACCAAAGGTAAGGGCGATGCAGATCCTGCAAGAGCTTGAGCCGACAGTAAGAAACACATACGCAGGAGCTATTTGTTATATCGGTTTTGACGGAAACATTGATTCTTGCATTACCATCCGGACCATTCAAAAACGCGGCAACAGCTTTTATGTGCAGGCAGGTGCTGGTGTCGTGGCAGATTCTGTTCCAGAACTGGAATATAAAGAAACGGTAAATAAAGCCTCAGCATTAATTGAAACAATCCAACAAGCAAATAAATATTTTGCAAAAAAGACGGGAGGGTCTTGCAGCTATGTTTAAAGCCTATTTAACAAAATTAATAGATGGAGCGAACCTTACAGCAGAAGAAGCGGAAAGTGCGATGGATCTAATGATGAAAGGGGAAGTCACCTCCAGTCAGATTGCAAGTTTCATCTCTATCCTCAGATTCCGCGGGGAGAGCTTTGATGAGATGTTGGGTTTCACAAAAGCGATGCGAGGCCACATGAAGCCAATATCTTATACGCACCCTCATTTAATAGACACATGCGGTACAGGAGGAGATGGCGCCTCTACCTTCAATATTTCTACAGCTTCTGCAATTGTGGCGGCAAGCGGCGGGGCAAAAGTAGCCAAACATGGAAATCGGGCAGTTTCTTCTTCCAGTGGTAGTGCGGATGTGTTGGAACAGTTGCAACTTCCTGTCCAACAAACATTAGAAGAAGCGACGGAAAACCTTCAAGTAAACGGAATGAGCTTTCTATTTGCCCCTATCTATCACGAGGCAATGAAGCATGCGGTCGCTCCTAGAAAGGAAATCGGTTTCCGGACTATCTTTAATCTGCTTGGTCCTTTAGCCAATCCTGTTCGTTGTAAAAAACAAGTAATCGGGGTGTTTTCGGCCGATTATGCATATAAGATGGCAGAAGTGTTAAATGAGCTCGGCTCCGAACATGTATTGATTGTAGCTGGGGAAGATGGGTTAGATGAAATTACGATTACTGCAAGCACGCATGTGGTGGAAGTGAAAAACGGAAAAATATCCTCTTATACGATAGCTCCAGAGGATTTTGGGTTTGAACGAGGCCGACTGGAAGACATTCAGGTATGTAACAGTTTGCAGAGTGCCCATCTTATCAAACAGATTTTTCAAAACAAAAGCAATGAAAATGCACGAAATATCGTTTGTTTGAATGCTGGTGCGGCTCTGTATGTATCAGGAATTACCGATACGATCCATAAGGGTGTAGAGCTTGCCCTCCAATTAATTGAGGAAAATAAACCGTACGAACTATTACAGCAACTAAAGAAGGCAGGGGTGACGGAACATGTTAACTAATATTGTCGAGACGAAAAAGGTGGAAGTAAAAAATTTAACGCTTCCTTCCCAGAAACAGGTACAGCGTTACTCCTTTTACGAGGCACTTGCCAATCCCAAGCGTCATATAGGCGTGATAGCAGAAATGAAAAAGGCTTCCCCATCAAAGGGGATCTTAAAAGAAAGCTTTGCTCCTATCGATATTGGAGCGGAATATGAAAAAGTTGGAGTGGATGCGATATCCGTCCTCACAGATCAGACCTATTTTAAAGGTTCAAAACACGATTTGATGATGGTAAAGGAAACAACAAGCCTTCCTGTACTGAGAAAAGATTTTATTATAGATCCGATTCAAGTTGAGGAAAGTGCCCGTATTGGAGCAGATGCGATTTTGTTGATAGCGGAAATTCTTACCGATAAAAAACTGGCAGCATTATATAAACAAGCAACAGATTTAGGCTTAGATGTACTGGTGGAAGTGCACAGCCTGGATAGGTTGTCACAACTCCTGCAAACAATCACTCCAAAGATCATTGGAGTCAATAATAGAAATCTAGCAACCTTTGAAACAGATATTCAAACGACCAAGGAACTCTCAGCTCACATACCAAGCTCTTCCTTGCTTGTGAGTGAAAGCGGCATACTGACTGCAGAGGACCTGCGCCAAGTAAAAGAGTTTGGTGCAAAAGCCGTGCTGGTTGGGGAAGCGTTCATGAAAGACCAAACCCCAGGGATCGGAGTAAGAAGATTATTTGGAGAGCTTGAACGTGTTTAAAACGAAGGTGAAATTCTGTGGCAACAAAAGCTTGGAAGATTATGAGGCATCTGTAAAGACCGACGCAGATTATCTAGGCTTCGTTTTTGCGAGGAGTAAGCGCCAGGTAACACCCGATCAGGTGGCACAATGGGTAGCGCTTGTTCATCCTCGGAACAAGCGGCTTGTAGGAATCTTTGTCAATCAAAGTAAAGAGTTCATCCTTCATGCTATCCGCACTGTTCCGCTCGATGTCGTTCAGTGTCACGGAGATGAGGACCTGACTTTTATAAAAGACTTGAAGGCAGAGAGTGATGTGGATATCTGGAAAGTAATCCACCATGAAGATGAATCTACTGTAGATAAATTAAAACCTTTCCTTGGAACGATAGATGGTTTTGTGGTAGATAAGAAGGTCGGCAATCAGTACGGTGGGACGGGAACAAGCTTCAATTGGGGGCATATCCCGCTTTATGACAAGGTTTCGTGTGAAAATGATATTCCATATTTGATTGCTGGCGGGATAAATGTAGAGACCTTACAAGAGTTGTTACCCTTTTCTCCACAAGGAATCGATCTATCAAGTGGAATAGAAGAGAATTTTGCTAAAAGTGAAGAAAAAATGAATCTGATAGAAAGAATGGTGAGGGAACATGACAAACGTACAAACACCAGATAGCTTCGGTAGATTTGGAGAGTTCGGGGGCAAGTATGTGCCTGAAACATTGATGCTGCCGTTGGAAGAATTAGAACAAGGCTTACAAGAGGCATTGAAAGATCCAAACTTTCTAGAAGACTATCATTATTATTTGAAGGAGTATTCCGGCAGACCGACAGCGTTGACATACGCTGAAAAACTTTCAAGTCGTATTGGTGGAGCGAAGATTTACTTAAAGAGAGAAGATCTGAATCATACTGGCGCACATAAAATAAATAACGCCATTGGCCAGGCATTACTTGCTAAGCGCTTGGGCAAAAAGAAGATTATCGCAGAAACAGGGGCAGGACAACATGGAGTAGCAGCCGCAACGGTTGCTGCCAAGTTTGGACTGGAGTGCAAGGTGTTCATGGGGGAAGAGGACATTGAGCGGCAAGCGCTAAACGTTTTTCGTATGAAATTACTGGGAGCAGAAGTAATACCTGCTACAAGCGGCAATAAAACGCTAAAAGATGCCACCAATGAAGCTATTCGCTACTGGGTGCAGCATTGTGAAGACCATTTTTATATGATTGGCTCGGTTGTTGGTCCCCATCCGTATCCATATATGGTAAGGGAATTTCAACGAGTGATCGGGGAAGAATCAAAGAGACAGTTCCAAGAAAGAGAAGGCGGTTTGCCAGACAAAATCGTAGCCTGTGTAGGAGGAGGCTCCAATGCAATTGGAATGTTTGCGCCATTTGTGGACGATGCAGTAAAACTTATCGGTGTGGAAGCTGCAGGAAAAGGTATCGATACACCCCTTCATGCTGCTACCTTAACGAAAGGGACAAAAGGAGTCATTCATGGATCGCTGACTTATCTTATTCAAGATGAGCACGGCCAGATCATTGAACCATATTCCATTTCAGCAGGCCTTGATTACCCAGGTATCGGCCCTGAGCATGCCTATTTGAAAGACAGCAACAGAGTGGAGTACCAAAGTGTGACGGATGAGGAAGCATTGGAGGCCCTTCATATACTTGCAAAGGAAGAAGGCATCATCCCGGCAATCGAGTCTGCACACGCTCTGGCAACTGCGTATAAAGAAGCGGCAAAGATGCCAAGTGATCAAACGGTCCTTGTTTGTTTATCGGGGCGGGGCGACAAAGACGTGCATACATTAATGAATAGAATGGAGGGGACAGTAGAATGACAACGTACCTAGAGAGATTACCAAAACATGACAAGCTGTTTATTCCATTTATCATGTCTGGAGACCCTACACCGGAATTGACGATAAAGCTGGCCCTCCTTTTAGAAGAAGCGGGCGCATCCGTGCTAGAGCTTGGAGTCCCGTACTCCGATCCGTTAGCCGATGGACCTGTCATACAACGTGCTTCTAAGCGGGCTTTGGCTCATAAAACAACCATAACGAGCACCATGGAGCTTGCAGGAGAAATGAGAAGAAGAGGACTGAAAATTCCGATCATACTCTTTACGTATTTCAATCCTGTGTTACAATTAGGAGAAGAATCCTTTTTCGCTTTAGCGAAGCAAAATCAGGTTGATGGGCTCCTTATTCCTGACCTTCCGTACGAAGAGAGTGGGCGCATACGAGAGAAATGCAGCGAACATGCTATTACGTATATATCGCTTGTTGCCCCAACTTCTAAAGATCGGATGAATACGATCACGGAACACGCCCAAGGATTTCTATATTGTATCTCATCCCTTGGCGTGACAGGAGTGCGTAAGGAATTTTCGGAGGAGTTATACGCTTTTCTTGATGAAGTGAAAAAGAAAAGCAACGTTCCGACTGCAGTAGGATTCGGAATTTCAGAGAGTGAACACATACAAACCTTAAAACCATATTGTGATGGCTTTGTGGTGGGGAGTGCACTCATAAAAATGATTGAACAAAAAGAAAAGCAATTTAAAGTTGATGAAGAAAAAACATTGCATGAATTAAAAGAACAAATAGAGGAGCTTATTTCTCCACTTTTAGCAGAAAGGTGATTGTTGAAGATGGATATTAAAGAACAACTGCTTAACTTAACCCCATATCAACCTGGTAAAACAATGGAAGAAGTGAAGAGGGAATTAGGGTTAGACAAAATAGTGAAACTCGCTTCCAACGAGAATCCTTATGGCTGCTCTCCGGCTGTACAAGAGGCATTGATAGCACAGCTTAGCAAGTCCGCAACATACCCTGATGGTTATGCAAGAGACTTGCGAGAAGTACTTGCAGTTCAAACTGGTGTAGGAGAAAAAGAGCTTATTTTCGGAAATGGTTCTGATGAGGTCATTCAAATTGTTTGCCGAGCACTATTAAAACCTGGGAAAAATACTGTTATGCCAACTCCTTCATTCCCACAATACAAGCACAACGCCATTATAGAAGGGGCAGAAGTTCGAGAAATTCCATTAAAAGATGGTTATCACCAGCTTGACGAAATGCTTAACTCCATTGATGAGAATACAGCGATCGTTTGGTTATGCAGTCCGAATAACCCTACAGGAACGTATATCAAGGAAGAGTTGCTTCTAGAATTTATTAAGAAAGTCCCTAGCAGCACTTTAGTTGTTGTGGATGAAGCATACAAGGAGTATGTCACATCAGAGGACTATCCTGTAACGGTGAATCTGTTAAAAGACTACCCAAACCTTATGATTACCCGTACATTCTCGAAAGCTTACGGCCTTGCAAGTTTTCGAATCGGATATGGAATTGCGAATGAAAAGCTTATTCGTCTCATCGAACCGGCAAGGGAACCTTTTAACACGAACTCCCTGGCTCAAGTCGCTGCAAAGGCTGCAGTAGGAGACCAATCTTTTATTAAAGATTGTGTATCAAAAAATAAAGAAGGTTTAGAGCAATATTACGCATTCTGCGATGAAATGAAGCTTGCTTATTATCCTTCTGAAGGGAACTTCATCTTAATAGACTTTCAGACTGACTCCGATGTATTGTTTCAATACTTAATGAAAAAAGGGTATATTGTCCGCTCAGGAAAAGCTTTAGGTTATCCGACTTGTTTACGTATTACAGTCGGAACAAAAGATCAAAACGCAGAAATCATCTCTTACTTGAAAGAATATAAAATGAAGCAAGCTATTTGATAGAGAGGAGATATCCTCTCTATTTACATATATAAAGACATCAGGCGGTGAAGTGTAGTGAACGGGAAAGTGTTGGTGATCGGACTAGGGCTGATCGGAGGGTCCATAGCCCTTGCGATAAAAAAAGAACATCCAAATGCCTATATAATGGGATACGATATTCATGTACAACAGGCAAAATTAGCAAAGTCGTTAAAAGTTATCGACGATTTTTGTGAAAACTATGATGCAGAAGCAAGGGATGCAGATTTTATTGTCATTTCTGTACCTGTCATGCAGGCAAATGAAGTGTTAAAACATTTAAGCGGGATTACATTTTCGAAACCACAAGTTGTGATTACCGATGTAGGAAGTACGAAAAATAGCATTACAACTTTAGCCGCTACCCTTTTCCCCCAGGATAATGTTACATTCATAGGGGGACATCCCATGGCAGGTTCCCATAAAAGCGGGGTGATTGCTGCCAAAAGCCACCTTTTTGAAAATGCTTTTTATGTACTTACTCCATTCAAAGAGGATGCAAATCCTAAAGAAGTGGCCTTAACCAAAATGTGGCTTGCCGGAACAAAGGCGAACTTTATCACCATGTCTGCTAAAGAACATGATCTGGTTGCCGGAGTCATCAGTCATTTTCCTCATGTGGTCGCAGCAGGTCTTGTTCATCAGGCGGAGGACATGCAGTCTACTAATCCGTTTGTCTCAAGACTCGCAGCTGGCGGATTTAGGGATATCACAAGGATCGCCTCAAGTAACCCAACCATGTGGAAAGACATTTTAATACATAATAAAGCCACTATCTTAACACTTTTAGATCAATGGATGGAGCAAATGGAAGTGGTGAGGGATCATTTGTCACAGGATAACGAAGCTTTTTTGCTAGAGTATTTTAGCAAGGCTAAGGAATTCCGTGACGGCCTGCCCGTAAAGTCCAAGGGAGCCATTCCCTCATTTTACGATTTATATGTAGATGTGCCTGACTATCCTGGTATCATTTCTGAAATTACCGGTATACTTGCACAAGAAAACATAAGCATTACCAATATCCGAATCATGGAAACAAGAGAAGAAATTTATGGAGTGCTGAGACTAAGCTTCCAATCTGAAGAAGATCGCCAATCTGCTGAAGATTGCCTACGCAAACACACCATGTATGAAACCTATATTGTCTAGTTAGGAGAGAGTGAAAATGAAAAAACTTACAGGTACCGCAAGTGGATTAAAAGGAACCATTCAAATCCCTGGAGATAAATCTATTTCCCATCGTTCTGTCATGTTTGGGTCTATGGCGAAAGGCAAAACGACAGTGGAGAATTTCCTCCCAGGTGATGACTGCCTAAGTACAATCAGTTGTTTCTCCAAGCTTGGAGTGAAGATAGAACAGAATGGCTCCAATGTGACGGTATATGGAAACGGATTGAAGGGACTTCGAGAGTCATCAGAAATATTGGATGTCGGGAATTCCGGAACAACAGCGCGACTGATGATGGGGATCCTCTCCGGTTTGCCAATACACTCTGTCTTGATAGGGGACGAGTCTATCGCCAAACGACCAATGAAACGGGTGACGGTTCCATTACGTGATATGGGGGCAAGAATACAAGGGAACCAAGATGGCAATTTCACGCCGATCTCTATTCAAGGAGGCGGCTTACGTGGTCTTGATTACGTGTCACCTGTCGCAAGCGCCCAAGTGAAGTCTGCCATTCTGTTGGCGGGTTTGCAGGCTGAAGGAGTAACCTCTGTTAGTGAACCGTTTAAATCCAGGGATCATACAGAAAGAATGCTTCGTGCGTTTGGTGTGGAAGTAAAAGAAGAGGAAGGCGGAAAGGTAAGCTTGGTTGGTGGGCAGAAGCTGGTGTCCGATCTGCATATTGTTGTTCCTGGAGATATTTCTTCTGCAGCGTTTTTCCTGGTGGCTGGTGCGATTGTGCCCGGTAGTAGAATCACACTGGAGAGGGTAGGGTTGAATCCTACTCGTACTGGGATTTTAGAGGTGTTGAAAAATATGGGGGCAAGTCTTTCCTACTCTAATGTGATAGAGGATGGACCGGAACCTTATGCCGATATTACCGTTGAGTCTTCTGATCTTAAAGGTGTTGAAATTGGCGGAGATATCATCCCACGGCTGATTGATGAAGTGCCTATCATCGCTTTGATGGCTACCCAGGCTGAAGGAACAACGGTAATCAAGGATGCAGAAGAGCTGAAGGTGAAGGAAACTAACCGCATTGATACGGTTGTTAATGAGCTGAAAAAGCTTGGGGCAGACATTGAGGCAACAGAGGACGGAATGATTATCAAGGGAAAAATAAGGTTGCATGGCTGCACGCTTGATAGCTACGGGGATCACCGTATCGGTATGATGGGGGCCGTTGCGAGTCTCATTGCAGAAGGCGAGACAGTTCTTCAAAATGATAAGGCAATCAATGTTTCTTACCCGAGCTTCTTTGAGCATATGGAGAGTTTGAGAAGAGGTTGAATTTTAGTTGAGTGGGTCCATCCATTGGGATGGGCCACTTTTAGTTTGTTGTACTTAGTAGCTTTGAACATTGAGGGTCGTTGGTTGGCTAAGAGGGGGTATATCACTAGTTTTCCGAAGGATGGGGGACTCGTTTAGCCTGTGAAATTTCATTTTCGCCCGTAAATTTAGATTATCGCCCGATTAGTCTTAAAAATCGCCCGTAAAATGAAATTATCGCCTGATGATGCTGAAAATCGCCCGTAAATTCGAAATATCGCCCGATTATGAGGTTGGATACCACTAGGGGGTATGCAACATTGATTAATAGTTCTTACTCCCGACCTTCAACTAGCAAACCTAACTTTTTCCATGCCCTAAAACATCGCATCCAAAGCATATTCTCCCATCCAGAAGCATAGCTTGTTTTAAGAACATTACAAGAGGGGGATGCTATGGAATATATAATAGAAGCTGCCAATGTAGTTAAAAACAAATCAACACTCCTCCATACCAATCTGCTAGTGAAAGATAGCAAAATCCATTACATGAAAGAAAGCTCTTTTGCTAATTCAAGATCCATGAGAATGGATATCTCCTCTTATGTGCTGACACCCGGACATGTTATGCTGGTTGATAACCTTGAACAAATGCCGTTTCCGCAGTTTAAACAGTTCATCACCGAGAACTATTTGAAAAAAGGCTGTACAACCCTTCTTTCTCTTATTACCGTTCAACGTGAAAAAGAATTATTGCAAACATTGAAGAGAGCGAGAACTTTCTTATTAAATAGTCCGATTGATTATTATTTTGCGGTAAGAATTCCCTTCCATAAACTCACACCTTCTTTTGTGAGACAATGCAGGCGTTATAAGATTTCTGCTATCTTTTTGCAGATGGATGATACAACTGAACTCTCCTCCGTCCCATGGGGGTGGATAAAAGATGCCTTGTATCAATTTCCGGTAACATTTCTGCCGTGCTGGCAAAACATTTCTCCATCCAAAAAAAACAAGAAGAAAAAAGAGTGGAAACTAATCATGAAAGAAGAAAAATTAACACATGCCACCGAGTGTCCAGAACAAGGGAGTCCTCTTGATTTGGATCTATTAATGAAAATTGGTATCTACCCGTCTAAAGGAGATTTGAGGGTCGGTGGAGAATTAGACTATAATCTCTATTTGTCACCAGAAGGCCATATTATTGAAACTATTGAAAATCTGGATTATGATAGTCATATTCCAGAAGTTACAGTTCAAAAAGGAACGGTTATCAAAGCGGGAGACGAGGTTTTATTTCGTCCAGGCTTTGGAGAAGAATGTACAGTAACCATTCCAGGCCATTTCTTACTCTCTGAAAAGATTTGAAGAAGATGTGATTTCGGATTTTAAAAACGAAGGGAAGTAGTATTTTGTCTTACACAGTAATTGATAAAGCTCTAGAACTAATAGATAACGGGGACATAGAACAGGGTCTTACTATCCTGAAAGAAAACGAATCAAAATGTGGAGAAGAGGATTTGTTTCAAACTGCCCAGATCTATCAGCAACTTGGCATGCTTGAAGACGCCAAACAACTTTACCAAAACCTCCTATACCAGTTTCCGAATGAGTCTGACCTTATTATTTCACTGGCTGAAGTCCACATTGACCTTGATGAAGAAGATGAAGCGATGGGGTTATTAGAAAACATAGCGGAAGATGATGAGGTCTATATTCAGTCTCTGCTTCTTCTTGCAGACCTGTATCAGGCACAGGGACTATTTGAGGTCAGTGAGCAGAAATTACTTGCTGCCAAAAAACTTGCACCAAATGAACCAATTATCAGCCTTGCTTTAGGGGAAGTGTATCTATCTCAAGGTGACTATAAAAAAGCCATTCCATTTTATGAATCAGTCCTTCCGCATGCAGGTGAGATTGAGTTCTCCCTGCAAGAAAGACTAGCTGAATGTTACAGTGCAACAGGTCAATTTGAAGAAGCGATGCCTTATTTCGACCAGGCTTTGCAGAAAGAGTTGAAAATTGACGTATTATTTCAATACGGATTTACCGCTTTTCAGGCAGGATATTTCAAGACGAGTATCGAAAAACTTAATCAGGTAAAAGAAATGGATTATGAATACTCCTCTCTTTACTTGTATCTTGCAAAAGCATATGAACACGAAGGATTGTTAGAAGACAGCTTGCGTGTTGCAAAAGAAGGATTAGCGGTTAATGAATATAACAAAGAACTGCAAGTGTACGGAGCCAAAGTGGCAATGAAACAGCAGAATGTACAAGAGGCAGAAAGGTTACTTAGGGAAGCCATTGCCATCGATCCTGGATATGTGGAAGCAGCCTTAACTTTAACGAAAATCTTCTTGCAGGAAGAGCGCTATGAAGATGTTATAGACTGCCTAAATGAACTCATTAACTTTGGAGAGTCAGATCCGCAATATGATTGGGACCTAGCTGTTGCCTATCAACAAACCGAAAAATATTCTGATGCATTAAATCATTACCGTCAAGCATATACTTCTTTTAAAGATGACAGCAGCTTCCTTTACGATTATGCACACTTCCTATTGGAGGAAGGGAAACGAGAAGAAGCAAAGCCGCTTTTTGAAAAACTAATACAACTTGACCCAACCAACATAGAATTGCAAGATCTGTATTTAAATTTACAAGAGTAGGATATATTCTACGCAGAGGAGGGACGATAGTTGTGGCTACCCCTGTATCTGTCAACGAGAAGAAGGACTTTATAAGGTGGTTCTTAGGAAACTATCAGTTAAAAAGACGTGAATGTGTATGGATTTTAAACTATTTAATGAGTCATGACCAGTTGATGAAGAAAGTTCACTTTGTCGAGCAAGCCCAGTTCTGTCCACGGGGAATTATCATGTCAACCCATTGTGTAGAAGAAGTTCCATTCAGATTCTATAAGGAAAATGTCATGACGACGGACGCCGAAAAATCCTTCCATGACATCAGGCTTAATCGTGATGAGGATATTTATATACAATTAAATTTCCGGTCAGTCTATCATTCCCCACAATACGCTGCGGTGCTTGAAGATAATCCGTTTATGCCTAAACAGCCCCAAATCAATGAAAAGGATCGGATCTTAGCAGAAAGGATGCTAGAAGAATCCATTTACACCTTTCAAAAAGAGAAGCTGTTGAAATTAATTGATGAAGCGTTGGACCGGCAAGATGAAGAGGCGTTTCGTAAACTTACAGGTCAGTTGAAAAGATTATAGAATTCTTCACCTCCAACATAAGTGTTGGGGGTTTTTTAATGATGGAAAAATATTAGAATAGTCTTCAGGGTTATTCTTGATTGTTAGGTTGAAGACATGAGTGAGGAGGAAAAAGGAGAAGAGAAGTCCTCATCGTCGTTATGAAGACGTGAGTCAGGTGGAAACACGGGAAGAGAGGTCCTCATATTCGTTATGAAGACGTGAGTGAGAAGGAAAAAGGAGAAGAGAAGTCTTCATCGTCGTTATGATATGCTCCCTTTTAAGTAGACAGATAAAAAACTAAAAATCTGTTTCTGCTAAGGGGAGTATTTATTATGTCAAAAAAAGCTAACTCTTTCGATGTCAAAATCAATGTCATAAGAGCCTGGGAAAATCGCACGCACACTATTACAGATTTAGGCCATATAAATAATGTTAGTCCATCCACTATATATAATTGGATCGATAGATATGAAAGTCTGGGGGAGAAAGGTTTACACCCTACCTCAAAAGCGTATTCGAAGGAATATAAGCTGAAGGTAGTCCATGAATACCTTAACGGTGGGTATTCTCAAAAAGAACTTGTTAGGAAGTATGAAATATCAAGTAAATCTGTCCTCCAAAAGTGGATTAAGAATTATAATAGCCATAGAGAGTTAAAGGATACTTCAAAAGGAAGGAAATTCACTATGACTAACAAAAGAAAAACTACCTTAAATGAACGAATAGAGATTGTGCACTATTATCTAGAGAACGGCATGGATTTCCATAAGGCAGCTGAGACCTTCCAGGTCTCTTACCAACAAGTGTATCAATGGGTTAAAAAGTATGAGAATGGTGGCGAAGAAGCCCTCCGAGATAAACGTGGGAGGAAAAAGGAAGAAGTGGAACTTTCTCATGAACAGAAAATACAACGAGAGATGCATAGGCTAGAAAGGGAAAATGAACGATTGCGAGCTGAGAACGCATTTCTAAAAAAGTTAGAGGAGATCGAAAGGAGGCAAAAATAAGTCAGGTACGCCATGAGGAGAAATATTTAGCTATTCAGGAACTGGAACAGGAAGAAGGATTTTCTATCGTGATGCTCTGTGACATTGCGGAGATTGCCCGGTCTGCCTATTACAAATGGTTGAAGCGCGAGCCTTCAAAACGTGAACGGGAAAGTGAAAAGTTAATGAAAGAGATTTCTACTATATTCCAAAAAGTGAAGGGGATTTATGGATATCGTAGAGTGGCCATTACTTTGAATCGAAAGTTAGGAAAAGCTTATAACCATAAACGTATCTATAGATTAATGCGTGTTTTAGGCATTCAAAGCATTATTCGAAGAAAAAAGAGCCGTTACAAAAAAGCGACCCCTAATCATATTGCCCAAAACTTGTTAAACCGGGAATTCCAAGCGGAAAAGCCAAATGAAAAGTGGGTGACGGACGTTACGGAGTTTAAGTTCGGTAAGGCTACAAAGGCTTATTTGAGTGCCATTCGAGATTTATATGATGGGGCTATTATTAGTTATGTGTTAGGACTTAAAAATAACAATCAGCTAGTGTTTAAAACCTTGGATCAAGCAACTGCCATGTTGAATGGTGAACAGCCGCTTTTACATAGTGATCGAGGATTTCAATATACCCACCTTGAATTCAAAAGAAAAATTGATACAGCAAAGATGACTCATAGTATGTCCCGAGTTGGACGATGTATTGATAATGGTCCAATAGAGTCTTTTTGGGGGACATTGAAATGCGAGAAGTATTATTTGGAGAAATATGAAACGTTCGACGATCTTGAAGAGGCGATTGATGAGTACATTCATTTTTATAATCATGACCGCTATCAAAAACGTTTAAACGGTCTTAGCCCTTTAGAATACAGGGCTAAGACCGCTTAGTCTTGTTTTATTATTTCGAGTGTCTACTTGACAGGGGGCAGTTCATTATGAAGACCTCAGTGACGAGAAAAAAGGAAAAGAGAGGTCCTCATGGTAGGCATGAAGACGTGAGTGAGGAGGAAAAAAGAGAAGAGAGGTTCTCATCACCATTTTGAAGACAGCAATGACAAAAAATTTCATTCAAATGGTCAATGATGAAACTCATGTGCTAATACACAAGTGATTTTTTGTTCACAGGTGGAAAAATAGGTGAGTTCTCCCTAAACATTTGACCTCTACCACTTCAAAACTTATATTTAAAGAAACACACCAAATCCCTCAAAGAAAGAGTGAAACGAAACCATGAAATGGACAAGCAAAGATATCTCCCAGTACGTTCAAGCAAAAGAATATATAGATACTGTCATCATTCCCCTGATGCCGATTAGTTTTGGGGACAACATTAAAACGATTGCCTCTCACGGAGAATACATACACATATTAAGTTACGAATTGGAAAGGCAGTTTAAAGGAAGAGTGATCCTGTTGCCGCCATTTAGCTATATCGAATCAGATCATGCAGAAAACAAAGTAGCTCAGCTTAACAATCTTTCTCTACATATTAAAGAAAACAATATTAAACATGTATTTCTCATGACATCTGACAGTTCTTGGAGTCAAAAGGAACAGCAATTAGAAGGAAAGCTTGTATGGCTTCCTGCGATTCCTTTAGAAGATATGGAAGATAAATATAAACAGAAAATCATTCAAGATCAGATGAATCAATTATTACCGATGTTTATTCAAAAATGGCAGGATTAAAAGTATAGTAAATGGTGCAAAATATCCCAAAAGGCAAACTGCTAGCAAAACAATTTTAAAAAAGCAATAAAAAAACAAAAATATTTTAAAAGGATTGAAAATAAGTCACAACCTTGCCATTTTTTCAAGGCAGGAGATTATTGACCTTGGGACAAGATTGATATATCATGAGAATGTCCTAGTTTTCTATGTGTTATAATCTACTGTCCGTATGGACTTAGTTCTTTCTATAGAGGGGGGAAAACAATGAGTGAGAAAAACCATCGCGTGTCTAGACGTCAATTCTTAAACTATACCCTTACTGGTGTAGGCGGTTTCATGGCAGCAGGTATGCTGATGCCAATGGTTCGTTTTGCAATTGATCCTGTGCTTAAAGCGGGTGCAGATCAAGATATGGTCGCTGTATGTGATGAAAGCGAATTAACAACAGAACCACAACGTTTTGATTTTAAAATTGATCAAGTTGATGCATGGTATGAATCTGAAGAACCAAGATCTGCCTGGATTTTTAAATCCGAAAACGGAGATGTAATTGCATTATCTCCTGTATGTAAGCATCTTGGCTGTACGGTGAACTGGGCTTCTGATGAAGCGAATCCTAATAGATTCTTCTGTCCATGCCACTATGGCTTGTATGAAAAAAATGGTGACAACGTACCTAATACACCTCCACTTGCTCCACTAGATGTTTACGAACATAAAGTGGAAGATGGAAAAGTATATCTAGGTAGCGCAAAACCTAAAGGGGAGGCGTAATAATTGTTAAATAAGATTTATGACTGGGTTGACGAACGATTAGATATTACGCCGATGTGGCGCGATATTGCGGACCACGAGGTACCTGAGCACGTAAACCCAGCACATCACTTCTCCGCATTCGTTTATTGCTTTGGTGGATTGACGTTCTTCGTAACAGTTATCCAAGTACTATCAGGTATGTTCCTGACTATGTACTATGTTCCAGACATTAAAAATGCGTGGGAATCCGTTTATTACTTACAAAATGAAGTTGCGTTCGGTCAAATCGTACGCGGTATGCACCACTGGGGAGCGAGTTTAGTTATCGTAATGATGTTTTTACATACACTACGTGTTTTCTTCCAAGGTGCATATAAAAAACCACGTGAACTTAACTGGGTGGTAGGAGTACTTATCTTCTTCATCATGTTAGGTCTTGGTTTTACAGGTTACCTATTACCTTGGGATATGAAAGCATTATTTGCTACAAAAGTAGGGTTAGAGATCGCCGCTGCAACTCCTTTAATAGGAGATATGGTGAAAACGTTACTTGCTGGACATCCTGAAATTGTTGGTGCGCAAACACTGACTCGTTTCTTTGCGATTCATGTATTCTTCTTACCTGCAGCTCTATTCGGCTTGATGGGTGCTCACTTTGTCATGATTCGTAAGCAAGGTATTTCTGGACCGCTATAAGATTCATTATTTTTGATAACAAAGGAGGGGAACCTATATGCATAGAGGAAAAGGTATGAAGTTTGTTGGTGACTCGCGTGTCCCGGCAGTACGCAAACCTAATATTCCAAAAGACTATTCCGAGTTTCCTGGTAAAACGGAAGCATTCTGGCCAAACTTCTTGCTAAAAGAATGGATGGTTGGTGCGGTTTTCCTAATCGCATTCCTATGCCTGACTGTCGCTCACCAATCACCATTAGAGCGTATCGCAGATCCTACTGATACTGCGTATATCCCGTTACCAGACTGGTACTTTTTATTCTTATACGAACTACTTAAATATCGTTATGCAGCTGGACCATACACGGTTATTGGTGCAATGATTATGCCTGGTCTTGCGTTTGGTGCATTGCTACTTGCTCCGTTCTTAGACCGTGGTCCTGAGCGTCGCCCAAGTAAGCGTCCAATCGCAACTGGTCTTATGCTACTTGGTATTGCTTCAATCTTCTTCTTAACTTGGCAGTCTGTAGATTCTCATGACTGGGAAGCTGCGGCAGAACAAGGTGAGATTAGAGACGAACTTGCGGTTGAAATTGATGAGAATGCAGAAGGTTACTTGATTCTTCAAGAAAACACCTGTCTTTCTTGCCATGCTAACAACTTGCAAGGTAGCCCTGGTGTAGCTCCATCCTTATTAGACAACCCTGACTATGCATCTGAAGATTATCAGAAGATTGCAGTAGAAGGTCAAGGTGATATGGGAGCTGGGATTTTCAAAGGTTCAGACGAAGAACTTAAAATCCTAGGTGACTACTTAGTTGAAATGAATGAAAAAGCTGCAGAAGCAGAATAACAATGAAGCTGGCTAATTTAGCCAGCTTTTTTGTATAATGGAAACATCAATAAAAAAAGTGAGGAAACATGATGTTAACTTGGTTTATACATTTATTAAAGACGCCGGTAATGCTATGGCTGGTGCTAATCATTAACGTTCTTGGCACCATCTATGGGTACATATGGTATGGCTATCAATTAGCAGAAACTCCAGCTATCTTTCTTATTTTTGTCCCAGATAGTCCTACGGCAAGCCTCTTTTTCTGTTTTGTCTTAGCAGGTTTTATTTTAAAAAGGAATTTCAAGCTGTTTGAGGCGTTAGCGATTATTACGCTAGTGAAGTATGGAATATGGGCTGTAGTGATGAATATATTAACGCTCATGGAAACTGGCTATTTGCCGATAGAGGGATATATGCTGATTGTTTCCCATGGAGCGATGGCTGTGCAAGGAGTGCTGTATAGTCCGTATTATCGTTTCAGACTATGGCATCTTGTTGCCGCAGGAATTTGGACTTTACATAATGATGTTATAGACTATGTATTTAAAATGATGCCTTGGTACGGAAGCTTGATGAAATATTTGCCTCAGATTGGCTATTTCACTTTTTGGTTAAGTATATTTTCCATTGGCGTCGCGTATTATTTCTCTTTACGAAAAAGTAGAATGAAGCTGAGCATGGATTAATGTTCTAACCTTGTCCACCCTCTCATAACATGTAGTAGAGAATATGGGAGGGACAAGCGATGAAAGCAAAAAAACTTATAGTAGCCATACTATTATTTTTACTTATTTTCCCGACAGGTATAAAAGCACACTCTCATGAAACTTTGGAGCCCTTTGCCCTGAACTTTATAATGGATGATGCTCTACAGCTTGTAAAAACGGAAAGATATGTAGAAGCACACAACCTGCTGGATATTTTTTCTGATGAATTTACTAAGCTGATGGTAACGAACCAGCAGATTCCCCCTGATGAAGTAAGGATTATTTCTGTGGTTCATCAACAATCAATGGCCTCCCTCAGTGACACACTTCTTCCACATGAAGAAAAAGTTAGGGCAATCATTAGACTCCGTTTGGCAGTAGATGCCATGACATCCGAGCACCAGCCGATGTGGGTGGAGATGGAAGATCCTCTTATCATGACATTTCAACAATTGAAGGATTCTGTTGATACCAGGGACAGTGATACGTATGAAGCATTATATCGAAGACTGTTATTGGAATACGATATGATTCATCCTAGTGTTAGGATGGATGTTAAGCCAGAGCATATACAAAAAGTCGATGCCCATATTGATTATTTGGATAAAAACAGGGAGGCTTTGCTATCTCATTCAGAGGAATTTGATGATATGCAGGTTATTGAAGCCGATCTTAAAGCACTTTTTAAAGAGCTTAAAGAAGACGAAACAGATCCGTCGTTCTTATGGGTCATGATTTCAACAGGGAGCTTTATTTTATTAACATTGTCCTATGTCGCCTTCCGTAAATACCTTGGGGCAAAAAAGCTCGAGATGAGGAAAAAGCTTAAAGATTGACAGGGATAAAATAAAGCAAATAAAATAATCCTAATAGGAAGACTACATTTAGCTATGTGATATGAAGCTAAGGAGGGACTTACTAATGGGATTGGGAATGTATCTAATCTACTTTGCATTTTTACTGATTGTCCCATTATGGGCGCAGTCAAGAGTGAAAAACGCATATAAAAGGTATTCTAAAGTCGCTTCCTCATCCGGAATGCCGGGGGCAGAGGTTGCTAGGAGAATATTACATGATAACGGAATTCACGATGTGAGGGTGGAAGAGACCAGGGGTCATTTGACGGACCATTATGATCCTCGCTCAAAAACCATCAGATTGTCATCCCATAATTATCATGGTAATTCCATTGCTGGTGCGGCAATTGCTGCTCACGAAGTTGGCCACGCCATTCAGGACAATCAGAATTATGCGTTTTTACGGTTTCGTCATTCGTTAGTACCGGTTGCAAGTCTTGGATCGAATATGTCATTTTTCTTGATTTTCGCCGGGATTATCTTCGGTGCGAGTAACCTGATTCTTGTCGGGATCATCTTTATGGCGGCTGCGGTGCTGTTTCAGCTGGTCACCCTGCCTGTTGAGTTCGACGCTTCCAACCGGGCGATGGATCAAGTGGTGTCGCTTGGAATCATTAATAATAATGAGGAACGGGAAACGAAGAAGGTACTGAATGCCGCGGCATTGACCTATGTGGCAGCTGCTGCTGTGGCAGTGGCGGAGCTTGTGAGGTTTATTTTGATTTATTTGGGTAGTAGGGAATAGATTTTGGAAGCAGCCTGTGTGAGCAGGCTGCTTTATTTTGTTCGATGTGACTATGAAGACCTCTAAAGCAAGAAATCCGAAGAAGAGAGGTCTTCATACAAAGACCTCTCATGTATTAATATTATCGCTCCACCGGATTCTTATTCTCATCCAACGTAAAGCCTTCCCCAAGCACGTCATGTACATCACTGACCGCAACAAACGCATGCGGATCAACAGAAGTGATGACATTTTTCAACTTTACCAGCTCATTTTTGGCAACAACACAATACAATACATTGCGTTCGACCTTTGAAAAGGAGCCTTGTCCACGCAATATAGTCACACCACGGTCCATTTCCTCATGTACTTTGGATGCAATCTCTTCATTCTTTTCAGAAATAATGGTTGCCCCTTTAGCCGCATATGCTCCCTCTTGCATAAAATCAATTACACGGGCGGCAACAAACACAGCAACAAGTGTGTACATCGCTTCCTGGTAAGTTAAGTACATAATCAATGAAAGCACAATCACAACAGCATCAAACATGAACATTGCTTTTCCCATACTCCAGCCAATATATTTGTGCGCAAGCCGTGCGATAATGTCCACGCCGCCTGTAGTTCCTCCGTATCGGAAAATAATCCCCAATCCTATCCCGATGAACACTCCTGCAAACAACGCTGCCAAAGTTAAGTCATTCTCAAGAGGAGGGAACATTAAAGGGACTCTTTGGAATATCCATAAAAATAAAGACAAGCTGAACGTCCCAATCAGTGTGTAAAAAAACGTATTTCTTCCTAGTAGCTTCCACCCAATGAAAAATATAGGGATGTTAAGGAGAAGGTTAGTATAGGAAGGATCGAACCGGAAAAGAAAGTATAAAAGTAGTGTGATACCGGTAAAGCCGCCTTCTGCTAGATTGTTTTGCATGTTGAAGTTGACAAGACCAAATGCGAAAATGGCAGAACCGATTAGTATGTAGATAATATTTTTTATTTTCAAGCCTTTTAACATGATGAACCTCCAAGACCTAGATAGTTTACAACCTCTCTATTATAATAGACAAGAAGAAGATAAGTAAATGAGATAAAGGATTAGGCTTATTATTTGTTTTGCCTATCACTTCCTGTCGATTTCGTTCCAGGTGTTCCCTTTCCGCGGGGCTCTGCTTGAGCCTCCTCGGCTTTACCTGCGGGGTCTCAAGTCTACCGCTACCTCCCGCCGGAGTGTCACACCTTGCACTACAATCGTCAGGAGGGTGTTGCGTGTTTCAATAAATCAAGCTCAATCATTTGTCAAATGATAAGGTTTTAGCTAACATGATAGGGTGAGGTGACATGTGCATGAGTGAAAAAACGATGCAAGAAATGCAAAAGGAAGTTGACAATTATATTTCCCAATTTAAAGAAGGTTATTTCAGTCCGTTAGCGATGCTTGCGAGGATGACAGAAGAACTTGGAGAGTTGTCCAGGGAAGTTAATCACTATTACGGGGAAAAGCCGAAAAAAAGTACAGAGAAAGAAAATACGGTGGAAGAAGAATTAGGTGATATGCTGTTTGTCATGATCTGCTTCGCCAATTCTCTTAATATAGATTTACAGGAAGCACACGACCGTGTGATGGAAAAGTTTCAAACGAGAGATAAAGATAGATGGACAAGGATTGAGGAGGAAGGGAAATAATGAAAAACATCAAGATCATTCTTGCGGGCCCACGTGGACGGATGGGAAAAGAAGCAGTAGATTTAATACATAACACAGAACACTTTCAGTTGGTTGCTTGCCTAGACAGAGTGAATGAAGGCAAACTACTGTCTGAAGTAGAAGGGTTCCCTAACATTGATGCCCCAATTTACTATGACCCAAGAACCTGTTTTCAAGAAGTGGAAGCAGATGTACTCATAGACCTTACCACTCCTGAGATTGGAAAGATTAATACGAAACTTGCGGTGGAATATGGGATTCGCCCCGTAGTTGGGACGACAGGCTTTAATGAAGAAGAGCTTAAAGAACTTAAAGACCTTGCAGCATCCAAAAAAGTTGGTGTCATCATTGCACCAAACTTTGCGGTAGGAGCTATCTTAATGATGAAATTTGCCCAAATGGCAGCGAAGCATTTTCAAGACGTGGAAATCATGGAATTGCACCATGACAGAAAATTGGATGCTCCATCAGGTACAGCGATAAAGACAGCAGAACTTATTTCCAAAACGCGTGAGCCAAAACGCCAAGGCCATCCGGAGGAAGAGGAAACAATTCAAGGGGCAAGAGGAGCAGAAACGAAAGACGGAATTCGCATTCATAGTGTCAGATTGCCTGGACTTGTAGCACACCAAGAAGTGATGTTTGGGGGAGAAGGACAATCCTTGACAATTCGCCATGATTCTTACAATCGTGCAAGCTTCATGTCTGGGGTCAAATTGTCTGTGGAAACAATCATGAATTTGGAAGAGTTAGTGTACGGCTTGGAAAATATTATCGAGTAACGGGGGAACTGTCATGAAGATAGCATTAATTGCACACGATAAGAAAAAACCGGATATGATACAATTTGCTACGGCTTATAAAACCATCTTGGAAAAGCATGAGATTTTTGCGACAGGTACAACCGGCCTTAGAATTGCAGAGGCTACAGGTCTTTCAATTTATAGATTTAAGTCCGGACCACTTGGTGGGGATCAAGAAATTGGTGCTATGATAGCCCAAAATAAAATGGATTTGGTGATTTTCTTCCGTGATCCATTGACTGCTCAACCTCATGAACCGGATGTGACAGCATTGCTTCGTTTATGTGACGTATATTCCATCCCACTGGCAACCAATATGGGAACCGCGGAGATTTTAATTCATGGCCTTGCAAGAGGAGAACTTAGCTGGAGAGAAATTGTACACGGTAAAGAGGCGGAAAGTCATGACTGAACCATTAGACATCCTGGCTTTTGGGGCACACCCCGATGATGTAGAAATCGGTATGGCAGGGACCCTTGCCAAGCTAAAAGAAAAAGGTTTTAGAATCGGTATTTGTAATTTGACTCATGCAGAGAAATCATCCAATGGAACCGTGGAAATACGCCAGAAGGAAGCAGCCAAGGCCGCAGGTATACTGGAACTGGATGAACTTATTCAGCTTTCCCTGCCGGATAGAGGCTTATATCTGAAAGAAGAATACATAACCGAGATCATTTCTGTTATTCGAACTTACAGGCCGCGAATAATCTTTGCGCCTTATCATGAGGACCGACATCCTGACCATGGGAATTGCGCTAAGCTAGTGGAAGAAGCAGTCTTTTCTTCTGGAGTCAGAATGGTGGGAGACGGGAAGAACCAAAAGGCACATAAACCAGAAAACCTTTATTTTTATCAAATAAATGGGATGAATAAACCCGAATTTTACATAGATATATCTGATCAAATAAACAAAAAAGCATTGGCTCTCCAAGCCTATACCAGTCAATTCGAGAAAGATAAAGATGGAGTCGATACGCCGCTTACCAATGGATACGTGGACGCAGTCATAAGCCGCGAACGGGCATATGGCAAGCAAATCGGCTCCACGTACGCGGAAGGCTTTTTTGCCAAAGGACCACTTGTCCTAAATTATGATTTACTAGGTGGGATTTAATTGAAATTGAAAATAGGCATTACCTGTTATCCGACCGTAGGGGGATCTGGAGTAATTGCAACGGAATTAGGGAAACTTTTGGCGGAAAAGGGGCATGAAATTCACTTCATCTCCTCGAGTATGCCTTTTAGATTAAATAAAGTGTATAGCAATATTTATTATCATGAAGTACAGGTGAATCAGTACTCTGTCTTCCAATACCCGCCATATGACTTGGCCTTAGCAAGCAAAATGGCAGAAGTGGCAAAAAGGGAAAAATTAGACCTTCTGCATGTACACTATGCGATTCCACATGCCGTTTGTGCTTATTTGGCGAAAAAAATGACAGATGATCAATTGAAAATAGTGACCACCTTACATGGGACAGATATAACAGTTCTAGGGTACGATCCTTCATTAAACGATATGATTCGCTTCGGAATTGAAGGGTCGGATGTGGTAACGGCGGTATCTGAGTCACTAGTACAACAGACATATGACCTACTGCAGCCAAAAAAGGCCATTCAGACTGTCTATAACTTCATTGATGAGCGTGTATATTCGAAAAAGGATACGCAAGACCTAAAAACACAATACGGCATATCTGATGATGAAAAAGTTGTCATCCATGTGTCCAATTTCCGGAAGGTAAAGAGAGTGCAGGATGTTGTGAAATCATTCCATCTTATTGAAAAGCAGGTCCCATCCAAGTTGCTTCTTGTTGGAGATGGACCCGAAATTTCAGTAGTCTGTAATCTAGTGAAAGAACTTGGGTTGAAAGATAAGGTTCTATTTTTAGGAAAGCAAGAAAACCTTGAGGACTTATACTCTATCAGCGACCTTATGCTTCTTTTATCTGAAAAAGAGAGCTTTGGACTGGTGTTATTAGAAGCAATGGCGTGCGGCGTTCCTTCTGTAGGCACCAAGATTGGTGGAATACCAGAGGTGATAGACGACGGAGTAACCGGATACTTAAGTGATGTTGGAGATGTGGAAGATATAGCAAAAAATGCGGTAACAATATTGGATAATGCAGCCCTTCATAAAGAATTTGCTGAAAATGCTATTTCAAGAGTAAAAGAGCATTTCAGTTCCCAAAGAATAGTCGAGCAGTATGAAGATATGTATAAACAATTGATTAAGCACGAGGGATGAAAACGGGGGAGTAACGATGAACATAGCCTTCCAACAAGGAATTGAAATCATAGAGCGTTTAGAAGAGAACGGACATGAAGCTTACTTTGTGGGAGGCTCTGTTCGGGATACCCTGATGGACAGAGCGATAGGGGATATCGATATTGCCACTTCCGCCACTCCAGAAGAAATACAAGCCATCTTTCCAAAGACGGTTGATGTCGGTGCGGAACATGGAACAATCATTGTCATCACGACAGAGCAAGAAAGCTATGAAGTGACAACGTTTCGTACAGATGGAAACTATACAGATAATCGTCATCCAGATGAAGTGATCTTTGTAAAGAGCTTAGAGGAAGATTTGAAACGAAGAGATTTCACAATGAATGCAATTGCGATGAATAAACACGGCAAAATTATCGATCCATTTGATGGAGAGAAAGACATCAATAGGCAAGTTATTCGAACCGTAGGTAAGGCAAAGGACCGATTCAGGGAGGATGCCTTGAGGATGCTTCGGGCTGTCCGCTTTGCCAGTCAATTGTCTTTTTCTTTAGAAGCGGAAACCTTCTTGGGGATTCAAGCAGACAATGCATTGCTTGAGAACGTTTCTATTGAAAGAAAGACGATAGAAATGGAAAAGCTCATTCTTGGACAAGGAGTAAAGTTTGGCTTAGAACTGTTGGTTGCCACAGGCCTTCATTCATTCCTCCCCCTACTAGATGGGAAAAAGGAGCAATTGCTGAAACTAGGGGATGTGCCGCTATATCGTCTTAACAATCGATCTCCCGTTTGGACTGTATTGGCATATGGTTTGAAGATTGACAAGGCAGAAGTGGAAGATTTCTTAGTGAGCTGGAAACTACCAAAGAAAATCGTTAAGTCGGTTGCAGAAAATCTACTGCTTATGGATAAAATCCAGCACCAGGACTGGCAGAGTGAATTTGTATACAGAGCAGGACTTGAACGGTCCTTAGAAGCACATCAAGTGATGGTTGTGCTAGGCTTGGACGAAGATACTTCTAAAAAGAAGATATATGAATTATTTGAGAACCTGCCAATTTACAGTTTGAAAGATATTGTTTTTGATGGTCATGACTTGATGGAACTGGCAGGAGGAAAACGAGGTAAGTGGATCTCCGAGATACTGTCAGACATGGAAATGGCTTTGATTTATGAGGAAACTAAAAATGAAAGAGCGGCTTTGAAGGAGTGGGTGTACAATTGGCTACAGAAATACGATCGAGATTATTGAAAATGTTCACCGAAATTGAAGGTGATTTCCTTTCTGGCCAAAAGATAAGCGAAGAGTTAGGGTGCTCAAGGACAGCCGTTTGGAAGCATATCGAAGACTTGAGGCAGGAAGGCTATGAGCTTGAGGCGGTAAGAAGAAAAGGATACCGGATTAAGACCATTCCCGATAAAATATCTCATAATGAAATCTCTCTAGGGTTAAAAACAGAAACGCTTGGCCGGAAAATTCATTTTGAAGATTCCGTTACCTCTACTCAAAAAATTGCCCACCAACTAGCCTATGATGGTGTACCTGAAGGAACTTTGGTGGTGGCAGAGGAACAGACATCTGGAAGAGGAAGGCTAAGCAGAGCATGGTACTCTCCGAAATATACCGGTGTTTGGATGAGTCTGATCTTGCGTCCGAACCTGCCACCTGCTAAAGCACCTCAACTTACTTTATTGACAGCAGTTGCCATCACTCAGGCTATTGAAGAAGTCACCGGTTTACGTCCGGATATTAAATGGCCTAATGATATTTTGATCAATAAAAAGAAGACAGTCGGTATCCTGACGGAGATGCAGGCAGAAGCAGATAAGATCAATTCTGTCATTATCGGCATGGGGATAAATGTGAATCAATCTTTGGAACAATTCCCGGAAGAGCTTCATTCCATTGCAACATCCTTGTCCATCGAACTAGGGGAAAAGGTCAATCGAGCAGAGCTGATCCAAACCATCCTCATGAAATTTGAAAACTTGTATCAAAAGTATTTGCAGCATGGTTTTTATCCGATAAAGTTACTGTGGGAATCTTATGCTATCAGTATAGGGAAAAGAATCATTGCCCGAACAATTACAGGAACCCTCGAAGGGAAAGCAAAAGGCATAACAGAAGACGGTGTGTTAATGCTTGAAGATGACCAAGAAGTAGTCCACTATATACACTCAGCGGATATACAAATTGGAAGCGATTAAATGATGGCATTCTTTCATCACATACACTATAATAGTGGTGTTGGGCAGTATCTATAAATGAACTGCACCTGACAACATATTTTTCTAGTTATATATACAACCAACCAAATATCTGCCTTGATCCAAAGGACTGGGACAGAGGGATTGAACTGAATGATTTTTTGAGCTATCCACTACATCCTTCTTTCGCATGCGCAAAAGAGGGATTTTTTTCGGTTCTTTTCCTCTCCTTATTAAAAAGGAGGACGGAAAATGAAAACTACATCGGACTTTCTAAAAATGAAAAAAAACAAGGAGAAAATCGCCATGTTAACGGCATACGACTACCCTTCTGCCAAGCTTGCAGAAGAAGCGGGAGTCGACATGATCCTTGTGGGAGATTCCCTTGGCATGGTAGTCCTTGGGTACGAATCTACGGTACCTGTAACAGTGGATGATATGATTCACCATACAAAAGCTGTAAAACGCGGAGCACCTTCAACATTTGTCGTAACAGATATGCCTTTCATGTCCTATCATCTTTCCATGGAAAACACGCTTACGAATGCCAAAAGGATTGTTCAGGAGTCAGGGGCACATGCGCTGAAAGTAGAAGGTGGCGGGGAAGTGTTCCATGTTATTTCCTCTTTGACAAGCGCCGGAATACCAGTGGTTGCGCATCTTGGACTGACACCGCAATCAGTGGGTGTCCTTGGCGGCTACAAAGTGCAAGGGAAAGATGTGGAAAGTGCCAAAAAAATGATCCAAGATGCAAGAACAGCTGAAGAGGCAGGGGCAATGGCACTAGTATTAGAGTGTGTGCCAATGCAACTAGCCAAGGATATAGCAGCTCAACTTAGCATTCCCGTGATTGGGATAGGTGCAGGAATTGATGTTGACGGACAGGTACTTGTTTACCACGATGTCGTGAAATACGGAGTAGACCGGGTTCCAAAGTTTGTGCAATCGTATGTGGATTCGCAAGTGCTAATGAAAGATGGTCTGCAACAGTATGTTCATGAGGTGAAAGAAAACATTTTTCCTAAACCGGAACATAGTTTTACGATGAAAGAGGAAACGCTGCATCGATTATATGGGGGATAACAACCGTGAAAATCATTAAACAAATATCTGACATGCAACGTGTCATGAAAATAGAAAAACAACAAGGTAAAAAGGTCGGTTTCGTTCCGACGATGGGTTATCTTCATGAAGGACATCAGACTCTACTAAAAGAAGCTCGCGAAAACAATGACATCGTCGTGTTAAGTATTTTTGTAAATCCTTTGCAATTTGGACCTAATGAAGATTTAGACGCCTATCCACGTGATTTTGAACGAGATGAAGAGATTGCAGCATTACGTGGAGTGGATTATCTTTTTTACCCTACAGTAGAAGAGATGTATCAAGAAAATCGAACAACCATTATAAAAGTGGAACAGCGAGTGGACGTACTTTGCGGTAAACATCGTCCAGGTCACTTTGACGGAGTAGCGACCGTAGTCATGAAACTGTTCCAGATTGTCACACCAGATACAGCATATTTCGGCATGAAAGATGCACAACAAGTTGCAGTGATTGATGGTTTAATAAATGATTATCATCTACCTATTGACTTGGTCAGAGTGGGGACAGTCCGGGAAGAAGACGGCCTTGCCAAAAGCTCCCGTAATGTGTATTTAAACCAAGAGGAGAGAACAAAAGCTCCATACCTATTTAAAGCACTTGCACTCGGTAAGTTACAGTTGGAAGTGGGAATGGAAGTACACACCGTAAAACAAGAAATGGAGGAATATATTCTCCTTCATACAGGATACAAAGCGGAATATGTGGAGATCTACGCATACCCTACCCTTCAAGAACTGAAGAAGGTAAAGGAAGAAGAGAGCATCATTATTGCTATAGCAGTTAAATTTTCAAAGGCAAGGCTGATAGACAACATTGTTTTTTCATACTCTAAGGGGGAATAGAAATTGTTTCGTACACTAATGAATGCAAAAATACATCGAGCTAGGGTAACAGAATCTAATTTGAATTATGTAGGCAGTATTACCATTGACGAGGACATTCTCGATGCAGTAGGTATGGCTGCAAACGAAAAAGTACAAATTGTAAACAATAATAACGGCGCCCGGTTTGAAACATATATTATACCTGGTAAAAGAGGCGGAAAAGACTTTTGCCTAAACGGTGCGGCCGCAAGACTCGTGCAAGAAGGAGATGTCATCATCGTCATATCCTATGCAATGATGGCGGAGGAAAAAGTTAAAGACCATCAACCGAAAGTCGCGGTCATGAACGAATACAACGAAATCATAGAAATGCTGGGCACAGAACCAGCCGCGACCGTAATGTTATAAATAAATGCAACAACCTGTTGATTGCAGTGGAAGGCACGAAAATCAACTGATATATAGATATCCCCCTCAAAACAGGGGGTTTTTCTATTTAAACATGGGAAAAATAAAAATACATATTTTTTTCAGATGATCTCTATGGTACCTTTTATATATGTTGAACAGATGTAATGAGGTGGATTAAAAAATGAAACAGCGATTTGTCGTTCTTGACTTGGAAACGACAGGGAATACTCCCAAGAAAAATGACAAAATAATACAAGTTGGCGCTGTTTTAATAGAAGATGGTGAAATAGTCGAGCGCTTTGCAAGTTTTGTAAACCCTCAATGTACCATTCCGCCTTTTATTGAACAACTAACCAATATTAATCAGGATATGGTCGGTCGGGCACCAACATTTGCACAAATTGCTCCTATGCTATGTGAGATGCTAAAAGGATCATCATTAGTGGCTCACAATGTACCTTTTGACCTTTCTTTTTTACAACATGAACTGAAAACAAGCGGTCATCCAACTTTTTCAGGGAATACATTTGATACAGTGGAACTTGCAAGAATTTTACTACCTACCCAGAAGAGCTATAAACTAACGGATTTATCGGTTTTTTATGAATTGAACCATGATAATCCACATAGAGCAGACAGTGATGCGGAAGCTACAGCTATCATTTTTCTGAAACTTTTGGAGAAGATCAAGACTCTTCCTTCCATTACCATCAATCAGTTACATACATTCTTACATACGATGAAGAGTGATATTCACCTCTTGTTTCAAGAAAAGGGAGTGTCCTCTTCTCTTAACCATGTTCTTTACGATGAAAAGCTAGCTGTTAGAAAAGTTCCGTTAGAATCTATAGAAGTACTTGGAAAAGCCAAAAGTGAGATGCTAACCGAAGTAAAGGGTTTGTTAAATCACTTTGATAAAGAATTAACTGCCCTTCTAGATGCGAGGCAACACGGCTTACTGGAAATTACAACTTCCCAAAAAATGCATACACTTGGTGCATTAGCTTTTGCTCTTGAGAACAATAAACAGGTAGTAGTCAGTTCTGCATCGAAAGAATCAAAACGGGAGCTCGAAAAGCAAGTTCTACTTCTAAATAAACAAGCAGCATTTCTCCTATCAGAAATAAAAGGGAAGTATTACTATCTAAGCTTGTCAAGATTAGTGTCAGTGCTAGCAGAAGCGGATGATAACTATGATGCTGTTTTAACAAAGGCGCAAATTCTCGTTTGGTTAACAGAAACCGAAACAGGAGATATGGAAGAGCTTTCCCTATCTTCTGGGGGGAAATTGCTTTGGGACTCCATTAACTGTTCTTACGGAGAATCCACAGGCGAGTCACAGGATGATCTTTGTTTTTATTCAAGAGCAAAGAATAGGGTAAAACGTGCCTCCATCATCTTTACTAATCACATGTTTCTTGCAAAAGAAATTTGGAGTCCTGAAGCATTTATGCAACTAGAACATTTTCTTGTAGAAGATGCCAGTCTGTTTCAACAAAGTGTAAGCAGGTTCCTTGGGAAAGAAATCAGCTATCTGGATTTATATTTTGCCTTATCGAGACTAAAGGAAACAACAGTTGTCCAACAGGCAAAAGAAGAGCTGGACGAGGCTTTCCGGTTGATACGAAGCTACTCCCTTTTGAGAACAAAGAAAGGTCAATCAAGGGTAATATACAGATTTGATGTGTTAAAGGAAAAATCACCAGGGTGGTATGCAGTTCTAGAAGCTGCCCAAAGGCTTTATATGAAATTGACTGAAGTGTTGTTATCATTGGAGAAAGAAGCCGAGTCGACAGCATTGAAGCAAATGAGGGACACTTTTCACGCCCTATTATTCAGTGTTGAGAAACATGGATTGACATGGTTTGATGTCCATACAAAAGGGGCAAAGAATTCGGTTACCATCTATGAGCAGCCACTTGATGTTTCCCATAGTCTTGCTGAAAAGTTCTATCAGCAAAAAAGCAGTATACTGTTTATTTCACCAGCGTTAAGTGTGGACAAGAATTTTGATTATATGCTTGAGGAGTTAGGACTTACAGACTTCTATCCAAAGACCATAACTGTTGAAAATAAAGAAACGAATTACCCCGGCGTATTTATTCCGACAGACATGCCGGCAATTACAAGAGGAAAAAATGAAGCATTCAACGAGATCGCTGCCATGCAACTTTTAGAGCTTTTGGAAGATAGAGGCGGCAGAATACTTGTTACCTTTTCTTCCCTTGAGATGTTGACCTCTGTGTACCAAGCAATCAAATCTATGCCAAATGCAGAAGGAACAGTAGTGGTCAGTCAAAGTAGCTTGTCAGGAGGAAAGCAGAAAATACTAAAAGCGGCTTCCAATTTTGAAAAGGCCATATTGTTCGTTACAAACGGTTTTTTAGAAGAAGTTAACCTTCAAGAGGAAAAGATCGACACACTCGTTGTCATGCGACTACCATTTAAATCAATGGATGAACCGGTGATGGCTGCAAAAATTGCCACAGTCGAAAGCCAGGGCCGCAATTCGTTCACAGATGTATCATTACCAATAGCAGTCCTAAGATTCAAAGCAATGATAGGTCGCTTTTTAGAAGCAGAAGGACCTAAAGAGATATTTATCTTTGACAAGCGAGTGGTGGAAAAAAGATACGGTAACACCTTTCTACAAGACATCCCAAACGCCATAGTAAAAAAAGACTCCTTCTTTGCCATCATGAATAATATAAACTAATCTAAATTTAAACTTGTCTAAAGCAGTAGATTGGAGCAAGAGGCGAAGACTCCAGCGGGGGAGTAGCGACATTGTTGAGACCCCTGAAGCGTTGTGAGGAGGCTCAAGGTCGCCCTGCGGAAAGCGAAGCCTTTTGCGGAAATCAACTGCGGCGTATATGAAACCATAACTAAAAAAGGAGTGAATCTTCCATATTAGAAAGATTCACCCATCAAGTTGGTGTGGGATAGAAGCAAATTTTATACTTTCACGTACATCAATGTACTTAACTGAATAGAAACTGTTATAATGTGTTTGAACACTATAGGTGATTCAGTACTTATATTCTAACCAGCAATTCAGGTCAGTATAAGTAACAAAAATTGTTTAAACGCAGGAGGATTTTGGGATGGAAAGTAAAATTGAGGTTTTGTCAACTGTGACAGTGGAAAACTCATCCGATTTGTATAAAATCGTGGATACTTTAAACAGAACATTAAAGCGAGAAAACCTTATGTTTGGCTTGGCTTTAGACCAGGAAGATAAAGAAAAAGCAGTTTTTACAATATATCGTACATAAAGAAGTGATGAAATGAAAAAGTGGGTAATTTTTAGCATTATCATGATTGCCATCATCATTTTGTGGCAATTTATCTCTATATATCAAACAGCCATGTCACCAGTTAAAGATGAGATTGAAAAAGGGGTGGCAGTTGCCCAAAAAGGGGCAGAGCTACAATCAGTGGAAGAAGTAGCGGCATACAATGGAACAAACTCCTATGTTATCGTACAAGGAACAGATAGCGAAAAAGAAGAGCTTGTTGTGTGGGTGAAAGAAAGCAAGGAAATCGTCCATACAATGAAGATGAAAGACGGCATCCCAAAAGAAGAAGTTTTGAACTATCTTCAAACAGACAGGGAACCGAAAGAGATTATTTCCATCTCCCTTGCGATGGAGAAAAACACACCATTGTGGGAAATTAAATTTAAAGACAGCAATGATCAATATAATCTGTATTACGTGAAATTCGAAAACGGAGAATACTTTCAACGAATAATCTTTTAATGGTAGCGGGAGGAAGTAAAAATGAAATTAGCCAAAAGGGTATCAACATTAACACCATCCACAACTTTGGAAATTACGGCCAAAGCAAAAGAACTTAAAGACGCAGGTCATGATGTCATTGGTTTAGGAGCAGGTGAACCTGATTTCAATACGCCAGTACATATTATGGACGCTGCAAAAGAGGCGATGGATAAAGGATTTACTAAATACACGCCATCAGGCGGACTTCCTGCCTTGAAAAAAGAAATTATCAATAAACTCGAGCGAGATCAAGAATTGACTTACAAACCATCCGAAGTAATTGTCTGCATCGGTGCTAAGCACGCTCTTTACACACTTTTCCAAGTTATCCTTGATGAAGGAGACGAAGTGATCATTCCTACTCCTTATTGGGTTAGCTATCCAGAACAAGTAAAACTTGCTGAAGGAGTACCAGTTTATGTAGAAGGCAAGGAAGAAAATCAATTTAAGATTACTGCTGAGCAACTTAAAGCAACTATTACTCCAAAAACAAAAGCAGTCGTATTGAATTCTCCAAGTAACCCAACAGGCATGGTTTACACGAGGGAGGAACTAGAAGAGTTAGGGAAAGTATGTCTAGAACATAATATTCTAATCGTATCGGATGAAATTTATGAAAAGCTTTTATACGATGGAAACAAGCACGTATCTATCGCTCAACTTTCTCCAGAACTAAAAGAGCAAACAGTCATCATTAACGGGGTATCTAAATCTCACTCTATGACAGGATGGAGAATTGGATATGCTGTAGGGAATCAGACCATCATCAGCGCGATGACGAATTTAGCAAGTCATAGTACATCCAACCCTACATCCATCTCCCAATATGCAACGATTGCTGCGTATCAAGGAACGCAAGATGATGTTGAAGTAATGCGTCAAGCTTTTGAAGTGAGATTAAACATTATTTTTGAAAAACTAAATCAAATTCCTGGTTTCCATTGCCTAAAACCACAAGGAGCTTTCTACCTTTTCCCTAAAGCGATTGAAGCGGCAAAAATGGCTGGCTTTAACGATGTAGACAGTTTTGTAAAAGCTTTGCTGGAAGAAGAAAAAGTGGCACTTGTCCCTGGTTCTGGATTTGGAGCGGATGATTATGTGCGTCTTTCTTATGCAACAAGTCTCGACTTATTGGAAAGTGCTGTAGAACGTATTGCAAACTATATGGCAAAGGTGGCGGCTAAGTAATTTTACTTAGCCTTCCTTTTATGCAGAATGTATGGAAAATTGTTTGCTTACCATATTACAGGCTTGTATAATAGAGGATATGTACATAAAAGTGTAAATATATTGCAAGAACAATGCTGGAGGGAATTAAGTAGTGAAAACAACAATAATTGAAGTACATAAACATGTTGGAGAAGAAGTAACTATCGGTGCTTGGATTGCCAACAAAAGATCAAGCGGGAAAATTGCATTCCTACAATTACGTGACGGTTCAGGGTTTATCCAAGGAGTAGTCGTAAAAGCGGAAGTAGAGGAGTCTGTTTTCCAAGCAGCAAAATCTGTCACGCAAGAAACTTCTGTTTACGTAACAGGAATCGTGCGCGAGGACGAAAGATCCCCATTTGGTTACGAACTTGGTGTAACAGGAGTAGAAGTGATTCATGAAGCGGTTGATTACCCGATCACTCCAAAAAATCATGGAACAGAATTCTTAATGGACAACCGCCATTTATGGTTGCGTTCAAAAAAACAACATGCCATCATGAAAATCAGAAATGAAGTAATTCGTGCGACTTACGAATTCTTTAACGATAATGGGTTCTCTAAAGTAGATCCTCCAATATTAACAGGCAGTGCTCCTGAAGGAACATCTGAACTGTTTGCAACAAAATACTTTGACGAAGATGCATACCTTTCTCAAAGTGGACAACTTTACATGGAAGCTGCAGCGATGGCGCTTGGTAAAGTATTCTCATTTGGACCGACATTCCGTGCGGAAAAATCTAAAACGAGACGTCACTTAATTGAGTTCTGGATGATTGAGCCTGAGATGGCGTTCTATGAGTTCGAAGACAACCTGGTCGTTCAAGAGCAATATGTTTCTTTCATCGTTCAATCAGTTGTGAAAAACTGCAAATTGGAATTAGGAATTCTGGATAGAGATGTTTCAAAGCTTGAAAAAATCCAATCTCCATTCCCAAGAATCTCTTACGATGATGCCATTAAATTCTTAAATGAAAAAGGCTTCGATGATATCCAGTGGGGCGATGATTTCGGTGCACCTCATGAAACAGCAATCGCTGAAAGCTATGATATGCCTGTTTTCATTACTCATTACCCTACAGGAATCAAACCATTCTACATGCAGCCACATCCTGAACGCGACGATGTCGTTTTATGTGCAGACCTTATCGCACCTGAAGGGTACGGAGAAATCATCGGTGGATCTGAACGTATTCATGACTATGACCTGCTAAAACAACGCTTAGAAGAGCATAACTTGGAGTCTGATGCATACAAGTGGTACTTAGAGCTTCGCCAATACGGATCTGTGCCTCATTCCGGCTTTGGACTAGGCCTTGAGCGTACGGTAGCATGGATCAGCGGAACAGAGCACGTTCGTGAAGCAATTCCATTCCCAAGATTACTAAACCGTCTATATCCATAATAAAAACAATGGTCACCCGCTTTGAAGACGGGTGACTGTTTTTATGAACTTTTTTGTAAGGAAAGTTTCGTCTCAAGACTTCGAAGTGGAATAAGACCTGGAGTAGAACCTTACTGGGCTGAGAGAGGTCTTGAGATGGTGAATGAAGACATCAGTAGCGCTAATCACAGCTGAGAGAGGTCTTGAGAAGTGGAATGAAGACACCAGTTGGCCCAATCATGGCTGAGAGAGGTCTTGAGAAGTGGAATGAAGACATCTGTTGGCCCAATCACAGCTGAGTGAGGTCTTGAGAAGTGGAATGAAGACGCCAGTTGGCCCAATCACAGCTGAGAGAGGTCTTGAGAAGTGGAATGAAGACACCAGTTGGCCCAATCACGGCTGAGAGAGGTCTTGAGATGGTGAATGAAGACATCAGTAGCGCTAATCACAGCTGAGAAAGGTCTTGAGAAGTGGAATGAAGACACCAGTTGGCCCAATCACGGGCGGGAAAGGTCTTTTGGAACTCAGCTAGAGTTATACCTGCATCTGAATTGTCCCTGTAATTCAAAAAACATTAAATATCCATCAACAGATTGAAATATATTACCTATGAAGAATCACTAGAAATTTGTTATACTTATCGGAGAGGTGTCTCAGATGAAAAAAGAGCAATTTATTCAATTCATGGAAGAGGGCAACCTGTCCGTTCCTAAATATTTGTTGAACAATTACGTAAATCTAGGGTTAAATGAAAAAGAGTTTATCCTTCTTCTACATGTACATTCTTTCGTGGAAAGTGGAATTATTTTTCCAACCCCTATGGAAATCGCAGATAAGATGACAATTGACCCATCAGAATGTATGGAAATCTTGCGTCATCTACTTCAAAAAGGGTATGTATCCATTAGTGATGAAATGGATGAATACTCCATCAAATACGAACGCTATTCACTCCAACCCCTTTGGGAAAAGATGATTACCTATATGATGGACCAAAACAAGCAAACCACACAATCCATGAATCAACAACAAGAAATGAATCTCTATACAGTGTTTGAGCAGGAATTTGGAAGACCTTTATCACCGTTTGAGTGTGAGTCTCTGAATATGTGGATGGACCAAGATCATCATGATCCAACCATTATTAAAGCTGCCTTAAGAGAAGCTGTTATTTCTGGTAAGTTGAATTTCCGTTATATTGATAGGATTCTTTTTGAATGGAAAAAGAATGGAATTAAAACAATCAATCAAGCCAACGATTATGGTAAGAAGTTCCGTAAAAATCAACAAAAGCCAACACCTATACCGCAAAATAAATCAAGCAATTCAACTGTTCCATTTTATAACTGGCTTGATTAACAAAAGGGGACGCGTAATGTGGAATTGCGTGTTCCTTTTTCTATCAATTTCGGAAAGGCAGGACATATGGAATGTTAAATCTTAAACAAATAAAAGAAGTAGTAGATGTGATGGGGGAAATGTTTCCTGATGCACATTGTGAATTAAATCATAAGAATCCTTTCGAACTAGTAATTGCTGTTGCGCTGTCCGCTCAATGTACAGATGCACTAGTTAATAAGGTTACAAAGAACCTGTTTGAAAAGTATCAAAAACCTGAGGATTATCTTGAAGTTACACTAGAGGAATTACAGCAGGATATCCGCTCTATTGGCCTTTATCGAAATAAAGCAAAAAACATTAGGGCCTTATGCCAACTCCTTTTGGAAGAATATAATGGACAAGTTCCTAAAGAGAGGGATGAACTCGTCAAGTTGCCAGGTGTAGGCAGAAAAACGGCCAATGTGGTTGTATCCGTTGCCTTTGGGGTTCCGGCTATTGCTGTTGATACTCATGTAGAACGAGTGAGTAAACGATTGGGCATCTGCAAATGGAAAGATAGCGTTTTAGAAGTAGAAAAAACTTTAATGAGAAAAATACCAAAAGAGAAGTGGTCTGATACGCATCATCGACTAATTTTCTTCGGAAGATATCATTGCAAAGCTCAGAACCCTCAATGTGAAAGCTGTCCGTTACTTGAAATGTGCAGGGAAGGTAAGAAGAGAATGAAGAAGAAGGTGGGCTAATGAAGATACCAGAAGCCTTTCTCCATCCCCATTTTTATTCGGATCAAGACACCATTTCCATAAAGAACTTTAGAATAGAAGATACCGTTGAAATGCCATTTAAATATGATATTGCATACTATCAAGGAGCAGCGCCACATCAATTGCCTTGGGAGATGACAAGTGACTCGATACCGCTTATCCTCAATAGATGGAAAGAAAAAGAAACGCATTTAAATAATCTCCATGAAGGTAGGAATCGAAAGGAAGCAAGGGAACAAATCATTCTTCCAATCGCTTGGTACCTGCAATTGTTGTTCTGGATAAATGGTCAACCTGTAAGAAGTTTAACGGATTGGAAAAAAGAATCGCAGAAGTTGAATTGGAAGCCGATAAATGTGGATGAGAGGTTGGAGTTTGTCATTAAAAAACCTGAGATGTATCATGCGTTTATTCAGCTTCAACAGCTTTACACAGAAAGCGCCAAGCTTTTTTACAAAATGAAGGCACTAGAGCAAAAATAAAAAAAGTATACAAAAAGGGCTACCTGCGACGGTAGCCCTTTTTGTGTTAATCGTCATCTTCTGAATCATCACGTTGTCCATTTCGATTTGTGTTGCTCTGTGTATCTGCATCATCAGATTCTTCGTCGTCACCTGGAGGCTCTTCGCCATCACCCGGAGGTTCTTCGCCGTCACCTGGAGGTTCTTCGCCATCGCCTGGAGGCTCTTCGCCTTCGCCTGGAGGCTCTTCGCCATCACCCGGAGGTTCTTCGCCGTCACCCGGAGGTTCTTCGCCATCGCCTGGAGGCTCTTCTTCGCCGTCACCAGGAATCTCTGGAATGATACTTTCATCATCCTCTTCGACCGCTTCAGGAATCGTTATCGTCTGTGTTGCTGCGTCACTTTTATTTTCATTGTTTTCATCCTGTACTGCTACAACCTCAAAGGTGAAGGTAGCCCCAGGATCAGGTGATTCCACAACCAAACCAAGATCTTTTGTTTCTGTCAGAGGTTGAGGAGACCCTTCATTAACAGCTACATTAATAGTAAATGTTACGCCTTCTAAGCGGTCTTCAGGATACTTCCAGTTTAGATTAATAACATTAGCTTCCTCATCATATTGGGCTGTGAAACCAGTTGGAGTAGGTAGCTTATCATATTCTTTTGAAACCTTTGTTGGCTCTGTTCCCTTTATGAAATATTCATTCGTAATCTGATCTGAAGGTGTAAACTCACTTGCTTTTAATGGAGGATTTGATCCTTTTTCAATTGGAACACGGACAACACTGTTAGGAACAGGGAAGTCTGATTTGTCTTCGCTTGTCGTGGATATATTCTCCATTAATTGTTTAAAGATAATCCTTGATAGATACTGGTCTTGATTTGAACCGTTAATTGGTCGCAGATAATTATCTGTTCCTGTTCTTCTGAATCCTGTCCATACCGTTGCAGTATATGTTGGTGTATACCCAGCAAACCAGGTGCTTGGAACCCCGCCTTCAGGTATTCCATATTCTGAAATGGTATCCTCAGCGAAGTTAGTGGTTCCTGATTTCCCTGCGATATTTAATCCAGGTACATTTGCAGCATTGGCTAATCCGCTTCGTACAGATGTTTTAAGCATATCTGTAATCATGAAAGCAGTGGAATCCTTCATTACAACTTCTGACTCTTTATTAAGGTTTACACTAGTACCATCTTGGAAGACGACTTTCGTCACAGCGAATGGTTCAGTATATACTCCGCCGCTACCAAATGAACTGTATGCTCCAGCCATTTGAAGAGGGGAGATACCATTAGAAAATCCACCGATTGCATATGCTTCGTTTATTTCTTCTTCTAGTGGTATGCCCAGTTTCACAGCAAAGTCCCTTGCTCTATCCAAACCAACTTCTTGCAGAGCTTTTAATGCAGGGATGTTACGGGAATCTGCCAGATGTTGTCGCATACTTAGGTAACCTTTATGCTTGTTGTCCCAGTTATTAATCTCAGTTCCAGAAGAATAACTGTAAGGTTCATCATTAATTTGATGGTAAGTGGACCAATCCAAAAATTCAATTGCAGGCGCATAGTCAAGTATCGGCTTAATCGCTGACGCTGGTTGAACTCGTATATCTGTTGCATAATTGGTACCTGTCTTCATATGGTTTCTACCGCCGCCAATGGCGCGAATTTCTCCACTTTGGGTATCAATCAATGCAATACCTGCTTGATAATCTTCATTTTCTAGATGTGGAATACCACTTTCATCGGATAAGATATATTCCACTTGTTCTTGTGCATTCACATCTAGAGTTGTGTAAATCTCTAGCCCGTCTGCCTGAGGATCCACATCGCCTAATTGATCAGATATTTCTTCAATTACTCGATCAATAAAAGCGTTGTACTTATTAGAGTAATTCGTTTTCTCCACATCGTCTGTCAAAGTGGAGTCTACTGGAATGGCTCTTGCTTCATCTGCTTCTTCCTCTGTGATCTTTCCATGCTTCACCATAAGAGTTAAGACGATGTTACGTCGTTGCTCAGCATTTTCAGGATTTGTGACAGGGTTATAGTTGTTAGGACTTTGTGGGAGTCCTGCAAGCATCGCTGCTTCATGCAGTTCTAACTCATCAAGAGATTTCCCATAATAATTCATTGCAGCATTGGAAATTCCATATGCATAATTTGAAAAATAAATACGATTTAAGTACATTTCCAAAATTTCATCTTTTGTAAAACGGGATTCTAGTTGATAAGCCAAATAGAATTCCTGCGCTTTTCTCTTTAAGGTTTTATCAGTTGATAAAAATGATAATTTTACTAACTGCTGAGTAATGGTACTTCCACCTTCAGCACCGAAGCCTCTTGTAACGTTTGCCAATACCGCTCCAGCTAAACGTCTGTAATCTACTCCATTATGCTCGTAAAAACGTACATCCTCTGTAGCCAAGAAGGCATCTTTTACGAGGTCAGGGATTTCATCTGATTCTACATACTCCCGAGCTTCATGCCCGCCTATTTCAGCAGCCAGCTCTCCATCCATCCCATATACTTTGGAAGGAACAGGGACTTTTAGTAATGTCTCATCCAGCGGTGGCGTGCTCTGAACATAGTAAGCGAAGGTACCTATACCTGTTAATAATCCTACAATACCGATAATAAGTGCAGATAAGAATATTTTTTTGAATAAGCCTTTCTTAGGACCTTTCTTTTTCGTGCCGGATTTTGCACTGCGTTCTTCTTGCATAGCTTGTCGTCTCTGTTCTCTAGATTGATACTTTTCAGTCATGTTTCAGACCTGCCTTTCTTCACACATACAGTTATTCCGGAGCTGTTAATAATAAGTGTCTATTATTTTGATGTAATCGATTCTCGGCTGATAACCTTGAGGGATCAAGTAGCCATCGCGTTCGACTTCTTGTTTTGTAATAGACTTTCTTTCACCGGATTCTTTCCTGTCCCAATAATGAAATAATTTATCGGCCGGTAGCAGATAGACTTCATTAAAAAGACTGAACATTAATATGACGAAACAGATTCCATTTTGTTTCACTACTTGCCGCATATGTTGAATTTGATGTTCATGAAAGTTTTGGAGAGGGAAGGAAGTTTTATTTTTCGTTTCCTTTGCCTCAAAATCAATATACCTTCCTTTGTATACTCCATTAAAGTCTGTAGTCGAGGCTTGTTTAAAGTATGCTTCTTTAATGACAGCGGCACTTCTTTTAGGATAATGCACATCGACAATCTGGATTGGTGTCGGCTTTTTATGGACAACAGCAATTCCTTGGTGGAGGTAATACATATTGGAATCATGAAGATCATCTTCTAAACTCATCCCTCTGTTACCATACAATGTTGGACCAGTCTTTTTGGAAGGCGAATTGCTACTTGCCTGAAATACTTTACCATTTGGGTATCGTATAGTCATAAATTTCCCCCTCTAGACTAAAACTAATCTTATATTAGAAAAAAACGTCATCTTTTTGTAACCTTTGTCACTTTTTGTTTGAAAGGAGAAGAATATGTACGTGAAACATGTAACTCTCTATTCGGAAATACGAGAAAGAAGATTGAAATACAAGTACTCCTTTCAAGAGAATAATTTTATCACTACTATCAGAAAAAATACAGCAAAATACAATGCTGACAATATTTCTAGGACAAAAGCCTATGCAGGTTATTATGATAGAAACAAAGAAATTCGGTGGGCCTTTTTGGCCAGCATGGTATCCCGCAATGCTGGCTGGAATATGACGGATTTGGAGGGGAAATGGTTCAAGCTTGCATTAGAATGGCGAAAAAGATACCCGATATTTATCACCTATGAATTAGCAAATTGGATGATCTTTCAGGATGCGTACCCACAATTATTAGTCTATGAGTTGTCCAAGAGATATAACAAACCTTTATTTCATTTACTAAAAGAGTTTCATGTTTCCTGTTTTATGGAAGCAGAATGGCAATGTTTTTGGGAAAGAAGGGATATGACAAGGTTAATGACATCCCTTATTATTAATGAACAAAATCTAATCCAAGAACCGGTTCTGCATAACAAAAAACTAAAAAGAAAAGTTTTTGGAACAAGTGTATATACCTTTCAAGATCTTGGTCATTTCAGTTGTGTCATTTTTCCAACACTTAAGGGGAAGATGTATGGATATTCTGTTCATGGATTTCAAAAGCTCCATAATAGAATTGAATTGGGGAAGAGATTGGCAAATCTTTTATTTGACCCGGATTTTTCGGACTCCTTTGTGAACTTTTCGCAGAACACAGAACATACAGGGGCGAGGTATGATTATGAGCAGTATCTACATAAAGGGCTATTTCGAGAAACACCATTTCTTAGGGCGGCTTATCCCGTTATTCCCCATCAGCCTATCCTCCAAGACGACTGGGTTTTTAAGCAGGCAAGACATCTTTCTAAATGGAGGGAAATGCCTGCGAAAACAGATACCGATGAAATAGAAATTACGAAGTGGTTTTTACACAAACAGCATCAGATGCATAGCTTAATTGCTTTAAAAAAATGGCTATAGCAAATAAACAGCCCCGTAAAAGGAGCTGTTTTTTGTGATGGTTGAGATCAAGTAGAAGGGCGGTTTGGCCCTTTTAATTTTTTATCTTCCTGGCCTGGTGCGCTTTCTACTTGATTTTTACGTTGTTGTTGATTTTTCTTTTGTTTAGACATTACGGTACCTCCTATTACTGTATTTTTTACCTTCTTATTTTTTACAATTAGGCAATCAATCATGCGAAAAATGGAAGGTGTTTTGCAAATAAACACTTTCTTTGGCGAATTGCTTCTAGTTTTGTCGCACAGGAAGGGAGTAGAGGATGAATGCAGAAAATATAAACTAACAAAGTATGGAGGGGATTTGTATGTCCAATGTAATTGTTTCAAGAAATGAGATTGCGGACTTGTTCAATGAAATGATGCTTCAAATGGATGTATTGGAAGAGACAATGTCAAATTCACTTAAAATAGAGCGAGAAGAGATGGAAGAAGTCATGAAACATCAGATTAAACGGCTGCACGTCACGCTAGATGAAGTGGAAAAAGTGATGGGTGAACAACGGTTGTTGAAAATTCACTCTCCAAAATCAATTGACTTTCGGCAAAGTGCTTACTCTGTATAAGAACATGTGGTAATGTATTGCTAGAGGTGAAGAGAAATGTCTGGCAATGATAAAAGTGTAAAAGAATTAACAAATCAGCTCTTAGTGGAATTGGATCGGATAGAAGAAAACTTTATGGCAGCCAAAGTTAGTAACCAAGAACCTGATTTTTTTCAAACAGTTAAGCCGTATGCTGATGGTGTATTTGCGACTGTCGAGAAATGGGAGAGCAGAGTTAAAAACTGGATACTGTCAGATAAACCTAAATATATACACGTTCAACAGATAGATAGCACGGTTGAAAATATAAATATGGTTGCAGTGCAATGTTTTTACCCGGACACACGCGAAAAACGGTTCAAAGGTATGCTTCAATCTATTCGCTATGTTTTGAATGATGCAATATCCAAAAATATCTAGATTATTTAAAGAAGCCTGATCAATGGAAGATCAGGCTTTTCATGTTTAACGGTCTTTTTCTGCTTTGTTTGTTACAGGGCGTTCTTCAGCAGTTGCGACAGGCTCAATTGCGTATTCCACTTTTTCGAAGACCTTTTTTTCAGCTGGCTGTGCACCAATGGTAGGTTCGTGGCCTTTTTTCTTATGGTTAAAGTTTTTACCGCGACTCATCTATATCCCTCCTTTTTCTCCTTCTTAGCTTTCCACGCAATCGCTCTTATCATTACTTAATTATCTGTACTGTTGACATAAAAAAAGAGACCCATTAAGGTCTCCTGAAAGTACTGCTTATTATGTTACTTCTAAAATGTCTTCAAACGTGTTTGGCGGTACAGCACCCTTTGACTCGAGCTCACGAATAAGATTGCGGAACTGACCAATCGTTAATTCTCCTCGAAGGTACAGCTGTCTGGCAAAATCCATTAATTCATTATGCTCCATTGGTTCATAGGTTTTACAACTTAAAAATTTATGACGCAACTCTTCAAGTACCAATCCAATCCCCCCTTTGAAGTTAGTTCCATCATAGCATGCAAAATAAATTTTTCTTGTTTTTGAAATAATGAAACTTCCGACAAATTGGGACAAAAATGGAGTATTGTGGCAAGAGCTTAAAACGCTTGTTTAGGAAAGTGGAGTAGGCACCTTTCCTAGTTTTTTTCATACGTTATATATAGCTAGAAAAGAGGAGGGATTTGAATGTTTAGGAGAATGTATGCAAGGCCTAGACATTTATCACATACTAGGAATTTGAATATGTTAAGTCAGCTTCCTTTTTTAAATAATTTATTGCCTAATTCAGGCGTTGGATCCATGCAAGGGATGTATCCGCAACAGGTAATGAATGGAGGCTGGATGAATCAACAAGGCATGCTTCCCGACTATATGAATACAATGCCGTTTTCAGGGAATGGGATGCAAAATTCTGCTTTTCCTTTTAACATGATGAATAATATGAGTCAAAATGCTTTCCCACAAACTATGCCGATGGGAGGTATGGGACAGAACGGTTTTGCTCAAGGCATGCCGTTTGGTGGATTGGGTCAAAACGGCTATCCTCAAGGATTACCACAACAGGCTGGAGGGCCGGCGGGTAACGTCATGCCAAATCAAATGAGCATGCCATTCATGAATCCATATCCAACACAGGGGCAATCAGCGAAACCTCAAACATCCCAAGTGAATTCCTTCATGAATCAGTTTAAAGGGCAGGACGGCAATGTTGATATGAAAAAAATGATGGACACTGCAGGTCAAATGATGAATACGGTAAACCAACTTAACAATATGTTTAAAGGTCTTGCGGCCACATTTAAAGCATAAATGAGATGCCTTCCTATTGAGGGCATCTTATTTTGATATATGTAAAACCATGTGTTACTTTCATCTCTCCCAATTTGAAGAGAAAGGAGAGAGAAGATCTCTCCTAACATTACTTATGGTAATCGCCTTTTGGATCTTGTTCAAAAAAGTAGTTGTCCAATTTTTCTTCTTCCTGATGGTTAAGAGAGGAGCTGTAATATGGATTTTCCTCTTTCTGCTCTTTATCAAGATTCGTTTTTATCACAAGTGATGGCGAAGTGGATGGACTTGCATACACTTTTTTATATTGTTTGCTCATCTTTTACACCTCCTATTGTTTATCATGTGTGCCGGAGAAGGTTTTATGTAATTTTGGATTTGGACTTTTATTTCCAATCATAAAAATGATGATTCCATCCAAGCTATAAAGGTAGGGAATTATATTTTTTGGAGGCGTTATGATGACAAATAGAAATGATAATAGAGAGCGTAAGAACAAATATCCTTCTAATCAGCATCAGCAAGAAGTGTCTAAGGAGCTCGCAAGCATCCAAATGGATTCAACTCCTGAAGAGAATGCGAAGTACGGATCAAAATCACATAAAAACTAAAGCAAAAGCAGTCACTCCCAGTGGTGACTGCTTTTTAATGCTAGAAGAATTAAAAATTCTATCTAACGGTTGATTTCCGTTCCAGGCGCTTCGCTTGCCTGCGGGCGGTCCGTGAGCCTCCTCGGCTGCGCCTGTGGGGTCTCACCTGTCCCTTCCTCCCGCGGGCGTCTGCGCGCCTTCCACTACAATCAACAAGGTGGCTTCATTCAATAAAAGGTTTATGAAAAGCACTCTAAATGTTTTAACTGAAAAAAACATTAACGTTTCGTTTAAGTTATTTTCAGCTGTGGATTGGAGCAAATGACGAAGACTCCAGCGGGGGAGTAACGGTAGGTTGAGACCCCGCAACGAAGGAGGCCACTGAAAAACTATAATTATTTTTGAATGAAAAACATTCAGAAATGAGATTCACAAAAAAAGGGGCAACTTTTTCTCCGAAAAGGATAAAAAGTTGCCCTATAAACGTTGTACTTTACTATTTTTCATTTATTAGTTTTAGTATTCTCTTTAGGTTGACAGCGAATATCGCTGTGGCACCTTGTACCTCCATACCTAATAGACCCGCGGAGGAGGCTGTATCATACCCGTGTCTATGCTTTAGTTCACTGTTTTTCGCTTCAATCTTATATCTGGATTTCGCCTTTTCTTTAAAACCTTCGGTATTTTGAAATTCCTCCTGCTCTTTATGTTCTGTTGATTTTATAGTAATAGAGTATGTTCTACTTTTTGCACCTTCTGTATAACAACCTTCTTTGAAAGGACAGACCTTACACTTTTCGATATCAAAGTAATAGGTTTCACGTCGGTTTTTCGCCACATTTTTCTTGCCTTGTCGTCTTAACTTAAATGCCAGGTGTCCCGCCCTACATACATACATGCCTGCATCCTTATTAAACTCAAATTCATCCTCTTTTGTACGAGTCCCTTGAATAACAGGATTTAATTTAGAGATGAGTGCTATATTATTCTCTTTTGTGTAGGAGATATTATTTTTTTCTGAGTAAGCGGTATCTCCAATGGCTGTATCAACTTCCATCCCAGCTTTTACGGTTTTCTCAATTAATTCAGGAAGGTATTTCCCATCACTTTTTTCACCTGTTGTAATAACTGCAGCTGTAATAATACGTTCTTCACTTATTGCGATATGAGTTTTAAATCCGAAAAAAGAGGAGTCAGCAGTTTTATGTCCCTTGCGAGCATCTGGATCATTGGAATAACTTATTTGTTCTGTGTAATCTTCCACAACTTCTTTCAGTATATTTAACTTCTCCCTAACTGCTGGTATAGAAGCAACTTGCGGGATTTCATCTACCGTATCAATCACTTTACGGCAATAAGCTAATTCCTCTTCGACATCATTAGATGTCGTCTTCTGTGGTAACTTTGATTTTAACGATTCGTCTATCTGGTAAATAGCTCTTCTCACATTTTTTGATTTTTCTTGTAGAAATTCAGTCGCGGACTTTTGATTGTATCGAGCTTTTGAATGGGTGGCATCTATTATTATGGTATTGGTTTTTATGATTCCTTTTTCTAATGCAATCTCAACTGTCTTCTCTATAAGCATATCTAATAATCCCACGTCTTTAAGACGGAGCTTTCGAAATTTCGTTAATGAACTTGAATCAATGACACGATCTTCTGGAGCCATCTCGAGAAAATACTTAAATGACATATCGTATTGGGATCGATCAACAACATCAACATCTGACAAATCATAAATAGATTTTAACAACAAGTATTTGAACATACGAATAGGCGGGATAGCGTTACGACCATTATCCAAACAGTATTTTGTTTTTAGTTCATCAAGAATAAAAGAGAAATCTACTAGTTCATTTATTTGACGAAGCATATTATTTTTGGGGACTACGATATCATATATCGCTGAGAATGGGCTAAGGTTAAAGGACTCTTGATTAGAAATCATTTGGATACCACCTAAAACTTTTTATAAAAATATTATAAAACAAAAAAGCAGAAGAAAGTTGTAATTTAAACATTCTTCTGCTTAATTAAGTACGAATTGTACATTCAATTTTTATCTTTTGAATGGAGCAAATGGCGTAGACTCCAGCGGGGGAAGAAGCGACATTGTTGAGACCCCGCAACGAAGTGAGAAGGCTCAAGGTCGCCCCGCGGAAAGCGAAGCCATTTGCGGAAATCAAAAGCGGTGTCTTAACAATATCTAAAATTAAGAACTTTTTCAGTGGCCTCCAACGAAGTGAGGAGGCTCAAGCACCGTCCCGCGGAAAGCGAAGCCATTTGCGGAAAGGAACAGCGACGATTACTAAAAAACTAAGGTTTAATAGGACATAGCGTTTTCTTTCGGTTCTTCTTATACTTTTCAGTCATCAATCTTGATTTGCTTGATGTTTTTCTTTGGTATGCGGATTTGGAGTAGACCGTCTCGGTAATTTGCTTGAAGCGCATTCAATTTTACATATGCTGGAACGGGTATAGTCCGTTTTTGGTGTTTCATGGTATAGCTGTTGCTAATATAAGAACTTGATTCATCGATTGTTTCGAGCTTTTCTTCATTTTTTACTCCGATGGTTAAGTAACGATCAAAAGTTTCTATTGTAATTTGTTCCTTTTTAATCCCAGGGAGCTTACAGATGACGATAAATTCTCCTGTTGTTTCTCTTGTTTCCACTGGCAAGGAAGCTTCTGTGAATGCATGACCGAAAAAATTATCCATTTGCTGAAGCATCCCTTTAATCGGGGAGCTTGTGAAAAATGCATCAATTGATGTCATAATATTATTTTGAGGGACTTTCTTATTAGAAAGCTTATCCTGTTCGTCTTTCATGGTGTGGCTCCTTTCTTGCTCTTTATCATTACTATATTAAGTTGGGCTTAGGTGGGTTACTATGTTTTTTATGTCTTTTTATTGCGGATTTTGCAACTTATTAATCATGGAGAAAAATGCAATTCCCTTGAATTTATGCTATAATATATTGGAAGAGATTGTATGACGAGGATGGTTTTTTTATTTTTTTCTTATTTTTTCCTCGTATATTGGCATACTAAGAGTATATTAGTGAGGATAAACTGCGCCCCACCTCAAAAGATAGGAGAGTGGTACTATGGCTTTTGGAAGAAGAGAAGTAGAAGAAATCGTTACCGAAGAAACGAAAGTATGGGTGTGTGAATCTGAGGATTGCAATGGTTGGATGAGAGATAACTTCAAGAACAGCGAAAGTGACATCCCGACATGTCCTCTATGCCATAGCAGCATGACACAATCCACCAAAGTGCTAGCAGTCATCAATAATTACAGTCAAAATCAGAAGATGTAAATATAGTCAAAAGAAAAACCAAGTACATTATGTGTGCTTGGTTTTTCTTTTTGCACTTTACTAACCGAACGCTTATTCGCTAAAATAGAGAATAGACAATGAGGTGAGTTGTAATGAAATGGAGAAAAACAATATATGAAGTTATTGATTGGATGAAAAGTGAGGAATCAATAGCAAAAAATATCGTACATTGGGAAACAGTTCCACCAAAAGAAGCACAAACTGTTCCGTTTCCTGCTCAAATAGATGAACGTTTGTTGAAGTCCTTGACTGAAAGAGGGATCAACTCTTTATATACCCATCAAGCAGCAGCGTTTGATGCTGCAACCAATAAAAAGCATTTTGTGGCTGTCACTCCCACAGCTTCAGGAAAAACCTTGTGCTATAACTTGCCGGTCCTACAGAAAATTGTGCAAAACAATGATGCGCGAGCACTGTACCTGTTTCCTACAAAAGCACTTGCGCAAGATCAAAAGAGTGAATTGAACGAAATTATTACTCAAATGGGTGTGCCGATCAACAGTTATACATATGATGGCGACACGGCACCTACCATCAGGCAAAAGGTAAGAAAAGCAGGGCATGTCGTTATCACTAATCCCGATATGCTTCATTCTGCCATCCTTCCACACCATACAAAATGGGTTTCTCTTTTTGAAAATCTAGAATATATCGTAATAGACGAATTGCACACGTACAGAGGGGTGTTTGGAAGTCATGTAGCTAATGTGATTAGAAGGTTGAAACGGATTTGTAAATTTTACGGAAGCAACCCGACGTTCATTTGCACATCTGCAACAATTGCAAATCCGAAA